>NZ_CAMFHB010000005.1 GCF_945952055.1 uncultured Alsobacter sp.
ATGTCCCCGAACAGGTGTCCACCATCTCCCCGGTCTAAACACCTGGACCGGCCATGACGCGGAGAGAGGGAAGCAGCCCGCCGTTCCTCAAACGTACCCGGTCGAGCCGTCGGGCTTCACCGGCACCTTGCGCTGCCAATGCACGTAGTCCTCAGTGCCGAGCAGCTTCTCGTCCATCTCGACGCCCCAGCCCGGACGATCGGGCCGCAGCTCGAGGTAGCCGTCCTTGGGCAGGTACGGGTCCTTGACGTACCAGGCGCCCTGCAGGCGCTGGTCGGCCGTCGGCGCCTCCTGCGACCCCGTGCCGAACACGTAGCCGGGGCCGTGCGGCAGGCGGTACTCGAGGAAGCGGAAATTGCTGGCGGACGCGCAGAAATGCAGGTTCACCGCGGTCGCCAGCGGCCCCATGGGGTTGTGCGGGGCGATCGAGACGAAGTGCGCCTCGGCGAGCGCGTTGATCTTCATCATCTCGAGCACGCCCCCCACCACGCAGATGTCGGGCTGGATGATGTCGGCGCCGCGCACCTGCAGGAGGCGCAGGAACTCGAAGCGGCTGTAGAGCGACTCGCCCGTCGCCAGCGTGCACTGGAGCCCGCGCTTGAGCTCGCCCCAGGCCTCGAAGTTCTCGGGGCGGATCGGCTCCTCGAAGAACAGCGGGTCGTAGGGCGCCAGCGCGTTGCCGAGCTGCATGGCCTGAGCCGGCTCGAAGATCTTGGCATGGGCGTCGAAGGCGATGTCGTAGTCGCCGCGGATCGTCTCGCGCAGCTGGCGGAAATACTCCGCCGAGGTGCGCACCACCTCGCCCCAGCGGTGGCGGTGCATGTCGATGCGGTAGGGCGAGAGCTTGAAGGCGGTGAGGCCCCACTGCTCGTTGAGCTTGTCGAGCTCGTCCTTGGCGGCCTGCGGGTCGGGCGCGGTGTAGACGCCGGCATAGACCTTCACCCGGTCGCGCACGTTGCCGCCCAGCAGCTTGTAGACCGGCACGCCCAGCGCCTTGGCCGAGATGTCCCACAGGCAGTGGTCGATGGCCGAGATCGCGGCCAGCCCCAGCGCGCCCGGCGGGAAGCGCGTCTGCTGCATGAGGTAGTGGATGATGTACTCGATGCGCGTCGGATCCTGGCCCCTGATGAAGGTCATCAGGTAGTCGAGCAGCGGAAACAGCGCCTGGTCCGGCCCGTGGTTGTAGCACTCGCCCCAGCCGGTGATGCCGTCGTCCGTGTCCATCGCGATGACGACGCGGGGCCGGTCCTTGTCGCGCGACATGAAGGCGCGCAGCCGTTCGATCTTCATGGGTCTTTTCTTTCGCTGGTGGTCGGCGCTGCTTGATGGCCCTCACCAAGGGCCCTCACCCCGCTCCGCGTCCTGCCCGGGCTTGGCCCGGGCATCCACGACTTTGCCAGGGGCAGGCTTCAGTCGTGGGTGGCCGGGCCAAGCCCGGCCATGACGGCGGAAAGAGGGGCGCCTCGATGGAAGACACCCGTCGCAGGGTCAGCCCTACGACTTCGGAAAATACACACCCCGCCGCAGCCGCGTCTGGACGTAGACGTGCTCGTTGAAGGTGCCGGGCTGGTAGCTGCCGGAGGCCTCGGTCACGGGCACGGACACGTTGGCCTCGCTCGGGAACTGCGCGACGAACTCCTCGTCGATGTCGCAGCCGAGGCCGGGCGCGTCCGGGACCGGGATGAAGCCGTCCGTCTGCTTGGGGTGGGGCACGATGGTCTTCTCGCGGCCCTCCCAGTCGTCCTCGATGCGCTCGAGGATGAGACCGTTCGGGATGGCGGCGAGGATGTGCAGCGCGGCGTATTCGGCCACCGGGCCGAGCGAGCCCGAGTGCGGTGCCATCATGATGTGATGGGCCTCGGCCATGGCCGCGATCTTCTTCATCTGCGTGATGCCGCCGGCCCGGCCCGTGTCCGGCTGGATGACGTCGACGAGCTCGTCCTCGATGAGCTCGCGCTCGCCGAAGATCATCGCCTGGCGCTCGCCCGCGGCCAGCGGCACGCTCGAGTGCTGGCGGATGCGGCGGAAGCCCTCGAGGTTGTCCGGCGAGACGGGATCCTCCACCCACATCGGGCGGAACTGCTCCAGCTCGCGGCACACCTGCACCGCGTCGGCCGGCGTCAGCCACGGTGGGCCGTGCAGGTCGATGGCGATGTCCATTTCGTCGCCCACCGCCTCGCGCAGCTGGCCGAACTTGCGGACGGGGTTGGATACGCCGCCCATCTTGAACGCGGTGATGCCGCGCTCCTTCAGGCTCAGCGCCACCTCCGGCGTGTTGGCGTGGGCGTAGATGCGGATGCGGTCGCGGACCTTGCCGCCGAGCAGGTTCCACACGGGCACGCCGAGCGCCTTGCCCTTGATGTCCCACAGCGCCATGTCGATGCCGTTGATGGCGCCGGCCCCCACCGTGCCGGTGAGGCCGTGGCCCATCATGCCGATGTGCATCTTCTGCCAGAGCCGCTCGATGTGCGTCGGGTCCTCGCCCACGAGCAGGCGGGAGAGGTCCTTCACCGCCGTCTCGATGACGCGCGGCCAGCCCGAGCACTCGCCGATGCCGGTGATGCCTTCGTCCGTGAAGATCTTCACGAACAGCCAGTTGCGCGTGCCGGTCAGGTTCTTCGAGAAGCTCTGCGTGCCGAAGGACCCGTCCGCCGCCCACTTGCGCAGGTTCGGTGCGCCGGCATGCATCAGGTAGGTGCGGATTTCGGTGATCTTCATCGGTCCTCCCGGATCGGTCTTCTTTTGGAGGCAGTAGGCACTAGGCAGGATCGTCGAAGCGGGCAGCCGGCACGAGGCCCAGGCCGACATGTCGGGCATGCAGCAGAGGCAGTCGGCGCGAAACCCTGCTGCCTGCTGCCTACTGCCTACTGCCTACTGCCTAACTGCCTCCTGCCGATATCACCCCGTATACCGGTGCCGCTTGTGCATCGACCGCATGCGCGGATCCGGCCGCGGAATGGCCGACAGCAGGGCCTGCGTGTAGGGGTGCGTGGGCGCGTCGCAGACCTGCTCGGTGAAGCCGGTCTCGACCACCTTGCCGCGGTACATCACCGCGATGCGGTCGCACATGTAGCGGATGACGCCGATGTCGTGGCTGATGAAGACGTAGCTGAGGCCCAGCTTGTCCTGCAGGTTCATCATCAGGTCGAGCATCTGCGAGCGCAGCGACACGTCGAGCGCCGAGGTCGCCTCGTCGGCGACGATCACCCGCGGGTTCAGCGCGATGGCCCGCGCGATGCCGATGCGCTGGCGCTGGCCGCCGGAGAAGGCATGCGGATAGCGCTCTCGCCACTCGGGATTGAGCCCCACCTGCTGCATCAGGTCGGCGACGCGGTCGTCGAGCTCGCGGCCCTTGGCGATGCCGTTGACGAGCAGCGGCTCGCCGATGACCTGCGCCACCGTCATGCGCGGGTTCAGCGAGCCGACGGGATCCTGGAAGATCATGCGGATCTCGCGCCGGCAGATCTTCAGGGTCTCCTTGTCGGCGGCGACGATGTCGACCTTGGAGCCGTCGGCGCGCTTGTAGGAGATCTGCCCGCCGGTGGGGTCATAGATGCGCAGCAGGCAGCGGCCCATCGTCGTCTTGCCGGAGCCCGACTCGCCGACGATGCCGAGCGTCTCGCCGGGCAGCACCTTCAGGGTCACGTCGTCGACGGCCTTGATGGGGGCCTTCGGCGAGCCGAAATGCATCTGCAGGTTCTTCACCTCGATGACCGGCTCGGCCGTGGTGTCGATCGGCGGGCGCTTGAGACGGATCTCGGCCTTCTGCTCGAGCCGCAGCACCGAGCCGATCAGCATCTTGGTGTACTCGTCCTTGGGCGCGTGGAAGATGGTGTCGACGTCGCCCGCCTCCATCACCTTGCCGTGGTACATCACCAGCACCTCGTCGGCGATTTCCGCGACGACGCCCATGTCGTGGGTGATGAACATCACGGCCATGCCGTGCTGCTGCTGGAGCTTCTTGATGAGGTCGAGGATCTCGGCCTGGGTCGTGACGTCGAGCGCGGTCGTGGGCTCGTCGGCGATCAGGATCTGCGGGTTGCAGGCCAGCGCCATGGCGATCATCACGCGCTGGCGCATGCCGCCGGAGAACTCGAAGGTGTAGCGGTCGACGGCGCGGTCGGGATGCGGGATCTCGACCTGGCGCAGCAGCTCGACGCAGCGCGCGCGGGCCTCCGCCTTGCTCATCTTCAGGTGCAGGCGCAGCACCTCCATGATCTGGTCGCCGACGGTGTGCACCGGCGACAGCGACGACATCGGCTCCTGGAAGATCATCGCGATCTCGGCGCCGCGCACGGCGCGGATTTCGCGGCTGCGGTTGCCGAGCTTGGCGAGGTCGACCGAGCTGCCGTCCGGGCGGTGCAGGATCATCTCGCCGGCGACGATGCGCCCGGGCGCGTCGACGATCTGCAGGATCGAACGGGCCGTGACGCTCTTGCCCGATCCGGACTCGCCGACCACGCACAGGGTCTTCCCGCGCTCCAGGTTGAACGAGACGCCGTCGACCGCCTTCACCACGCCCGTGCGGACGGGAAAGTGCGTGGTGAGGTTGCGGACCTCGAGCACGGTGCGACCGGGCGCGGAGGCGGCGCCGGGGGCACCGCGGGGGGAGAGCTCGGTGACGGTCATTTGTTGTACGGATCCGCGGCGTCGCGCAGTCCGTCTCCCAGGAAGTTGAGGGCGATCACGGCGATCACGACGAAGGCGCCGGGGGCGAAGAGCCACGGCGCCGTGGCGATCGAGCGGATGTTCTGGGCCTCGCGCAGCAGCACGCCCCAGGAGATGGTCGGGGGCTGCAGGCCGAGGCCCAGGAACGACAGCGAGGTCTCGGCCAGGATCATGGCGGGGATCGCGAGCGTGATCGACGCGATGATGTGGCTGAGGAAGCTCGGCAGCATGTGCCGGAAGATCACGCGGCCCTCGCTGGCGCCGTCGAGGCGCGCGGCGGTGACGAACTCCTCCGTGCGCAGGCTGAGGAAGCGGCCGCGCACCACGCGGGCGAGCTGGGCCCAGCCGGTGAGCGACAGGATCAGCGTGATCATGAAGTAGTTGAGCGTCGCCGGCCAATCCTGCGGCAGCGCCGCGGCGAGCGCCAGCCAGATCGGAATGGTGGGGAGCGCCAGCACGAACTCGATGGCGCGCTGGATCACGAAGTCGGCGCGCCCTCCGTAGTAGCCGGAGATGCCGCCGAGCAGCACGCCCAGCGTCAGCGACAGGAACACGCCGACGAGGCCGACCGACAGCGAGATCTGGGCGCCCTGCATGATGCGGCTGTAGACGCAGCGGCCGAGGCGGTCGGCGCCGAACATGAACAGCGGCTGGTTCGGGTTGTCGGTGCCGATGAGGTGCGTCGTCGAGGGGAACAGGCCGAGCAGGTTGTACTCGTAGCCCTTCGCGAAGAACTGCAGGTAGACCTTGCGCGCCGGATCCTCGGTGTAGATGGCGGCGAGCGTCTGCGGATCGCGCTTCAGCACGTAGGGCCGGATGTAGGGCCGGAAGGACCAGCTCCCGTCCTGCGCCGTGTCGATGAAGTGGATCGCCTGCGGCGGGTGATAGGCCGCGCGCGCGTTCTGCTTGTTCGGGTCGTTGACGGCGAAGAAGCCGGGGATCAACGCGATCAGGTAGAAGAAGGCGGTGATCGCGAGGCCGATCATGGCGAGGTGGTGGCGCTTGAACGCCCACCACATCAGCTGCCACTGGGAGGCGACGGCCAGTCGCTTCTGGTCGACGGCGGCGAGGGCTGCGTCGGTCATGGGAAAGCTCCAGGTCCGCGGATTATTCGAGCCGGATCCGCGGATCGGCGAAGGCGAGAAGGATGTCGCTGACCAGCGACCCGATGAGGGTCAGGGTGCAGATCAGCAGCACGAAGGCGCCGGCGAGATACATGTCCTGGCTCATCAGCGACTGCAGCAGCAGCGGGCCGGCCGTGGGCAGGCTGAGCACGATGGCCACGATGATCGAGCCGGAGACGAGGTTGGGCAGCAGCCAGGCGATGGTCGAGATGAACGGGTTCAGCGCGATGCGCACCGGGTACTTCACCAGGAGGTGGAACTCCGACAGGCCCTTGGCGCGCGCGGTCGTGACGTAGGGCTTGCCCAGTTCGTCGAGCATGTTGGCGCGCATGACGCGGATCAGGCTCGCCGTTCCCGACACCGCCAGGATGATCACCGGGATCCACAGGTGGTGGATGAGGTCGAAGACCTTGCCCATGCTCCAGGGCGCGTTGACGTACTGCTCGGAGAACAGGCCGCCGACCTCCTGACCGAACTGGACGGCGGCGATGTACATGAGCACCAGCGCCAGCAGGAAGCTCGGCACGGCCAGGCCCAGGAACGAGAAGAACGTCACGATGTAGTCGCCGATCGAGTACTTCTTCACGGCGGAGAAGACGCCGATCGGCAGGGCGATGCCCCAGGTGGCGAGAAGGGTCGAGAAGGTGAGGATCAGGGTCAGCGCCATGCGCTCCCAGATCAGGTCGCTGACCGGCTGCTGCCACTCGAAGCTCAGGCCGAAGTCGCCGCGCGTCAGGATGCCCGTGATCCATTTCACGTACTGGACGATCAGCGGCTGGTCGAGGCCGAAGCGCTGGCGCAGGTCGGCGGCGGTGTTCTGGTCCACGACCTCGTTGGAGGCCGCGAGGGTCGCGATGTAGGTGGTGACGTAGTCGCCCGGCGGCAGCTGGATGAGCACGAAGGCCAGGAAGCTGACCACGAACAGCGACGGGATCATCCAGAGGGTGCGGGAAATGATGAAGCGCAGCATGGCGGCGTCCCTTCGGAGGGTCCCGGATCAGTCCGCCATCGCGAGGACGGCGGTCGTCGAGGGTCGTCCCCCGCGCCCGGTGGGACCGGGCGCGGGGGCGAGGATCGGAGGCGGAGGCCTCAGCTGAAGAAGAACTGCTGCGGCAGGGCCGGGCCGGGGTTCGGCCAGGACCAGGCGTTCGGGTACTTCTGCGGCACGTTCTGCAGGTTGTTGCGGACGATGCCGAAGGCGTTGACCGCGAGGCAGACGCCGATCGTCTCGAAGGCGTCGGCGGTGAGGTCCATGAGCTGCTTCATGATCTCGCCGCGCTTCTTCAGGTCGGCCGTGGCCAGCGCGTCGTTGAACAGCTTCATGCGCTGCTTCTGGCTCTCCGGCGGCTCCTGCCCGTCCTTGCCGTTGGACACGTACCAGAGGGTCCACGGAATGGCGTAGCGCGAGCCCTGCGGATGCTGGGCGAAGAAGTCGCGCGGGTCGAGCATCGGGTCGAGGCCGCCCGGGCCCGGCCACACGGCCGCGTCGTGGTCGTTGCTGTCGCCGCGGGTGTAGTAGAGGGCGCGCTCGATGGTGTTGACCTTCATGTCGACACCGATCTCGGCCCAGTGCCGCTTCACCAGCTCGAGGGTGTCCACGGCGTCCGGATAGAGCGTCGGGATCACGTCGATGGCGAAGAACACCTTCTGGCCGTCGGGACGCAGGCGGAAGCCCTGCGCGTCCTTCTTGCTGTAGCCGAGCTTGTCGAGGATCTCGGCCGCCTTCTTCGGATCATGGTCCGTGAACTGCGTGGAGAGCTGCTTGTGCTCCCAGGGGTGACCCGGGCGCGGGCCCGTCTGCCAGGGCTGCGACTGCCCGAGGTAGACGATCTCGACGATCTCCTTGCGGTTGATGCCCAACGAGAGCGCCTGGCGGAACTCCTTGTTGGCGAACATCTCCCGCATCTTCGGGTCCTTGTGCGTGATGTTCAGGTAGATCTGAACCTGCTGCGACCCGGACGCGATGAGCTCGACGAGGCGGTAGCCGCCCTTCTGCATGTTCTGCGAGAGGGTCGGCTTGTTCTGCAGGGTGTCGATGTGGCGCTCCTGGATGTCCAGGCGGCCCGAGATCGCGTCGAGCATGAGCGACTCGACGTCCTGCGAGATGTTGAAGGTGAGCCGGTCGATGTAGGGCAGCTGGTTGCCGTTCTGATCGACCTGCCAGAAGTAGGGGTTGCGCTCCATCACGACGCGCGTGGCGCCGCCGACGTAGGGCTCCTTGATGACCCAGGGATCGAGCGTCGGCTTCTCGGGGTTCGACCAGCGCGACGGGATCTCGATGTCGCCGTTCTTGGCGCGGAACAGGTCCGGCCAGCTCGACAGGTTCGCGGCCTTGGCGAGGTCGGCGACGTTCGGGTTGTACTTGGGATGGAACTGGCTGGCGTAGTGCTTGCAGAACAGCGTCGGGTGCTGGCCGAGCGGCGTTGCCATGATCTCGAGGAACAGGGCGTAGGGCGAGGCGAAGGTGAACTTCACCGTGTTGTCGTCGACCTTCGTCGCCGTGCCCGGCTTGCCGCCGATGACGAGCGTGGAGGGGACCGACTTGTAGAGTTCGCTGTTCTTGGCGCAGTCCTCGACGGAGAAGATCACGTCGTCGGCGGTGAACGGCTTGCCGTCCGACCACTTCATGCCCTTGCGCAGGGTGAAGACGAATTCGGTGGAGTCGGCGTTGACCGTCCACTTCTCGGCGACGTTGGGCAGAACCTCGGTGAACTCGAGGTTCCAGCGCACGAGGCCTTGGTTGCCGACGAGACGCAGGATGCCGTTGTGGTCGGCCGAGCCGCGCAGGCCGCGACGCAGCGAGCCGCCATACTTGCCGACCTTGTCGGCCTTGATGACCAGCGGGTTGGAGGGCAGGCGGTCGGCGAGCTTCGGCAGCTTGCCGTCGGCGGCGGCCTTGGCGAAGTCGGGCGCCTCGCCCGCGGCCTGGGCCAGGGCCGGGCCGGCCATCGTGGCCAGCGCGGCAGCGCCGGCGAGACCCTTGAGGACGTCGCGGCGGTCGATACGGTCTTTGCTCATTGCATCTCCTCCCAGAGAAGTCTGTGAACGCGGCTCTTGCGGCCCGCAGGGGCGACCCGCTGAGGCCGTCCTGGCTATGCTAGTCCAAGTCTCACCAATCCCGCGAGGGTCTGCCCCGGCGCGAGCGTCCGCATGCCGCTGCCCTCCACCCCGCGCGCGGCGAGGTTGAAGGCGTCGGCGACGTGGGTCACGGGCTCGATGCAGGCATAGGCGCCGCCCGCCGGCACGTGGAACACCACGTGGTCGAAGGGAGCGCCGGTCTGCAGCACGATGCGCGATCCGTCGGCACGGGCGATCGAGGCCATGCCGCCGAAGCCCGCCCGGTAGTCGGTCACGGCCGTCGCGTCGAGCGCGGCATCGTGACGGCTCGCGGCCGGCGACAGCGCGCGGGCGGCGGTGCCGCAGCCGGCGGAGTCCTGGTCCCAGGCGAGGTCCGCCGTGAAGCGGACGCGGTCTCCGGGGCCGGCCTTGAAGAAGGGGTGCACGCCCAGCCCGCAGGGCATCGGCTCCGACGCGCGGTTGGTGACGGCGATCGCGATCGTCAGCCCGGCGGCGTCGAGCGAGAGCTTCTGCACCGCGGCGAAGGCCCAGGGCCAGGCGTCCGGCTCGTGGTCGTAGCGCATCTCGAGGGTGGACTCGCCCGCCGCCGTCACCTGCCAGGGGCGCGTCTGGGCGAAGCCGTGCACGGCGTGGGGCGCCGAGGCGGGATGCGGAGGCAGGGCGATGGTGCGGCCGCCGAAGGGGAAGCGGGCGTCGCGGATCCGGTTGGACCACGGCACGAGCGGGTAGCATCCCGCCTTCGGCCAGATCTGCGGGTCGTAGGCACCGGGCGCCATGGGCACGAGCACGTCGACGCGCCGCCCTTTCGGATCGTCCCGCCACAACGAGGCAACGCGGCCGCCGTCTGCCGCGCGCACCGTCGCCCGCATGGCTCCGAAGGCGAGGGCGTGGACGTCCTTGTCCGCAACCAGGGCAGGGGCAGCGCTCACGCGGGACGTCCTCCAAGGCCGGTCACGCCGGCGATTGGGACGGCACGCTATGAGTCGTCCGACGACCTGTCAACCGTGGTTCCCAAAGAATGCGACAAGTTGCGTCATTTCGCACCTGCAGCATAAGTTCTTCTCATATTTTGGGACGCACATGTTGAAACCCATTTTCGATCCGCCTAGGGTCTGCCTGTGAGCCGCCCAGCGGAACGGGAAAGTGCGCGCCCATGCGCAAGCCAGCAGCCGAGATCGTGAGCATCGAGGACAGTCCGGCCCAGGCCGGAACCGGTCTCGTGCTCAAGGCGCTGAACCTGATCGACCTGATCGCCGCGGCGCCCGGCCAGCACCGGGCGCAGACGCTCGCCGACGAACTCGGGCTGACCCGCAGCACCGCCTACCGCATCCTCAACACCCTGCAGCAGCGCGGCATGGTGCGGCTCGACACCAACAGCCAGGGCTACTTCCCGGGGTTCAAGTTCCTCGACTATGCGCACGCGGTGTGGCCGTTGCCCGATCTGCCGCTGCTCGCCATGTCGGCGGTGCGCGCCCTGCGCGACGTCACGGGCGAGACGGTCTACTTCGCGGTCCCGGGCGGCACCGACATGGTCATCATCCAGAAGGCCGACCCGGCGTTCACGCCCCGGCCGGGAGCCGCCGTGGGCAGCCGCCGTCCGCTCCATGCGACAGGCATGGGCAAGGCCTGGCTGTCCGCCCTGCCCCAGGCCGAGCGCGAGGGCCTGATCGGGCGGCTGTCGCTCGACCGGCACACGGAACGCACCGTCGTCGATGCCGCGCAGCTGCGCTCCCAGCTCGACGTCTTCCGCCTGCGCGGCTACGCCATCGAGGATGAGGAGTTCGCCGAAGGGCGGCGCTGCGTCGCCGCCGCCGTGGTGATCGACGGCGTGGGCCCCGTGGGCGCGCTCGCCATCGCCGGCCCCGGCTTCCGCCTCACCCAGGACCGCGCGCACCTGCTCGGTCCGGAAGTGGCGGGCGCGGCGCGCCGGCTCGGCGAGGCGCTGCGGCAGCGCCGGGACGTGCCGCACCGCGGCACGGGCGCCAGCGTTCCCGAGTTCACGGAAGGCACCTGCTTTCTCGGCCGCTCGCCGCTGTGGGACGCCGCCAGCCACCGCCTGATGTGGCTCGACGCGCTGGGACCGGCCCTGATGGCCGCCAATGCCGCCGCCCCCGCCGCGGTCGTCTCGTGGTTCGACCTGCCGGCCTGCGCCATGGCGCGCGATCCCGACGGGCGCCTCGTCGTCGTGACGCAGGCGGGCGCCTATGCCGTGTCGCCGGACGGGACGCTCGAGGCCATCTGGCGCGACGGCGATCCCGGTCTTCTCGCCCGCACCGCCGGCATGGCCACCGCCGACGGCGCCGTCTGGCTCGCGGCGGCCGGCGTTCCCGGCGGGGCCGGGGCCGGGCTGCACCGCATCGAGGATGGCGCCGTCGTCGCGGCCGTGCCGTTCGAGGGAACGCCCTCGGGCGTGGTGGCGCTGCCGGGCTCGCGACAACTCCTCGTCGCCGTATCGGACACCGGCGAGATCCTGCGGGTGACCCTGCCGACCGGGCGCCAGGCCGCGGCGGTGAGCCCTGCCTTTCGCATCGACCCGATCCACGGCCGGCCGCATGCCATCGCGGTCGACCCGGAGGGCTTCATCTGGGTTGCCCTGTGGGACGGCTGGAGCGTGGCCCGCTTCCGCCCCGACGGCAGCGAGATGCGCCTCCTGCCGCTGCCCGTGCCGCGCCCCTCCGGACTGGCCTTCGGCGGCCCGTCCGGGGACGTCCTCTACGTCACCACCTGCCGCATGGGGCTTTCGCCCCACCAGCTCACCGAAGCTCCGGCCTCCGGACGGGTCTTCGCCGTCGACCGCGCCCTGCGCGCCCAACTGCTGCGCTGAACGCATCCACAATCAGGAGAAAACGCTCATGAAGATCCTCATCACCGGCGGCTGCGGCGGCGTGGGACTGAAGCTCCGCAAGGAGCTGGGGTCCCGCTTCGAGCGCGTGCGCATCTTCGACCGGGTGGCCGACACGCTCGCCCCCAACGAGGAGAGCATCGTCGGCGACGTCGCCGACTTCGACGCGGTGCTGAAGGCCACGCAGGGCATGGACGCGGTGATCCACCTGGCCGCGATGCCCGTCGAGGGCTCGTTCCAGGAGATCCTGCAGTCGAACATCGTGGGCACCTACAACGTCTACGAGGCGGCCTTCCGGCAGGGCGCCAAGCGCGTGATCTTCGGCTCGTCCAACCACGCGGTCGGCTTCTACCCGCGCTCCCAGAAGATTGACACCACCGTCGCCGGCCGTCCCGACAGCCGCTACGGGCTGAGCAAGTGCTGGGGCGAGGACGTGGGCGCGCTCTATGCCGACAAGTACGGCGTCAAGAGCATGCACATCCGCATCGGCAACGCCTTCGACTATCCGGGCAGCGTCCGCGCGCTGGCCATCTGGATCAGCGCGCGCGACCTCGCGCAGCTGGTGATGATCGGCCTGGAGCACCCGGAGATCCACAACACGATCGTCTACGGCGTCTCCGACAACAAGGCGTGCTGGTACGACAACGCGGCCGCCTACGCGCTCGGCTACAAGCCGCAGGACCACGCCGAGGACCAGACGGACAAGGCGCTCGAAGGCGAGAAGTCGGTGAAGCAGGACGCGGTGGCCGAGTACTACCAGGGCGGCCCCTTCTGCTCGATCGAGTACGCCGGCGCGCCGGTGCCCGCGAAGGGTTGAGGGACGTCGCCGCAGTCTCTCCGCTCGTCCTGCCCGGGCTCGGCCCGGGTATCCGCGGCTTTGCCGGGGCCCCCCGCAAGTCGTGGGTGGCCGGGCCAGGCCCGGCCATGACGGGCGGAAGGTTGGGCGCCTCGTGACACCAACACGACAGCCGACAAGAAACACCAGGGACGAAACGCCATGCGCATCGCCGATGTCCGCGTCACCCCGATCGCCTTCCGCGATCCCCCGCTGCTCAACGTCGTGGGCGTGCACGAGCCCTGGGCGCTGCGCTCCATCATCGAGGTCGAGCTCGAGGACGGGCGCGTCGGTCTGGGTGAGAGCTACGGCGACCAGGACATCCTGGCCCATCTCGACCAGGTGAAGGGCACGCTGGTGGGCCTGAGCCCGTTCGACCTGAACGGCCTCACGCGCGCCGTCTACGCCAGGGTCGGCACCGAGCCAGACCTCGCGGCCTCGTTCAAGCCCGCCGGCGACAAGACCCGCGCCTCCGTGCTCGCCGCCTTCGAGGTGGCCTTCCTCGACCTGCAGGGCCAGGTGCTCGGCCTGCCGCTGTACGAGCTCCTCGGCGGCCGCGTCCGCGAGCGGGTGCCCTACTCCGCCTACCTCTTCTACAAGTTCAAGCAGCACAAGGACGATCCCGGCTATCCGGCCGACGACTGGGGCGAGGTGCTGACCCACGACCAGCTCGTCGACGAGGCCAGGCGCATGGTCGACGCGTACGGCTTCGGCTCGATCAAGCTGAAGGCCGGCGTGTTCGAGCCCGACTTCGAGATCGAGAGCATCCGCGCGCTGCGCCGCGCCTTCCCCAAGGCGCCGCTGCGCATCGACCCGAACGGCGGCTGGAGCGTCGAGACGACGCGGCGCCTGATGCCGCAGCTCTCCGAGCCGGGCCTGCTCGAGTATCTCGAGGACCCGGTCGAGACCATCCCCGGCATGGGCGAGGTGGCCAAGTTCTCGCCGCTCCCGCTCGCCACCAACATGTGCACCGTCGCCTTCGGGCACATCCCGGAGAGCATCCGGCTCAACGCCGTGCAGGTGATCCTGTCCGACCACCACTACTGGGGCGGCCTGCGCGCCACGCAGCAGCTCGCGATGATCGGCCGCACCTTCGGCATCGGCATCTCGATGCATTCGAACTCCCACATGGGCATCAGCCTGGCGGCCATGACGCATGTGGGCGCGACCATTCCCAACCTGACCTATGCCAGCGACACCCACTACCCCTGGCAGGAGGACGAGGTGATCGAGGGCGGCAAGCTGGCGATCGAGGGCGGCTGCGTCGAGCCGCCGAAGGGTCCCGGCCTCGGTGTGACGCTCGACCGCAAGGCTCTGGCACGCCTGCACCAGAACTTCCTGGACTGCGGCATCCGCAAGCGCGACGACGCGGCCGAGATGCGCAAGTACGACCCGACCTGGAGCAGCGCCCGGCCGCGGTTCTGAACCCCGCGAGGACACGCGAACCGGGCGGGCCGGAGAGCCGCCGACTTGTTCTCCCACCCGCTCTCAAGTCCCTCATCCTGAGCCACGGCCCGCAGGGCCGTGAGTCGAAGGACGCAGAACGGGCCAGCCGCACCGCTTTGCGTTCTTCGACTTGGCCGCTTTGCGGCCGGCTCAGGATGAGGAAGATTGGGCTTGGGCCCGGGTGATGGTCTTCGACGAGGACCGTGGATCCCCCGGACCGATCGAGTCCCGACCACGCGAACACCGAGGCCTTCCATGGCGATCCATCCCGAAGCCCAGAGCATTCTCGACCTCATGGGGCGCTGGCAGCGCGAGAACGGCGTGCCGCCGCGGTCGCAGCAGACCGTGGTGGAGCAGCGCCAGTGGGGCCGGCGCACCGCGGAGCTGCGGCTCGCCGGCGAGATGCCGCCGATGGCCTCGGTCGAGGACGTGACGCTGGCCACGCGCGCCGGCCCGCGGCCCGCCCGCGTGCTGCGGCCGAAGGCCGGAGCCGCCGGACCGACATTCGTGTACGTGCATGGCGGCGGCTATGTCGTGGGCAGCGTCGACGAGACCGAGCTCGAAGCCCGCCGCTTCGCGATGGCGACCGGGGCCACGGTCGTCTCCCTCAGCTACAGGCTCGCCCCGGAGCATCCCTGGCCTGCGGGCGTGGACGACATCGAGGACGGGCTGCTGGCGCTGGCCGGCGGCGCCGTGCCCGGCCTCGACACGACCGGGCTGGCGCTCGCCGGCGTCAGTGCCGGGGCCGGTCTCGTGGCCGCGGCAACGCGGCGCCTGGTGCTCGCCGGCCGTCCGCTGGTCGGAACGCTGGTGCTGCTGAGCCCCTGGCTCGACATGACCCTCACGAGCCCGTCGACCGAGATCTTCGCCACCGGGCACCAGCTGGAGCGCTCGTCGCTCGTCAGCTTCTGCCGCGACACCATTCCGGCCGGAATGGACCCGGGCCATCCCGAGCTGTCGCCCGCCCGCCACCCGGTTCCCGCCGGATGGCCGCGGACGCTCGTCCTCGCGGCGGGCTGCGACCCGCTGGTGGACGACGCGGCCTTGTTCGTGCGCCGGCTCGACGAGGTGGGCGTGCCGCACGCGCTGCGCGTCGTGCCGGGCATGCTCCATGGCTTCCATGGGTGGTGGCAGCGCCTGCCCGCGATCGCGCCGGACCTCGCCTGGCTCGACACGGCCGTGCGCGACGGCTGGCGCTGACGCGCCGCTGCCGCCCGCTCCGGCTCAGGCGTCGGCGTCGACGGGCTCCGGAGGGTCGGCCTGCTTGGGACGGCGGCGCACCTTCAGCGCGGGCGCCGGCGCGTCCTCCTCCCCGTGGGTCCGGGCCGGGCTCGCGCGGCGCGCGCCCGTGTACCACAGCATGGCGAGGTGCCTGAGCTCGGACGCGATCCGCACCTTGCCCTCGGCCTCGATCTGCGTCACCCCGAGCAGGAGGCATCCGAGCACATGGTCGCGCGTCCAGCCCGGCTGGGAGCGCGGTGCGTGCGGCAGGGGCATCGGACTGTCGTTCATGAAGGGGCTCCCGCGATGGTGATCTTGGTGGCCACCCGATTCAATCGCTCAGGCAAAGCTTGAACAGCGGTCGGACGGACCGGGCGTTTCCGCCGGAGGAGAGCGCCGAAGTTGCAGCGGACCGCGCAGTCCGGTAAACGGGCGGCGTCTCCAGATCGGGCCGCCCGTGCGTCTTTTCCGCTCCGCTGCCACCAACGAGGCCCAGCACCTCGTCCAGGACGATGCCTCCGCCCTCGCCGCCGAAGGCGTCGGGACCCTGTATGTCGAGGGCCTCGCCAAGAGCTATCGCGGCCGTGCCGTCGTCCAGGATGCCGGCCTGTCCGTGCGCAACGGCGAGGCCGTGGGCCTGCTCGGCCCCAACGGCGCGGGCAAGACCACGATCTTCTACATGATCACCGGGCTGGTGGCGGCCGACCGCGGGCGCATCAATCTCGACGGGCACGACATCACGCACCTGCCGATGTACCGCCGCGCCCGCCTCGGCATCGGCTACCTGCCGCAGGAAGCCTCGATCTTTCGCGGCCTCAACGTCGAGGACAACATCCGCGCGGTGCTCGAGGTGGTGGAGCCCGACAAGGGCAAGCGCGAGGAACAGCTCGACTCGCTGCTCGAGGAATTCGACATCAAGCGGCTGCGCAAGTCGCCCTCGATCGCCCTGTCGGGCGGCGAGCGGCGGCGCTGCGAGATCGCGCGGGCGCTGGCCGGCCGGCCGTCGTTCATGCTGCTGGACGAGCCCTTCGCCGGCATCGACCCCATCGCGGTGGGCGACATCCAGGCCCTCGTGCGACATCTCACCGGCCGCGGCATCGGCGTGCTGATCACCGACCACAATGTGCGCGAGACGCTGGGCCTCATCGACCGCGCCTACATCATCCACTCCGGACGCGTGCTGATGGAAGGAACGCCGGACGAGATCATCGCCAGTCCGGACGTGCGCCGGTTGTATCTGGGCGAGGATTTCCGCCTCTAGCTCCGGCGCCTCCCCGGGCGGTTTACCGGAACGGTGGTCAGGCTTTGACCACCAGCCCGATTTAGGGCTATGTCTTAGGCATAAGGCAATTTTCGTGCCGACTCTCGACGAGAGTGGCGGGGGCGTCGCGTATGAGGTTTTCGCAAAGGCTGGAGCTGCGCCAGGGTCAATCCCTGGTCATGACGCCGCAGCTTCTGCAGGCGATCAAGCTCCTGCAGTTCTCGAGCCTCGAGCTGGCCAACTACATCGAGGCGGAGCTGGAGCGAAACCCGCTCTTGGAGCGGGCGGAAGAGCCCGCCGGCCCCGAGCCGACCGAGGGCTTCGGCGAGGATCGCTTTCCCGAGGCGCCGGCCCCGTCCACCGCGGACGCGGGCCCGGTGGCCTCCGACTGGCTCTCCGACGACATGGGCAGCGATCGCGGCGCGATCGAGGGCCGCATGGACACCGACCTCGGCAACGTCTTCCCCGACGATCGGCCCGTCACGCCGGCGGAATCGCGACCGGAGGGCGAGGGCCTGGGCCTCTCCGCCACCAGCTGGTCGGGCGTGGGCGGCACCCAGCGCGACGGTGACGATGACGTCAGCCTGGAGGCCTATGTCGCGGCCGAGCTGTCGCTGCAGGACAGCCTGTCCGAACAGCTGGCGGTGGCGACCACCGATCCCGTCGATCGCCTGGTGGGCAGCATGCTCATCGACCTCATCGACGAGGCCGGCTACATCACCGAGCCGCTGGAGCCGGTGGCCGAGCAGCTGGGCGTGCCGCTGCAGCGCGTCGAGGCGGTGCTGGGCCTGATCCATCGCTGCGAGCCGAACGGCATCGGCGCCCGCAATCTCGCCGAGTGCCTGCGCATCCAGCTGATGGAAGCCGACCGCTTCGACCCGGCCATGGCCGCGCTGGTCGATCACCTGGACCTCCTCGCCAAGCGCGACTTCTCGACCCTGCGCAAGCTGTGCGGGGTGGACGAGGAAGACCTGGCGGACATGGTGGCCGAGTTGCGGCGGCTCGACCCGAAGCCTGGCCTGCGCTTCGCGGGCGGGCCCATCCAGCCGGTGGTGCCGGACGTCTACATCCGCCAGGCGACCGACGGCGGCTGGATCGTCGAGCTCAACAGCGACGTCCTGCCCCGGGTGCTCGTGAACCAGACCTACCTGGCCCGGGTGTCGAAGTCGGCGCGCAGCGAGCCCGAGAAGAGCTACCTGACCGACTGCCTGCAGACGGCCAACTGGCTGACCCGCAGCCTGGAGCAGCGCGCCAAGACGATCCTCAAGGTGGCGACCGAGATCGTGCGCCAGCAGGACGCCTTCCTGACGCTCGGCGTGGAGCACCTGCGTCCGCTGAACCTGCGCACCGTCGCCGACGCCATCGGCATGCACGAATCGACGGTGTCCCGCGTCACCTCGAACAAATACGTCGCCACGCCGCGCGGCGTGTTCGAGATGAAGTACTTCTTCACCGCCGCCATCGCCGGCACCCGTGGCGGCGACGCCCACTCGGCCGAGGCGGTGCGCCACCGCATCAAGCAGATGATCGACGCCGAGACGCCCGAGGACGTGTTGTCCGACGACGCGATCGTCCAGAAGCTGCGCGATTCGGGCATCGACATCGCGCGGCGCACGGTCGCCAAGTACCGCGAGGGCATGCGCATCCCCTCCTCTGTCGAGCGCCGCCGCGAAAAGACCGCCATGGCCTCCGCCAGGGCGTGAGGCGCTGGATCGCTTCTCCCACCAATGCCCCTCATCCTGAGCCACGGCCCCTAGGGCCGTGAGTCGAAGGTCGCGCCACGGAGCAGCCAGGCATTGTGCGTCCTTCGACTCGGCCGCTACGCGGCCGGCTCAGGATGAGCGAGCTTGTTGCGGGACAAAAAGGGGGCGCGATGCGCCACCGCTCCGGGATGGCCCTCGATTGACTTCCCGGGGGGGCCTGCTTACGTCTTTCGGAGGGTGGCCGCTCACGGTCAAGGCCAGGCCCAGCGACCGGACCCTTTGAGAAGCCGGAGTTAGACATCATGCCGCTGCGCGTTTCGGGAAAGAACCTGGACATCGGCGAGGCGCTGCGCGCCCAGGTCGTGGACCGGGTGTCCCAGACGATCTCCAAATATTTCGACGGCAGTTTTTCCGGTCACGTGACCGTGGAGCGGGAGGGAACCGGTTTTCGAACCGACTGCGCGCTGCACCTGGCCTCCGGCATGACGCTGCAGGTCGAGGGCATGGCGCACGATGCCTACCAGAGCGCCGAGCGCGCCGCCGACAAGCTCGAGAAGCGCATGCGCCGCTACAAGCGCAAGCTGAAGGACCACGCGCCCGGTCCCGGCCCGGCGGGGCCGGAAATCCCGTCCTACGTCATCCAGGCTCCCGACCACGACGACGAGGAGGCGATGGACGGCGAGTTTCATCCCATCGTCATCGCTGAAACGAAGAAGAGCATGAAGACGTTGTCGGTGAGCGAGGCGGTGACGGATCTGGACTTGACGGGCGCCCCCGTCGTGATGTTCCGTCACGCCGGCTCGGGACGGGTCAATCTCGTCTACCGCCGGAGCGACGGCAATATCGGCTGGATCGATCCGCCCGCTTTGGCGGCCGGCGATACGGCCTAGGAAGTTCGGACAGGACCAAGGTGCTCGCAACCCGGGTGGCCCGCTTCGTGCAAGGCCATCCGGCAAGAAACGCCCTGCAAGCGAAAAACGCCCTCATGCCCCTTACCGATTTTTTGACGCCGGACGCGGTCGTTCCCAGCCTTCGGGTGGCCTCCAAGAAGCAGGCGCTTCAGGACGTGGCCGCCAAGGCGGCCGAACTGTCCGGCCTCTCCGAGCGCGAGATCTTCGACACGCTGCTGCAGCGTGAGCGTCTCGGCTCCACCGGCATCGGGCAGGGCATCGCCATTCCCCACGGCAAGCTGCCGAAGGTGGAAAAGCTGTTCGGCGTGTTCGCGCGGCTGGAGCGCCCGATCGACTTCGAATCCCTCGACGGCGAGCCCGTCGACCTGATGTTCGTGCTGATCGCGCCCGAATCGGCGGGCGCCGACCACCTGAAGGCCCTGGCCCGGGTCGCCCGCGTGCTGCGGGAGCCGACCACCACGGCGAAGCTGCGCGCCGCGCGCGACCGCGATGCGCTTTACGCCGTGCTCACCCAGACGCCGACCTCCCACGCCGCCTGACGTTCCTCACCGGGTCCGGGCTGGCCACGGCCGGGGCGACCCGCTATAAGCGGCGCCGGTCGGCAGTTCACCCAGGCGTCGCCGCCCCGCGAGGGGAGCTAAACCTGCCGCAGTCCTTTCCCTTCGACACGTCACCTCCGCGTGCCCTGTCGGAAGCCGGCGACCACCGACGATCCACAAGGATCTCCCGGCACGCCCGAGGATTGGCGATGTCTCGCACCACGCACCCCTTTCATGCCGAGGACATCTCGGCGCTCGCCCGCGCGCTGCGCGGCGAACTGTCCCGTCTCGACCGCCAGCCCGGCCATGTCGAGCTCCTGAACATGCTGGCCCGCAGCATCGGCTGGCGGAACTTCCAGCATTTCCGCGCCCAGGCGGGCGCGCAGGCCGCGCTGGCACGGCCCGCCGATCCGCCCCCGCCACCCGTCGACTTCGTCAAGGTGCGCCGCACGGCCCGCCACTTCGACGGCGAGGGCCGGCTCGTGCGCTGGCCCGGCAAGCACACCGAGCGGCAGCTCTGCCTGTGGGCGATGTGGTCACATCTGCCCTCGCGCGAGACCGTGACGGAAAAGCAGGTCAACGCGGCGCTGACCGCCGCCCACACCTTCGGCGACTACGCCCTGCTGCGCCGCGAGCTGGTCGACGGCGGGTGGCTCTGGCGCACCAGCGACTGCCGCCAGTACCGCCGCATCGAAAAACGCCCCCCGGGCGAAGCGACGGCGCTGCTCCGGCACGTGGCGGGGGCGGCATAGGCGGGGGGCGCGGTTTCTCCCGGTCATTCCAACGATGTCCTCATCCTGGAGACCTTTGCACGGGTCATCGTGGTGCCGGAAACCTCAATCCCCTCATCCTGAGCAGCCCGCGGAGCGGGCGTGTCGAAGGACGCACAATGGGAGGTCAAGGCACTGAACCGCCACGACCATTCTGCGTCCTTCGACTCGGCCGCTCCGCGGCCGGCTCAGGATGAGGGGAATTGGGGGCTGGGGCACACGCCACCACCCTCCCCGCGCGAACCACCGCCCAAACGCCTGCGGCAGCAACCTCCGGTTCGTTGTTCCTCCGCGTGGCCCGGCTAACCTCCCGGCATTTCGAGCACCGCCGAATTGCCGCCATGGTCCTGCCCGTGCCTCCGGCGACCGCCGGGGACGATCCCGTCGAGAGTTTCATCGCGCGCTGGGATGGGCGGCCGGGCGGGGCGGAGCGTGCCAACTACGCCATGTTCCTGGCCGAGCTCACGGCCGTGATCGGCGCGCCGCCTCCTGATCCGGCGGCGGTCCGCGGGGAGAACGACTACTGCTTCGAGCGGCCGGTGACGGAACGGCTTCGCGACGGCTCCTCCTCCACCCGGCGGATCGATCTCTACCGCCGCGACTGCTTCGTGCTGGAGGCCAAGCAGTCGCGCATGGACGGCGACAAGCGCACAGTGGATCCGGCCGCACGGTCGGCGCACGTCCCCGCCGAGCGCGGCCGGCGCGGGGCCTCGCGAGCCTGGGACGTGCTGATGATGAATGCCCGCGCCCAGGCTGAGGACTATGTGCGCCTGCTGCCGGACGGGCATCGGCCGCCGCCCTTCGTGGTCGTGTGCGACGTGGGCCACTGCATCGAGCTCTATGCCAACTTCCGGCGGGACGGGAAGGCCTACGACCAGTTCCCCGACAGGCAGGGCTTCCGCGTCTATCTCGACGATCTGCGCGATCCGGCCGTGCGCGCGCGGCTGAGGGCGGTGTGGTGCGATCCCGAGAGCCTCGACCCCGCCCGGCGTGCCGCGGCGGTCACGCGCCTCGTCGCCGAGCGTCTCGCCGCGGTGTCGAAGGTGCTGGAACGCTCGGACCATCCCGCCGAGGAGGTCGCGGGCTTCCTCACGCGCTGCATCTTCACGATGTTCGCCGAGGACGCCGGCCTCCTGCCGCACAGGAGCTTCCGCGATCTCCTGCAGCGCTGCGAGCGGAACCCGGCCGACTTCGTGCCCTTCGTGGGCCAGCTCTGGGAGGCCATGGACACGGGCCAGTTCGCCTTCGCCATCGGCCGGCGCGTCCCGCATTTTAACGGCCGCTTCTTCAAGCGGCGCGCCGTTCTGCCGCTGGCGCGCGAGGAAATCGGCGCCCTGCGCGTCGCCGCCGAGCAGGACTGGAGGAGCGTGGAGCCCGCCATCTTTGGCACCCTGCTTGAACAGGCGCTGGATCCCGGCGAACGCCGCCGGCTGGGCGCCCACTACACCCCGCGCCCCTATGTCGAGCGCCTCGTGGCCGCCACCGTGGTCGAGCCGTTGCGCGAGGACTGGTCCGCCGTGCTCGCCACCGCGCAGCGCCAGCGCGAGGAGGGGCGCGCCGGCGAGGCGTCGGCGACGGTGCGCGCCTTCCACGACCGTCTCTGCGCCGTGCGCGTCCTCGACCCAGCCTGCGGGACCGGCAACTTCCTCTACGTGGCACTGGAACTCGTGAAGCGGCTCGAAGGCGAGGTGCTGGAGGCACTGGCCGACCTCGGCGGCCAGGAGGCCCTCACCGGGCTCGCCGGCCACACCGTGGATCCGCACCAGTTCCTCGGGATCGAGGTGAATCCCCGTGCCGCCGCCATCGCGGAGCTGGTGCTGTGGATCGGCCATCTGCAATGGCACCTGCGCACGCGGGGCGGCGCTCCCTCCGAGCCCATCCTGCGCGCCTTCGGCAACATCGAGACGCGCGACGCCGTGCTCGCCTGGGACGGCTATCCCCACCCCGTGCTGCAGCGCGACGCGGCCGGCCGCCCCGCGACGCGGCTCGTGGACGGCGCCAGCGAGGAGATCCACGCCTTCCCGAACCCCCGCCTGCCGCCCTGGCCGGCGGCGGAGTTCATCGTCGGCAACCCGCCCTTCATCGGCGGCAAGGATGTTCGCGCCCGTCTCGGCGATGCCTATGCCCAGGCCCTGTGGGACGCCCACCCGGACATGAACGACAGCGCCGACTTCGTCATGTACTGGTGGGACCGCGCGGCCGACCTCATCACCCGCAAGGGCAGCGTGCTGCGCCGCTTCGGTTTCGTCACCACCAACTCCATCAGCCAGGTCTTCCAGCGCCGCACGCTGGAACGCTACATGGCCGGCAAGACGCCGGTTTCGCTGGTAATGGCGATCCCGGACCACCCGTGGACCAAGGCCACGCCGGACGCCGCCGCCGTGCGCATCGCCATGACGGTGGCCGAGGCCGGCAGCCGCGACGGCGTGCTGCGCGAGGTGACGAGCGAGGCGGGGCTGGAAACCGACCAGCCGGCGATCTTTTTCGAAGAGCGGACCGGGCGGATCCATGCGGATCTGACGGTGGGGGTAGATATTACAAAAGCTAGCGAACTGCTTGGGAATTCGGGTGTCTGCCACGACGGCGTCAAACTACATGGAACGGGCTTCAGGCTTCACCCGCGTGAAGCCGAATGGCTTGGACTAGGAAGTAAGCCTGGGCTCGACCGATACATCCGACCGTACCGGAATGGACGAGACTTAGCTAAAAAATCAAGAGATCTAATGGTGATAGATCTCTATGGCCTGGCCGCTTCTGATGTTCGGGCCGCTTTTCCTGAAATATATCAGTTTCTCCTGGAGCGAGTGAAGCCTGTTCGCGATGCAGAGGCTCGCCGATCAGGAAAAAAGGATGCTCAGACGTATGCCGAATACTGGTGGCTCTTCGGCAAACCGCGGCCCGATCTGCGAAGCGCGTGTAGTGCTTTGTCCCGATGTATAGTTACAGTTGACACGGCTCGCCACCGGGTCTTTCAGTTTACAAACACAAACGTCGTGTATGACGATAAATGCGTCCTTATCTGCCATGACGACGCACTGATACTCGGCATCCTTTCGTCAAGAATCCACGTAGATTGGGCGAATAGAGCAGGAGGTCGACTGGGTGTCGGCAATGACCCAGTATACGTTAAGACTCGTACCTTCGACCCCTTCCCCTTTCCCGACGCTTCCCCCGCCCAGGCCGAGGCCATCCGGCGCCTCGCCGAGGAACTCGACGCGCACCGCAAGGCGCGGCTGGCCGCCCATCCGCATCTGACGCTCACCGGCCTCTACAACGTCCTCGAGGAGCTTCGGGCCGGCACCGCGCCGGACGCCCTCTCCGCCAAGAGCCGGCGCATCTACGAGGATGGGCTCGTGCTGATCCTGAAGGAGCTGCACGACACGCTCGATGCGGCGGTCGCAGCCGCCTATGGCTGGTCGGCGGACCTGCCGGACGAGGAGGTGCTGGCCCGCCTCGTCGCCCTGAACCGACGCCGTTCCGCGGAGGAGGCGGCCGGGCAGGTGCGCTGGCTGCGGCCCGACTACCAGGTGCCGCGCTTCGGCACCCCCGCGCAGAAGGCGGAGTTCGATCTCGGCGGGACCGCGCCCGGCCAGCCCGGCGACGCCGCGGGCCGCCCCGCCTTCCCGCGCGGCTACCTCGAGCAAACCGCCGCCGTCATGGCCATGCTTGCCGCCGCTCCCGGGCCCGTCGACCCAGGCTCGCTGGCCGCCGCCTTCCGCCAGGGCCGGCGCACCACGCCCACCATCGCCGCGATCCTCGGGGCCGCCTCGCGCACTGGCCGCCTCGCCACCACCCCGGATGGCCGCTTCACCTTGCGCCGGGCTGGCTGAGCCGATCGACGCCGACGGGCCGGATGCCCGGCGATGGCTTGACAGCCACCCCGCTCCGCCTTCACCACCGCGCCATGAACCGCACGCTCGCCACGCTCATCGGCTTCGTCGCCGTCATCACCTGGTCGTTCCTCGCCTGGCTCTCCACGGCGGCCGGGTCCGTGCCGCCGTTCCAGCTGGCGGCGATGACGTTCTTCATCGGGGGTGTGGTGGGGGCGGCGACGTGGGTGTGGCGGCCGGGTGCCATCGCGACGCTGCGGCAGCCCTGGCAGGTGTGGGCGCTGGGGATCGCGGGGCTGTGCATCTACCACAACGCCTATTTCTTCGCGATCCAGGCGGCCCCGCCGATCGAGGTGAGCCTGATCGCCTATCTCTGGCCGCTGCTGATCGTGGTGTTCGCCTCCTTCCTGCCGGGCGAGCGGCTGGCGGCGCACCACGTGGTGGGCGTCCTGCTGGGGCTCGCGGGCGCGGTGCTGGTGATCACCAAGGGCGGCAGCGTGGGGCTGGCGGAGGGCATCCGGGCGGGGCACGTCGTGGCCCTGTTCTGCGCCTTCGTCTGGTCGGGCTACTCGGTGCTGACGCGCCGCTACGGCTCCGCGCCCACCGACATGGTGGTCGGCTACTGCTTCATCACCGCCGTCACCTCGCTGGTGCTCCACCTCGCCTTCGAGACCACGGTGGTGCCGCAGACCGCCACGCAGTGGACCGCGATCGCGCTGCTGGGAGCCTTCCCGCTCGGGGTGGCCTTCTACGTGTGGGACTGGGGCTGCAAGCACGGCGACATCATGGTGCTGGGCGCGCTCTCCTATCTTTCGCCGCTGTTCTCGGTGATCGTCCTCATCGTGGCGGGCTACGCCGCGTTCAGCTGGTCGGTCGCGGCGGCCTGCGCGCTGATCGTGGCGGGGGCGGTGATCGCCTCGAAGGACATGTTCCGCCGGCGGCCCTCCGTGGAGGCCGAGCAGGCGGCGGGAGGGTAGGGCCGGACCGTGCCTTGCGCTCGTGGCACGCGGTGAGGGAGCGTTCATGCCGTCGGGGGGCGTTTCGCTGCACGTGCCGCGCCGTCCCCCGCAGGCTCCGTGGGGCCTGGCCGCCTCGCTCGCCCTGCACGTCTGCCTTGCCGCCGCGCTCCTGTCGGAGATCGTCCAGGCGCCCCAGCCGCCCGACTTCGCCGACGAGGTTCCGGTCGAGGTGCTCACCGCGCAGCAGTTCGACGCGATGACCCGCCCGCCGGCGCCGCCTCCCGCGCTCCCCGCCCCCGAGACCCTGCCGCCGCCGCCAGCCTCGGCGCCCGCCGAGACCGTGCCCGGCTTCACCGCGCCGGCGGTCGCGGCCCCGCCGGCCTTCGGCGCGAGGGTCCACGCCACGACCGTGCTGTCGACGGCGGTGCTCGACTCGCCCCGCAGCCGGCGAACCCGGGAGAAGCTCGCCCGCGTGGACCTCACCACCCGCCTCGAACAGATCTGCGGGATCGAGGCGCTGGCCCAGATCGCGGGCCTGCGGGCGGGCTACCAGCCCACCAACGTGGTGGCCTACGCCCTGGGCGACGTGCGCGCCGACGGGGACGCGATCGTCGCGCCGGGGGCGGCTTTCCTCAGCGTGCACCGCTGGTATCGCCTCGACTTCCGCTGCCGCCTGGCGCGGGGCACGCAGCGCGTGGCCGCGTTCGACTTCGCCGTCGGGCCCGAGATCCCGCGGCGCGAGTGGGAGAGCCACGGCCTGACGGACCACGCGGCCATGGACGACTGAGGCTCACGGCGCCGGCGGCTGCCGCGAGGCCACGAGGTCCACCGTGTTGTCCACGCTGTAGCCGCAACGCCCGAGCAGGCCGACCTCGCCGGCCTCTCCCAACAGGTCGCGGATGGCATCCCTGACCCGCGCCAGGTAGAGCGTCCGCCCCGTGCCCTGCAGGCGCCGGTCGAACTCCAGCAAGGCATCCAGCGCCGTGCTGTCGAGATCGAAGGTTTCCTCGAGGCTCAGGATCACGGCCGAGACCCGCGGATCCGCCGTGGCAGCGGTTTCCACCGAGCCCAGCACCTGGTCGGCGTTGCCGAAGAACAGCGGCTCGGCCGGCCGCCAGATGGCGAGGCCGGGCACGCCCTCGGCGTCCGGATGGCGGCCGACGTCGACGAAGTCGTGGCTGCCGGGAAGCCGCCCGAGACGCATGACGATGGGCTGGGCGAGCCGGCGGAGCAGCGCGACCACGGACAGCGCGATGGCGAGCAGCATGCCGTTGACGACGCCGAGCGCCAGCACGCCGATGGCCGCCGCCGGCCCCATGAGCCGGTCGCGGTCGATCCGCCACAGCCTGGCGAACGGACGAGGGTCCAGCGCGTGCGCCACGGCCGCGATCACGACCGCCGCCAGCACCGGTTCCGGCAGGAACGCCAGGGCGTCGCGGCCGGCGAGCAGCAGCGCGACCAAGCCCAGGACGGCGACGACCCCGGCGAGCCGCGAGCGCGCACCCGCGGCCTCGGCCAGCGCGCCCGCGGAAAACCCCGCCCCGACCGGCATCCCGCCCGTCACGGCGCTCGCCACGTTGGCCAGCCCGAGGGCCCGCATCTCGCGGTCCGGCTGCACGGCATCGCCGTGGCGCAGCGCGAGCGTGCGCATGGTGCCCCAGCTCTCGGCGAACAGGATCAGCACCAGCGGGAGCGCGAGCTGGGCGACGTGGGACAGGACCTGCGCCGAGACGTGCAGGCCCGAGGGCCAGGCGAGCCCCAGCGGAATCACGCCGACGGTGGCGACGCCGCGCGAGGGCAGGTCGATGGCCGCCGAGATCGCGACGGAGCCGACGAGGACGAGGAAGGCGGCCGGCACGGCCCGCCAGCGACGCAGCACGGCGAGGACGAGGAGCGCGCAGAACCCAGTGGCGAGGCTCGCCGGGCTCGCGGTGCGAAGCGCCGCCGCCGAGGCCAGCACGACGTGCGGGAGGCCGCCGGGACCAATGTCGAGCCCGAGCAGGAGCGGGATCTGCCGCAGGATGATCGTCACCGCGAGCCCGAAGGCGAACCCCTTCAGCACCGGCCGGGAGATGAAGCCGGAGAGGTTGCCGACGCGGGTCACCGAGGCGAGGAGGAAGAACAGGCCGACGAAGGCCACGACCAGCGTCGCGGCCTCGGTCCTCTCGACCGCGCTGCCCGGCAGGTTGGCCAGCGCCGCCGCCAGGATCGCGGCCGAGGAGGAGGTCGGCGCCACGATGGCGAAGCGGCTGCGGCCCGCCGCCAGGTAGACGAGGCCGCCCACCACCGCCGCGACCAGCGCCCGCTGCGGCGGCAACCCCGCGATCCCGGCATAGGCGATGGCCTCGGGCAGCAGCAGGCCCGCCACGGCCAGACCCGCGAGCCCGTCGGCCAGCCGGCCGCGGCGGCGGGGCGCCGTGATGCTCTGCTCGGGGTCGCCCACCGACATGGCGTCCCTCAGGACGCCGGAGCCAGGCCGGCCTCGTCGGCCAGCCGACGGACGAGTTCCGCGGCCGGCATGACCCGGCCTTCGGCGTACCGCGTTCCGGCCCAGAGCGGCGTGAAGTCCACCCGGCCGGCGCGCTCGGCGGCCGCGCGCAGCGGGGCGAGATAGTTGGCTCCGAGCGGGAAGGCGGGAGCATCCTCGCGCAGCGGTCCCAGCTCGCGCATGATGCGGTTGACGATGCCGCGGGCCGGCCTGCCGGTGAAGAGGGTGGTGAGCGCGGTCTCCTCCCCGCGCGAGCCGACCAGCGCGGCGCGGTGCAGCGCGCTGGTGCCGGCCTCCGGGCAGAACAGGAACGCGGTTCCCAGCTGCGCCGCCGACGCCCCCTGCGCCAGCACCGCGGCGACGTCGGCGCCGTTCATGAGGCCGCCTGCCGCGACCACGGGACGCGACACGCTGGCGACGACCGCCGGCAACAGGCTGGCGAGCGGGATCCCCGGCGGCCGCTGCGTGAGGAAGTGCCCCTGGTGGCCGCCGGCCTCGACGCCCTGGGCGATGATGACGTCGCAGCGCGGCTCCAGCCAGCGTGCCTCCTCCGCCGAGGTCGCCGACGCCATGACCACGGCCCCCGTCGCCCTGACCCGCGCCAGCAAAGGGTCGGCCGGAACGCCGAAATGGAAGCTCACGACCTCCGGCCGCGCCTCTTCCACGAACGCGCAGGCCGCCTCGTCGAAGGGGTGGCGCGCCGCGCCCGACGGCAGGGTCGAGGGATCGATGCCGTGCTCCGCGTAGTAGGGCGCCAGCACCGCCCGCCACGCCACGTCGCGCGCGGCATCGTCCACCGGCCGGGCATGGCAGAAGTAGTTCACCGCCACGGGCTTGGCCGTGCGCGCGCGGATGGCGCGCCACTCGGACCGGACGGCGTCGAGCCCCAGCGTCGCCGTGGGCAACGAGCCGAGGCCGCCGGCCTCGGCGACCGCGACGACGAGGTCGACGGTGGTGGAGCCGGCCATGGGCGCCTGGATGATCGGGAGTTCGACACCCAGAGCCTCGAGCCACTGCGAGCCGGCCATGTTCCATCCTCCCCTTCGCGCGCGCGCCCCGGGACGGCTCCCGGGGCGACCGCAGAGTGTCCCGGCGCACGCGCGGCGTCCACCGTCGAAGGCGCCGGAGGCCGGCGTCAGCCGGCCGCGCGGGCCCGCACCAAGCCGCAGTCGGGATCGAGAAACCGCTCCAGGGTCCGGCCGGTCGTGTAGAGCAGCACGAACTCGTTCTGCCCGCTCGGCCCCACGATCCCCGCGGCGCCGAGATTGATGCGCCCGGCGTCGATGTCCGGCGGCAGGGGCACCGCGTCGTAAAGGTCGCGGCGGAAGTCGAGGCCCGAGAGGTCGTCGGAGGCCCACCGGCGCGCGAAGGTGCGGCGATAGCCCTCCAGGGCTACCCAGGGACCCGCGGGAATGCCGCGCAAGGCGGCGAAGGCCTGGGCCGCCTCGCGGGTCAGGCATTCGACGTGGATGTGCAGCTGCTTTTGCGTGCGGTTCCAGGGGCCGTTGATGGCGAGGCCGAAATCCGCCCAGCCCGGCTTGCCGGCGATGTGCGCCGTGGCCTGCTCGCGCAGCCGCCAGGCCGCCGCGAGGTAGTCACTGCCCGACCTGCCGGCGAGCTCGGGGCTCTCGATCCCGTCGATCCGCTCGCTCGGCACCACGAGGACGTGACCGGGTTCGAGCGGCGCGTTGAGCACGACGATGTCGCGGCCGCCGGGCGTCTGCGACACGAACAGGCACGGCCACGCGCTGCCCGTCCATCGCTCGGCCACCTCGCACGCGTTGATCGCCGCCCACAGCGCCCGCCGCTTCAGGCCCGGCCCGTACGCGACGATGCCCGCCAGTCCCACCAGCAGCACGACGAGCCACACCGCCCCCCACCGCCCGGACAGGGGACGCCGCACCAGCGTCGAGAACACGGAGGACCGTTGCACGGGATCGAAAGCTCCAGGCACTGCGGATGGCCGGGAGCATGCTCTAGCACGGGACGGCAAACAGGACGTAACGACGGCCCGGCGCCCTCAATCCCTGCGGAAGACCACCGAGGCAAGCAGCCCCATGGCCACCGCGATGGCCGACGTCACGAGGCCGTAGAGCCAGGGCCAGTCGCGGGAGGATTGCGACACGAAGCTCTCGAAGCCGGTCTTGCGGACCTCGAAGCTCGTGGTTTCCTGGGCCAGCTGGACGCCGTCGGCGAGCAGGGCGGCCGTGACCTCGTAGTTGCCCACGGGCGCCGTCGCCGGCACCGGGATGGAGGCCCGGAACACGTCCGGCGCGATGAACGTGACGCCCCGGTCCTCCTCGGCATAGAGGCCGTTCTCCTGGCGCAGGCGCAGGAGCGCGGCGCGGAACTGCACGTCGTCGCTGGTGCCAAAGCCGGGCCGGGGAACCAGCGCCTCGATGCCGATGCGGTAGCGCTCGCGCAGGTCGGCCGGCGCGATCTCGTCGAGCGGGCGGCTCGCCAGGACGGCGATGGTGGCCGGCAGGGCGCCGAACTTGCGCTGCTCGAGGTTGACCCAGACCGGTCCCACCTGGACCTTCCTGCGCACCGAGAAGACGCCGGCCGGCCCGCGGGCCGTGATGACGATGTCAAGCGGACCCTGCCGGGCCACGCTGGCGCGATCGCGCAGGATGGCGCCGAACACCACGAGGTCGGTGCCGCCATAGGTCTGGGTGATGCGCACCTGGTGGCTGGAGAGCGACAGGATGATCGTTTCCGCACGGGCCGCCACCGGCGCCGCGACGGCGAGGATCCCGGCCAGCAGCCAACGCATCATTGGCGCACCTCGACGGCGCCGATCGAGTAGAGCTCGACGGGCCGCACGACCGCCTCGACCAGGAAGCGGACGCCCACGGCCAGCACGATGAGCGCCAGCAGCAGGCGGAACTGTTCGCCCCGCAGATTGCGCCCGGCGCGGGCGCCGAACTGAGCCCCGAACACCCCGCCCAGGACGAGCAGGAACGACAGGACCACGTCGACGGCGTAGTTGGTCACGGCGTGCAGCATCGTGGCCGCGATCATCGTGAACAGGATCTGGTACAGCGAGGTCCCCACCACGACGGCCGTCGGCACCCGGAACAGGTAGATCAGGGCGGGGACGATCAGGAATCCGCCGCCGATGCCGAGCACCGCGCCCAGGAACCCGATGGTGATCGACAGGGCCGCGAGCGGGATGACGCTGCAGTAGATCTGCGACCGGTGGAATCGCACGCGGAACGGCAGGCCGAAATACCAGGGATGCGCGCCCCTGGCCTTGCGCGGCGGGACCGCACCCTTGCGGGTGCTCCACAAGGCGCGCAGGCTTTCCACCAGCATGAGCGAGCCGACACCGCCTAAAAGGACGATGTAGGACAGCATGATCACGAGCTCGAGCTGCCCCAGGCGCCGCATGGCGTTGAAGAACCAGACACCGAGCACCGTGCCGATCAGGCCGCCGGCGAGCAGGATGGTTCCGAGCTTCACGTCGAGCGCCCGGCGCCGCCAGTAGGCGAGCGCCCCCGTGACCGACGAGGCGGTGATCTGGGCGGACACGGTGGCCACCGCGATGGCGGCCGGGACCCCGATGAAGATGAGCAGGGGCGTGAGGAGAAACCCACCGCCCACGCCGAACATGCCGGAAATGAACCCGACGGCCGCGCTCAGCCCCAGGACCAGGAAAATGCTGACCGGCATGTCCGCAATGGGGAGATAGATATCCACGACGCGCCGGAGAACCTGCTGCTGGGCAATGGCCGGGAAGAACGGATGACCGCGCGCGACGCCCCCGGGGCTGGGAGGTCAAGCGGGCGCCTGGGACGATCGAGGCCTCGCCAGACTAGTGACCCGGCGCAATTCCTACAAATGACTTTGCTTGGGCGGCGCCATATCCGCCTTGAATGACGCGGGACGCTTGGCGCTGCGGCTTCGCGTCCACGGCATCGGTGGTGGCGCCGTGCTACCACATCGAGCTTGGGAGGCGCGCAGTCCGCGCGGCTTCGGCGACCTCCATTGGCTCGAAGGCTCGGTGACAGCATGGGACGGGATTTCCCACTCGCCCGATGAGACCCGTTGGGACGGACGCCGCGCCCGGCGTCGGCGCGAGGACATGGACGGGCTTCGCCATGATGGCGCTGGGCATGTTCATGGCCATTCTCGACGTGCAGGTGGTGGCGACGTCGCTGCCGACCATCCAGGGCGCGCTGGGCGTGGCCGCCGACCAGATGAGCTGGGTGCAGACGGCCTATCTGGTGGCCGAGGTCGTCGCCATTCCGCTGACTGGCCTCCTCACCCGCATCCTCACCATGCGCGGCCTGTTCGTGGCGGCCGTGTCGGTGTTCACGCTCGCCTCCGTGGGCTGTGCCCTGAGCGGGGGCTTCGCGAGCCTCATCACCTGGCGGGTGCTGCAGGGGTTCTCCGGCGGCACGCTGATCCCCGCCGTCTTTTCGGCCGTGTTCCTGCTGTTCCCGGTGCGCCTGCAGGGGGTGGCCACGACCATGGCCGGCGTGCTCGCCGTACTGGCGCCCACCGTCGGTCCCGTCGTCGGCGGATGGATCACCGAGACGTGGTCGTGGCACTGGCTGTTTCTCATCAACCTGGCGCCGGGCCTCGTGGCCGCGGGCCTGGGTCTCGTCACGCTGCCCCGCGACGAGGCCTCGCCGGGCGATCTCCGCCTGATCGACCTGCCCGCGCTCGCGCTGATGGCCACCAGCCTCGCCGCGCTGATCCTCGGCCTGAAGGAGGCCCCGCGCGAAGGCTGGGCGTCGCCCCTCGTCATCGGCCTCCTGGCGCTGTTCGCAGCTTCGCTCGTGCTGTTCGTCCGGCGCAGCTGGGGCGCCCCGCACCCCATCGTCGAGCTGCGGACGCTGCGGGAGCGCTGGTTCGCCACCGGTTGCCTGCTCAGCTTCGTGCTCGGCATCGGGCTCTTCGGCTCGGTCTACATGATGCCCGTCTTCCTCGCGGTGTCCCACGGCTACGGCGCGCTGCGGATCGGCGAGATCATGCTGGTCACCGGCGTCGCGCAGCTCGTCACCGCGCCCGTGGCGGTCGCGCTGGAGAAGCGAGTCGACCCACGCTGGCTCTCGCTCGCCGGATTTCTCCTGTTCGGGGTCGGCCTCGGGCTCAGCGCCCGCCAGACGGCCGGCGCGGACTTCGACGAGATGCTGTGGCCGCAGGCGATCCGCGGCGTCGCCATCATGCTCTGCCTCCTGCCGCCGACGCGCATGGCGCTGGGCTTCCTGCCGGCCGACCGTGTGGCGGATGCGTCCGGCCTGTTCAACCTCATGCGCAACCTGGGCGGCGCCATCGGCATCGCGCTCATCGACACCGTGATCTACGGGCGCGCGCCGGAGCTCGGCCGCGAGGTCCAGGCCCGCCTCGCCGCCGGCGACGAGGCCACCGCCACGGCCGCGCAGATCCCGCTCGCCCTGTTCCGCGCCCAGCCCCCCGGCCCGCCCCCGCCGGACCTCCTGGCCTTCCTCGCTCCCAAGATCGAGCGCCTCGCCACCCTGCTGGCCATCAACGAGGCCTGGGCCCTGGTGGCCGCCGTTACCGTCCTGGCGGTGGCGAGCCTGCTGTGGGCGCGCGGAAAGCCTGCGGGGGGGTGAACCCCGCCGGGGATGATTGCTGGATTGCGTGGGTGGAAGATGGCGGAGAGGGGGAGATTCGAACTCCCGATGGGCTTGCACCCATGCCGCATTTCGAGTGCGGTGCATTCAACCACTCTGCCACCTCTCCGCAGATCACGAGGTGTCGGGCCCGGGGGCCCGCGGGGCGATGCCCCGGTGGTCGGCGGGGGCAATAGCACGCGTCCTTGGGTTCCACAAGCGGGCCTGTCGAGGGGGATGAGGGTGACGGGGCGCGGACCGGCCGGGCGGGCGGCCCGGCGGCGCGTCGGTTGACACCGGCGGGCCTCGCCTGTAGTGAACCGCCTTCGCGCGTGGACTCCCGTCCAGGCGTGATCCCGGTCACAACTGTGAAAAAGCCGGCCGCTTGCGGGTTCCTGCGGGCAGAGCCGGGTCGAACACGAGGACAAGAACGATGTTCGCAGTCATCAAGACCGGCGGCAAGCAGTACAAGGTTGCCGCCGACGACGTCATCACGATCGAGAAGCTCGCGGTCGAGGCCGGCCAGACGGTCACCTTCGACGAGGTGCTGATGGTCGGCAACACGATCGGCGCGCCGACCGTGGCGGGTGCGAAGGTCACCGGCACCGTGGTCGAGCAGACCCGCGGTCCCAAGACCATCTCGTTCCACAAGCGCCGCCGCCAGAACTCGAAGCGCAAGCGCGGTCACCGCCAGGAGCTGACGGTGGTGAAGATCACGGAGATCGCGACGGCCTGAAAAGGCCTCTCTCCAGGATCACGAGCGCCCGGTTCGCCGGGCACCTGACGAAACGGAAGTTCCGGGCTATAAGCCCGCATCGGATTTACGGAGCACGATCATGGCTCACAAAAAGGCAGGCGGTTCCTCGCGCAACGGTCGCGATTCCGCGGGTCGACGTCTCGGCGTGAAGAAGTTCGGCGGCGAAGCCGTGCTCGCCGGCAACATCCTCGTGCGCCAGCGCGGCACGAAGATGCACCCGGGCACGAATGTCGGCATGGGCAAGGACCATACGCTCTTTGCGCTCACGGCCGGCAAAGTCGAGTTCCAGAACAAAGCGAACGGCCGAATTTTCGTAGCCGTGCAGACGCAAGAAGCAGCAGAATGACGGCGTAGGTCAGACGAAGGACCTCCGCCGGCGCCCACAGCCCCGGCGGACCCAAGTCGCGACCTGCGATCCAAAGTCCGGAAAAGGCCCCGACCAGGGGACTTCGAGGGGAGGTGGGCAACCACCTCCCCTTCGTCGTTCCAGGGTCACGCGTTCCCGCTATGGGCCAGTTAGCCCCAACCGAATCGGAGGGCCGGCTATGTTTCCGGACATCACTCGAGACGACGTGTTCAGACTGGAGACCCGGCGGCTTTGGCTGCGCTGGCCGCGCGCCAAGGATGCCGCCGCTCTCACCGCCATCGCCAGCCGCCGCGAGGTGGCCGAGATGACGTCGCGCATCCCGCACCCCTATCCGGCTGGTGCCGCCGAGGCGTTCATCCTGCAGGCCCGGGAGGCCAACACCAGCGGCGAGGAGATCGCGCTGGTGGCGATGCTGGCCACGGGCAAGCGCGAGGTCATCGGCACGGTCAGCGCCAGGCACAACGACGAGGGCCGCATCGAGATCGGCTATGCCTTCGCCCCCGAGCACTGGGGCCGGGGCTACGCCACCGAGGCGGTGCACGCGCTCGTCGACGCGATCTTCATGCTCACCGACGAGCCGGCCATCGAGGCCAAGGTGCGGGTCGTCAACGCGGCCTCGCAGGGCGTGCTGCGCAAGTGCGGCTTCGCCACCGTGGGCACGGGGCTCGAATCCTTCCCGGCGCGCGGCGGGCTCTACCCGGTCGACTTCTTCCGCCTCGAGCGGAAGGTGTGGAAGAGCCTGAAGCTGTGGGCCGAGCCCGAGCTCGTCCTCCCCCCGCGTCGCCCGGTCGCGGCGCCGGAATGGTCCGCGGAGGCTCTCGGGGCGTAGACGACTGAGTTCGTCGAAACCCTGGAGGAGCCCTTGTTCAACCGCATCCGGGCGGCGGCCTTCGCGGCCGCCGCCCTCGTCCCCATGCCCGCGCTGGCCGCCGGCGCGCCCGCCGCACCGGCCTCGGCCGGCAAGCTCGTGCTGGAGGAGTTCTTCCGCGGCCCGCTCACGGCCCAGGGCGTCTTCACCAACACCCGCGACGGCACGACCCGTTCCATGAAGGTGCGCATGAACGGCACCTGGGACGGCACCACGCTGACCCTCGTCGAGGATTTCGTCTGGTCCGACGGCGAGAAGGACCGCAAGACCTGGCGCTTCACCCGTGTCGGCGAGGGCCGCTACACCGGCACCCGCGAGGACGTGCTCGGCACCGCCGACGTCGTCCAGGACGGCAACGACGTGCGCCTGTCGTACACCGCCCGGGTCACCACCAAGGACGGGTCGGCCTATTCCATCCGCTTCGCCGACGTCCTGCGCCTCACCGACAAGCGCACGGTGCTCAACACCGCCGACCTGAAGGCGTTCTGGTTCGTGCCGGTCGGCACGGTCGCGCTCACGATCCGCAAGGGCAAGTAGCGGGTCGCGCCTCGCCGCGCACGTCATGCCCGGGCGCGGTCCGGGCATTCACGACGCGAGCCCGGCTGAGACCACGTCGCGGATCCCCGGGCAGAGCCCGGGGACGACGGCGCACGGCCTTCTGCCATCTGGAAAAAACGCGCCCGTTCACCATCTCCCCCCGCGTCACATTTCGTCATTGAACTGTCGTGGAACATTCATGCTAAAGTGACAGAGAACCACAACAAGCGTTCCACGCCCCAGGGGCGCAGAGGGAGAAACTCATGAAGCACCAGTTGTTCGCCACGCTCTCGGTCGCCGCCATGCTCACCGCGGCGCCGGCTCTCGCCCAGACCGAGATCCAGTGGTGGCACGCGATGACGGGCGCCAACAACGACGTCGTCAACAAGCTCGCGGCCGACTTCAACGCCTCGCAGACCGAGTTCAAGGTCGTCGCGACCTACAAGGGCTCGTACGCCGACACGCTGAACGCCGGCATCGCCGCCTTCCGCGCCGGCAACGCCCCGCACATCATGCAGGTGTTCGAGGTCGGCACGGCGACCATGATGGGCGCCAAGGGCGCCATCAAGCCGGTGCAGGACCTGATGAAGGAGGCCGGCGAGGCCTTCGATCCCAAGTCCTACCTGCCGGCCATCACGGGCTACTATTCGACCGCCAAGGGCGACATGCTGTCGTTCCCCTTCAACTCGTCCTCCATGGTCATGTGGGTCAACAAGGACGCGCTGAAGAAGGCAAACATCGCCGAGATCCCGAAGACCTGGCCGGAGGTGTTCGACGCCGGCAAGAAGCTCAAGGCCGCCGGCTACGACAAGTGCGGCTTCACCGCCGCCTGGTCGCCGTGGGCGCTCGTCGAGCAGTTCTCGGCCTGGCACAACGTCCCGATGGGCACGAAGGCCAACGGCCTCGACGGGTTCGACACCGAGATGAAGTTCAACAGCCCGACGCATGTGCGGCTGCTGACCGACCTCGTGAACCTGCAGAAGGACAAGACCTACGACTATTCGGGCCGCGCCAACGAGAACGAGGGGCGCTTCACCTCGGGCGAATGCCCGATCATGCTCACCTCGTCGGGCTTCTACGGCAACGTGAAGGCCAACGCGAAGTTCGAGTTCGCCGCCGCCCCGATGCCGTACTACCCGGACGTCGCCGGCGCGCCGCAGAACTCCATCATCGGCGGCGCCTCGCTGTGGGTGATGGGCGGCAAGTCGGCCGCCGAGTACAAGGGCGTGGCGAAGTTCTTCACCTTCCTGTCGAACACCGACCGCCAGGCGCAGCTGCACATCGAGTCGGGCTACCTGCCGATCACCAAGGCCGCCTATGAGAAGGTGAAGGGAATGGGGTTCTACACCCAGTTCCCGGACCGCGAGACCCCCCTCAAGGAGCTCACCAACAAGGAGCCCACCGAGAACTCGCGCGGCCTTCGCTTCGGCAACATGGTGCAGATCCGCGACATGATCTCCGAGGAGCTCGAGAACGCGCTCGCCGGCAAGAAGTCGCCCCAGCAGGCGCTCGACGACGCGGTGGCCCGGTCCAACACGTCGCTGCGCCAGTTCGAGCGCACGGTCACCCGCTGATGCTACCGGTCCCCCCTCTCGCGAGGAGGGGACCCACTCCTTGTGCGTCCTTCGACACGCGGCCTGTGGCCGCTGCTCAGGATGAGGACTGTTCGGGCCAGCCCCGACGACCACAATCCTCTTCCTGAGCAGGTCGCGCAGCGACCGTTTCGAAGGACGCAGCATTTTCCCGCCCCTCGGGCATCGGTAAGGCCCCATGGACCACCGCGCCGTCTTCGGCAACCGCCTGCTGCCCTATCTGCTGCTCTTGCCGCAGTTGGCGATCACGATCGTGTTCTTCTACTGGCCGACCTCGCAGGCGGCCTGGATGTCGTTCCGCATCGAGGATGCGTTCGGCACGAGCACGGAGTTCGTCGGCCTCGAGAACTACCAGGTCCTGCTCAAGGACCCGGCCTACTACCAGGCCATGCTGAACACCGCGGTGTTCTCCGCGCTGGTCGCGTTCCTGTCGCTGTCCATCGCGCTGTTGCTCGCGGTGATGGCCGACAAGCAGATCCGCGGCGGCACCGCCTACCGCACCCTGCTGGTGTGGCCCTACGCCGTGGCGCCGGCCATCGCCGGCGTGCTGTGGCTCTTCATGTTCCAGCCCTCGCTCGGCATGATCGGCCGCAACCTGCGCGCCATGGGCGTCGACTGGAACCCCCTTCTGAACGGCGGCGATGCCATGACCCTCGTGGTGCTGGCCGCCACCTGGAAGCAGATCAGCTACAACTTCCTGTTCTTCCTGGCCGGCCTGCAGTCGATCCCCAAGAGCCTGATCGAGGCCGCCGCCATCGACGGGGCGCGGCCGGCCCGGCGCTTCTGGACCATCGTGTTCCCGCTGCTGTCGCCGACGACGTTCTTCCTGCTCGTCGTCAACATCGTCTACGTCTTCTTCGACACGTTCGGCATCATCGACGCCATCACCAAGGGCGGTCCGGCCCGGGCGACGGAGACGCTCGTCTACAAGGTGTTCAACGACGGGCGCCTGGGCGGCGACCTCGGCGGTTCGGCCGCGCAGTCGGTGATCCTGATGATCATCGTGATCGCGCTGACGTCGATCCAGTTCCGCTACGTCGAGCGCAAGGTGACGTACTGATGACCCTTTTCCCGCGGAGCGCATGATGGTCGAGCGCCGCCACTGGTTCACCGACCTCCTGCCGCACATCGTGCTGTGCCTGGGCGTGCTCGTCGTCGCCTTCCCCGTGTGGCTCGCCTTCGTCGGCTCCACCTGGGACGCCGGCACCATCGCCAACGGCAAGATGCCGCTCTACCCCGGCCCCTATCTGTTCGAGAACTACAGCCGGACCATCCTGCAGGGCCGTTCAGGCACTGGAGAGCCGGTCGGCATGATGATGCTGAACAGCCTCACGATGGCGCTCGCCATTGCCTTCGGCAAGATCGCCATTTCCATCTTCTCGGCCTTCGCCATCGTCTATTTCCGCTTTCCGTTCCGGATGGCGGCGTTCTGGCTCATCTTCATCACGCTGATGCTGCCGGTCGAGGTGCGCATCTACCCGACCTACAAGGTCGTGGCCGACCTGCATCTGCTCGACACCTATGCCGGGCTCGCCATTCCGCTGATCGCGTCGGCCACCGCGACGCTCCTGTTCCGGCAGTTCTTCATGACCGTGCCGCCCGAGCTCGTCGAGGCGTCGAAGATCGACGGCGCCGGGCCGATGAAGTTCTTCAAGGACACGGTGCTCCCGCTCTCGGTCACGACCATGGCGGCGCTGTTCGTCATCCAGTTCATCTATGGCTGGAACCAGTACCTCTGGCCGCTGCTGATCACGACGCGGCCGGACATGCAGACCATCGTCCTGGGCATCAAGAAGATGATCGTGACCCAGGACGCCCTCACCGAATGGCAGCTCGCGATGGCGACGGCCGTGCTGGCCATGCTGCCGCCCGTGCTCGTCGTGCTGGTGATGCAGAAGCTGTTCGTGCGCGGGCTCGTCGAGACGGAGAAGTGACGTGTCGGGAGAAGTGATTTGGCGGAAGTAACCCTGAGCGGCGTCCGCAAGGTCTACGCCGGCAACGTCGAGGCGGTGAAGGGCGTGAGCCTCGACATCCCGCACGGCTCCCTGTGCGTGCTGGTGGGGCCGTCCGGCTGCGGCAAGTCCACGCTGTTGCGCATGGTCGCCGGGCTCGAGACGATTTCCGGCGGCGAGATCGCCATCGGCGGGCGCGTGGTCAACCAGGTCGAGCCGGCCGACCGGGACATCGCCATGGTGTTCCAGAACTACGCGCTCTACCCGCACATGAGCGTCTACGACAACATCGCCTATGGGCTGCGCAACCGCGGCACGCCCAAGGACGAGATCGACAAGCGCGTGCGCGAGGCCTCCAAGATCCTGGCCATCGAGCCGTTCCTGGAGCGCAAGCCGCGCGCGCTCTCCGGCGGCCAGCGCCAGCGCGTCGCCATGGGCCGCGCCATCGTGCGCAAGCCGCAGGTGTTCCTGTTCGACGAGCCGCTCTCGAACCTCGACGCCAAGCTGCGCGTGCAGATGCGCGTCGAGATCAAGAAGCTGCAGCGCGCGCTCGGCGTCACCTCGATCTACGTCACCCACGACCAGGTCGAGGCGATGACGCTCTCCGACATCCTCGTGGTGATGAACGGCGGGCGCATGGAGCAGATCGGCACGGCCACCGACGTCTATCGCCGCCCGGCGACGACTTTCGTGGCCACCTTCATCGGCTCGCCACCCATGAACATGCTTCCCGGCCGCGTTACCGGCCCGGGCCGCGTCAGCGTGGGCGGCCTGGACCTCGCGGTCGACGACATCCGGGCGGGCGTGGCCACCGGCACGGACATCGAAGTCGGCCTGCGCCCGGAGGACCTCGAGGCGACGCCCGCGGCCGCCGGCACGGCGGGTGCCATGGCGGTCGACTTCGTCGAGGAGCTCGGCGCCACGCAGCTCTTCCACGGCACGCTGGGCGGCGCCACCATGGTCATCCAGGCCCAGACGGGCCGCATTCCGGTGGACACCAAGGCGCTCGCGCTGACCATCGCCGCGTCGCAGGTGCACGTGTTCGACAAGGGCACCGGGCAGCGGCTCGGGCGGGAGTAGACGCGCTAGACCGGTGTGCGCTCACTTCTCCGCCGTCATGGCTGGGCTTGGCCCGGCCACCCACGACCTTGGAGCGGTTGAGAGGAGTCGTGGATGCCCGGGCCGAGCCCGGGCAGGACGCCCGGAGGGGTCGGCGCATCGTTCGGAAGAGCGCCGAGGTCTCGCGGCTCGCCAGTACCCAACGAAAAAGGGCGGGGTCACCCCCGCCCTTCGCGTTCCGAGCACCAGGCCGGCTCAGGCCATGTACTGGCCGCCGTTGATGGTGAGCGTGGAGCCGGTGATCCAGGCGGCCTCGTCGCTGGCCAGGTAGACCACCGCGGCGGCGATCTCCTCGGCCTCGCCGAGGCGGCCGATCGGGATCTGCGGCAGGATCTTGGACTTCAGCACCTCTTCCGGCACGGCCTGCACCATCTCGGTGGCGACGTAACCGGGCGAGATCACGTTGACGGTGATGCCCTTGGTCGCGTTCTCCTGCGCGAGCGCCTTGGAGAAGCCGATGACGCCGGCCTTGGCGGCCGAATAGTTCGTCTGGCCCATCTGGCCCTTCTGGCCGTTCACCGACGAGATCGAGATGATGCGGCCGAAATTGCGGGCGCGCATGCCGTCGATCACCGGGCGGGTCATCGTGAACATCGAGTCGAGGTTCGTGGAGATGACCGCCTTCCACTGGTCGAAGGTCATCTTCTGGAAGAAGCCGTCACGGGTGATGCCGGCGTTGTTGACCAGCACGTCCACCGGGCCGAGCTCGGCCTCGACCTGCTTCAGGCCGGCGGCGCAGGCGTCGGCGTTGGACACGTCCCACTTGTAGACGGAGATGCCGGTCTCGGCCTTGAACTTCTGGGCGGCCTCGTCGTTGCCGGCGTAGTTCGCCGCGACCTTGTAGCCCTTCGCATGAAGGGCCTTCGAGATGGCCGCGCCGATGCCGCGCGTGCCGCCGGTGACCACTGCTACCCGTGCCATGCGTCTCCCCTCCGATGTCAGGTTGGGGCGCCCCGTTCGTCGGAGCGCCCAAGCTTCGTGTCGATCAGCGCTCGACGGTGAGCGCGATGCCCATGCCGCCGCCGATGCACAACGTCGCAAGGCCCTTCTTGGCACCGCGACGCTTCATTTCGTGCAGCAGCGTCACGAAGACACGCGCGCCCGAGGCGCCGATCGGGTGACCGATGGCGATCGCGCCGCCGTTGACGTTGACCTTGGAGGTGTCCCAGCCGAGGTCCTTGTTGACCGCGATCGCCTGGGCCGCGAAGGCCTCGTTGGCCTCGATCAGGTCGAGATCGTTGACGCTCCAGCCGGCCTTCTCGAGGGCCTTGCGGGAGGCCGGGATCGGGCCCGAGCCCATGATCGCGGGATCGACGCCGGCGGTCGCCCAGGAGGCGATGCGGGCCAGCGGGGTGAGACCGCGCTTGCTGGCCTCGGCCGCCGTCATGAGGACGACGGCGGCGGCGCCGTCGTTGATGCCCGAGGCGTTGCCGGCCGTCACCGTGCCGTCCTTCGAGAAGGCGGGACGCAGCTTGGCGACCGCGTCGATCGTGGTGCCGGGACGGATGTACTCGTCCTGGTCGACGATCACGTCGCCCTTGCGGCCGGGCACCGTCACCGGAACGATCTCCTCGGCGAAGCGGCCGGCCTTCTGGGCGGCCTCGGCCTTGTTCTGCGAGGCCACGGCGAACTGGTCCTGCTCCTCGCGGGTGATCTGCCAGCGGGTCGCGATGTTCTCGGCCGTGTTGCCCATGTGGTAGCCGTGGAAGGCGTCCATCAGGCCGTCGCGCAGCATCGAATCGACGAACTTCATGTCGCCCATCTTGGTGCCGTTGCGCAGGTGCGCGACGTGCTGGGCCTGGGACATGCTCTCCTGGCCGCCCGCCACGATGACGCTGGCGTCGCCGTTGGCGATCTGCTGCAGGCCGAGCGCCACCGCGCGCAGGCCCGAGCCGCAGAGCTGGTTGAGGCCCCACGCCGTCTTTTCCTGCGGGATGCCGGCCTTCATGGCGGCCTGGCGGGCGGGGTTTTGGCCCTGCCCGGCGGCGAGGATCTGGCCGAGGATGACCTCGTCCACGTCGCCCGGCGCGATCCCGGCGCGCTCGACGGCGGCCTTCACCGCGACGGCGCCCAGCTCATGGGCCGGCAGCGACGAGAGCGCCCCGTTGAACGATCCGACCGCGGTGCGGGCGGCACTGACGACGACGATATCCGTGGCCATGGTGTTCCTCCGGGAGTTCGGCGAGGGCCTTCCGCACCTGCGAAATGGACGCCCCTGTCATCTCTGTCGCGATCTTTCGGACGGCAGCGCGCGGGCGTCAAGCCGCCCAAACGCCGTGCCGCATCGTTCTTTCGTTTTGCATCTTGCCCAATCCCTGACCAAAGTTGGAGGAATTCTGTTTTCGCGCTGCCGCAAAGACGCTACGGTTCGCCCTCCGGCGGATGTGGAATTGGCCGGCAGGGGGGTTCGACGGACGGCTCATGGCGACTGAGAAGAAACCGACGGTCATCAAGAAGTACGCGAACCGTCGTCTGTACCATACGGGCACCAGCACCTACGTCACGCTGGACGATCTTGCCGCCATGGTGAAGGGCGGCGAGGACTTCGTCGTCTACGACGCGAAGACCAGCGAGGACATCACCCGCCCCGTGCTGGCCCAGATCATCTTCGAGCAGGAAGGCAAGGAGGGGCAGAACCTCCTCCCCATCACCTTCCTCCGCCAGCTGATCCGCTACTACGGCGACAGCATGCAGGCCCTCGTGCCCCGCTACCTGGAACACTCGCTGCACACGCTGGCGCAGAACCACCAGGCCTTCCGCGAGCAGATGGACACCGCCTTCGGCGCGAACCCGTTCGGCACCGTGGCCTTCCACGCCGTGGATGACCAGGTCCAGAAGAACATCGCCATGTTCCGCGATGCGCTGCGCATGTTCACGCCGTTCACGATGCAGGGCGGCGCGACGGAGCCCGAGGCGGCCGCTCCTGCGGAACCCGCCAAGGCGGACCCGCCCGGCGAGATCGACGAGCTCAAGCGCCAGCTGACCGAAGTCCAGAAGCGGCTCGACAAGCTGTCGGGCAGCTGAGACGCGCGGGCGCGACCCCTCTTCTCTGGATGGTGAAGCATCACCCCTCATCCTGAGAGCGCGTGAATCGTCGGTGACTCCAGCTTGCCTCACCCTCTCCGCGTCATGGCCGGGCTTGGCCCGGCCACCCACGACTTGAGAATGGCCCAGCAGAGTCGTGGATGCCCGGGCCAGGCCCGGGCAGGACGGCGGAGAGGGAGTTGCGAACTGGAAAACTCAGTCGCTGAGCTGCATCGCAGCCAGACTTAAAAGCCCTCAGGATCGACACCAGCGGTAGGCAGGGGCGTGGATCCGCCTCACGCCACCGCGCGGGCCGGCATGGTGCCCGCCGCCGCGTCGTCGAACAGCTCGCCCTGCAGGTAGGTGACGCCCCAGTCGGTGAGCATCTGGGCGGCCGTCTCGTCGGTGACCCATTCGGCCACCACCTCGACGCCCAGGTGCCGGGCGAGGTCCAGGAGCGTGCGCACGAAGAAGCGGTCGTCGGTCGAGCGGCCGATGTTCTGCACGAAAGCCCCGTCGATCTTGACGATGTCGAACGGCAGGGCGCGCAGGTGCCGGAAGGACGTGTGGCCGGAGCCGAAGTCGTCCACCGCCAGCCGGAGGCCGAGCTCCTTCATCGCCGCGAGGCGCTGGCGCATGGCCTCCACGTCGTCGACGAGGCAGGTCTCCGTCATCTCCACCACGAGCCGGCCGGCGAGGTCGGGCCGCGCGCTCAGACGGGCCGCCAGAGCGGCGAGCCAGTCGGGGCTGCGCAGGCTCGCGGGCGAGACGTTGATCGAGAGCCGCGCCTGCGGATCGTCCTGGAGGTCGGCCAAGGCGAGGTCCAGCACGCGCTGGTCCAGCATCGGCATGAAGCCGAGCTTTTCCACCATCGGGATGACGGAGGCGGCGGCCATCACGGAGCCGTCGGTGCGCTTGATGCGCATGAGCGCCTCGCGCATCGCCACCTTGCGCGTGCCGGCATGGACGATGGGCTGGCGGGCCAGCGTCACGCGCTGCTCGTTGAGCGCGGCCACGACCTCGTCGGTGAAGCGGCGATTGCCCATCCGGCGCGTGTCACGGCGCCGGTCGGGGGAATAGGCAACGTAGGCATCCGACACCGAGGCGCGCGCCGCGGCCAGGGCCTCGTCGGCATGCAGCAGCGCGTCCTGGACCGTGTGGCCGAAGCGCGGCAGCAGCACGCCGCCAGCGCGCACGCTGGCTGCCAGGGCCCCGGCGGAGGTCTGGATGGCGGCGTCGCGCAACGAACCGAGGAAGCGGGCCGCCGCAACGGGCAGCTGGTCCTCGGTGCATCCGGTGAGCACGATGGCGAGCTTGTTTCCGGCGACGCGCGCCATGGCATCGGCCCGGCGCATCACCGAGCGAAGCCGCTGGGCGACCCCGGCGATGAGTTCGTCGGCCACGTCGAAGCCGTAGGCCTCGTTGATCTCGCCGAGGGACTCGATGCCGAACAGCAGCATGGCGAAGGAGCCATGGGACTTGCGCGACCGGCTGATCTGGTCGGCGAGCAGGTCCAGGAGCTGCGCGCGCGTCAGCGCTCCGGTGAGGGGATCCGCGCCCGCGGCCTGCGTGGCCAGGCCGCCCCCGGCCTGCGCCGGCAGCACGCGCACGACCCCATGGACGCGGATCGGCTTGCCGTCGAGCCCGGCGAACCAGCGCCCGGTGTCCTCGACGCGCAGGACCTCGGCCCCGGCGGTCTTCACGGCATAGACGGTCTGGAAGGCGACGCCCTGTCCGGCGTCGCGGTCGGTGGATGTCGTCACCGTGTCGTAGCGCGAGCGTCCATCGCCCGGCACGATCAGGCGGGCATAGGCGCGCCCGGATGCGATGGCGGCCGGCGAGGCGGCGCGCAGCACGGCCATGGCCTGGGCGCCCCAGGTCAGCCGGTCGTCGGTCATGTCCCAGTCGTAGACCGTCTCGCCGATGGAGCCGAGGATACCGCGCAGGTCCGCGCCGGCAGGGGACTCGTCACGGTCGCGCACCGCCGAAGCGCGGTCATCTGGTGCATGCATGCCGGTCAACGCTGCGTCCCCCATGGCGTCCGGTGCGCCACGGCCGCTCCCATCACCGCTAACCATGGCACACGTTCCCGCGTGCACGGTGCTCGCGACAGCGTTAAGAAGGAGTTAAGAACTTGGGACGCGTTGAAACCGCATTGTCATGACCGACCACCCGCCCCGCATGGACGCGCACGACCCGGAGATCGACACCGGGCGGACCGCTGCGGCCGGGCGCTGGATCGTCGCCATGACGGCGGGGCCCTCCGAGCGTCCCGGTCCCACGGTGCGGCCCCAGGCCGCCTTCCTGACCCAGCTTCTCGCCATGCGGGCGGGCGTGCCCCAGGCGCGCCAGCGGATGCGCGCCGAGCCGGACGTCGGCGCGGCCGCCTATCGCGACGGCCTGGCGCTGAGGCGCCCCGGTGGCCCGCTGCAAAGCCTCGACCTCGACGCCTGAGCGACCCGGCGTGCCGCGGCGCGCCTGCCTTGCGGGCGGCCGTCCGGAGCTCACGCCACGGCCCCCTCGTCCCGCACGCTCGACCCTTGCCTTGCCTCGCCGGGGCAGGACGGCTGACTGGTTGCCGGGCAGGCGAAACGTGAGCTCCGCTGAGCCCCAAAGACGCAAAAAGCCGACCCGAAGGCCGGCTCTCAGCAGTTGTCGATGGTGGAAGCGATCAGGCTTCCGACTTCACCTTCAACACCTGGCGACCGCGGTACATGCCGGTCTTCAGGTCGATGTGGTGGGGACGGCGCAGCTCGCCCGAGTCCTTGTCCTCGACATAGGTGGGCTGCTTCAGGGCGTCGGCGGAACGACGCATGCCGCGCCGGGACGGCGAGGTCTTTCTCTTCGGAACGGCCATGTCACTCTCCGGTGTGGTCGGCGACCCCGGGCACGGGCGCGCGGCGCCCGCAGCCGCCGGCCGCGAATTCGAAGCCGGGCTTATACAGGCAAGCTCACGGAAACGCCAGTAGCCGCTGACCTCTTTTTCGCGGGGCCCCGCGAGGGCCTCAGCGCAGCACGCAGCGCGTCCACGGCTCGGCGCTGGCCATGCGTGCCGCCACGACGGCGGCGAGGCGCTGGTGGCCGCGGCTAGCCCGGCCGGCGTTCCGCTTGAGGGGGTTCGGCAGGGAGGTCGCCATCAGCGCGGCCTCCCGGGTGCCCAGGTCCGCGGCGGCCTTGCCGAACTGGCTGCGCGCGCCAGCCTCCGCGCCGAAGACGCCTGGGCCCCATTCGGCGATGTTGAGATAGACCTCCATGATCCGGCGCTTCGACCAGACGAGGTCCAGCCACAGCGCCAGCGGGATCTCGAGCGCCTTGCGCACGTAGGACCGCGACGGCCACAGAAACAGGTTCTTGGCGGTCTGCATGGTGATGGTGGAGGCCCCGCGCGACGGGCTGCCGTCCTCGGCGTCGGAGATGACGTCGCGCAGCGCGTCGAAATCCACGCCCCGGTGCTCACAGTAGCGGGCGTCCTCCGACATGATCACCGCCGAGACCAGGCGTGGCGAGATGCGCTCCAGCGGCACCCAGCGCCGATCGACCGGTTGCAGGGTGGCCCAGCGGCCCAGCATCAGCGTCGAGACGGGCGGCACCACCGCCCACAGCGCCGTGAGCGCCAGGAAGAGCACCACGAGGCCGACGACGAGGCGGAACGTCCAGCGCATCACGGTGCGGACCACGTTCACTGTTCCCCCGCCGGTTGTCCTGCTGCCCGCCATTCCCGAGCCTTGACCGAACTCAACGGCTGGGGCAAGCCGGATGGGACGCGTTCCGGACGCCCGCCATGGCCAGCACCACTGCCCTCAGCTTCGAAGCCGCGCTTTCGGCCTGCGCCGATGCGATCGAGCGCACGCTCGACGGGCTCCTCGCCGCCACCGTCCAGCCCGGCGAGATCGCACGACCCGCGCGGCTGACGGACGCCATGCGCTATGCGGCGCTGGGCGGCGGCAAGCGCCTGCGCCCCTTCCTCATGGTGGAGAGCGCGGCGCTGTTCGGCGCCTCGGGCGAGGGGGTCCTGCGCGCCGCCTCTGCGCTGGAGATGGTGCACTGCTATTCCCTGGTGCACGACGACCTGCCGGCGATGGACGACGACGACCTGCGCCGCGGCCGCCCGACGCTGCACCGGCACATGGACGAGGCCGCCGCGATCCTGGCCGGCGACGCGCTGCTCACCTTCGCCTTCGACGTGATGGCCGACCCCGCCACCCATGCCGAGCCGTCGGTGCGGGCGGACCTGGTGCTGGGCCTCGCGCGCGGTTCGGGGCTGGGCGGCATGGCCGGTGGCCAGATGCTCGACCTGGAGGCGGAGGGACGCTACGACGGCGGCCGCCCGCTCACCCTCGACGCCCCGGCCATCCGCCGGCTGCAGGCCATGAAGACCGGCGCCCTGCTCGCCTTCGCGGCGGAGGCCGGCGCCATTCTGGGGCGAGCCGCCCCGGCCGAGCGCAAGGCGCTGCTCGCCTACGGCAAGGCGCTGGGCGCCGCGTTCCAGGTCGCCGACGACATCCTCGACGTGGAAGCCTCCTCCGCCGCCATGGGCAAGGCGACGGGCAAGGACGCCGCCCGGGGCAAGGGCACGCTCGTCGGGATCCTGGGGCTGGAGGAGGCACGGGCCGAGCGCGACCGCCTGGCGCGCGACGCCGTGGAGAGCCTCGCCGGCTTCGGGCCCGCCGCCGATCGGCTGCGCGAGGCCGCGCGCTTCGCGGCCGAGCGGCGCTCGTGAGCACGCTGGCCCGCGCCCGGGCCCGCCTCGTCGGCTTCACCAGGGCACGGCCGCGCCTGCTTGTGGCGCTGGGGCTCGGACTGGCCATCTTCATGGTCCTGACGGCCCGATCCGAGGGCCGGGTCGTCACCCAGGCGCTCGTGGCGTGGGACGCCTTTGCCCTGATCTACCTCGTCCTGACGGGCGTGATGATGGTTCGGTCGCATGCCGGCGACATGCGGCGGCGCGCCTCGGCGAACGACGACAGCGCGCCCGTCATCCTCGCCGTCCTGATCGCCTGCATCGTCGCGAGCTTCGTGGCCATCGTGGTGGAGTTGGCGACCGCGACGACCGCGGGCGGCGTGCCGTGGCGGTCCTATGCGGTGGCGGGCGCGACCGTGCTGCTGTCCTGGCTGTTCACGCACACGATGTTCGCCGTGCACTATGCCCACCGGTTCTATGCCCCGGACGGCGACGGCGAGCATGGCGGCCTCGACGTGCCCGGCTGCACGCAGCCGGACTATGGCGACTTTCTCTACTTCTCCTTCGTGATCGGCTGCGCCACGGCGACCGCCGACATCGACATCACCTCGCGCTCGATGCGCAGGCTCGCCCTCGTTCACGGCGTGCTCGCCTTCGCCTACAACACCGCCATCGTCGCGCTCACCATCAACATTGCCGCCAGCCGCGTCGGCGGCTGAGGACGAGCGAGGAGCCCGCCGGTGCCCCACACGATCGATGCAGACGCCGCCTGGGTCCGCGATGCGGTGGCCGCCATCGGGGCCGACTTCAATCGCTCGGCCGACACCCATCTCGTGAAGCTCGACCTGCCCTGCCTGCAGGGCGTCGACCTCTACCTCAAGGACGAATCGACCCACCCGTCCGGCAGCCTGAAGCACCGGCTCGCCCGCTCGCTGTTCCTCTACGGGCTGTGCAACGGCTGGATCCGCAAGGGCATGCCCGTGGTGGAATCGTCGTCGGGCTCGACCGCGATCTCCGAGGCGTATTTCGCGCGCCTGCTCGGGCTGCCCTTCATCGCCGTGGTGCCGGAGACTACCGCGCCGGAAAAGATCGCGGCCATCGCCTTCTATGGCGGAGAGTGCCGCAAGGTGCCGGCGGCGCGGATCTATGCGGAGGCGCGCGAGCTCGCCGACAGGCTCGGCGGCCACTACATGGACCAGTTCACCTTCGCCGAGCGCGCGACCGACTGGCGCGGCAACAACAACATCGCCGAATCCATCTTCGCGCAGATGGCGCGGGAGCGCTTTCCGGTGCCGCGCTGGATCGTGGTGAGCGCCGGCACCGGCGGCACGTCGTCGACGATCGGCCGCTACATCCGCTATTCCGCCACCCTGTGCGGTCAGACGCAGCTCGCGGTGGTCGATCCCGAGAATTCGGTGTTCCTGCCTTACTTCGAGACCGGCGACGCAAGCCTCACCTCGGGCAAGCCGTCGCGCATCGAGGGCATCGGCCGCCCGCGCGTCGAACCGTCGTTCCTGCGCAGCGTCGTCGACCGCATGCTGGGCGTCCCGGACGCGGCCTCCATCGCGGCCATCCACTGGCTGGAGACGGTGCTGGGCCGCAAATGTGGCGGCTCCACCGGCACCAACGTCTGGGGCGCGCTGACGCTGGCCGGCGAGATGCTGGCCGCCGGCGAGACGGGCAGCATCGTCACCCTGATCTGCGACCCGGGCGAGCGCTATCTCAAGAGCTACTACGATTCGGCCTGGATCGCCGCCCAGGGCTTCGACCTCGACACGCCGCGCGCGGCGCTCGACGCGTTCTGCAAGACCGGGAGGCTGTGAGGCCTTCGCCCGGTCCGAAGCGGCCCCCGCTCGGAGTGTCCGAAACGATCAGGCCGTTCAGTCAGTTCGGGTTGCCGGCGTCGCCCTTCGGCGCGGCGCCCGAGGCGGTCGAGCGGCCGGTCGCGAAGCGGGTGGCCTCGATGACCGTGGTACCGATCATGGTGCGGACCGAGATCTTCACCGGCACCAGCATGCGGGCATTCTCGACGGGTGCCAGCCAGGTCGACATGTCGGTGTTGTCCGCCATGAACTGGGTGGCCTTGCGGCCCGTGCGGTGGCCGGCGATGGGGTTGTAGCGCGCGGCGCACACCAGCACCGGTCCGCGATAACCCTGGATGTCCACCTTCTCGGTGCCGACATAGGTGAGCGTCACGTCGAATCGCCCCGCGCCGTCGAACACCGGGATCGTCCGGTTGCAGGATGCGGGATCGAGGAGCGGTCCCGGCCTGGCCACCGGCATCAGCAGGGCACCGACGGGATCGACCACGTTGCGCTTGTGGGTGTCCAGGAGCGGCACCCGGTCCACCTTCTCGTCGAGCGGAGGATTGATGTCGACGGCCGCGACCGAGCCGGAGCTCAGCGCCATGCGCACCGTGTAGGTGCCGTTCGAGTTGGTCGAGGTCAGCGCGTAGGCACTCGGCACCACCCGCATGCCGGAGGTCGTGCCCGAGGACGTGCCGGCGCCCTTGCCGCCCGTGAGCAGGCCGGCGAGGCCGGTCATGCGGGCCCGCACGTCCACCTTGTAGTTGCCCGGGCTCACCGTCCCGCCCATCGCCGCCGTACCGATCGGCAGGCCCGCGAGGCTCAGGTCGTATTGCACGTCGAGGCTGTCGGCGCGCACGGCTCCCGCGGCCGCTCCGATGAGGGTCGTCGCGACCGTCGCAGCGAGCACGAAATGCCAGCCCGCGGTCAGGGACTGCAGGAAGCGGCGGCCCTGCCGGGCCTCGTCGGATGTCGTGGGCATGCTCATTCGGGGGTCGAAGCACGTTCCTGGCGTTGAGAAGCACGTTCCTGGCGTAGAACCGTTCACCACGATCCAGTTACCCTGCCCCACAAGGGCACCGGCGGAAAGAGTCCGTTTCGTGACGGCCCATTGTGCCTGATTCGGGGCCCTCGGCGCGACTTGACGCTCAAGTCCCCCTCCACTATAGAACCGCGACCTTTGATTGCTGCGTGATCCCGGCGGCGGCTTCGGCCGCCATCTGTCTTTATGGCGGGTGGCTTGTCCAGAGCGACAAGGCCACGGGAAGCGCGAAACCGGAACAAGGACGTAAAACCATGGCGCGTCGGTGTGAATTGACGGGCAAGGGCGTGCAGGTCGGGCACCTTGTCAGCCACTCGAACCGCAAGACCAAGCGGCGGTTCCTGCCCAACCTGTTCAACGTGACCCTGCAGTCCGACGCTCTTCAGCGTTCGGTGCGGCTGCGCGTGTCGGCGAACGCCCTGCGTTCGGTGGAGCACCGTGGCGGTCTGGACGCCTTCCTGGCCAAAGCCCACGAGGAAGAGCTGTCGCAGGGCGCCCGCGAGCTGAAGCGCGCCATCCAGAAGAAGAGCGCCGAGGCGGCCGCGCAGTAACTCGCGCCTGCCGACAGAATGATGAAGCCTCGCCACCGCGCGAGGCTTTTTTCTTTTCAGCCGCCAGAGGGGCATGTGCGATGAGCGACGGCTTCACCTCCAGCGTCCGCACCCTCGGCCTGCCCGTCGCGGCCATGGCCCTGGTGGTCGTCGCCTCGAACGTGCTGGTCCAGCACCCGTTCCCCTATTGGGGCCTCGGCGACTACCTGACCTGGGGCGCCTTCACCTACCCCGTCTCGTTCCTCGTCACCGACCTCACCAACCGCCGCTACGGAGCGGGCGTCGCCCGCCGGCTCGTGGCCGTCGGCTTCGTGATCGCGGTCATCCTGTCGATCGCGCTGGCCACCCCGCGCATCGCGCTGGCCTCGGGCACCGCCTATCTCGTGGGCCAGTTGCTCGACGTCACGGTCTTCAACCGTCTGCGCCGGCAGGCCTGGTGGCACGCACCCCTGGCCGGGAGCATCGTCGGTTCCGCCCTCGACACCGCGCTGTTCTTCTCGCTGGCCTTCGCCGGCGATCCGGAGATGTCCGGCACCGTGTCGTTCTTCGGGCTCGCTCCGATGCCGCTGTGGGTGAGCCTCGCCGTGTGCGACTTCGCGGTGAAGGTCGGGCTGGCGCTCGTCGCGCTGCTGCCCTACGGCGCGCTGCTGTCCATCGTGCGTCCGGTCGAGGCCCTCGCCCCCCGGCGCTGAACCCGCGTTGCCGTTTCCGGCTCAGGCCCCGGCCAGCCGGAACCGCAGCAGCAGCGTTCGCTGCAGGACGTTGAAGTTGTCGTCGGAGATCAGCGTGAGGATCGTGCCGCCATCGGCGGCGCGATGGACGCACAGGCCCTCCATGTTGTCGATGTGCATGGCCATGTCGGCGCTGACCAGCGTGTCGCCGTCCAGGCGGGCTCCCGGGCGCAGGGCCCGTCCGTCGAACCGGCGGATGCGCATCGCGATCCCCGACAGCCAGGCGAAGCGCCGTTCCAGCAGGAGCAGGTCGCCCGAGGGCAGGAAGGCGGCATCGGTGATGTCGAACCCGTCGCGCCGGACGATCTCGAAGCCGCCCGACGGACCGGTGATGAAGAAGCCGGGCGAGACCGGTCCGTCGCGGCCGTCGAAGGGGCGCTCCCCGACGCCGATCAGGCTGCCGGCATAGGGACCGGACGGCACGAGGGCGAGAGCCTCCAGCCCGCGATTGGCCGAGAACCGCTTGACGTCCGGCGGCACCGGGATCGGCACGCCGCGGGCTGCAAGACCGTCCTTGCCGATGGAAAAGCGCAGCACCTCGTTGACGCGTTCGAGCCCGATCCAGGTGGTGCCGTCCTGGATCGCGAGGCTCTCGCAATCCCACCGCCTCGTGCCGGCCACGGGGCGCCCGTCCGGCCCGATCACCGGCGCCAGCATCGCGTCGGTGAGGCCGAGGGGAGCGTCCCCGCGCGTGACGAGCGTCGCCGTCAGCCAGGTCCCCTTGTCGCTGACCGAGGTGAGGCGGGACCCATCGGGCGAGACGGCCAGGGCCGACCATCCGCCGAAGCGCTCGTCGGGGCAGCTGAGTTCGATCCCGCCCAGGAAGTCGAGGCTGCCGAATCGCACCAGGTCCGGATTGCGCAGCGAGAAGCGATCGATGGGAACCGCCCGGATCGCGACGGGGCGCGCCTCCATGGGCGGCGCCGCATGGGCGCGGCCGCTCCGTCCCGCGGTCGCGAGGACGCCCGCCGCACCGGCCAGGGCGCCCAGCGCGGAGCGACGGGTCGGTTCGCTCACGCCCGGCGGCCGCCCGCGCGCCGCGGTGCCGGCGACGACGCGTTGTCGTCGAACAGCTCGGCCAGCTTCTCCGTCATCGCGCCGCCCAGCTCCTCGGCGTCGACGATGGTGACGGCGCGCCGGTAGTAGCGCGTCACGTCGTGCCCGATGCCGATCGCGATCAGCTCGACCGGCGAGCGGTTCTCGATTTCCTCGATCACCCAGCGCAGGTGCCGCTCGAGATAGTTGCCCGGATTGACCGACAGCGTGCTGTCGTCGACCGGCGCGCCGTCCGAGATCATCATCAGGATCTTGCGCTGCTCGGTCCGCGCCAAGAGGCGCTTGTGGGCCCAGTCCAGCGCCTCTCCGTCGATGTTCTCCTTCAGCAGGCCCTCGCGCATCATCAGGCCGAGATTCTTGCGCGCCCGCCGCCAGGGGGCGTCGGCCGACTTGTAGACGATGTGGCGCAGGTCGTTCAGGCGCCCCGGATTGGCCGGCTTGCCGGCCTGCAGCCAGGCCTCGCGCGACTGCCCGCCCTTCCACGCCCGGGTGGTGAAGCCGAGGATCTCGACCTTCACGCCGCAGCGCTCGAGGGTGCGGGCGAGGATGTCGCCGCAGGTCGCCGCGACGGTGATCGGGCGCCCGCGCATGGACCCCGAATTGTCGATCAGCAGCGTGACCACCGTGTCGCGGAAGTTGGTGTCCTTCTCGCGCTTGAACGACATCGACTGGAAGGGATCGATGATGATGCGCGGCAGGCGCACCGGGTCGAGCTGGCCTTCCTCGAGGTCGAACTCCCAGGCCCGGTTCTGCTGCGCCATCAGGCGGCGCTGCAGGCGGTTGGCGAGACGGGCGACGACGCCCTGGAGATGGCCGAGCTGCTTGTCGAGATAGGCGCGCAGGCGCGCCAGTTCGTCGGCGTCGCAGAGATCCTCGGCCGAGATGGTCTCGTCGAACTTTCCGGTGAACGCCTTGTAGTCCGGCGCACGGGCATCCTTGGCGCTCGAGGTCGGCGGCCGCCAGGCCTCGGACGGGTCCTCGCCGTCGGCCTCGTCGACATCCTCGGGCATCTCGCCGGTCGGCCCTTCGGCCTGCTCCGACATGCCCTCTTCCATCTCGTCGGTGGCTTCCTCGGAGCGCTCCGCCTCGCTGCGGTCGGAGGGCTGAAGCTCCTCGGACTCACCCTCCTGCGGATCCTGCTCCTCACCCTCCTCCGACGATTCGTCCTCGTCCTGGCTGTCGTCCTGGTCGGCGGAGGAATCCTCGGCCATGTCCAGGCTGACCAGGAGGTCGCGCACGGAGCGGGCGAAGCTGCGCTGGTTCTCGAGGCTGTCGCCGAGCTTGTCGAGCTCGGCGCCGGCCTTCTCCTCGATCCAGGGGCGCCACAGGTCGACGATGCGCTGGGCCGCCTTGGGCGGCTTCAGGCCGGTCATGCGCTCGCGCGCGATCATGGCCAGCGCATCCTCGAGCGGCGCATCGGCCCGCTCGGTGATCTCGTGGTAGTTGCCGCGGTGATAGCGGTCCTCGAGCATCGCCGACAGGTTGCCGGCCACACCGGCCATCCGCTTGGAGCCGATGGCCTCCACGCGCGCCTGCTCGACGGCATCGAACACGGCACGCGCCGCCTGTCCCTCCGGGGCGAGGCGCTTGTGCAGGCCCTGGTCGTGGCAGGCCAGCCGGAGCGCCATGGCGTCGGCATGGCCGCGCACGATCGCGGCGTCCGTCGCCGACATCTTGCGGGGCGGATCGGGCAGGCGCGCGCGCTCGGGGGTCAGCGACGGCCGGTCGGAGCCGTAGGTGACTTCCAGGTCGCGGTTGCGGGCGATGGCGCGCAGGCAGCTTGCGACCGAACGCTTGAAGGGTTCGGCCGGCGCTTCCTTCGCCTGGGCGGGCTTGCGGTTGGTCGGTGCGCTCACGTTGGTCCCGTCCGCCGGGGGGCCGGCGGACTCCTGGTCAGCTCAGAGCCACGTTGACGGCGCTCTCCGGCAGTTCCTGCCCGAAAGCGCGCTGGTAGAACTCGGCCACCAGCGGGCGCTCGAGCTCGTCGCACTTGTTCAGGAAGGTCAGGCGGAAGGCGAAGCCGAGGTTCTTGAAGATGTCGGCGTTCTCGGCCCAGGTGATCACCGTGCGCGGGCTCATCACCGTCGACAGGTCGCCGTTGATGAAGGCGTTGCGGGTGAGGTCGGCGACGCGGACCATCTTGTTGGCGGTGTCGCGCCCTTCCTTGCCGGTCAGGTGCTTGGCCTTGGCCAGGATGATGTCGACCTCCTTGTCGTGCGGGAGGTAGTTCAGCGTCGAGACGATCGACCAGCGGTCCATCTGGCCCTGGTTGATCTGCTGGGTGCCGTGATAGAGGCCCGACGTGTCGCCCAGGCCCACCGTGTTGGCGGTGGCGAAGAGGCGGAAGGCCGGATGCGGCCGGATGACGCGCTTCTGGTCGAGGAGCGTCAGCTTGCCGGACACCTCGAGCACGCGCTGGATCACGAACATCACGTCCGGACGGCCCGCGTCGTATTCGTCGAACACGAGAGCCACGTTGTTCTGCAGGGCCCACGGCAGGATGCCGTCCTGGAACTCGGTGACCTGCTTGCCTTCCTTGAGCACGATCGCGTCCTTGCCGACGAGATCGATGCGCGAGACGTGGCTGTCGAGGTTGATGCGCACGCAGGGCCACTTCAGCCGGGCGGCGACCTGCTCGATGTGGGTCGATTTGCCGGTGCCGTGGTAGCCGGTGATCATCACGCGGCGATTGCGGGCAAACCCTGCCAGGATGGCGAGGGTCGTGTCGCGATCGAAGAGATAGTCCGGGTCGAGATCCGGGACATGGGCCTCAGCCTCGCGGTAGGCGGGCACTTCCATGTCGGTGTCGATTCCGAACAGCTGGCGAGCCGACACCTTCATGTCGGGCAGACCCGGCACCGTTGCAGTCGTGGCAGACATCGTTCCTCACTGGCGCAGGCGAGGCACTTGCCCCGCGGGGCCGCCACGCGTCCGAGCCGCGGGCGACAGTCCTTCAGGCATCATTAAGGGCTTACAGGGCCCTAGGCAATTCGCAAGCGTCGCGCCAGCCAGACGACAGGCGCGGCTCTTCCCCGGTTCTCCCGCCCTGGCCGAAGGTTCGGAGCCCGCCGGTCAGGCGAGGCCGGCCGCCTTCAGCGTGTTGTAGGCATTGATGATCTCGCGAAGCCGGTCCTCGAGCGAGCGGTCGCCGCCGTTCGCATCCGGGTGAACCTGCTTCACGAGGGCCTTGTAGCGGGCCTTCACCGCGGCCGCGTCGGCCGTTTCCTCGAGCCCCAGCGTCTCGTAGGCCCGGCGGGCGACCGGGCCCACGCCCGGCCGGCGTCCCTCGGGCTCCGGCGCGGCGCGCCCGGCGAATCCCGCCGCGCGGAACACGCCGAAGGGATCGTTGTAGACGAATTCCCCGCTGGGCTCGGCGGCGGCCGGCTTGGCTCCCGGCCCGTGCGTTCCCATGCTCCAGGTGGGGCGATGACCGACGATCGCCTCCTTCTGGTAGCGGGCGATCGCGTCGTCGGTCATGCCCGAGAAGTAATTGTAGGACTGGTTGTAGGCGCGCACGTGGTCGATGCAGAAGCGCCAGTACTGGCCTTCCTGGCCGCGCCCCTTGGGCGCCCGGTGCTCGCCCTTGGCCGTGCAGCCGGGGTGCTCGCACCCGGGCGCATCGACGCTGGCGCGCGCGTCCTCGGCGCGGCGCGGGCGGGAGCGAATGCGGTCGAAGATGCGCGAGTTGAGATTCATGACAGGGGCATTATGGGTGGTTGGGCGCCGTGAGCAAGCGCGGCGGCCGAGGGGCTGGTACGCGGCACGGCGCCGCGACCGGCAGGACACAGGCGAGGCCCCGGCCGGGCTCCGGTTCAGAGGACCGGACCGTGGCGCGGGATCGCCTGCAGGAGGAGACGGACGATGCGGATGGCCGAACTCATCACGACGAGAATCGAGGAGGCCCTGGCCCCAGTGTCCCTGGCCGTCATCGACGAATCGGACGGCCACATCGGCCATGGCGGTTGGCGCGAGGGGGGAGAAACCCACTTCAGGGTTGAAGTGGTGGCCGAAGCCTTCCGTGGCAAGAGCAGGGTCGAGCGTCATCGCATGGTCAACGCTCTCGCCGCCGACGCGTTCGCGCGCGGGCTTCACGCGCTGGCGGTGTCGGCCAAGGCACCCGGCGAGTGACGCCGGAGCGCCGCGTCACTCCGCGGCGATCATCCTGCGGCGCTGGCGCATGGCCTCGACCGGGATCGGCAGCACGGGGTCCGAGGCCCGGGCCTCGGCGGCGGGCCGCTGGCTGCAGCGCAGGGCGCAGCGGATCTCCTCGGCCAGCGCGAGGCCCTCGGCCGTGCGCCGGCCGGCGCCCTCCAGGAGCCCGATGCGATTCGGGCCCAGCGCCGGCAATCCCTCGCGGCCGTCGATCAGGCGTTGGCCCGAGCGAAGCGCGCTCTCCGGGAAGACGGTGACGGCGATGCCCGCCTGCACCACGGCGCTGATCGCGGCCTGATTGGCCGACACCACCACCTGGCGCCAGCCGATGCCGGCGGCGTCCAGCGCGCTGATCGCGTTGCGGCGCCAGGCGCAGGCCGGGCCCGACAGCGCCAGCGGCAGCGGCCGCATCTCGTGGATACGCGACGTCGCCCCCACGGCCCAGCGTAACGGCTCCTCGCGCAGGATCTCGGCCCCCTTCAGGTCGGCACATTCCGTGACGATGGCCAGGTCCAGGTCCTTGGCGGTGACGCGCTCATGCAACTGCAGGGAGGATTCGCAGATCACCGACACCTCGACGAGGGGATGCCGGCGAATGAAGCGGGTCAGGATGTCGGGCAGGAAGGATTCGGCATAGTCGTCCGGGATGCCGAGACGGATCTTGCCGGCAAGTGCCTTGTTGGACACGCTGGCGAAGGCCGCCGCCTCCAGCTGCAGCATCTGGCGGGCATAGTCGACGAGCTTCTCGCCGTCGTCGGTCAGCCGCACGCCGCGCCCGTTCTTGGCGAAGAGAGGCCGGCCCAGCTGCTCCTCGAGCCGGCGGATGTGCATCGAGACGGCCGACTGGGTCTTGTTCACGCGCTCCGCCGCCCGGGTGAAGCTGCCGGTATCGACGATGGACACGAAGCTTCGCAGCTGGTCGGTGTCGAGCATGTTCCATCTCCATCACTGATAGGACACATTACAAGCATTCGTTGGACCGATCAATTGAGGCGCGGCATCCTGACTTGCATCGGCGGTGCGTCGCCCGGATCGAAAACCGGGGCGCCCCGCATGGAGCCGGCGTTCGCCGCGCTCAGACGCCCACGGGAGAAGACCATGTTTGCGCTGCTCTACCGCAGCCCGGCCTCGCGGCCGGGAACGACCCCGCTCGCCCCCCTGCCGACCGCCGCAGGCCGGTTCGGCCGGGCCACCCTTCGCGCGTTGCTGTTTCCGGTGCGCTTCTACGAGGCGCGGGCGCGCTTCGCCGAGGTCGCGCGCCTGACGGACCACGAACTGGCCGACATCGGCCTGTCCCGCTCGGACGTGTCCGACGTCTCGGCGCTGCCGCGCGACATCGATCCGACCGGCGAACTCGCCCGGCGGGCCGAGACGCGCCGGCGGCGCCAGTGACGTGGCGCGCCAGAACGCCGGCACCGCCTTCGACGCCGGCCAACGGACCCCGGACGTGCCGCGCTGCCCTCTCGCGCGGCACGGCCGGAGCCGCTCCGGCGCGTCCCGCCTTAGCGTTTGATAAACCAAGAGCTTTCTCGATTTCGAGCAGGGCTCGGCAAATGAACCTTAACGTCACCCATGGTAGCACCGGGCCAGTTCGGCGCGGCTCCGCCGGCCGTCAACGGGGTGGCGAGGTCTCATGGTCCAGGTCGGTCGTTGGTGCGCTGCCGCCCTCGCGGCATGGCTGTGGCTGGTGCCCCTGGGCGCCCGGGCCGAGACGCGCATCGCCCTTCTGATCGGCAATGCGGGCTACCAGGGCGTCAGCCCCCTGCTCAACCCGCCCAAGGACGTCGCCCTGCTTTCGGAGGCGCTCGGCAAAGCCGGCTTCGAGGTCAGGATCGAGACGGACCTGAGCGGCGAGGCGATGCGGCGCACGCTGCGCGACTTCGCCAGCGACGCCGAGCGGGCCGACTGGGCCATCGTCTACTATGCGGGCCATGGGCTCGAGATGGGCGGCCAGAACTTCCTGGTTCCCGTCGATGCGCGGCTGCAGACCGACCGCGACGTCCCATTCGAGACGGTGGCGCTGGACCAGGTGCTGCAGTCGGTCGAAGGCGCGAGGAAGCTGCGCCTGGTGATCGTCGACGCCTGCCGCAACAATCCCTTCGCCCCCCAGATGCGCACATCGTCCGCCACGCGGTCGACCACGCGCGGCCTGGCCCGGGTCGATCCGGACGGCGGCACCCTCGTCGCCTACGCCGCCAAGGTCGGGCAGGTGGCGCTCGACGGAGACGGGCAGAACAGCCCCTTCGTCACCGCCCTGGCGAAGGCGGTGAGCACGCAGGGGCTCGAGCTCAACAAGGTGTTCCGCGCGGTGCGCGACGACGTGCTCAAGTCCACGGGCCGGCGGCAGGAGCCCTACGTCTACGGCTCGCTGCCCGCCGACGATTTCTACTTCGTGCCGCCCGCGGCGGCGCAGCCGCTGCGGCTCGCGGCATCCGACGCGGCTGCGGACACGGCGGTCCAGGCCGAGTTCATGGCCGCTCGCCGCGCCGGCACGGCAGCCGCGTGGGACGTCTTCCTCGCCCGCAACGGCAAGGGCTTCTACGCCGACCTCGCGCGCGGCGAACGCGAGCGGCTGGTCGAGTCGCGGCCCGGGCAGGCGCCCGTGCCGGATCCGGCGACCCGGCCCGCGGTGCTGGCGGCCGCGACGGCCAGGGACTCGCACGTCACCGCGGACGAGACCGCCGCCGTCTCCTCGGCCCGCTCGCGCGTCGATGACTTCCTGCGCTCCTATGCGGGCGGCGACTGCTTCGCGGCTCGTCCCATGGGCGTGGCCGCCGGCTCCGGCGAAAGCGCGCTGCGGGTGGAGGCCTTCGGGCCCGTGCCGGCACCGTTCTCGGCCCTCGACGACGCGTTCAAGACCCGCTTCGGCGCCGAGGCGCAGATCCGCGCCCGTCTCGTCAGCCCGGCGCAATGCGGCGCCGTCACGCTCATGAAGGAGCTGGCCTGGGGCAACGAGGCCGGTCCGCAGATCTTCATGCCCCGCACGCTCGTGCGGCCGGGCCAGCCGCTCGCGGCCGTGGTGTCGAACCTCGGCAGCCGCTCGCTCGCGCTGGTCGTCGTGGCCCACGACGGAACGCTGTACGACCTCACCCCGCAGCTGCGCCGTCGCGACGGCCTGGCGGTCCTCTCGGCGCGGCCCAGCCTGCCGGCGGCGAGCCTGGAGAAGCCGCAGCTCGCGCTCGCCATCGCCACCGACAAGCCGCTCCGCAGCCTGGGTGGCAAGGGGCGGACGGGCGAGGCCAGGCTCGCGGCACTCCTCGAGGAGGTGCGGGAGAGGGGTGACGGTGCGGCCGTGGCCGCGGCTTATTGGCGCCCGACGGCCGCGGTCGCGCCGACCGACGCCAAACCCTGGACACCGTGATCCGACGACGACCGGCAAGGACATTTCCACGCCCCGACGCCCCAACCGGACCTGCCCGCCATGACCCAGTACCGCTTCCTGAAAGCGCTGCCCCGCCCGATCGGCATGCTCGCGATCGCCATCTTGGCAGCGCCCCTGTCCGGCCAGGCCGTGGCGCAGACCGCCTATTCGGCCGACGAGATCGTCAACCGCTTCGCGCCGCAGGACGTTGGAAAGCAGGGCCTGGGCAAGCAGAAGGCCGTCTGCTTCGGCACCGAGGACGAATGCCAGACCACGGCGACGGTGCCGGCGTCCGTCGGCGCACCGGCGGCGCCCATGGACCTCGTCGTCACCTTCGAGCGGGACAGCTTCGTGCTGCGGCCGGAGGCGAAGCGCAACCTGGCGGAGTTCGCCAAGGCGCTGAAGTCGCCCAAGCTCGTCGGGCTCAAGTTCGAGGTCGCCGGCCACACCGACGGCCAGGGGAGCGACGACTACAACCAGGCCCTGTCCGAACAGCGCGCCGCGGCCGTCGTGCGCTTCCTCGCCGAGCAGGGCGTGCCGCCCGGCCAGCTGATCGCCAAGGGCTTCGGCCGGACCATGCCGCGGACGGCCAATCCGCTGGACCCCGCCAACCGGCGGGTCGAGACGCGCCCCGTCGGCTGAAGGCCGGGTGCCGCGCCGCGATCCGGCTCAGCGGCTCGCCATCTTCGGGTTGCTGCCGTAGGCGCTCCAGCTGCGCAGTGCGTCCTTCAAGGCGGCCTCGCCGGGCTTGGCGCCGGACAGGTGCCCCATGGCGCGCAGCTGCCGGCCCAGGCTTGCCACGGTCTCCACGGTGTAGGCCTTCATAGCGAAGGACTGCACGAAGCTCCCGGTGTCGGCGGCGGCCGCCTTCAGGATGACCTTCGCCGAGCGCTCCGGATTGCGAACGGGGCCCATCTTGGGACTGTCGAGGAACGCGGCCGCGATGGTGTAGCCGTCGGCATAGCCGAGATCGCCGGCCTGCTCGAAGAGGCGCGCCGCCTCGGCCTGGCGCTTCTCCTCGTTGGCGATCACCGCCAGATTGAAGGTCGCCTTGGCGGATCCGAGATCGGCGGCCTTCGTCAGGAGTTGCACCGCCCGCGCGCGATCGCGCCGCCTGGGGTCAGTCAGAAGGCCGTTGGTCAGGCTGATCACGCCGTCCTCGAAGCCGGTTTCGGCGGCCTTCTCGAACCAGGCGAAGGCGGCCTCCTCGTCCTTGGGCACGACGGTGCCCTGCTTCAGCGCCAGGCCGATGCTCACCATCGCCCGGGCGTTGCCGGCCCTGGCCGCGGCCTCGAACAGGGGAATGGCCTCGCTCTGGCGTCCGGCCGCGCTCAGCGCGCGCGCCAGGTGCGTCTTGTAGAGCGGATCGTCCGGCCAGCGCACGGCGGCGGCCTCGCAGGCCTTCACCGCGGCCTGGGCCTGGTCGACCAGCATCTCCCAGGGCACGCCGCGCACCGCGTCCGTACCGTCATGGTCGTGCGTGGCTAGCCGCGCGCAGAGCGCGCCGGGGGTGTCGTCGCCGGCCGCCGGCGCGGCCTGCAGCAGGCTGCGGGCCGCCGGACCGTGGGCCCCCGACGGGAAGCGGCGCAGATACTCCTGCACGAGCGCGCGGTCGCGCATGCGGCTGGCGAGCGCCCAGAGCTTCTCCTCCTCGCCGGCGACGAGCCCTCGCGAAAGGCCGGTCGGCGCGGCCTGCGGCGACAGCGCGGCGACCCGGATGCGGTCGCGGGCGGCGGCGGCGTGCACGCCCGCGGGGTAGCGGCGCAGGTAGGCGTCCATCAGGCTCGTGCTGCCGGTCGCGGATGCGTACTGCCAGAGCTGGGTCTCCAGGCTCGCCAGGTCCTCTTCGCCCTGGGCGAAGGTGAACTCCCTCAGGAGCGCGCTTTCGTCCACCGGCGACTGCGCGCCGCCCGTCTGCCGGAAGACCTCGCTGCGCACCTTGAGCATGAACCGCTCCAGCGGCTGGCCCGGGGTGCCGACATGGGTGAGGAAGGCCTTGGCGTAGAAGCTGTTTCGTCCGGCGTCGCCCTCGTACGAATAGGCATCGGGCAGCGTGGCATAGGCCATCAGGAAGTTCGGCCGCTTGGGGACGGGCGCGAGGCCGTCGCGCAGCACCTGCTGGTCGGCTCCGGGCCGACCCTTGAGCGGGTTGTTCCGACAGGCGTCCAGGAAGATCAGGTGGATCGGCCCCCGATCCGCCCCGGCGCCGCCCGCGCCTCCCTCCAGGCTCGCCAGCACGTCCTGGACGGCGATCGTGCCGGACCGGATGCTGTCGGGACCCTTGAAGTCCACCGGCGCGAGGACGTTGGCGCCGCCCAGCTGGAAGCCGTGGCCGGAATAGTAGAACAGCGACACGTCGGCGGTGCGGGCGTCGCGCGCGAACGCGTCGATGAGCGCGCGCATCGCGCCCAGGTCGAGGTCGACGCCCAGGCGCACCTCGAAGCCGAGCGCCTCGAGCGCAGACCGGATGTCGGCCGCGTCGTTGGCGGGCTTGTCGAGCTGCGGCAAGGCGGCATAGGCCGCGTTGCCGATCACCAGCGCGACCCGGCGCTCGGCGTGCGCGCGGGCCGGGAAGCCCGCCGCCATGGCCACCGCCAGGATGGCCGAGGCGACGGCGGCGGCCAGCGTCCGCGTCGTCCGCCGCGACGGCCGGGCCGGTCGCGCGCGCAGGAGAGCCAGGATCATCGACACCTCGGAAGGGCGTTCATGCCCCTGTTTACTCCAGGCGTGATTTCCAGCTGGCTAATGCCGCCGCCCGAGCGGACGAGGAGCCCGGCGAGGATTGTCGGCAGCGAGGCGAGGACGCAGGCGCGAGGACCGCGGAACGGATTCGACTTTCCGAATTCGACTCGCTCCAGGGTAGAAAGTCAGTAAGTCACCAGTCTGTTTACGCGAATCACACGTCTTGTGTTTAAGAAGCAGGGGTTGATTAGGACATATGACCCCCGATGGTTGTGACTCGTCATTTGCGGGTACTCCCTCTCTGCCTTGCCGGCGTGGTGATCGCGGCCGCCGGTTCGGAGGGCGCATTGGCCCAGTCCGCCTCCCAGATCACGCCCCCCAGCTTTCGTCCCGCCGCGACGCGCTCCGGCGGGTCCATCGTGTTCTCGGGGCAGCCCGGCCTCGATACGCCCGAGGGCGCCGACCGCCTCTCGGTCACCCTGTCGGGCGTCGCCGTCGTCGGTGACGTGCCCGACAGGACCGGCGAGCTGGCGGCCCTGAAGGCACGCCTCGTCGGCCGGAGGATCCCCGCGTCCGAGATCTTCGCCGCGGTTCGCGAGCTGGAAGCCGCCTATGCCCGGGCGGGCTTCGTGCTGATGCGCGTGGTGCTGCCCGCGCAGACGCTGAAGGACGGCGGCCTGCTCAAGCTGGCGGTGGTCGACGGCGTGATCGAGCGCGTTGACTACCGCACCATGTCCGACCGGATCAAAGGCCGCATCGCGGCCGTGGTCGAACCCCTCGTCGGCCGCAGGGGCCTCACGCTCGCCGAGATCGAGCGGCGGCTCCTGATCGCCGGCGACACGCCCGGCGTCGCGCTGCGCTCGGCCCTGAAGGCGGGCAAGACCCCCGGGACCACGGTCCTGGTCCTGGAGCCGCGCTACCACGCGCTCGGATCCTTCGTGGGTTTCGACAACACCCTGTCCGGGCAGCTCGGCCGCTCCCAGACGACCGTCGGCCTGGACGCCAACTCGGTCCTGTCCCAGGGTGAGCTCATCTACCTGAGGGCCGCGGGGCACCTGGGCAACACGACCAACGGCAACGGCGGTCTCGTGGACGAGGATCCGCGCGTCCGCACCCTCGCCGCGGGCGTGGTCGTGCCGCTGGGCCAGGACGGGCTCACCTTCAACCTCGAGGCCGCCAAGAGCCGGACCACGCCGAAGCCGGCACCGGGCCTGCCGGCGCTGCAGTCCTACAGCACCTTCGACCGCGTCTCGGGCCGATTGCGCTACCCCTGGATCCGGTCTCGTGCCCTGACCGTGTCCTCGGAACTGTCGTTCGACATCGAGAACGCCCTGCAGGGGGTTCTCTTCGCCCAGCAGCACACGCCGGTGGCGAAGGACCGGCTGCGGGTGCTGCGCCTGTCGTCGGACGCGGCCTACAACACCGACACGCTCGGCCTCGTGTCCGGCAAGGCGACGCTGTCCTTCGGGCTTCCCGCGTTCGGCGCCCGCTCCGGAACCGCCGCATCGTTCTACCCTCTCTCGCGGACGGGGTCGTCGCCCGAGTTCCAGAAGCTCGAGGTCGCCGCGAGCTACGGCAAGCGGCTGTTCGACCACGCGGACGTGGCGCTCTATGCCCGCGCGCAGACCTCGTTCAACCAGGCCCTACCCCAGGCCGAGCAGATCGGCTTCGCCTCGTTCCAGGAGCTCTCGACCTTCAACGCCGGCGCGCTCGGCGGCGACAGCGGATGGGTCGTGCGCGGCGAAGTCTCGTCGCCGTGGGACGTCCGCTTCGAGGAGTTGCAGTGGCGGGTCGCCCCCTACGTCTTCGCCGCCACCGCCGGCCTCTCCCTGAGCAAGCCGACGGCGGTGGAACAGGCGACCACGCGCGCAAGCTCCATCGGCCTCGGGCTGCGCGTGCTGTCGGCCATCGACGTGTTCTCGCAAGCCAGCGTCACCATCGAATTCGGCCGTGCCTATCGCGACGACGGAGGACCCGACTCGAATCGGTTCACCGTCGTCGGGGCGGTGCGCTTTTGAACCGGGCCCTCAGGAACGGGTGCTTCTGACATGTCGAAACGGGCACGCTTGATCGCCGCCCTCCTGGCCAGCACCGCGCTCGCGGGCAGCGTCCTGGCCGGCAGCGTCCTGGCCGGGTCGACGGTGGCCCGCGCCGCGGAACTGCCCTCCGCGCCGAGCGTGGCGTATGGCGCGGTCACCGTCGGGCCGGGCGGCCCGGGCACCCTCTCGGTCGTGCAGACCTCGCCCACGGCCATCGTGAACTGGCAGAGCTTCTCGATCGGGCAAGGTGGTGTCGTCTCCATCCAGCAGCCCTCGACGGACGCCGCGCTCCTCAACCGGGTCACCGGCACGACCACCTCCACCATCGCCGGCCAGCTCACGGCGACGGGGCAGGTCTATCTCATCAACCCCAACGGCATCCTGATCACGCCCACCGGAACGGTGAAGGCCGGCGGCGGCTTCGTGGCTTCGACCCTCGACATCGCCGACGACGATTTCATCGCGGGCAAGCGGACCTTCCGGGGCACCGGGTCGTCCAGGGGCGTCGTCCACCAGGGGTCGATCGAGATCGGTTCGGGCGGCTACGCCGCGCTCATCGGCGGCTCCATCGACTCCAGCGGCACGATCACGGTGCCCCTGGGCAAGGTCGGGCTGGGCGCCGGCGAGCAGGTCACCCTCGATCCCTCGGGAGACGGCTTCCTCCAGGTGGCCCTGCCCTCCACCGGCCTTTCGACCGACACGGACCTCATCCGGCACAGCGGCCGCATCGTCGCCGACGGCGGACGCGTCGAGATGAAGGCCGCCACGGCCCGCGACCTCGCCCGCAACGCCATCAACCTGTCCGGGATCGTGGAGGCCAAGACCGTCTCGGGCCGGTCCGGCGCGATCGTGCTTGGCGGCGGCGACGGAGGCCGGGTCACCGTCTCCGGCAAGCTCACGGCGACCGCGGCCGCCGGGAGCAAGGCCAAGGGCGGCTCGGTCACGGTGACCGGCAAGCAGGTCGCCCTGAAAGGGGCAAGGATCGACGTGAGTGGCGATGCCGGCGGCGGCTCCGTCCGGATCGGCGGGGACTACAAGGGCCTCGGCACCCTGCAGCGGGCGGAGACGACGTCGGTGGACGCAGGCACGACCATCCTCGCCGACGCCGGTTCGACCGGGACGGGCGGATCGGTGGTGATCTGGTCCGACCGCTACACGACCTTCGCCGGAAGCATCTTCGCCAGGGGCGGCGTCACGATGGGCGACGGCGGCCAGGCCGAAGTGTCGTCGAAGGGCATCCTCGACTATCGCGGCTTCACGGACCTGCGCGCCTCGGCGGGCCGGACCGGGACACTGCTGCTCGACCCCTATGACCTCTACATCGAGGCGGTGCCCTTCCCCGGCAACGGCAACGCGGTGGTGTCGGGCTCCTTCCTGCCGTCGTCCGACAATTCGGTCCTCGACGTCACCGTGCTGTCCAGCGCCCTGGAGACGGCCAACGTCACCCTTTCGACGCGCTCGTCGGACGGGGTGGGAGGTTCGCAGGCCGGCGACATCATCGTCGGCGCGCCGGTGACCTGGTCGTCCGCATCGACGCTGACGCTGAACGCGGAGCGCATCGTCGACATCGGCTACGGCTTCAACGCCCCGGCCGGCGCCGTCGTGATCAACGCGTCCTCGATCAAGAACGACAACACGGTCGCCCGCTCCAACGGGACGGTCACCGCCGCCGGCGGCGCGAGCGCGCTGGGCGGCGCGACGCTGTCGCAGCTCGACCTGACGAGCGATTCCGCCGGATCGATCGTCCTCAACGGCACCTACGACGTCGGCTCGAGCTTCTCGGTGACCGGAGGCTCCGTCCAGTTCGGCGGATCGGTGACGGCCGGCAGCCTCGTCCTGAGCGGGACCAGCCTGACCTCGTCCGGCCCGATCTCCGCCGGCACCTTCGTCCTCAGCAGCGGAACCTGGTCGCAGGTCGGATCGGGCGGCGTGCTGCCGGCCTTCACCGTCACCGACCTCTTCGCGCTGTCGCCGTCGGCCACCTTCCTGCGGGTGCTCAGCGGCGACGGCGTCTCCACGCCGTATCAGCTCGGCGACATCTACGGCGTCATGGGCATCGGCACCAGCGGCATGCTCGGCCTCAGCTTCGCCCTCGCCAACGACATCAATGCCGGCGGCCCCCGCTTCGACCCGATCACGGGCACGTTCACCGGCACGTTCGACGGCCAGGGCCACACCATCAGCAACCTCACCATCGCGAGTTCGGACACGGGTACGGTCGGGCTCTTCGGCACCAATGCCGGTCAGATCCGAAACCTGACCCTGGCCGACGTCACGGTGTCGAGCCTCGGCTCGGGCCTGCAGCAGGTCGGCGGCATCGCCGGCCTCAACGACATGGGCGGCGTCATCTCGAACGTGAAGGTGACCGTCGCGGACATTTCGAGCTCCGACCTCACCGGCGAAGCGAGCGTCGGCGGCATCGTGGGGACCAACCTCGGCACCATTTCCGGGGCCGCGGTGGTGCCCGGATCGGGGTCGGGGACGGTGCGCGGGCTTGCCGAAACCACCGCGGTGGGCGGCCTCGTCGGCGCCAATGGCGGCACGATCGTCAACAGCTATGCACGCGTCGGGATCGTGTTCGGCGGTGCCACCGTGTCGCGATCCGCACCGGCGACCCCGACGACCATCAACGGCGCCGCGGGCGGCCTGGTCGGGTTGAACCTGGGATCGATCATCAACTCGTACTCCACCGGCGGCATCACGATCCCGGCGGTGGCGGGCACCGCCACCATCGTCGGCGGCCTCGTCGGGCTCGACAATGCCAGCCCGCTGCTGTCGACCTGGGACGTGGAAACCGCCCAGCTCGTCGCCTCGTTCGTCGGGACCGTGTCGAACTCCTTCTGGGACATCACGGCATCCGGCCTCCCCACGTCCGCGGGCGGCATTGCGCTGACCACCGGCCAGTTTCAGAACACGGCCGGATTCATGGCCACCGCCAGCGGCTGGGATTTCACGAGCGTCTGGGCACCCGGTGGCCCTGGCATCTATCCCGCCCTCTACGGCGTCGACACGACGTTCTACATCGGGCCGCTGTCGGTGGCCCCGCCCCCGACCGAAGTGGCGGCCACCTTCGTCAGCACGTCGAACCCGTTCACCCAGCCGGGCGAGCCGCTGTCCTTCTCCACGGTGCCGGTCAGCCTCGGTGCCGGGGACGAGCTGGTGGGCCCGCTCCTCAATGGCGGCGGAGGCGGGTCGGGTTCGTCGGGCGACGGCGGCGGGCCGGCCTCCGGGACGTCCGGCGGATCCGGCGAGGGCGGCGGCTCGGGCAGCGGCGGCGGTCCAACGCTGGGCTCCGGGCAGCAGCCGGCCACCGTGGAGACCGCCCGCGTCACGCTCACCTCGATCGAGCGCAGCGCGGACACCTTCCAGACCAGGCTTTCCGATTGCGAGCGGGGCGGCGCGGGCTATGCCGGCTGCGTCGGCGACGCCATGAACCAGTTCGCGTCGGCGCTCGACGACCGGGCGCTGCAGCTGCCCCCGCCGCTGCGCGGCATCTCGGCAGTGATCCGGGAGGCCGCGGCCCGCGTGCGGTCGGCCCGCACCATCGGCGAGGCCCGCAGCGCCGTCCGCGACGCGCTGACGGCCGTGCGCGGCGCCATCGCCCTGATCAAGGTCGACGACCCTGCCGTCGCCCGGATCCAGGTCCGGCAGGCGAGCACGATCCGCACCGCCCTGGAGCGGGTCGATCTTCGCCTCGCGAGCGCCGGGGGGCTCTGACCGGGCGCGAGGCGGGATGACAGCCGCCCGCCGCCCTGATACCTCGGCGGGACCAATCCGCAGAGGGAGCCCTTCATGACCATCCAGCGCATCGAACCCGGCCCGCGCATGAGCGCCGCCGTCGTCCACGGCAACACCGTCTACCTGGCCGGCCACGTGGCCGACACGGCGAAGGGCAAGAGCGTCTCCGAGCAGACCAAGGACGTCCTCGCCCAGATCGACGAGACCCTCGCCGCATCCGGCTCGGACAAGACCAAGATCCTGTCGGCCACCATCTATCTCGCCGACATCAAGACCTTCGCCGAGATGAACAGCGTGTGGGACGCGTGGGTGTCGAAGGGCAACACGCCCGCCCGCGCGACGGTCGAAGCCAAGCTCGCCGCACCCGAATACACGGTCGAAATCGTAATCGTGGCGGCGCGCTGAGCGCAGCCCGAGGGGGACGCATGGCGCAGGACCAGCAGTTCGACTACGTCGTCGTCGGCGCCGGCTCGGCCGGCTGCGTCCTCGCCAACCGCCTGTCCGCCGACCCGGCCTGCCGCGTGCTGGTTCTCGAGGCCGGCGGCATGGACGACTGGGTGTGGTTCCACGTTCCGGTGGGCTACCTCTTCGCCATCGGCAATCCCCGCGCCGACTGGCTCTACCGCACCGTTGCCGAGCCCGGGCTCGGCAACCGCGCCATCGCCTATCCGCGCGGCAAGGTGATCGGCGGCTGCTCCGCGATCAACGCCATGATCTACATGCGCGGGCAGGCCGCCGACTATGACGGCTGGCGGCAGCTCGGCTTGTCGGGCTGGGGCTGGGACGACGTGCTTCCGGCCTTCCTCGCCCAGGAGGACCATGTCGCGCCGCCCAACGCGGCCCACCGCTCGGGCGGCGAGTGGCGCGTCGAATATCCCCGCGTGCGCTGGGAGATCCTCGACGCCTTCAAGGCCGCCGCGATCGAGCTGGGCATCCGCGAGGTCGACGACTTCAACGCCGGCGACAACGAGGGCGCGTCCTATTTCCAGGTGAACCAGCGGCGTGGCCGCCGCTGGAGCGCGGCGCGCGGCTTCCTCAAGCCCGTGCTCGGCCGCCCCAACCTGAAGCTCGAGACCCGCGTGGCCGCCGAGCGCGTGCTGATCGAGAACGGCCGCGCGACAGGCGTCGTCTACCGCGGCCCCGACGGCGGAAAGCGGGTTGCCCGCGCCGCGCGCGAGGTCGTCCTTTCGGCCGGTGCCGTCGCCACGCCGCATCTGCTCGAGCTGTCGGGCATCGGCGACGGCGGGCGCCTGCAGGCGCTCGGCATCGAGACGGTGCATCACCTCCCCGGCGTCGGGGAGAACCTGCAGGACCACCTCCAGGTGCGCCCCGTCTACACGGTGCAGGACGTGCGCACGCTCAACGTGGACAACCGCTCCCTCCTGAAGAAGGCGGGCATGGCCCTGGAATACGCCCTGTTCCGCACCGGGCCGCTCACCATGGCGCCCTCGCAGCTCGGCATCTTCACCCGCTCCTCGCCCGACTACGCGACGGCGAACCTGCAGTTCCACATCCAGCCCCTGTCGCTGGACAAGTTCGGCGACCCGCTGCACCCCTTCCCGGCCGTCACGGCCAGCGTCTGCAACCTGCGGCCGGCGAGCCGCGGCAGCATCCACGCGGCCTCGCCCGACCCTGCGTCGCCCCCGGCGATCGCGCCCAACTATCTCTCGGCCGAGGAAGACCGCCGGGTCGCCTCCGACGCGCTGCGGCTGGTCCGCCGGCTGGTCTCGGCGCAGGCGCTGAAGCGGTACAATCCCCAGGAGTTCAAGCCGGGCGCGCACCTCGTCTCCGACGAGGATCTCGCCCGCGCCGCGGGCGAGGTCGCCTCCACCATCTTCCACCCGGTGGGGACCGCGAAGATGGGCACCGCGTCGGACCCCCTGGCGGTCCTCGACGAGCGCCTGCGGGTCCGCGGCCTCGCGGGCCTGCGCGTGGCGGACGCCTCGGCCATGCCGCGCATCACCTCCGGCAACACCAATTCGCCTACGATGATGATCGCCGAGAAGGCCGCCGCCATGATGCGGGAGGACGCCCGTGCCTAGGATGGTGGTGGAGCACGTCGTCGTCGGCATCGGCGAGGCGGCGCCTCTGCCCCGGGACGGGCGGCAGTCCGAGACCACGCTCGCCGTGGCGCGCGGCGTGTCGCGCCTGTTCGCCGGGTTCGGCTATGCCACGCTGCCCGAGGTGACGCTCGCCTCCGGCCGCCGCGCCGACCTCCTCGCGCTCGGGGGCGACGGCAGCCTCGTGATCGTGGAGATCAAGTCCAGCATCGAGGACTTCCGCACGGACGCGAAGTGGCCCGACTACCGCGCCTACAGCGACCGCCTGTTCTTCGCCATCCCGCCGCACGTGCCGCCGGAGATCATGCCGGAGGACGCCGGGCTGATCGTGGCCGACGCCTACGGGGCCGAGGTGCTGCGCGAGGCCCCCGAGCACCGGCTTCCGGCCGCGACGCGCAAGGCGCTCCTGGTGCGGTTCGGACAGGTCGCCGCCGTGAGACTGCAGGGCCTACTCGATCCCGCCGCGCTCGCCGGACGGGACTGACCGCCGCCGTTGCACGTCCGGGCCTCACCAACGGCCATATCGTCACCATATGTTGGCCGGTCCGGCTCTTTCCCGGATCGAAGGACAGGGTACCATGCTGATCGCCGCCGCCTTCCGAGCCATCGGACAGGTCTTTTCGCCGGGGCTGCGCTCCCTTCTGTGGAAGTCGCTGGGGCTGACGCTCGCGCTGCTGGCGCTGGCCTGGGCCTCGCTCACCAAGCTGTTCTCCTGGTGGGTGGCCGGCACGACCTTCATGACGGACCATGCCTGGCTCGACGTCTATGCCGTGCTGCTGGCCGGCTTCGGCCTGGTCATCGGCTTTGCCTACCTCATTCCGTCGGTCTCGATGCTCGTGGCGGGCTTCTTCCTCGATGACGTCGCGGAGAAGGTCGAGACCGAATCCTACCCCGCCGATCCGCCCGGCCAGCCGCTGCCGCTGGGCCCGGCGCTCCTGGACGCGGCCAAGCTGGCCGTCCTCAGCCTGGGCGTGAACCTTCTCGCCCTGCTCTTCTTGTTCGTGCCCGGGGTCAACATCGTGGCCTTCTTCCTGGCCAACGCCTTCCTGCTCGGACGCGAGTACTTCGCGCTGGCCGCCGGCCGGTTCCGGCCCAAGGAGGATGCGCGCGCGCTGCGCCAGCGCCATCCCGGCACGGTGGCGCTGGCCGGGCTGCTGGTGGCCGGCTGCGCGGCCATCCCGATCGTCAACCTGCTGACGCCGCTCTTCGGCGTGGCGCTGATGGTCCACGTCCACAAGGGGCTCTCGGCCCGCGAGGCGCGGGCCCTGCCGGCCGCCTGAGCGGGCCGGCCTGCCGCGGCGGGGCGGCGATCAGGCCAGGCGACGGTTGTCGAACTGGCCGGTCTTGCGGTAGCGCGTGAGATAGCTCGGCACGATCGCCTCGATGATCTCGGGCTGGATGCCGAGACCCGCCAGCGTGCGGCCGTCGTCGACCGCGGCCTGCGAGACCACGTTGTCCTGGCCGAGCAGGGTCACCTGGTCACGCGTCAGGAGGAACTCCTCCGGCAGGAGGCCGAAGCTCGCATACTTGACCGCTTCGAGCACGCCGGCCTGCAGGCGGGCGACGCCGAAGGGCAGCGGCACGAGGGCGCGACGGCGCTCCGTCACCTGCAGCACGTATTCGATGAGCTCGCGGAAGCTCTTCACCTCGAGGCCGCCGAGCTCGTAGATCGTGCCGGGGCGGGCCGTGCCGTCGACGGCGCGCGCCATGGCTTCCGCCACGTCGCCGACGAAGACCGGCTGGAAGCGCGTCTCGCCGCCGCCGATCAGCGGCATGACCGGGGCGATCCGGGCGAGCGAAGCGAAGCGGTTGAAGAAGCTGTCCTCGGGGCCGAACACGATGGAGGGACGCACGACGATGGCGTCCGGCACGGCATCGAGGGCCGCCTGCTCGCCGGCGGCCTTGCTGCGGGCGTATTCGGATTCGGAGTTCGCGTCCGCGCCGATGGCGGACATCTGCACCAGGCGCGTGAGGCCGGCGGCTGCGGTGGCCCGGGCCACCGCCGCGGCGCCCTCGGCCTGCACGCGGTCGAAGGTCTGCTGGCCCGCCTGCGACAGGATGCCGACGAGGTTCACGACGGCGTCGGCGCCGGAGATCGCCTGGGCGATCGACTGCGGGTAGCGCAGGTTCGCCTGGACCGCGTGGATCTGGCCGACATTGCCGATGGGCTGGAGGAACTTGGCGAGGTCGGGCCGGCGCACGGCGACGCGCACGCGGTAGCCCCGTTTGGCGAGCGCCCGGACGAGATGCCGACCGACGAAGCCCGATCCGCCGAAGACCGTGACCAGCTGGTTGCGCGCCGTGCTCATGCTCTCGTGCCTCCGGAAGCGATGTCCCGCAGGCTCTTAGAACATGCAGACCGAAAGGGGAATTCGGATTTTCGGCGCAGTCCGGGCCGGCTGGCCTGTTGCGGCGGCGCGCGGTCAGTTGCGACGGCGCGCCCGGACGGGAATCGGCACCAGCACCCGGCGGTCGCGACGCCCGCCTCCGCCTCCGCCATGCCCGTCATCGCCGTCATGCGGCAGCAGCATGACCGCGCTGCCCGCCACGAGGCTGCCGAAGGTGATCATGAAACCACCCGCCAGCAAGATGAACGCGATGGCGCCGCTGTCGGAATTCATGATCAGCGCGCCGATGCCATGGGCGTCGAACGCCACCAGGGCGACCGCGAAAGCGAATCCGAACAACGCGCCGATGCCGGCGTGCGCGAGGACGAGCCGCAACGTTTCGTTGCGCTTGAACAGGTCCTCGAGGTCCTTCGGCATCGCCGCCTCCGTGCTGATTGTCCTATGGTGGGACGAGAACCGTGTCAGGACAAGGGCAGACCGCACTTTCGACGAGTGAACTTTCGGTGACGGTCACCGGTTCCTTTCGAAAGCGGCCCCAGACGCCGTTGACACCACCCTCCCGTCCCCGTATGTACCCCGCCGGGCCCAGGTGGCGGAATTGGTAGACGCGCTGGTTTCAGGTACCAGTGGTGAAAGCCGTGGAGGTTCGAGTCCTCTCCTGGGCACCAATCTTTTTTCGATTGTGTGCGCCGACCCACCGCCGAAGAGCGGTTCAAGGCCCTCCGGGGCCGCGGGTTCGCCCGGCGCCTGATCGGCGGAAAGCCCCACGCCGGCTTTCGTTTCGCCCCGAATGACTGTCCCCAGCGTCGAGTCGTTCAGGTCGCGTGCCTTGCGCGCGCGGCGCTCTGGCGACTTGAGCTGCCGGGGGCGGTCGTGGCACTCCTCGGGCGATGGGTGGCGTTCGGTGGAGGGCGGCTTGCAGCGGTTCGGACTCACGGCTGACGTCAAAGTGTCTCCGCTTGTCGCCATGCTGGCCGGCGCCGTGGTCGCGGCGGCGCTGGGCGGGTTGTCGCTGCTGCGGGCCGACGACATCGTCACCGGCTGGCGCAATGCAGCCAACGTGACCGCGCGCACCGCCGTCCCGGTGTTCCTCGCCGCCTATTGCGCCTCGAGCCTCGTGCGCGTGTTCGGCGGACGCCTGCCGCGCGCCCTGCTGGTGAACCGGCGGTCGCTCGGCCTCGCCGTCGCCGCCATCATGACCGTCCATGTCGGCGCGATCCTCGGGCACGGCGCGGTGTCGCGGGACCCGCACGCGGTGCACGTGATCGACAGCGGCGGGCTGACCTACGTGTTCATCTACCTGATGGCGCTGACCTCCAACCAGGCGTCGCGGCGCGTCCTCGGGCGCTGGTGGGGCGTCCTGCACGGCGTGGGCGCCCAGGTGATCCTGCTCAAGTTCTTCTCGCTCGTGGTCCTGCGCAGCTGGCCCCATCTGGGCGTGTTCTCGACCGTCATGGGCGCGGCCATCGTGGCGGCGGTGGCGCTGCGGATCGTCGCATTCTTCGCCGCCCGCCGGGCCGACGGCGCCAGGCCGGCGTGACGTCGCGCGGCGCCAGCGATCCCGCTTTACGCGTTCGCGCGCCCGTTCCAGTGTAGCCCGACCTCCGTTCGACCTTCCCTGGTCGGGTCCCCACATGCTCCGGCTGCTTCGCGTCCTGGCCGTCTTCGTCGGCGGCACCCTCCTGAGCTACGTGCTGGTGCTGGTCGCGGCCTTCACCTTCTGGTCCTTCGTGCCCACGCCCGATCCGACCAAGATGATCGCCGCCACGGTTTTCCTCGTCGTCGGCCCGGCGCTTGCCCTCGCGGGCGGGTCCTGGCTGGCGGCCTGGGCCTGGACCGGTCGGCTCCCGTGGCCGGTGACGGCCTGGGCACGCCGGCGCGAAGCGCGACGGCTGGCGAGGGCCACGGTGGCTGGCGTGTCGGTGCCGGCGACCAGCGCAGCCGAGCGGGGCATCGGCTGGCTGTTCGTGTTCGTCGGCGGCGGCGGCATCCTGGCGGGGCTCGCGGCGCTGTCGGCGTTCCGGGACACCGGCGATCCCTGGCTGCACGTCCCGGCGATCCACCTTCTGCCGGTGTTCATGCTCCTCGTCGTGGGGCTGCTCGGCCCGGCCTTCCTGGGTGGCATCGGCCTGTTGCGCGGCCGGGTGTGGGGGCGGCCCGTCGTCACGGTCACCGCCATCCTGCTCCTGTTCGTCCCGCCCGTCGGCACGGCGGCCGGGGTCGTCGCCCTGGCAGTCCTGCACCACCGGCGCCGCGCCGGCCTGTCCCACGGAGCGGCCGTCGACGTGCCCGGGCCGGCCACGTGCGTCCACCTGGCGCCGATCGAGACCGCCAGCGCGGCTGCCGGCCTCGCCGTCACGCGGCGCATCGGCGGCGTCGCCGAAATTCACTGCACCGCCTACCCGCCGTCGCTGCAGCGTCTCCTGCCGGCGGGATCGCCGGTCGTCCTGGAAGAGTGGGCGGCGCCCGACCGGTCGACCCTCGACCCGCCCCGCCTCGTCCTGCGCTGCACCGCGTGCCGCTCCTGGCTGGTGTTCGACGGCACGACCGCCGCGCCCTCGCTGGGCCCGTCCTGACGGGCGCACCGGCCACGACCAGGGCGGGGAGCTTCAGCTCCCCACCGCGACCATGACGTCCGACGCCTTGATGACCGCCACGGCGGCCTGGCCCTTGGCGAGGCCCAGCTCATCGACGGCCTCGTTGGTGATGGAGGCCGTGACGACCGCGCCGCCGATGTCGATGCGCACGTGCGAGGTCGTCGCGCCCCGCACGATGTCGACGATGGTGCCGTTCAGCTGGTTGCGGGCGCTGATCTTCATCGGACCGTCTCCCGGTTGACGCGCGGCGGGCGGCCTGCGCAGGATGCGTTATGTAGTTCACTATATAGAGCCAGCGCCTCATGACAAATCCGCTGCGTGCCAGCGTGTCCCTGATCGGCGGCGACCTGACCTCCGTCGGGCACGAGCGCATCCGCCTGCTGGAGGCGGTCGCCCAGGCTGGGTCGATCAGTGCCGGCGCCCGGGCGGCGGGCATGAGCTACAAGGGAGCGTGGGACGCGCTGGCCGCCATGGCGAACCTGTTCGGCGGCCCGCTCCTGGTCACCCAGACGGGAGGCAAGAGCGGCGGTGGCTCGCACCTGACCCCGCTCGGCCAGGCCGTGGTCGCCGCCTTTACCCGGCTCGAGGGAGAACTGGCGCGAGCGCTGCGGGCCATGGAGCGCGACCTCGCCGGAACGGGCCTGCCGGCGTCGAGCCTGCTCGGCGGCTTCATGCTGCGCACCAGCGCCCGCAACGTCCTGCGCGGCACCGTCGCCTCCATCCGCGCGGACGCGCTGAATGCGGAGGTGAGCGTCGCCGTCGGCGCGAGCACGGTCATCCACGCGCACATCACGGCCGAGGGCCTCGCCGACCTGGGCGTCGCCGTGGGCCGGGACGTGCTGGTGCTGGTGAAGGCCAATTTCGTCACGCTGGCGACGGCGGAGGACGCGCGGAAGGTGGCGGTGCGCAACCGCATTCCCGGAACGGTCGCGCGCGCCGAAGTGTCCGACGTCAGCGGTCAGGTGGCGCTCGACATCGGCGACGGGCGCACCCTCACCGCTTCTGTCACGGCCGAGGCCGTCGCCGCTCTCGGCCTGACGGCCGGCGTGCCGGTTGTCGCGCTGTTCGAGTCCAACCGCGTGATCCTCGCGGTGGACTGATGCCCCGGTTCCCCTGCCATGGAGTGCTGTCGTGACGGCTCGTTCGGTCCTGCGCTGCGTCGTCCTTGCCGCGGCCGCCCTGTTCCTCGTGCTTCCCGCGCGCGCGGCCCAGGTCAACGTGGCCGTCGCCGCCAATTTCACCGATGCGGCCAGGGAGATCGCAGCCGCCTTCGGCAAGGCGAGCGGCCATGAGGCCGTGCTGAGCTTCGGCTCGTCGGCCCAGCTGCTCGCCCAGATCGGCCAGGGCGCGCCGTTCCAGGTGTTTCTCTCCGCCGACGAGGAGCGCCCCGCCAAGGCCATCGCGGACGGTCTCGCCATCGCCGACAGCCGCTTCACCTATGCCGTCGGCAAGCTCGTGCTGTGGAGCAGGGATCCGGCGCGGGTGGAGGGAGCCGAGACGCTGAAGGCCGGCGCCTACGACAGGCTCGCCATCGCCAATCCCGCCGCGGCCCCCTATGGCGTCGCGGCGATCGAGACCCTGACGGCGCTGGGGATTCAGGAGGCGGCGAAGGGCAAGATCGTCATGGGCAACAGCATCGCCCAGGCCTTCCAGTTCATCGACACGGCCAATGCGGAACTCGGCTTCGTCGCCCTGTCGCAGGTCGTCAACCGCAGCGACGGGTCTCGCTGGCTCGTCGACCAGACGCTGTACAGGCCGATCCGCCAGGACGCCGTGCTCCTGAAGACCGGCGCGGAGTCCGACGCGGCGAAGGCCTTCCTGGCGTTCCTGAAGGGGCCGGAGGCGAAAGCCGTCATCGCCCGCTACGGATACGTGGACAGGCCGGACTGACCGGCCGCATGGAAGGCCCAGCCTCCGCCGGGCCGGGATGGCGGGCGAAACGGCGTGTGGCCTCGGGATCGCGGCCATGATAACGGGGCGTCCGAAAGGCGCCGCGGCTGGCGCCGCAAGGCCTGGAACGCTGCACCATGACCATCCGCCTGCATCACGGCGACCTGCCCGACGGGGTCGATTTCGGCCCGGTGGTCGCCATCGACACGGAGACGCTCGGCCTCAATCCCCTGCGCGACCGGCTCTGCCTCGTGCAACTGTCGCGGGGCGACGGAACGGCCGATCTCGTCCAGATTCCGCAGGGGTCGGTGCGCGCGCCCAATCTCGCGCGGCTCATGGGCGACCCGGCGGTCACCAAGCTGTTTCACTTCGCCCGTTTCGACCTGGCCGTCCTCTACCACACCCTGGGTGTGATGCCGGCTCCGGTCTACTGCACCAAGATCGCCTCGAAGCTGGTCCGCACCTACACCGACCGGCACGGGCTGAAGGACATCGTGCGCGAGCTTCTCGGCGCCGAGATCAGCAAGCAGCAGCAGTCCTCGGACTGGGGCGCGCCCGTCCTCAGCGACGCGCAGCTCGCCTATGCCGCCTCCGACGTGCTGCATCTGCACGCGCTCAAGGCGGCCTTCGACGGCCTGCTGGACCGCGAGGGCCGGCGCGACGTGGCCGACGCCTGCTTCGCCTTCCTGCCGACCCGGGCGCGGCTCGACCTGATGGGCTGGCCGGAGGTCGACATCTTCGCCCATACCTGAGCGTTAACCCCCGCTCGTGTAGAGGACCGTCTCACTCTCGCCACGAGGTTGTGATGCGTGGCGCGGCCTCGAACTTGCTTTTCTGAGGGGCGGCCCGTCGGCCGGCCACCTCACCCCGGGAGACTTCGACCATCGCCATGAGCGCCGGACCGACACCCATGGCCAGCCAGATGCGTGCGGCGCTCGTCCAGCGGCGCTATCGCGAGGCCGTGCGCCACACGCGCTGGGTCCGCTTCCTGCGCAAGGCCATCCCCGTGGGCTCCGCCGCGACCGTGGCCGCGATCGTGTTCGTGGGCATCGTGCAGCCCTTCCGCACGCTGCCGGACGGCGTGTCGATCTCCAACATCAGCCTCAACGGCACCAAGATCACGATGGAGCTGCCCAAGCTCACCGGCTTCAAGAAGGACAGCCGTCCTTACGAGGTTACCGCCCAGTGGGCCGCCCAGGACGTGAAGACGCCGAGCATCATCGAGCTCAAGGAACTGCGGGCCCGCATCGCCATGCAGGACAAGAGCATGGCCAACGTCACGTCGGTGGAAGGCGTCTACGACAGCTCGATCGAGAAGCTCGACCTGAAAACGGATGTTCGGGTGCGCACCGATAGCGGTTATGATGTGCGGATGAACTCCGCGCGCATCGACTTCAAGGGCGGCAACGTCTCCAGCCAGGAGCCGGTGAGCGTGCGCTTCACGGGCGGCACGATCGACGCCGGCCGTCTCGACATGACCGACAATGGCCAGCACATCATCTTCGACGGCAGGGTCCGCACCATCCTGACGCCGCAGCAGGAAAAGTCGGCCAGCGCCAAGGACAAGAGCCAATGATCCGTCGCCTGACCGCCGCCAGTCTCGCCGTTGCCCTCGCAGCGACGACCCTTCCGGGCCTCGCTTTCGCGCAGGCCGCCAAGCCGGATGCGAAGGCGGACGCCAAAGGCGACAAGAAGTCGGTGGTGCCGGGCTTCGGCAGCAACTCGAAGGAACCGATCCAGATCGATGCCGATCGCCTGGAGGTGTTCAGCAAGGAACAGCGGGCGGTCTATACGGGCAACGTCGTCGCCGTGCAGGGCGACACGACGATCAAGTCGGCCACGATGATCGTGTTCTACGACCGCCAGCAGGACCGCGCCGCGGCCGGCGGGGCGCAGGCCCAGCAGGCGGCCGCGTCCGGGGCCCAGGGCGAGGGTGGCACGCAATTGCGCCGCGTCGAGGCCAAGGGCGGCGTGACGGTCATCTCCAAGGATCAGGTCGCGACCGGCAACGACGGGGTCTTCGACCGCGCCTCGAACAAGATCGTCCTCACCGGCAACGTCGCGCTCAGCCAGGGCGACAACGTCACCAAGGGCGAGAAGCTGATCTACGACACCGAGACCGGCGTGGCGCTGGTCGAGTCCGGCCCGAGCGCCGGCCGCGTGAAGGGCTTCTTCGTCCCGGGTGACGACAAGGACGCGAAGGACGGCAAGGACGCCAAGGGGAAGGGCAAGCCCGACGCCAAGGCCGATGCCAAGCCCGATCCCAAGAAGCCGGCTCCGAAGAGCTGAGCGACGGATTCAGGTCGACTCGAGCTCGCGCTGGGCCGCTCGCAGCAGAAACCCGGAACGGGTCGTTCCCTGCGCCTCGGCTCTACGGTCGATCTGCCTGAGGACATCCTCGGGCATCGTGATGTTGACGCGCAAGCTTTTCGCTGGGGGCCCGTCAACGAGAACGGCGACACCGTCCCGGTTCTCGCGGACGGCCATGATGGCGTCCAGCGTGGATGGTGCGGGGACGTCTTCGCCGTCGAGTCGCATGCCCTCGATATGAAGGGCCAGTGCCTCGACCGCCATGGCGCGAGCCTCTTCCAGCGTCGTGCCTGCGGTCACGCAACCGGGAAAATCAGGGAACGACACCCCGAAGTCGCTGTTCTCCTCTTGTGGAGCAGAGCGATGTACTGCATTGGCTCACGTCCTCAACGACACCCCAGACTGCTTCTCGATACTGCGCAGTGTTCCGATCGGCAGGTCGACGTCACCGCCCTACCGGCCCTTGCACATCTGGGTCAGCGCTGACTGGAAATCGTTCACCTGGCTGTCCATCTGGCCCGACATCACACGACGGTCGGTGTCGGTCTTGCAGCGCTTGTAGAGTGCCGAGGCCTTCTTGAAGGTCGTGATCTGCTCGCGCCAGACCGCACATTGCTCCTGGCGCGAGCTGTCCTGCGCCTTGACCAGCTTGGCCTGGGCCGTGGAGAGCTCGCTGTCCATGACGATCAGGTCGCGGCGGCACTCGGCCGTGTCGACGGTGCCGGCCTGGACGTCCAGGGCGAAGGCGGCGAGCCCCGCCGCGACGATCGTGAAACTGAAGACCCGCATGAACCCTCCCCGGCCATGAAGGGCCAGCTTAGCCCAGATTGAGCTCCTTGAAGAAGTCGTTGCCCTTGTCGTCGATCACGATGAACGCCGGGAAGTCCTCGACCTCGATTTTCCAGATCGCCTCCATGCCGAGCTCGGGATATTCGAGCACCTCGACCTTGCGGATGCAGTCCTGCGCCAGGCGCGCCGCGGGGCCGCCGATCGAGCCGAGGTAGAAGCCGCCGTGCTTGCCGCAGGCCTCGCGCACCTCCTTGGAGCGGTTGCCCTTGGCGAGCATCACCATCGAGCCCCCGGCCGCCTGGAATTGGTCGACGTAGCTGTCCATGCGCCCGGCCGTGGTCGGGCCGAACGAGCCGGACGCGTAGCCCGCCGGCGTCTTGGCGGGGCCCGCGTAGTAGACGGGGTGGTCGCGGAAATAGTCCGGCATCGGCTCGCCGCGCTCCAGGCGCTCGCGGATCTTGGCGTGAGCGAGGTCGCGCGCCACGATCATCGGACCCGTGAGCGACAGCCGCGTGCGGATCGGATGGGCCGAGAGCGTCTTCAGGATCTCCGCCATCGGCCGGGTGAGGTCGATCTTCACCACGTCGCCGCCGAGCGTGGTCTCGTCGACCTCCGGCATGAACCGGGCCGGGTTGGTCTCGAGCTGCTCCAGGAACACGCCGTCACGGTTGATCTTGCCCATGGCCTGGCGGTCGGCCGAGCAGGACACGCCCAGCCCGATCGGCAGGGACGCGCCGTGGCGCGGCAGGCGGATGACGCGCACGTCGTGGCAGAAGTACTTGCCGCCGAACTGCGCGCCAACGCCCAGGCTCTGGGTCATCTTGTGGACCTCCGCCTCCATCTCCAGGTCGCGGAAGGCGTGGCCGCTCGCCGAGCCCTGCGTCGGCAACCCGTCAAGATAGCGGGTCGAGGCGAGCTTCACGGTCTTCAGCGTCTGCTCGGCCGAGGTGCCGCCGATGACGATGGCCAGGTGGTAGGGCGGGCAGGCCGCCGTGCCCAGCGTCAGGATCTTCTCCTTCAGGAAGGCGAGCATGCGGTCGCGCGTCAGCAGCGACGGCGTCGCCTGGTAGAGGAAGGTCTTGTTGGCCGAGCCTCCGCCCTTGGCCACGAAGAGGAACTTGTAGGCGTCGTCGCCCTCGGCATAGAGCTCGATCTGGGCCGGCAGGTTGTTGCGGGTGTTGGCCTCCTCGAACATCGAGAGCGGCGCGAGCTGCGAGTAGCGCAGGTTCTTCTCGAAATAGGCGTCACGGATGCCGTCGGCGATGGCGTCCTCGTCGGTGCCGTCGGTCCAGATGAAGCGCCCCTTCTTGCCCATGACGATGGCCGTGCCGGTGTCCTGGCACATGGGCAGGATTCCGCCGGCGGCGATGTTGGCGTTCTTCAGCAGGTCGTAGGCCACGAACTTGTCGTTCGACGTGGCCTCCGGATCGTCCAGGATCTTGGCGAGCTGGGCGAGATGGCCGGGACGCAGCAGGTGGTTGATGTCGATCATCGCCTGCTTGGCGAGCGCGCGGATGGCGCCGGGCTCCACCGTCACCAGCTCGCGCGTGCCCAGCGTCTCGACGCCGACGCCGCCGACGTCGAGCTTGCGGTAGGTCGTGGTGTCCTCTGCGAGGGGGAAGAGGGCGTTGACGGCGTTGGCCATGGTGGGATCTCGCGGCAAGACGTTTGAAGAGCTGTCAGCTTCTAGGATGCCGGAACGGGGTTTCCAAGTCGTCGATGGGCGAAGTCGCCCGTGAGCGGGAGCCAGCCCTGCGTTGACACCGGCGCGGCCCTTACGCGAGATACCCGGACGCATTCGTGGACCTGCCCGTGACACAGCCGACGCCGTCCTTTCCGCTGCCGCTCGTCGTCGCCGACGTGGGTGGCACCAATGTCCGCCTGGCCGCCGTCGATGCGCCTGGAGCGGCCCTGCGCCCGCTCGGCAACCTGCGGACCGCGGACTTCCCCGGCCCCGCGCAGGCCATTCACAGCGTGGCGGCAGGCCTTTCCGCACCGCGGTCGGTCGTGCTCTGCGGTGCCGGGCCCATCGACGGGCGTCGATGCCAGCTCACCAACGCCGCGTGGACGATCGACGGTGACGCGCTCGCCTCCGACCTCTCGCTCGACCAGGGCCTGCTGCTCAACGATTTCGAGGCTCAGGCACTGTCCCTGCCTGCCATCCCGCCGGACGGCCTGATGACCATCGGCCCCGACCTGCCGCCGGGGAAGGGCCCGCGGCTGGTGCTGGGCCCCGGCACCGGGCTGGGCGTCGGAGCGCTGGTCAACGCTGCCGGGCGGCACGTGCCGGTCCCCAGCGAGGGCGGGCACGTGGACCTCGCCTTCGGCACGGCCGAGGAAGCCAGGGCGCTCGCCGTGGCGGACCCCGTCATGGGCCGGTTGACCGGAGAGGCGATCCTGTCGGGCAGCGGGCTGGCGCGCCTGCACCAGGCGCGTTGCCGCGTGCACGGGCGGCCGGACGGCGGGCTCGATGCCGCCGGGGTGGTGAAGGCGGCCCTGGCCGATCCGGCCGGCCACGAGGCCGGGACGATCCGCATGTTCCTGGCGATCCTCGCCCGCTATGCCGGCGACATGGCCATCACCTTCGCCGCGACGGGCGGCGTGTTCCTCGCCGGAGGGATCCTGCCGCGCATCCGGAGCCTGATCGATCCCGCGGCCTTCCGCGCGGCCTTCGAGGCCAAGGCCCCGGTCGAGTGGCTGCCGAAGGCGATCGCGACCCGCCTGATCGTCTCCCCCGACGCGGTCCTGCACGGCATGGCCGCCATCGCCCTGAACCCTGCCGACTACGTGCTCGACTACGAGGGCCGCTGCTGGCGGTGAGCGATGTCGGCCAGCTGGGGTTCGACACCGGCGTGGAGCCTTCAACGGCTCCGGTGGGCTGCCCCGCGAGGCGAACGCGCCGACAGTGGCGCTCATGGCTCGCAAGCACCCCACCGAACGTTTCGAGACGCCCTCGCCGCCGGAGCCCCGGCGCCTGGACCTGCTGTCATGGTTGACGAAGCTCACGGGACCGGTGTGTCCGCCGCCATCCCCGCCCGGTCACCCTCGTGGGACGACTGGCAGACCGCCCTGGCCGTGGCTGCTCATGGATCTATGAACCGGGCCGCCCAGGTGCTCGGCGTCAGCCAGCCGACCGTGGCGCGGCGCCTGCGCTCCCTCGAGAGCCGGCTCGGCATCTCCCTGTTCCAGGCCGGACCCAACGCCACCACGTTGACCGCCGCCGGCGCCGCCGTGCTCGCGCGGGCGCAGGGCATGGGCGAGGCGGCCTTGGCAGCCGAGGCGACGGCGAAGGCACACCGGCGCGCGCCCGGAGAGGCTCTGCGCATCACCGCGACGTCGTCGGTCACCCTGTTCCTGTCGCGACATCTCGGCGACCTCGCGCAGGCCACCGCGTCGCGGCCGATCGCGTTCATCCCGACGCGCCAGAGGTTGGACGTCGCCGCCGGCGAGGCGGACGTCGCCCTGCGGATGCGGTCGCTGCCCGACGACCCTGCCGTGCGGTGCCGGCGTGTCGGACGGATCGCCTTCGCACTCTATGGGCGCCCGGGCGTTCCGGACCTGCCCCTGATCGCGCCGCCGGACGATCCCGAACTTCGCCTGCAGCGCGAGTTCGTCGCGCGGACCGCGGCAGGCCGGCGCGTGGTGGCGCATATCGGCGACATGCCATCGCGCCACGAGGCCGCCCGGACGGGCCTCGGAATCGCCGTCCTGCCGTGTTGGCTCGGCGATGCCGATCCGCATCTGGCGCGCGTCCCGGCCGACGACGACCGCTGGGCCGAGGACGTCTATCTGCTCCGCCCCGCCGTCCATCCGGATCGCGACGCGCTGGCGGCGCTCTGCGCCGCGATCGCCCGGCTCTTCAAGCGGCACGCCAGCGAACTCGCCGGCGGGACTGACGCCAGCCACCGATGAGTCACGGCGTCGCCAGGCTGGTGGCGATGCCCTTCTCGAGCGCCGTTCGGCCGGAGATCGCATAGAGCATGTTCGGCGCGGCGAGATCGATGATCGAAGCCGCCCCGCGCGAGCCGAACTCGTAGTACACGGCCACCATGTAGGCGCTGGCTCCACCGCTGTAGTGATTGGCGTGGAGCGACTGGGGACTGGAGCCCTGGTGATAGGCGAGCCCGCCGCGCATGGCCTTCGGCGCGACCGCGCCGTCGGCAATCCCGTCCGCTCCCACGTAGTGACGCGCGGTGCCCGCGGCGAAGATGGCGGTGCAGGCGCTGGCGCAGCGCGCACGCCGCGCGTCGACGAGCGTCGCCCAGCCTTCCTTGCGGATGCGCCGGCCGATCTCCTGGGCGGCCTCGACGCTGCCGCCGCCGCTGTTCAGGACCACCGTCCTGATGCCGGGCGGCTGGGCATCGACGAAGGCCTTGAAGACGTGATGGTCACCCCAGTTGAGCGGACCCTGGAGCAGGAGGGATGCGCCCGAACGCTTCAGCTCGACGGCGTGCGCCGCGGGGGTGGAGGAGACGAGCGCCAGACCGGCCAAAACGGCCAATGCTTTGAAATTAAACATGAAAAGACTCCGATACAACCTATCCGAGTCTTTTTTGTTTCGAAATTGAGCGCAACGAATTGGAGGTTGTTTTTAGCCGCGCGGGGACACGCCAGGATGGCGTCCGTCTTCGAGGGACCGGCGACGGCTTCGCAACGCAAAAAGGCGGCCCTCGCGGGCCGCCTTTCGCAACTCATGGCCGTGAGGCCGCTGGCTTACTCGCCGGCGGCAGCGTCCGGCTCGGCCTTGGTCTTCTTCTCGAGGTCCTCGCCGGTCTGCTGGTCGACCGCGCGCATCGAGAGGCGCACCTTGCCGCGCTCGTCGAAGCCGAGCAGCTTCACCTTCACCTTGTCGCCTTCCTTGATCACGTCCGTGACCTTGTTGACGCGCTGGGCGGCGAGCTGGCTGATGTGGACCAGGCCGTCCTTGGCGCCGAAGAAGTTCACGAAGGCGCCGAAGTCGGTGGTCTTCACGACCGTGCCGTCATAGATCACGCCGACCTCGGGCTCCGAGGCGATCGACTTGATCCAGTTGAGGGCCGCGGTGATCGAGTTGAGGTCCGACGAGGCCACCTTGACGGTGCCGTCGTCCGAGATGTCGATCTTGGCGCCGGTCTTTTCCACGATCTCGCGGATGACCTTGCCGCCCGAGCCGATCACTTCGCGGATCTTGTCGACCGGGATCTTGATCGTCTCGATGCGCGGCGCGTACTGGCCGAGCTCCTTGCGCGCGGCGCCGAGGCCCTTCGACATCTCGCCGAGAATGTGCAGGCGGCCTTCCTTGGCCTGGTCGAGCGCGACCCGCATGATCTCTTCGGTGATGCCGGCGATCTTGATGTCCATCTGCAGCGACGTGACGCCCGTCTCGGAGCCCGCCACCTTGAAGTCCATGTCGCCGAGGTGGTCCTCGTCGCCGAGGATGTCGGAGAGCACCGCATAGCGCTCACCCTCGAGGATCAGGCCCATGGCGATGCCCGCGACGGGGGAGCGTAGCGGCACGCCGGCATCCATCAGCGCCAGCGACGAGCCGCAGACGGTGGCCATCGACGAGGAGCCGTTCGACTCGGTGATCTCCGACACGACGCGGATCGTGTAGGGGAACTCGTGGTGCGGCGGCAGCATCGGGTGGACGGCGCGCCAGGCGAGCTTGCCGTGGCCGATTTCGCGGCGGCCAGGCGAGCCCATGCGGCCGGTCTCGCCGACGCTGTAGGGCGGGAAGTTGTAGTGAAGGAGGAACGTCTCCTTGTAGGTGCCCTCGAGCGAGTCGATGAACTGCTCGTCGTCACCGGTGCCCAGCGTCGCGACGACCAGCGCCTGCGTCTCGCCGCGGGTGAACACGGCCGAGCCGTGGGTGCGCGGCAGGACGCCGGCCTCGGCGACGATCGGGCGCACGGTGCGCACGTCGCGGCCGTCGATGCGGCTGCCCGTGTCGAGGATGTTCCAGCGCACGATCTTGGCCTCGGCGTCCTTGAACACCGTGGCGACGAGGTTCTTGTCGAGCGGGTTCTCGACGCCTTCGCCGCAGAGCGCGGCGACGACCTTGGCCTTGGCGGCCGCGACCTTGTCCTGGCGCTCCTGCTTGGCAGGGGTCGTGAATGCGTCGCGGAGATCCGCCTCGACGAGGTCGAGAATGCGCTTCTCGATGGCCGAGTTGTCCGGGGTCTGGAAGTCGCGGGGTTCCTTGGCGGCGCGCTCGGCGAGCTTGATGATCGCGTCGATGACCGGCTGGAAGCCCTTGTGGCCGTGCATGACGGCGGCGAGCATCACGTCTTCGGGCAGTTCCTTGGCCTCGGACTCGACCATGAGCACCGCGTCGGCCGTGCCGGCGACGACGAGGTCGAGCGAGCTGTCGGCCATCTCGGCGATGGTCGGGTTGAGGCGCAGCTGGCCGTTGATGTAGCCGACGCGGGCGCCGCCCACCGGGCCCATGAAGGGCACGCCGGAGAGCGTGAGGGCCGCCGAGGCGGCAACCATCGCGACGATGTCGGGATCGTTCTCGAGGTCATGCGACAGCACGGTCACGATGACCTGCGTGTCGTTGCGGTAGCCTTCGACGAAGAGCGGGCGGATCGGGCGGTCGATGAGGCGGGAGACCAGCGTCTCCTTCTCGGTCGGCCGGCCTTCGCGCTTGAAGTAGCCGCCGGGAATGCGGCCGGCCGCGAAGGCCTTTTCCTGGTAGTTCACGGTGAGCGGGAAGAAGTCCACGCCCGGCTTCGGGTCCTTGGCGGACACGACGGTGGCGAGAACGGTGGTCTCGCCGTAGGTGGCGAGCACGGCGCCGTCGGCCTGGCGCGCGATCTTGCCGGTCTCGAGCGTGAGCTTGCGCCCCGCCCAGGTGAGTTCAACACGTTGGACGTCGAACATGAGGTTTCCTAGCCTTTCCTGGCCGGGCCGACCCCATGAGCAAGACGGCTCGACGCTGCCATCCCCGAAGGACGGGAGCGTCCGGCGATCCTGCCATGAACGGTCGGCCTGGCCGGTTATGAGGACGCGGGCACCATGCCCGACGTCCCGACACACGGTTCCGCGCCGCACCTGCGGCCGCGGATACACGCACATTGCGGCGGCACGATGCCGCCGCGGCTACGTCGAACCGGGCCGGGGCGAACCACGGCCCGGAAGCCGCCCTTAGCGGCGGATGCCGAGGCGCTCGATGAGCGTCTTGTAGCGGTTCTCGTCGATGCGCTTCAGGTAGTCGAGGAGCGAACGGCGCTGAGACACGAGCTTCAGGAGGCCGCGACGCGAATGGTTGTCCTTCGCATGCGTCTTGAAGTGCTCGGTCAGGTTCGAGATGCGCTCCGTCAGGATGGCCACCTGCACCTCGGGGGAGCCGGTGTCGCCAGCCTTCGTGGCGAAATCCTTGACGACCTGCTGCTTGCGTTCGGCGGTGATCGACATCGGACAAATCCTTGTACTGGGGTTTACGGGCGGCCGAGCCGGGATGTCGTCCAGCGCGGTCAAGCGAAAGACCGCCCAGGCCGGGAGCCAGGGCGGTTGGCCGGGCTTATACACGAATTCAGGGGTTTGGCTAGGAGCTTGGGGAGAGGGCAGTAGGCAGTGGGCAGTGGGCAGGAAGACAATTCCTACTGCCTACTGCCCAAGCCCTACTGCCCAAACCCTACTGCCTCATCGACAACGTCCGCCCGACCGCATCCCGCCAACCCGCAACCTTGCGGTCGCGCACGGCGGCGCTCATCGAGGGCGTGAAGCGGTTTTCCAGCCGCCAGAGGTCGGCGAAGCGCTCGGGATCGGGATAGACGCCCGCCGACAGCCCGGCGAGATAGGCCGCGCCCAGTGCGGTCGTCTCCTTCACGACCGGACGGTCGACCTGCGAGCCGAGGATGTCGGCGAGGCGCTGCATGGTCCAGTCGGACGCGACCATGCCGCCGTCGACCCGCAGCACCGTCTGGGCGTCCGAGGCGCCGGGCCAATCCGAGCGCATGGCGTCCAGCAGGTCGAGCGTCTGGTAGCAGACGGCTTCCAGCGCCGCCTGCGCGATCTCCTTCGGCCCGGTGCCGCGCGTCAGACCGAACATCGCGCCGCGGCAGTCGGCGTCCCAGTAGGGCGCGCCGAGGCCGACGAAGGCCGGAACGAGGTAGACGGACTGGGCCGGATCGGCCTGTTCGGCCAGGGGCCCGCTTTCCGAGGCCGATTTGATGATGCCGAGCCCGTCGCGCAGCCACTGCACGGCGGCACCGGCGATGAAGATGGAGCCTTCCAGCGCATAGGTGCGCTTGCCACCGAGCTGGTAGGCCACGGTGGTGAGGAGCTTGTTGCGCGAGGCGACCGGCGCGTCGCCGGTGTTGAGCAGCGCGAAGCAGCCCGTCCCGTAGGTCGACTTCATCATGCCGGGCTCGAAGCAGGCCTGGCCCACGGTCGCCGCCTGCTGGTCGCCGGCGATGCCGCGCACCGCGATGGCGCCGCCCAGAAGGTCCGGCACGGTGGTGCCGAACTCGCCCGAGCAGTCGCGCACGTCGGGCAGCATCGCGCGGGGCACCCGCAGCAGGGCGAGGAGCTCGTCGTCCCAGGTGCCGCGGTGGATGTCGTAGAGCAGGGTGCGCGAGGCGTTGGTCGCGTCGGTGGCGTGCACGGCGCCGCCGGTGAGACGCCACAGCAGGAAGCTGTCGACGGTGCCGAAGGCGAGTTCGCCGCGCTCGGCCCGGGCCCTGGCGCCCGGCACGTTGTCCAGGATCCAGGCGACTTTGGTGCCGGAGAAGTAGGGGTCGAGCAGCAGGCCGGTCCTGGCCGTGACCAGCGCCTCGTGCCCGCCGCGCTTCAGGCCGGCGCAGATTTCGGACGTGCGCCGGTCCTGCCAGACGATGGCCCGGTGCACGGCCTTGCCGGTCGCCCGGTCCCAGACCACCGTCGTCTCGCGCTGGTTGGTGATGCCGATGGCCGCCACCTCGGCGGCCGTGACGCCGGCCTTGGCCATGGCCTCGCGGCAGACGGCGAGGGTCGTCGACCACAGGTCCTCGGCCTCGTGCTCGACCCAGCCCGACGCGGGGAAATGCTGCGGGAATTCCTGCTGCGCCACGGCCGCGATCGAGGCGTCGGCGCGGAAGACGATGGCGCGCGAGGAGGTGGTGCCCTGGTCGATGGCGAGAATGACGGGCATGGGGCCTCCCTCATGTGCGCGGCCTCGCTGGGGCCGCCGGTTTGTCGCGGGCGGCGATTAAGCTATGGGATGGCCGCGCCCGCAAGACGGGAGCGCCTTTCGCGGTGACCCGTCCTCCATGCTCGCCCTCGCCGGCCTGTTCCTGGCCGCCTTCCTGTCGGCGACCCTGCTCCCCGGCTCCTCCGAGGCGGCGCTCGCCGCGCTGCTGGCGAGCGACCGGACGGTCGTCGTGCCCGCGGTCGCGGTGGCGACCCTCGGCAACACGCTGGGCTCCTGCGTGAACTGGGCGCTGGGCCGGTTCTTCGCCCACTGGCGCCACCACCCGCGCTTCCCCATCCCCGAGGCGCAGTTCGCCCGCTACGAGGCCTGGTACGCCCGATGGGGCGTGTGGTCGCTGCTGCTGTCCTGGGCGCCGATCATCGGCGACCCGCTGACCGCCATCGCCGGCGTGTTCCGCACGCCCTTGTGGCTCTTCACCGCGGTCGTCGCGGTGGCCAAGCTCGCGCGCTACCTTGTGGTCGTCGGGCTGGTGAAGCTGGTGTGGTGAGCGATCGCCGGGATTGATCCTGCATCTCTCCGCCGTCATGGCCGGGCTTGGCCCGGCCACCCACGACTTCAGGACGGCCCCGGCAAAGTCGTGGATGCCCGGGCCGAGCCCGGGCAGGACGCGCGAAGGGGTTTGAGCCTTGCTGGAGGCCTGGCAGGTCGCCTCAGGCGCCCTTGCCCGAGCGCAGGTACTCGACGATCCCGGAGAAGTCCTTGCCCTCGAAACCGTCGCCGGCGAATGCCTCGTAGATCTTCGCGGCGTGCGCACCGAGCGGCGTCGTGGCGCCCGAGGCCGAGGCCGCGTCCTGCGAGAGCTTCAGGTCCTTCAGCATGAGCGCGGCGGCAAAGCCGGGCTTGTAGGCGTTGTTGGCCGGGCTGGTGGGGACGGGGCCGGGCACCGGGCAGTAGGTCGTGAGCGACCAGCACTGGCCCGAGGAGGTGGAGGCCACGTCGAACAGCGCCTGGTGCGAGAGGCCCAGCTTCTCGGCGAGCACGAAGGCCTCGCTGACGCCGATCATCGAGATGCCGAGGATCATGTTGTTGCAGATCTTGGCGGCCTGGCCCGCGCCCGCGCCGCCGCAATGCACGACCTTGCGGCCCATGGCCTCGAGCAGCGGCTTGGCGGCCGCGAAAGCCGCGTCGCTGCCGCCGCACATGAAGGTGAGCGTGCCCGCCGTGGCGCCGCCCACGCCGCCGGAGACCGGCGCGTCGATGGAGAGCATGCCGGCCTTCTCGGCCGCGGCGTGTGCCTGGCGGGCGCTGTCGACGTCGATGGTCGAGCTGTCGATGAAGAGCGCGCCGGCCTTCGCTTGGCCGAGCACGTCGCCCCACACGGCGAGCACGTGCTTGCCGGCCGGCAGCATGGTCACGACCACGTCCGCCCCGCGCACCGTCTCGGCCGCCGAGGCGGCCGCCTTGGCGCCGCCCTTCACGGCGGCCTCGACGTTGGCCGGCACCAGGTCGAAACCCGTGACGGCGTGGCCCGCCTTGACGAGGTTGGCGCTCATCGGCGCGCCCATGTTGCCGAGGCCGATGAAGGCGATGGTGGCCATGGTGGTCTCCCTAGGATGTCAGGTGTTGCTGCCCTGGCCCCGGCCGACGAGGCCGCGGGCGACGATCAGGCGCATGATCTCGTTGGTGCCTTCGAGGATCTGGTGGACGCGCAGGTCCCGCACGATCTTCTCGATGCCGTAGTCGGCGAGGTAGCCGTAGCCACCGTGCAGCTGCAGGGCGTCGTTGGCGACCTGGAAGCCCACGTCCGTGCCGAAGCGCTTGGCCATGGCGCAGAGCTGGGTCGCCTGCGGGTCCTTGGCGTCCAGGGCCGCGGCCGCGCGCCACAGGAAGGTCCGCGCCGCCTCGAGCTCGGTCGCCATGTCGGCGAGGCGGAACTGCAGCGCCTGGAAGTCCTGCAGGCGCTTTCCGAACGCGGTGCGCTCGGCCATGTAGGCGACCGACTTGTCGAGCGCCGCCTGGGCGCCGCCGAGCGAGCAGGCCGAGATGTTCAGGCGCCCGCCGTCGAGGCCGGCCATCGCGATCTTGAAGCCGATGCCCTCGGGCCCGATCCGGTTGGCGGCCGGCACCCGGCAGTTCTCGAAGATCACCTGGCGGGTGGGCTGCGCGTTCCAGCCCATCTTCTTCTCGTTGGCGCCGAAGGAAAGGCCCGGCGTGCCCTTCTCGACCACGATGGTCGAGACGCCCGCGGCGCCGCCCTCCCCGGTGCGCACCATCACCACGTAGACGTCGGAGACGCCGGCGCCGGAGATGAACTGCTTCACGCCGTCGAGCACGTAGTCGTCGCCGTCGCGGCGCGCCCGCGTCTTCAGCGCGGCGGCGTCGGAGCCGGCGCCCGGCTCGGTCAGGCAGTAGCTGGCGATGAGATCCATCGTGCACAGGCCCGGTAGCCAGCGCGCGCGCTGCTCGTCCGAGCCGAAGCGGTCGATCATCCACGCCGCCATGTTGTGGATGGAGATGAAGGCCGACACGGTCGGGCAGCCGGTGGCCAGCGCCTCGAAGATCAGCGCCGCGTCGAGGCGCGTCATGCCGGAGCCGCCGACGTCGTCGCGGACGTAGATGCCGCCCATGCCGAGCGCGGCGGCCTCGCGCATCACGTCGACCGGGAAGTGTTTCTGCTCGTCCCACTCCACCGCATGCGGCGCCATCCGGTCGGCCGCGAATTCGCGGGCCATGTCGCGGACGGCGATGTGGTCCTCGGTGAGGGCGAAGAGGGTCATGACGAGATTCCGGGGCGCCAGTCGGCGAGGTGAACGACAAGATTTGCGTCGGGCGTGCCGCGGAGCTTGGTGATCAGTCGTTCGTCCGCGGTGATGAGCCTGGTCCCGTGGTCTCGCGCACCCTCGAGGTAAAGGCAGTCGAAGACGCTATGGTTGAGGCTGAGCGATCGATCGAAGGCTCTATCGACCAAGCCCGACGTCGCGAAGACGACCCCGATGACACGCCGGATCGTGACCAGAGCTTTGCGTGCCGCCATCTCCTGCATCTGTCGAACTCTGACCAATCTCGTCAGAGCATTGGCGCATTCGCCCTCGAAGATGTCGGGTGCAAGGAACGAAGCGCCACTGGACAGGACCAAACGGCCTGGCTGTCGGAGCACGCCCTGCGAGAAGGCATGAAGCACGCTGTTGGCGTCAATCACCTCCATCCGCGACCTTCTCTCTCCTCGCGGATCAGTTCGACGATATCGACATCGGCTGGGATACCGTCGCCGAGCGAATCGAACTCCTCGAACAATCGCAGGATTTCGTCTCGCGTCGGCCTCGCAGCTGTCCTGATGACCTCTGCAAGCTCCTGCTGAAGCGAGTGGCCCTTGATTTGGGCACGACGCTTGAACGTGTCCATGACGTCATCGTCGATATTGCGCAGCAAGAAGTCCGCCATAGCCGATCTCCGCGTCACGATATCGCGAACGATATCATTTTGGATCGAGACACGGAAGGGGCCGCCCTCCGAGTGGAGGCGGCCCCGTCTGTCTCGTCAGCGCATCGTCGGGATGACGAACTCGGCGCCGTCCTTGATGCCGGACGGCCAGCGCGAGGTGACCGTCTTGGTCTTGGTGTAGAAGCGGAAGGCGTCCCCGCCGTGCTGGTTCAGGTCGCCGAAGCCCGAGCGCTTCCAGCCGCCGAAGGTGTAGTAGGCGATCGGAACCGGGATCGGCACGTTGATGCCGACCATGCCGACCTGGACCTTGGCCGCGAAGTCGCGGGCCGCGTCGCCGTCGCGGGTGAAGATCGCGACGCCGTTGCCGTATTCGTGGTCGTTGGCGAGCGCGAGCGCCTCGTCATAGGCCTTGGCGCGCACCACGGAGAGGACCGGTCCGAAGATCTCCTCCTTGTAGATGCGCATGTCCTTGGTCACGTCGTCGAACAGGCATCCGCCCATGTAGAAGCCGTTCTCGTAGCCCTGCATGGTGAAGCCGCGGCCGTCGACCTTCAGCGTCGCGCCTTCCTTCACGCCGAGGTCGACGTAGGACTTCACCTTGTCCAGGTGCGCCTTCGTGACGAGCGGGCCGAAGTCGGCGGACGGGTCCGTGGACGGGCCGACCTTGAGCGACTCGACGCGGGGGATCAGCTTCTCGATCAGCGCGTCCGCGGCAGCCTTGCCGACCGGCACCGCCACGGAGATGGCCATGCAGCGCTCGCCGGCCGAGCCGTAGCCCGCGCCGATCAGCGCGTCGACGGCCTGGTCCATGTCGGCGTCGGGCATGATGATCATGTGGTTCTTGGCGCCGCCGAAGCACTGCACGCGCTTGCCGGCCGCGCAGCCGCGCGAATAGACGTATTCGGCGATCGGGGTCGATCCGACGAAGCCCACGGCCTTGATGTCCGGGTCGTCGAGAATGGCGTCGACCGCTTCCTTGTCGCCGTTGACGACGTTGAGGATGCCGGGCGGCAGGCCCGCCTCGAGGAACAGCTCGGCGATGCGCAGCGGCACGGAGGGGTCGCGCTCGGACGGCTTCAGGATGAAGGCGTTGCCGGCGGCGATGGCCGGGCCGCACTTCCACAGCGGGATCATGGCCGGGAAGTTGAACGGGGTGATGCCGGCGACGACGCCGAGCGGCTGGCGCATCGAGTAGATGTCGATGCCGGGGCCGGCGCCTTCGGTGTACTCGCCCTTCATCAGGTGCGGCGCGCCGATGCAGAACTCGACGACCTCGAGGCCGCGCTGGATGTCGCCCTTGGCATCGGCGATCGTCTTGCCGTGCTCCTTGGCGAGGATTTCGGCGAGCGAGTCGTAGTCGCGGGCGACGAGCTCGAGGAACTTCATCAGCACGCGGGCGCGGCGCTGCGGGTTGGTCGCGGCCCAGGCCGGCTGCGCGGCCTTGGCATTCTCGACGGCGGCGCGAACCTCGGCGGTCGAGGCCAGCGGCACGCGAGAGGCGACCTCGCCCGTCATGGGCCAGTAGGCGTCGGTGAAGCGGCCGGATTTGCCGGCGACGTGCTTTCCGCCAATGAAATGGGTGAGTTCAGCGACCATCGAGGTCCTCCCGCTTGCCGGCCGCGCGCGGCGGCCGAGATCCTGGTTCGTGGCGTTGCGTTAGCATTGCCATCGGCGCACGGCCATGGGAAATTTGGGCACGTTGCGGTGCGAAAATCCCCATATCGATCCCGGATCGGCTGATGGGACAGCCGCGCCGGGGAGGTGACCGTGAGCCACTTCGACTGGGATGACTTGCGCTTTTTCCTGGCCGTTGCAAGAGCCGGTCGCCTCACGGTGGCCGCCAGGCGGCTCGGCGCCGACCACGCCACGGTCAGCCGCCGCGTCACCGCGCTGGAGAGCGCCCTCAAGACGACGCTGTTCGATCGCCGCCCCCAGGGCTACGTGCTGACCGCCCACGGCGAGCGGCTGGTGAGCGCGGCCGAGGCCATCGAGACCGCGGCCATGGCCGCCTCCGCCGACATCGGCGGGGCCGATCTCGCCCTCTCCGGCACGGTGCGGGTGGGCGCGCCCGACGGGTTCGGCAGCCTCTTCCTCGCGCCCCGCCTCGGCGCCCTGGCCGAGCGCCACCCTGGGCTCGAGCTGCAGCTCGTCGCGATGCCCAGGCTCCTGTCGCTCTCCAAGCGCGAGGCCGACATCGCCATCGCGCTCGGCCCGCCCAAGGAGGGCCGCGTGGTCGCCCGCAAGCTGACCGACTACAGGCTGGGCCTCTATGCCTCGCCGGGCTACGTGGCCGGACACGCGCCCATCCGCGCCCGGGACGACCTCTTCGAGCACCGGCTCATCGGTTACATCGACGACCTGATCTTCATGCCCGAGCTCGACTACCTGGACGAGGTGTGCAGGGGCCTGCGCCCGCGCGTCCAGCTGTCCAGCCTGGTCGCGCAGATCGAGGCGACGGCGGCCGGCGCCGGGCTGTGCGTGCTGCCCGCCTTCGTCGTGCGCGGGCGACACGACCTCGTGCCCGTGCTCGCCGACGACGTGTCGCTGACCCGCACCTTCTGGCTGATCGTCCATGCGGAGCTGCGCGACGTCGCCCGCGTGCGGGCCACCGCGGACTTCGTCGTCGAGCAGACCAAGGCCGCCCGCAGCCTTTTTATGGAGGCGCCGGGCGCCTGAACCGTTGCCGCGCGGCGGCCGGGTCGGCTAAATCGCGGGCATGCCGATTCATGACCCCGTCCCCCGCCGTCTCGAACTCGACTATGTCGACATGCACACGGCCGGGGAACCGGTCAGAATCGTCACGCGGGGCTATCCCGATCTCGCCGGCGAGACCGTCCTGGAGCAGCGTCGCGACGCCAAAGGCCGCTTCGACCGGCTGCGGCGCGCGATGATGCTGGAGCCCCGCGGCCACGCGGGGATGTACGGGGTCATCCCCGTCCGGCCGGCCCTGCCGGCCTCGGCCATGGCGGTGCTGTTCACGCACAACGAGGGCTATTCGACCATGTGCGGGCACGCCACCGTGGCGCTCGGCCGCTACGTGGTCGACGCCAAGCTCGTGCCCGTCGTCGAGCCGATCACGCGCTTCACCATCGAGGCTCCCTGCGGGCCGCTCGCCCTCTCCTGCGCGGTGCAGGACGGCAAGGTCACCAACGTGGCCTTCGAGAGCGTGCCGGCATTCGTCCATGCCCGTGACCTGTCGGTGGCGGTGGAGGGCTTCGGACGGGTTCTGTGCGACATCGCCTATGGCGGCGCCTACTACGCCATCCTGCCCTCCTCGCGGATGGGGCTCGACTTCTTCGCCGCACCGGTCGAGGACCTGGTGGCGGCAGCCGGGGCGCTGACGGACACGATCCGCTCCGGCATGACGATCCGGCATCCCACCGAGCCGGACCTCGGCTTCCTCTACGGCACGATCTTCACCGACGATGCCCCGGCCGGCGAGGAAAGCTGGAACCTGTGCGTCTTTGCCGAGCGCCAGATCGACCGCAGCCCGACCGGGTCCGGCGTCACGGCACGGATGGCGCTCGACCACGCCCGAGGCCTGGTGGGGCTGGGCCAGGGCCGGGTGTTCCGCGGCATTTCCGGCGAGCCGTTCAGCGGTCGCGTGACCCGGGCTGATCCCACGCTCGCCGGCGCCGTCCGCGTCGAGGTGAGCGGCATGGCCTACTACGCCGGGCGCGGCACCTTCGTGATCGAGCCGGAGGATCCGCTGGGCTACGGCTTCGATCTGGCGCGCCGTTTCGGCGACGTGAGGAGCTGATCCACCGCCCTTTCAATTGCGGTGACGGTGCGGCGAAAAAGCCGGATTCCCGCCAAGGTGCGGCCCTTCGCGGGCCGGATTGGCAAACGACTGTGCGAGCGTGACCAGAACAAGGGAGCTCGCCATGACCGTTATGACCGCCGAGATCCTCGACAAGGACCGCGCCGGTGCGGCCCTGCTGCGGGCCTGCCTGAAGGACGATCGTCGTTACGCGCGGGTGAGCGCGCTGGCCCGTCGTCGCGAGCCTGCCCATCGCCCCTTCCCCCTTTCGGCGCCGCGCGGCGTCACGCTCCACATGGCGGCGACGGTGCTCGCCTCCACCACCGTCATCGGCATCAAGACCGGCTTCTTCTCCGGCTGAGTCCGTCTCCCCGCCCCGTGCGGCGTTTGCCGCCCCGGCCTCCCCATGCTTTCATGACGGGCGACATCCGGAGCCCGATGCTTGGCAGCCCGCCCCGCCCACCGACCGTCCGCCGAGCCGACCAGCCGGCCCGGTCGGGGGACACAGGATCTCGCGGCTCTCCTGCGCCTCCACTTCGCGACGCTGCGAGAGGACCTGGCGCGCAAGGACGACCGTGAGCGCGCCGTCCACCGGGCCCGGCGCCACGTCAAGAGCATGCGCGGCCTCCTGCGCCTGGCCTGGCCGGACCGCGAAGCACGCTCGGGCGACATCGCCGTCCTCGACCGAAGCCTGAAATCCCTCGCCGATCATCTCGCCCCCGCCCGCGACGAGCGGGTCGCCGCCCGCACGGCCGACGGTCTGGCCGGCCGCTGCAAGGGCGAGGCGGCCGCGTGGCTGGCCTCCCTCGCGCAGACGGCTCACGCCGCGGCCGCGCGTGGCGAGATCAACCGGCAGGGCGCCGCCCGGCAGCGCCGCGCGATCGCCGCGATCGAGACCCGGCTCGCGGGCCTGTCCTGGCCGCGAACGCCGGACGACCTCGCGCTATCGCTCGGCCGCTGGCACCGCCGTGCCCGGCGCGCGCTGGCCGAGGCCCTGGCCCTGGGCGACGCGGAAGCCCTTCACGATGCCCGGACGAGTGTGGTGCGGGTGCTCGTGCAAGTCGAGGCGCTGGCCGCGGCGGGCGGAGGCTTCGCGGGCCGGCTGCGCGGCCTCGATCGCCTGCGCGCGGCGCTGGGCGAGCACCACGACCTGGCCCTGCTGGCGCACCGGATCGCCGCGTCGTCCCCGCCCGCACCGGTGGGCAAGGCCGTGCTCGCGGCGTTGGCCCGGCGCCAGCGACGGCTCGAGCGCGAGGCGGTGCGCCTTCACGCGCGCTGGCACGGGCCGGCGTCGGGCCTGGAGCGCAAGGCGCGCAAGCGACTGACGCGCAGGGGACGCGGCAAGCCATGATCGAGGACCCCGTCGGGTTCATCCTGTCCCACACCCGCCCATTGCCGCCCCCGCATACGCCCGAACTCGTGCTGCACGTCGCCACGGAGGCCACGCCGCTGTGGCAGAAAACCGAGGAGGAGCTGGGCGAGATCGGTCTGCCGCCACCCTTCTGGGCCTTTGCCTGGGCCGGAGGTCAGGCTCTCGCCCGCTACGTCCTCGATCATCCGGGTGAGGTGGCCGGGCGGCGGGTGCTCGACTTCGCCACCGGATCCGGGCTCGTGGCCATCGCCGCGGCCCGGGCGGGCGCGGCGCGCGTCGAGGCGACCGACATCGATGGCTTCGCCGTGGCGGCCGCCGGGGTGAACGCCGCGGCGAACGGCGTCGAGGTCCATGCGACCCTGGAGGACGTGGTGGGCCTGGACCGCGGCTGGGACGTCGTCCTGGCCGGCGACGTCTGCTACGAGCGCGACATGGCCAGAGCCGTCACGGACTGGCTCGGCCTCCTGGCCTCGCGCGGCGCGCGGGTGCTGGTGGGCGACCCCGGCCGGTCCTACCTGCCGCGCGAGCGGCTGGAAGAACTTGCCGTGTACCAGGTGCCGACGACGCGGGAACTGGAGGACAACGAGGTCAAGCGCACGACGGTGTGGCGGCTGCCGCCATAGTGCGCCGGATCAGGACATCACGCTCCCGGCGATGAGGGCGCGCGCGGTCAGCTTCCCGATGTTCTCGTGCAGCGCCATGTGGTCGGTGGGCGGCCCGTAGGCCGTCGAGGTCCAGGTGCCGGCATGCAGGTGGATCCATTCCACGGACGGATCCGTGGGACCGTCCTGCGAGACCGTGACGTTCTTCGCGCTTTTCAGTTTCGGCGCGGAGTTGTGCTTGGCTTTCCAGTGCGGGCCGTCCAGGTCGAACTGCTCCCGGATGATGCCGGTCCCGCCAAGCTTGTTGGCAAAGCGGACGAGATGCTGGATGCCGGAGCTGTAGCTCAGCACTCCGACCCGGTTGACGGGTCCGGTGACCTCTCGCTTCACGGCCGTCGCGCAGGCATGCAGGATCGCGTCGAGGGTCTCGAGCCCATGGTCGCCGAAGACGTTGGTGTTGCCCTGGTTGGAGCGGGATTCGATGGTCATGAACGGGATGAGGACGACCGTCTTCCTGACCTGTCCTCCCTGAACGCCCATGATCGAGGTGTAGCGCTCGACACTCGTCCAGCGGCCGGTGAACTTGGCGTAGTTCGGAGTGTCCTTGGGCTCCATCGTATCGGGATGGAAGAAGATGTAGGCCTTGGTGAAGTCGACGGTGCCCTCGGGCACGCAGGCGCCGACGTGGAACGTCGTGCCGGCACGCGTCACCTCGAAACGCATCTTCGCCACCGTCGCGAAGGCGGTGCTGACCCGGAGCGTCTCGCCCTTCTTCGCCGTCTTCATGCGAAAGGACGCGAAGCTGCTGATGTCGACGGAGGCCTCCTGGGCAGGGGCAAACGTGCCGCCCGACGCCAGTTTCACGTCGACGCCGCCTTTCTCAATCGAGAGCGCGATGCGCGCGAACGGCATGCCCTTCTTGTCCACGGCGGTGAGCGTCCCCGTGCCCTCGTGCGCGTCATACGGGATCACACGATAGATATTGTACCAGAGGTGGTCTCCGTCGGGGTCGTAGGCATGCTTCTCCTGGCCGACGAGGTAGCAGTTGGCCATCAGCTTTCCCTTGTTGTTGTAGGCAACAAGGCTCAGCACCTCTCCACCGTTGCCGCCGCCCCAGAGCACGACGTCCTTGCTCTTGTCGAAGGCCTTGATGCTCATGGCGGTGAGGACACCGTCGGCGCGCTGCTTGAAGCCTTCCTTGCCGGCGTTCTTGGGCTTCAAGAAATGCGCCATTGGGGGTCCCCTTCCTCTCGTCCCGTCCGCGGGCTCGTCGGCGTGGCGCGCGGTTGCGGGAGGAGCCGGAAACCGGGGATCCGAGAGCCGCGCCCCTGGACGCGCCCGACCCCGCCGGCGAAACACCGCAACCGAACGGTCCCGCAGCTCCACGGCGAACCCGTGGAGCGGCAAAGGCGACCTACGGTTGCATATTAACAATTACTTAACAAGTGACGCGCGGCACCGCCCGCCAGCAGCCTATGTGACTGATGCGAAGAGCGATTTTCGATGACGCCGCGGGGGTCGATTACTCGATGAAGTCGACCGGCGTGCCCGGTTTCACGAGGCTGGCAAGGTCGAGAGCGTCCCAGTTCGTCAGACGCACGCAGCCGTGCGAGAAGCTCCTGCCGATCATGCGCGGCTCCGGCGTGCCGTGGATCCCGTAGGTCTCGGCCGTGAGGTCGATCCAGACCGCGCCGACGGGGTTGTTCGGTCCGGGCGGGAGCTTTAGGACGCGCTTGGCCTTCACCTCGCGAAACGCGAATTTCGGGTTGTAGGTCCAGGTCGGGTTGCGGGCCACGCCCTTGACCGCGAAGGAGCCCGAGGGCGCCGGCTTTTCCTCGCTGCCGATCGAGGCGGGGAAGGTCGCCAGCAGGATGCCGTTGCCGCCGAGCACCCGGACGCGGCGCTTGCCCTTGTCGACCTCGACGCGCTCCGCCTTCTGGTCCTCGGGGCCGCGCGCGGTGTTGGCGACCAGGATGTCCTCGCCGGCCTCGAACCGCGCCCCGGGATTGAGGGTGCGCAGCAGCCGCTCGTCCATGTGGAAGCGCTCGGCCAGCGCCTCGGCGGCGTTGCGATAGCCCAGCCGTTTCAGCTTCGCCTGGTTCTCGACGCCGCTGGGGATCGAGGCGGTGAATGGTCCCGCGACATCGTCCTTGCCGATGCGATAGCTGACGACGGCGTCCGGCCCCCCCGTCGTGAGCCGGTCGAAGGTCGCCCGGTCCAGCTTGCCGGTTTCGGCCAGTCCCTGCGCCTTTTGGTAGGCCGCCACCGCACGGTCCACGTTGTCGCCGCCCCGCCCGTCGATCTGGCCGGGCGAGAACCGCAGGCGATCCAGCATCACCTCGGCGCGGATCAGCGCGGGGTCCGCCGCGCGCGTGCCGCGGCCGGTCCAGGCGGCCGCGTTGATGGCTCGCGCATCGAGCCTTGCCTGGCGCGGGGTACTGGCCTCGCGCGCGGCGGCCGGGAGGGCGACCGTCGCGACGCCGATGGCGAGGGCGAAGAGGCTGCGACGGCGCACCGGGTGTCTCCGATCTCGGACAGGGATCATTGTCCCAAGCCGGAAGCGGCGGCGGTGGTTCCACGCCCGGCCACCCTCAATGGAAGAAGTAGGGATCGAGGACGCGAACCTCGGTGATGCTGTCGACCGGCAGGCCGTTGCGCCGGGCGGCGCTGCGGATCGCCTCGGGGGATGGCCCGTCGTAGATGCAGAACGTCTTGGTCTTGTCGGGCGAGACGTAGGACTGAACCCAGGTCACGCCGCCTTCGGCGTTCTGGTCCACGACCGTGGAGCAGGCCTTGGCCCCGGCCGGGTCGGCGGGGATCTTCAGGCCGTCGGGAAAGGTGCGTTCGACCATGTAGCGCGGCATCGTCGGTCTCCTTGTGGACGCCCTGGCGGGGCGATGCTTGCAGGATGCCGCTGGGACCCGCCGGTCGCATGGGGAAGGTTCCCCATGCCGGGTCGCCGCGGTTCCCCAGGACCAGGCCGCGCGCTAGGCTTCGCCGACCTGCAACCCCGAGCGTCGTGGCGGCCCGTGCTCCTCGAGCGATCCAGCGAGTTCGACCGGCTGACGCGCTGCCTGGAGGCCGCGGCAACGGGCCAGGGCTGTGTCGTGGCGGTGCTTGGCGAGGCCGGGATCGGCAAGACCAGCCTGATCGAGGCGTTCGCCCGCGAGGTCGCCGGTCGTGCCCGCGTGCTGCGCAGTGCCTGCGACGACCTCGCCATCTCCGAGCCGCTGGGACCCCTGTGGGATCTCGCCCGCGAGGCCGACGTGACGCTGGCCCGCAGCGCCGCGGCCCCCGTCGCCCTGTTCTCGGAGGTCCTCGGCTTCCTCTCGGCGGGCGAGGTCCCGACGCTGATCGCGATCGAGGACATCCACTGGGCGGACGACGCCACGCTGGATTTCGTGCGCTACATCGGCCGGCGCGTGGCGCGCACCCGCATCATCATGGTCCTGACGGCGCGCAACGAGAGCAGCGAGGCGCGAAAGCGGGTCCGCCGGGCCGTGGCCGACATTCCCGCCGAGGCGCTGGTGCGGATCGAGGTGCCCCCTCTCAGCGTTGATGCGGTGGCCGAACTGGCGCGCGCCACACGGATCGACCCGAGGGCGCTTCACCGCGCCACGGGCGGCAACGCGTTCTTCGTCACCGAAGCCGTGCTGTCGGGCAGCGCCGAGACCACCCCGGCCGGCATCGAGGACACCGTGCTCCTGCGGGCCGACCGCCTCGCGTCGGCGGCCCGGGCTGTCCTCGACCGGGCGTCGGTGTTCCCGTCGCGCGTGGAGGCGGCCACGATCGCGGCGCTGCTGGGGCCGGACGCCGGGCAAGGCATTCAGGACTGCATCGGCGCCGGCCTGCTCGTCGAAGTCGGCCCCTTCGTGCAGTTCCGGCACGAGATGGCGCGACGCGTGGTGGAACGCTCGCTCGGCGCGGCCCGCCGCCGCGACATCAACGCCCGGGTCCTGGACCTGCTGCTCCGGCGCGGAGACACCCCGCCCGTGCACCTGGTGCACCATGCGCGCGAGGCCGGCGATTTCGAATTGATCCACGATCTCGCGCCCGATGCCGCGCGCCAGGCCTCGCAGGTCGGTGCGCATCGCGAGGCGGCGTCGATCCTGGCGGCAAGCCTCGGGGCGCCGGGCGGCGACGCGCTGCCGGACCGTGCGAATCGGCTCGTCCAGTACGCGACGGAACTGCACCTCACCGGCCGGATCGCGGAGGCCATGGAGTGCCTCGTCCGCGCGTTGGCCGTCTTCCGCGAAACGGGCGATCGCCTGCGCGAGGGCGACGGCCTGCGTTGGATGTCGCGCCTGAACTACCTCGCCGGCCAGCGCGCCGCGGCGGACGCCTATGGGCGGGAGGCGGTAGCCTGCCTCGAGAGCCTGCCCGAGGGGCCGGAGCTGGCCATGGCCCGGTCCAACCTGTCCCAGCTCGCCATGCTCGCCGACGAGGTCGAGCCGGCGCTGGAGCACGGGCGGATGGCGGCCGATCTCGCCCGCCGCCTCGATCGACCGGACATCCTGAGCCACGCCCTCAACAACATGGGCGCGGCGCGGCACTGGATCGATCCCCAGGCCGGCAGGCGGGAGCTCGAGGACGCCCTCGCCCTCGCGCTGCAGGGCGAGCTCCAGGAACACGCGGCACGCGCCTACACCAACCTCGCCTACGTGATGGTGCTGGACCGGGACCACATCCCGGCCGGTCGGGTCCTGGAGGAGGGCATCGGCTACTGCACCGACCGCGACCTCGACACCTGGCGCGACTACATGGGTGCCTGGCAGGCGGAGCTGCTGCTGCGCATCGGGCGCTGGGACGACGCGGCGGCCTGGGCGCAGCGCGTCCTCTCCAATCCGATGGCGCCGCCGCTCGCGCGCTTCCCGGCCTGCGTGGCCCTGGCCCGGCTGCGGGTCCGGCGCGGGGATGCCGCCGGCGAGCTGGTGCGCGAGGCGGAGGACTACCTGGTCGCCGGCCGCGAGCTGCAGCGCCTGGCAACCTACGCGCTCCTGCTGGCGGAACGCGCCTGGATCTCCGGCGAAGGGGTGGCGACGGCCCGGGACCACCTGCGCGAGGTGCTCTCGCTGCGGCCCAACGCGTCGCTCTACCGGGACGTGGCGTTCTGGGCCCGGGTGCTCTCGCCCGACGCCGACGGCGTCCTGTCGCAGGAGGACGAGCCACCCGCCGACATGCCGTTCGAGACCGCGGTGTTCCTGTCGTGCCGTCCCGATGCGGACGTCGACCGGGCCATGGCCATCCTCGAGGACCTGCAGGCGACGGCCGCCCTGACCCGCGTCCTGCGGGACCGGCCGGGCCAGCGCGCCCGATCGTCCCGCGCCGACGGGCCGGACAGGCTGACGCCGCGCGAGCGTGACATCCTGGAGCACCTGAACCGTGGCCTCAGCAACAAGGCCATCGCCCGCGCGCTCGGCATCTCTCCGAAGACCGTGGACCACCACGTGTCCGCCGTCATCGCCAAGCTGGAGGCGACGTCGCGCGCCCACGCGGCCGCGGTGGCCCGGGAGCGCGGCCTGGTGTGAGGGGTGGCGTGGCGTGAGGGGTGGCCTGGGGCACGGGCCTCAGGCCAGTTCCTTCTGCAGGTCCAGCGTTCCCTCCACGCCGATCATGTCGAATTGGGTCTTGAGGAAGCGCCGCCCGGCCGCGACGCCGAGCTCGTGCAGGCGCTGGAAGAAGTCCCAGTCGGCCTTGAGCTTGGTTGCGGCGCCCAGGCCCGCGAGCTCGTGCTGGGCGTCGATGCGGTGCAGGCGGATGCGCTTGTAGTGGGTGTCCTTCAGCCGGCCGGCGTCGATGAGCCGGCGGACGAAGTCGATGGCGCGGAATTCGTGCATCAGGGACGCGTTGAAGGTGATCTCGTTGACGCGCTCGAGGATGTCGCGGGCGTTGTCGGGGGTCTCGTCGCGCTTGATCGGGTTGATCTGCACGAGGACGATGTCCTCGGTCTGTGTCTCGGTGAAGAAAGGGAACAGCACGGGATTGCCCATGTAGCCGCCGTCCCAGTAGGGGACGCCGCCGATCTCGACCGGCTTGAACAGGGTCGGGAGCGCCGCGGACGCCATCAGCACGTCGGCGCGCATCTCGTCGCGGCGGAACACGCGGACCTTTCCGGTGTGCACGTTGGTGGCGGCGATGAAGAGCTTGATGGGGTCGTAGCGGCGCACGGCGTCGAAGTCGATGTGGCTCTCCACGACGTCGCGCAGCGGGTTGATCTCGAGCGGGTTGAAGGTCGTCGGTGCCGCGAAGACGGGCGCGAAGGGCAGCCAGCCGGCGCCGTTTCCGCCGCCCAGGCCCCAGGCTCCCAGGAACACGTCGAGGAGCGCGCGCTGCGGGCCGCTGAGGTTGCCGTCCACGCTGACCGCCTGCCAGAAGGCGGCGAGCTTGGTGCGGGCCACTTCTGGGCCTCCGGCGGCGATGCCGCCCAGCATGACCGCGGCGTTCATGGCCCCCGCGCTCGTTCCCGAGATGCCCTCAATGGCGAGGCGCCCGTCCGCGAGCAGGGCATCGATCACGCCCCAGGTGAAGGCGCCATGGGCGCCGCCACCCTGGAGGGCGAGGTTGACCGGTTTCGGCCGGCCGGCCGCTCTGACGCCCGACATCACTGCGCTGTCCAGCCGCCGTCGATCGAGAGGTTGCTCCCTGTGATCTGGGACGCCGCGTCGCTCGCCAGGAACACCGCCATGGCCGCCACCTGTTCGGGGGTGACGAACTGCTTGGTGGGCTGGGCGGCGAGCAGCACGTCGTCGATCACCTGCTCGCGCGTCAGGCCACGCGTCTTCATCGTGTCGGGGATCTGCTTCTCGACGAGCGGGGTCCAGACATAGCCCGGCGAGATGCAGTTGACCGTGACGCCGTAGGGGGCGAGCTCAAGCGCCACCGTCTTGGTGAGCCCTGTGAGCCCGTGCTTGGCCGTGACGTAGGCGGCCTTGAACGGCGAGGCCACGAGCGAATGGGCCGAGGCGGTCGAGATGATCCGCCCCCAGCGGCGCCTCTTCATCCCGGGCACCGCCGTCCGGATGGCGTAGAAGGCCGCCGAGAGGTTGATCGCGATGATCTGGTCCCACTTCGCGAGGGGTAACTCCTCGATGGGCGACACGAACTGGATGCCGGCGTTGTTGACCAGGATGTCGACCGATCCGAAACCCGCCTCGGCATCGGCCACCATGCCCGTCACCTCGTCGGACGCCAGCATGTTGGCCGGCGAGTAGACGACGCGCACGCCGAAGTCTTTCTCGATTCCCGCACGCACGGCCTCGATCTCGTCGGCGCTGCCGAGGCCGTTGATGACGAGATTGGCGCCCTCGGCGGCCAGTGCCCGGGCGATCGCGAGCCCGATGCCGGAGGTCGAGCCGGTGACGACCGCGTTGCGGCCCTTGAGGGAGGTTGAGAGAGTCATGACCCGTTCTCCACTGGGCGGCGCCCGGTCGGCCGGGACGAGCCGCATCATGCAGTGCAACATAAACCTTGCCGGTCTTTCTGCAATGCAGCATGGACGGCATGGTTGCCCCACAGTGGTGCGAAGGCCCTTGAGCCCCTAGATTAGAGCGAGGCGCCGCGCCGGCGCCGGAGATGGCCATGTCGCAGGACAGCGATCACGCTCACGACCACGGTCCCGCCGGGGGATCGCACCATCATCACCACCACGAGGGTCCCTGCGCGCACGCGGTCGGCCGCAGCGAGCGCGTGCCGGCGGCGCTGGACGAGGCCGAAGCCTCCTGCGAGACGCGCGGCCTGAGGCTCACGCCCATCCGGCGGCAGGTTTTGGAAGCGCTCTACGCCAATCACCGCCCGGCCAGTGCCTATGACCTCATCGACGCGCTGGCCGCCGGCGGCGACAAGCGACATGCGCCCGTCACGATCTACCGGGCCCTGGATTTCCTGCTCGAGAACGGCTTCGTCCACCGGCTCGAAAGCCGCAACGCGTTCATCGCCTGTCCCTTCACCCACAAGCCCGGGGAGCCGGTGGTGTTCCTCATCTGCGAGCGCTGCGGCGGCGTGGACGAGGCCGTGTCGGAGGACCTGGCGAGCGCCCTCTCGCGGCTGACGCAGGCGCAGGGTTTCCAGCCGCGCACGCGTGTCATCGAATTGGCAGGTTGCTGCTCCCATTGTACCTGACAGCCCTGCGCGGGGCCGGTGTTGCGCGCGGACGCGGGATGACCGATCCTGACGCGGCACGACGCCATGCTTGACACTGTGAAGTGACAACCTCCTCAAACGCCCGGTTCGGCCCGATGACCAGCCCCTCCCCTGACGCCATGTCCTGCCTGCCGCCGCCCGTGACGTCGGGCCCGGCCGACCGCAAGCGGACCGTGGGCGTGCGGGTCGGCCCCGTCCTGGTGGGCGGCGGCGCGCCCGTGGTCGTCCAGTCGATGACGAACACCGACACCGCCGACATCGACTCCACCGTCGCGCAGGTCGCGGCGCTGGCGCGGGCGGGCTCGGAGATCGTGCGCATCACGGTGGACCGCGACGAGGCCGCCGCGGCGGTCCCGCACATCAAGGACAAGCTCCTGAAGCGCGGCATCGCCGTGCCGCTGGTGGGCGATTTCCACTACATCGGCCACACGCTGCTGGCGAACCATCCGGCCTGCGCGGAGGCGCTCGACAAGTACCGGATCAACCCCGGCAATGTCGGGTTCAAGGACAAGAAGGACCGGCAGTTCTCGGCCATCGTCGAGATGGCGATCCGCCACGGCAAGGCTGTGCGCATCGGCGCCAACTGGGGCTCGCTGGACCAGGAGCTCCTCACCCATCTCATGGACGTGAACGCGGCGAGCGCCGCGCCTCTCGACGCCCGTGCCGTGACCCGCGAGGCCATGGTGCAATCGGCGCTCCTGTCGGCCGAACGGGCCGAGGAGATCGGCCTGGCCCGCGACCGCATCATCCTGTCGGCCAAGGTGTCGGCCGTGCAGGAGCTGATCGCCGTCTACCGGATGCTGGCGGCGCGCTCGGACTACGCCCTGCACCTGGGCCTGACGGAGGCCGGCATGGGCTCCAAGGGCATCGTCGCCTCGTCGGCGGCCATGGGCATCCTTCTCCAGGACGGCATCGGCGACACGATCCGCGTGTCGCTGACGCCCGAGCCCGGCGGCGACCGCACGCTGGAGGTCAAGGTCGCGCAGGAGATCCTGCAGACGATGGGCTTCCGTACCTTCGTGCCGCTGGTGGCCGCGTGCCCCGGATGCGGGCGCACGACCTCGACGGTGTTCCAGGAGCTCGCCCGCGACATCCAGGACTGGATCAACGTGTCCATGCCCGAGTGGCGCAAGACGCATCCGGGCGTCGAGGTCCTGAACGTGGCGGTCATGGGCTGCATCGTGAACGGACCCGGCGAATCCAAGCATGCCGACATCGGGATCTCGCTGCCCGGCACGGGCGAGACGCCGGCCGCCCCCGTCTTCATCGACGGACGCAAGGCCGTGACCCTGCGCGGCCCGACCATCGCGGCCGAGTTCAAGACGCTCGTGCAGGACTACATCGAGGGTCGCTTCGGCAAGGGCGCGCGCAACGCGGCGGAGTGACCTTCATCCGCCTTCGGGAGACCGTCGATGACCGAACCGGTGCCACCGCCCCTGTCCTCGCCGCGCACGTGGTACTGGCCCTTCGGCCTCGGCGCCGGTCTCGTCGCGCTCGCGGTGCTGTGCTTCTACCGGTCCTATTTCAACGTCGTCGACAACCCGACGCTGATCGGCCTGTTCATGCTGATCGGCGGCGTGGCGGAAGGCATTCTCGCCGTGTTCGGCAGGGCCTGGACCGAGTTCGTGAAGGATCTCGCACCCGCCCTGCTCTACGTGATCGTGGGCATGGTGGTGATCGCCGACCCGCTGGCCGGATCGTTCTGGCTGACGCTGGTGCTGGCGGCGGCCTTCATCACCGGCGCGGTCTATCGCGCCACGGCATGGCTGCGGGATCGGCCGCTACGCGGCTGGACGATGCTCGCGGTGGCGGCCGCGGTCACGATCGTCGTCTGGCTGGCGCTCGTATGGACCTGGCCGCGATCGGGCATCTGGGTGCTCGGCACGGTGGCCGGCGTCGGACTGGCCGTGACGGGCTGGTCGTGGATCCAGCGGGGCTGGTCGGCCCGGACGGCGCACGAAGAACTGTAGGAGGCGGAGGCCGCAACGCGCGGCCCCCGCCCGTCGAGATCGTCAGTCGCCGGATTGGCCCGCAGGCAGCTTGCGCTGGGGCTGGCCGGCGGCATCGCCGCCCTTCGCACGACCTGGAGCCATGGCGGCTCCACCGCGTTCCGCGGCGCCGTCCGGCGCGGCGCGCGACGGCGCATCCGCGCCGCCCGAACGCGGCCGGACCGTGCCGGTCGCCTCCGAGGGAGCCCCGCCGTTGCGCTGGGCGGGTTCGGCGCGCTGGGCCGCTCCCAGGGGTTCCGCGCGCTGGCCAGAACGGGCGCCTGCACCCTCGGCCGGCGTGCCGCCCATCCGAGGCCGCTGCTGCTCGTCGGCCTGGGCCCGGCCCTTCGGCTGCTCGCCCGGGCTCGGCCGTTCGTCCGACTGGGCCCGCTCGGGCTGCGCGCCACGCCGACCGGTGTCCTCGGCCGTCGAGCGGCCCTGGCCCGGCTCCGGCTGGCGTTCGGCGCGACCGTTGGCCGGGGTCTTCTCCGGCTTTTCGGCGGCCTTCTGGTCCGGCCCGTCGCTCGCGGGCTTGCGCCGCTCGGCGTTCTGGCCCGCCGCGTCGTTGCCGCGCGGCTTCTCGGACGCGGTGTCACGCGCCTTGTCGCGGGCGGGCGGGGTCGCGGCGGTATCGGCCTTGGACGGGTCGCCGTTGCGCGCCGCATCCTTGGCGGCACCCTTGGCGTCGTCCTTGGTCGCGTCCTTCGAGGCGTCCTTGGACAGGTCCTTGGGAGCGGTCTGGGCCGCGTCCTTGGTCCCGGGCTTGTCCGCCTCTCGGGCCGCGTCGACCTTGCCGGCGTCCTTCGCTCCCGGGGAGGCCGGTGCCGTGGCGCTGTTCTGCCGGGCCCTGGCCGCGGCGTCCGGAGCCGTGGCGGCGTCGGGCGCACTGGCCGTACCCGCCGGCGTGTCGGCGGCGGCCGGCGCGTTGGGGGGCGTGGCTTGCGGGGTCGTGGCCTGCGTCGGCTGAGGCGCCGTGGCCGGAGCCGTGCGGGCCTCGGTGGCGATGGCGCGCACCGGCGCGGGGACGGGCACGGCCTCGGCGCGCGGAATGTTGCGCGTCTCGATGCGCACGTCGCTTTCGCGCTCGAGCACCTCGGGCCGCAGTGCCAGGTTCACCGCATAGGCGCCGCGCACCTCGACCCGGCCGGCCGGCCGCGTCTCGCGGTAGACCTCGGTGACCTCGGTCTCGCGCACGAAGACGGTGCTGACGCGCTGGGCGGTGATGTCGCGGGCGGGCACGAACACCCACTCCTCCTCCTCGCGGATCGGGGTGGAGCGGTCGCGGCGCACCGTGACGCGAACGTTCTCGGGCGGCAGCGGCCGCCAGCCGATATGCCGCTTGCTGCGCCGCCATTCGACCCAGGCCGGAGCCCATTTCGTGTCGGCCACCCAGACCCAGCCCTGGTCGGGATCCTCGAACCAGCGTCCGTAGTGGTAGGTCACCTCGGCCCAGGGTTCGTCGGACTCGAAATACCAGCCCACGTCGGCGTTGTAGATCCAACGGCCGTGCGTGTAGGGCTTCCAGTCGCGGTCGACGTCGGCCGGCCGCCAGGCCTGGCCCACCTGGGCGACGCGGACGAACCGACCCATCGGCTCGACCTTGTCGCGCAACGTCTCGACCGTGACGGTCGTCTCGCGCGTCGTCGTCGTCTCGACGGTGCGCCGGTTCGCCTGGGCATCGGCCGGGATGGCCCCCAGGACGGGCAGGGCCGCCAGCAGGGCCGCCGCCGCGACATGTGCAAGGATATGCGTGGATTTCACGAGCAACCTCCCTTGGCAGGGTTGAGGGTGCTCCAACGCGGGCTCCGGCCCCAGGTTCCGGCCCCCGGTTCCTGCCGGGCCGGCTCCGGCTCAGGGTGCCAGGATGGTGTGGGCCACGTAGACGATGCCGATCGCGCCCATGACCGCGGCGACGATTCCGACCCAGATCCGCCGGCCGACATAGCTCCGGCCGAGCCACCAGACGATCGCGCCGGTCGCACCGACGGCGAGGGCGAGCGTGAGCACCGCCGTGACTGCAACGTCCATCGATGCATCCCCTGTCGAGCCGTCCAACGTGGCGGACGAACGGCGGCGGCAGGTGAACGTTCCCGTCTTCGACGTCAGCCGACGCGGGCGAATTCGCGCTCGATGGCCGCGGCCACCCGGCTCTCGGCCGGGTTCACCGCGGTGGGGAACACCGCGGCGATCAGCCCGTCGGTGCCGATGAGGTATTTGTGGAAGTTCCACTGCGGCAGTTCTCGCGGCCGCTCGGTCGCGGCCCAGCGGTAGAACGGGTGCGCGTCCGGCCCGACCACGCGCTGGCGCGCCGTCATGGGATAGGTCACGCCGTGGCTGTGCGCGACCTCGGCCGTCTCCGCCGGCGTTCCGGCCTCCTGGCCGCCGAAGTCGTTGGAGGGGACGGCGACCAGGGCGAAGCCGCGGGGCGACAGCCTCTGCCAGAGCGCCTGGAGACTGTCGAACTGGCTCGCGAAGCCGCAGAAGGAGGCGGTGTTCACCACCATCAGCGGCTTGCCGGCGTAGTCGCCCAGGCGCACCTCGCCACCATGCAGGCCGGGGAAGGTGAAGCTGTAGGCGGTGCGGCCGCTCATCTTCGGCGCGGTCTGCGCGAGGGCCGGCCCCGACAGGGCGGCCAATCCGCCGGCGAGGAACGTGCGACGGGCGAGGTCGGAGGGCTGGAAGGTCATGGTCCTCTCCGCGAAGGCTGACGGTCTGACTTCAGCAGATACGGAGCACGGACGAAATCGGTTGCGTTGCCGCAGCGATCACGAAGCGGCGACCGGTCACTCGCTGGCCAGGATGGTGTTGCGCACGAGCGGATAGATCTGGCCCTCCCACTTGCGGCCGCTGAACACGCCGTAGTGGCCGACGCCGGCCTGCATGTGGTGGCGCTTGCGATAGGGCTTCAGGCGCGAGCAGAGATCGTGCGCCGCCACGGTCTGGCCGAGCGAGCAGATGTCGTCGCGCTCGCCCTCCACCGTGAGCAGGGCCGTGCGGGTGATGGCCGCGGGGTCGATGCGCACGCCCGCCACCACCAGGTCGCCGCGCGCCAGAAGGGCGCGCTGAAACACCCGGTCGACCGTTTCCAGATAGAACTCGGCAGCGAGGTCGAGCACGGCGAAATACTCGTCGTAGAACGTCTTGATGGTGTGCGCCCTCTCGGTCTCTCCACGGGCCAGGTGGCCATGCAGGTCCAGATGCGCCTTGATGTGGCGCTGCAGGTTCATGCTCATAAAGGCGGTGAGCTGGACGAAGCCCGGATAGACCCGGCGGCCGGCGCCGGGGTGCATCCATGGCACCGTGGAGATGAGGTTGGCCTCGAACCACGTCATGTCGTGCTCGTTGGCGAGCGCGTTCACGCGTGTCGGGTTGACGCGGGTGTCGATGGGGCCGGCCATCAGCGTCATGCTGCGGGGCACGGCCGGGTTGCCTGACTGCGCCATCAGGGCCGTGGTCGCCAGCACCTGGACGCAGGGCTGGCAGACGGCGACGACGTGCGCGCCGGGGCCGATCTCCTCCAGGAAGCGGACCAGGTGGGTGCAGTAGTCGTCGAAGCCGAAACGGCCGGCCGAAAGCGGCACGTCCCGGGCGTTATGCCAGTCGGTGATGAAGACGTCGTGATCCTGCAGCAGCGTGCGGACGGTGTTGCGCAGGAGGGTGGCGAAGTGGCCCGAGAGCGGAGCGACCACGAGCACACGCGGCTGGGCCACCGCCGTGTCCTTGTGAAAATGCCGCAGGGTGCCGAAGGGCGTCACCAGCACGTCGCGCTCGGTCACCGGCACCTCGCGGTTGCCGACGGGGACGCTGTCGATGCCGAACGGAGGCGACACGTGGGTGAGGCCCGCGCGTTCGACGAGCTCCCATGCGGCACGACAATTGCTCAGGAACGCGTCATCGGCACCCTCGATCGCCGATCCGAAAGCGCCGAGCGCCCAGCTCGCCGCTTCCCTGGCGGGAGAGATCAGGCGAGCATGGGTTTCGTACGCGAGATACAGCATAGCGGGTGCCCCGTCCGTCGTGGCATGAGCGCGCCGGAAGGCGCCGGCCTTGCCGCGGGGGGATCAAGCAAGAGGCAATGCCCTGCTCAAACCTTGAGCGGCAGCGTCTCACGGTTCAACGACGACAAAATGCCCTGGGGGAGCCCATGCCTGCCGCCCGCGCGACGCTGACCATCTCAAGCAAGAACTATTCCTCGTGGTCCCTGCGCGGCTGGCTCATCTGCCGCATGGCCGGGCTGTCCTTCGACGAGGTCCGCGTGTCGATCGACGATCCCTCGGCGCGCGCCGAACTGCTGCTGCTGTCGCCGTCGTTCCTCGTGCCCTGCCTCACCCACGAGGGCGCCAAGGTGTGGGACACCCTGGCGATCGCCGAATACCTGGCCGAGGTGCTCCCGGGAGCGGCTCTGTTTCCGGCCGACCGGCAGGCCCGCGCGCATTGCCGATCCGTCAGCGGCGAGATGCACCAGGGCTTCGCCAACCTGCGATCCGCCCTGCCGATGAACCTCAAGGCCAGGTTCACCGGGTTCAAGGTCTGGGCGGGTGCCCAGCCCGACATCGATCGCATTGCGGAAATCTGGCGGGACTGCCTGTCGCGCTACGGCGGACCCTGGCTGTTCGGCGCCAAGCCCTGCCTGGCCGACGCGATGTACGCCCCCGTCTGCACCCGTTTCGAGACCTATGGCGTGGCTCTCGACGCACGCTGCGCAGCCTATGCCCGGACGGTCCTGGCCTGGGACCTGGTGCGCGAGTGGACCAAGGATGCCCGCGCCGAGCCCGAGGAGCTCGAGGAGCTCGACGTCGAGTTCTAGGGCGCGTTCTTCTCGCGAGCGGCTCGCGCGACAGGCCGGATCACGGCGCGTCGCCGCAGGCTCCAGGCTGACGGCACCCCGAACGAGACGAAGCCCGGATGGCGTCGCTCGCTGCGCGAGGGCGTCATCCGGGCTTCGTGAAACATGGCCCGCCCGCGGCTGTGCAGGCGGAGCAGAGCGTCAGTTGGCGCCCTTCACGGCGTTGCCGACGTTGTCGAACGTCGTCACGAGGTTGGTCTTGAGGGCCTGCAGCGAGGCGATCAGGCCGACGGCGATGATGGCGGCGATCAGGCCGTATTCGATCGCGGTGGCGCCCGACTCGTCGCGGACGAAGCGCTGGAGAATCTTGGTCATTGGGGAATGCTCCTGGTCAGGTTGACGGTGTTTCTTGTCTTGGGGCCTTTGTTTCCGGCCGCGATACAATCTAGGACTGTATTAGTTACCGGAACTTCGCTGGGATTGAGTACCCAGGGCCTAAAAAAGAACGCCGTCTGCTTGTGGTTAAGCTGCCCTAAACGGTGTCACTGCGCCAAAGGGGGCGGGGATACGCAGGGGATCCGCCGCCGTCCCGACCAGGATCAGTTGGCGCCCTTCACGGCGTTGCCGACGTTGGTGAACGTCGTGACCAGGTTGGTCTTCAGAGCCTGCAGCGAGGCGATCAGGCCGACCGCGATGATGGCGGCGATCAGGCCGTACTCGATGGCCGTGGCACCCGACTCGTCGCTGGCGAAACGCTGGAACAGCTTGGACATTGGAGGAGGCTTCCCTGTAAGCAGACGGTTGATTTTGATATCGGCTGGGCTCTGTCTTGCCCGCGGTCAACTTAGGGTTGTATCGGTTACCGGAATCTCAACACGACGCTTTTGGCTAAAACGGCAACTAATCTTTGTTTCCAGTTTCTAAACACGATCGGATACTCGCGGGGCAGTCCGGCCGGATGTCCGCGCCCGCCGACAAATCCCTGGGCCGAAATAAGAATTTGGTCCTTCAAGAAAGCAGTTCCGCGGACCCCACTCCGTCAAGAGGGGTGTTTGCCTAACTGCCCGGGGCGCCGCCCGGAGGCTCCACCGCACCGCGACGCTGCAGCCACACCGCGACCATCCAGCACAGCATGGCCCAGGCCGCCCCGACCGACCAGCCGGCCAGGACGTCGGTGGGCCAGTGCACGCCGAGATAGACGCGGCTCGAACCGATCGCCAGCGTCAGCAGCACGCAGACCCCCACGACGTAGAGCTTCACCGCCCGCCGGGTGGTCGTCCGCGCCAGCATGACGCCGATGGTCAGGTAGGTCACGGCCGACAGCATGGCGTGGCCGCTGGGAAAGCTCAGCGTCCTCACGTCGACCAGGTGGGCCACGAGGTCCGGCCGGGGACGGTCGAAGCCCAGCTTCAGGACGCTCGACAGCAGCATGCCGCCGCCCGCGGCCAGCACCAGCAGCACGGCGGCGCCACGCTTGCGATCCATGGCCAGATAGCCGACCGCCACGACCACGATGAGGGTCAGCACCGTCGTGCCCCCCAGGCTGGTCAGGTCGCGCATCATCTGCTCCAGCCACCACGGTCCGATCGGCTGGGCATTGTCGCCGGGCCGGCGCAGGAGCGTCAGGAGCCATTGGTCGAAGCCGTGCGTGTCGCCCTCGCGAACCTCGTCGGCGATCCGCACGAAGGCGAACAGGCCTCCGGCGACGGTCATCAACGCGACGATGAATCCGGTTTCGAGACGGGCGAGCCAGGCAGGGCGGGTCATCGGGACTTCCATTGCAGGGAACGATCGGGCGGCGGGCCGCTGCCCATAGATGGGTGCTCCCTGGTCGTCCGGGAACCCGGGACCCGTGGCGCGGGTTGCTCGGGTCCGCCAGGGCCACGCCATGACCTCCTCCCCCGACCGCATGACCGACATCCCGCAGCCCGACGACGGCCTCGTCGTCGATCCCCAGGACGCCGCGGCGTCCGCCGGGCTGAACTACGTCTCCGACGAGGAGCCCGGGATCCGCCGCCGGGCCGCCGGCAAGGGCGTCTCCTTCATCGACCCCAAGGGCACCGCCATCCGCGATCCGGCCGCCCTGCAGCGGATCAGGTCGCTCGCGATCCCGCCCGCCTGGACCGACGTCTGGATCTGTCCCGATCCGGAGGGTCACATCCAGGCCACCGGCCGGGATGCCAAGGGCCGCAAGCAGTACCGCTATCATCCGCGCTGGCGCGAGGTGCGCGACGGGTCGAAGTTCGAGCACATGATCGACTTCGCCCGTGGCCTCCCGGCCCTGCGCGAACGGGTGGCCGCCGACATGTCCCGCCGGGGGCTGCCGCGCGAGAAGGTGCTGGCCACCGTGGTCCACCTCCTCGAGAACACGCTGATCCGGGTCGGCAACGCGGACTACGCCAAGCAGAACAAGAGCTACGGCCTGACCACCCTGCGCGACAGGCACGTCGACATCGACGGCGGCGACATGCGCTTCGCCTTCAAGGGCAAGAGCGGCCGGACCTGGAAGCTGCGCGTGCAGGACCGCCGCATCGCCCGTATCGTGAAGGCCTGCCAGGACATCCCGGGCCAGCACCTGTTCCAGTACTACGACGAGGAGGGGCAGCGGCATCCCGTCACCTCCTCCGACGTCAACGGCTACCTGCGCGAGGCGACCGGCCGCGAGATCACGGCGAAGGACTTCCGCACCTGGCACGGCACGGTGCTTGCCGCGGTGGCGCTCAAGGAGTTCGAGGCGATCGACGGCGCGGCGCGGACCAAGAAGGCCGTCCGGGAGGCCATCGAGCGCGTCGCCGCGCGGCTCGGCAACACGCCCACGATCTGCCGCAAGTGCTACGTCCATCCCGAGGTGGTGAACGCCTATCTGGAGGGCGGGCTCCTGCCGGAGGTGCGGGAGGACATCGAGCAGGAGGTGCGCCAGGAGCTCAGCCACGACCTGCACGCGCTGAAGCCGGAGGAGGCCGCCCTGCTGGCGCTGCTGCAGGCGAGGCTGGCCGATGCGCGCGATCCCGGCACGGCACTTCGGCAGAAGCTCAACGCGTCGCTCGAAGGGCCCAGGCCCGCGCGTCCCAGAGGCGGAAAGGCTGCTCAGGCCCGTGCAGCGGCGAAAGTGCCTCGCACACCTCCAAAGGACCGGCCTGCGCGTCGTCGTAGCTCCAGTTGAGGATCACGGCCGTTCCACCGGGCCTGAGGACACGGGCGATGTCCCGCATCATCGCGCCGGCGACGGACCCGCCGGCCCGCGTGAGATAGGGCATGACGTCCACCGCCAGCACGGCGTCGACGCTGCCCGATCGCACGCACGCCAGGTCCTGCCCGGGCACCTGCGCCAGCAGAAGGCCGGGGTGGCGCCCGCGCGCCACGGCGAGCATCCGGCCCGAGACGTCGAGGCCGATCACCTCCATGCCCTTGGCCAGGAGGGCCCCGGCGACGCGGCCCGTTCCGCAGCCGAGGTCGAGGACGCGCGCGCCCGGGCGCAGATCAGCCCAGGCCTGCACGAGATCCACCACCTCCAGGGTCGCGGCGGCGAGCAGGTCCGGGTCGCCCAGGGCGTAGAGCGCCATGGCCGCGTCGGGTGCCGTGTCGGCCAGCGCGTCGAAGACCGCCTGCCAGCGGGCCGGATCACTGCCGATGCCCGCATGATCGGCGCGTGCGAGCACCGACCGCACGAGGCCGAACGCCGTCGGATGCGCGCGCCAGAGCCGGTCCAGCGCGTGGAGGTGCCCCGCGTCGCGCGCGAGGGCTGCATCCAGCGCCCGCCGGGCCTCGTCCTCGCTGCCCGGCGCCGCCATGAGCCGCAGCAGGGCCACCGGAGCGGGCCAGTCGCCGCGCGCGGCTCCCGCCAGCACCTCGTCGACGGTCTCAGCCATCGCCCGTTCTCCGCCAGGCCACCCGCAGCAGCGGTCGTTCGACCGCCCCCCAGGCTGCCTTGTAGGGTTCGTCGCCGCGCAGCAGGTCGAGCGCCAGGTCGCCGCGCGCGATGGCGCGCAGCACCGCCTCACCCATCAGGACCGTCCCGGGACTCTCGAAGGCGAATTGCGGGTCGAAGCCGCCGAGCCAGGCATAGCTGCGCCCCGCCGCCCTGAAGCCGCAGTGGACCCCCGCCACGGCGCCATCGATCGTGAGGACGAGCCCCTCCAGCAGCCCGGCCCTCGCGAGCGCGGGGATGGCGACGCGCACGAAATCGGCCATGCGCGGATCGGCGAAAACGCCGCCTGCCGCGGGATCGTGGCGCTCGGCATTCAGCGCGATGAGGCGGTCCGCGAAGGCGGCCGCACCGGCATCCCCGGCCCGGTCCACCGCCACGCCGCCACGCCGGGCCGCGCGGTGGCCTGCCATGCGCCATTTTCGCCAGCGGGACGAGGGCACGGCCTCCTGCCCCCGGTCGAGGTCGATCACCGCGGAAGAGCTTCCCGGCAGGACCTCGCGGCTCCAGCCCGGCTGCGGCGCGAGAGCGAGCAGCCGCCCGCCCGGCGGCACGTCCGGCCACAGGACGTCGCCGTCGCCCACGCTGGCGGCGATCGCCGCGGCCAGTCTCGCGGCGGCCTCGGGCGCGCCGGAGTCCACCAGCACGTCGGTGCGGTCGGAGGGTCCCACGCCCATGGGCAGCACGAACCCCGAGGCCGGATCCCGGTAGAGGGGGGCCAGGGCCATCAGACGCTCCCCCTCGCGGACGGCGGCCACGACCGGCGGACCCGGCGCGAAGACGTCCCACCAGGCCAGGATCCAGTCCGGATGCTGGAACGGATCGCCCTGGGCCCGCTCCCACAGCGACAGCCATGGCGATCGCAACGCCCGCAGTGCGGCGATCGGGTCGGTCGGGGACAGGACCGGGCTCATGCGGCGCCGGCCGCGACCGTCCGGCGGTAGAGCGCGAGATAGGCGTCGGTCATGGCGCGCAGCGAGAACCGCCGGCGGGCGACCCCGCGACAGACCTCGGGATCGATGGCGTCGCAGCGGGAGATCGCCGCGGCCATGCCCGCGACGTCGTCGACGATGAAGCCCGTGCGGCCGTCCTCCACCGTGTCGGGCAGCGCACCGGCACGAAACGCGATCACCGGCGTGCCGCACGCGGCGGCCTCCCTGGCGACGAGCGAACTCGTCTCCGGGACGAGGGAGGGGATGAGAACGCAGCGCGCCGCGCTGAGGAGCCTGCGCTTGCGTTGGAAGTCGACGGGTCCGAGCCAGCGTCGCTGGCGGTCGAGGCGCGGCAGGACTTCGTCGTCGAAATAGCGGCGATGCGCCGCGTAGTTGAACGTCTCCCCCGCGACGAGGCACGGGATCTCCGCGCGGATCGCGGCGTCGAGAGCCAGGTGCACGCCCTTTTCCGGACAGACCCGGCCGAGAACGAGCGCGAAGCCGCGGCGGGCATGCCGCGCGCGGGCGAGGTCCTCGACCGGAACGCCGTTCTCGATGGGGGGCACCGCGCGGGCCTCCGGCGGCAGCCCCTGCGCCTGGCTTGCCGACACGGGCACCAGCGTCAGGTCCGCGGGAGGCTCCCGGATCAGGGCGGGCGGGTACCAGTCCACCGGAAGATGCAGGGTGAGGAGGGCGGGCACGCCGGGGGGCGGCAGGGTCTCGGCGGCGTCGATGCCATGCAGGTGCACGAGGTCGACGTCGTCCTCCATAAGGGAGGCGTCGATGGCGGCCCGCACATGCGCATGGATCGACAGCCGGGCGGTTTCCTCGATCCGTCCGGCATGAGCCGGGACGGAGCGCAGCACGCCGCTGACGACGGAGCCCGCGCAGGCGACCACCGTCGAGCGGCAACCGGCCTCGACGAGCGCGGCGTCGAGCGCCGCGGCGATCTGCTCGGCGCCACCCACCGCGTCGGGGCCGACGGGCGCGAAGGGATAGGCGACGGTGAGGACGTGCGGGCTCATGGCAGGGGTCGCCATGACCACGGACCGGGGCGGCGCGCGGCGGGCAGGCCGGCGAGCGGGGACAGCCCGAGGGCCCGGCGCGCCATGCGGGCGCGACGCAGGAAGGCGGTGGAGTTCATGCCCCAGCCGAAGCGGTCGTAGAGGACGCGCCCGGCATTGGGCGGCCTGCTCAGGTCGGGCGCGGCGGCGAGCCGCAGGGCTTCGATCCGCTGGTCGAAGCGCGCCAGCGTGGCGGCCTGCGTGCGAAACGCCGCGATCATGCGGCCCTTCACGTCGCGCAGGGCGGGCGGCAGGCGCACGGCCGCCGTGTCGGCCGGCCGGCGGTCGCGAAAGCCCCGCAGGAAGGCGCCGGACCCGTCGTCCCGATACAGCGGCATGGCCAGCACCACGGGCGCCTTGCGCCCCGCCACGTGAAGCAGGGCCACGGCGGCATGGACGGCGACGCTGACCGCGTCGTGGTCGGGGTGCCCGCCTTCGAACGCGTGCGTGACGACGATGTCCCGGCCGGCCAGCCGTGGCAGGAGGGCGCGGGCGATCCCGCGGATGGCAGCGGTCGCGCCCTGGTCCGCGATGCCCAGCGCATGACGGCGATGCCGCGGGACGGACAGCAGGGCCAGCGCGGCGTCGAGTTCGCCGCGCCGTGCCGCGGCATAGGCGGCGGCCGTCGCGAAGCCGGCCCGCCGCGCATCGTGCAGGGATCGCGGCGCGCCGTCCGTGACGTGCACCAGAGCCAGGCGCCGAAAGCGCGCGAGCATCGCCGTGGCCCCCAGCGTCTCGTCGTCGGGGTGCGCCACGACCACGGCGGCCGACCGGCCGAAGGGCCAGCAGCCCGACGCCGCGAGCTTCAGCAGCGCGCGCGGATGGAGACCGGAGCGGGGCACGTCCGCCTCACGCCGCGACCGCGCGCGCCGGCGCGTAGCGCCGGATCATGCTGCCGCAGAACTCCGCGAACTCGCGCGGATCGATGGGCGGGCTCGTGTGATGCGGCTCGATCCCGCGATGCTCCGGGGTGAAGCAGAAGGTCACGGTGACGTCGAAGGGCGCCAGCGCTTCCATCTGGCGGTCAAACCAGTCGAGCGCGCCGGGCCGGAAGCTGTCGGCCCAGGACAGGCCCGTGCGCAGATACTTGACCCCGAGCCGCTTCATCCAGCCGACGGCCTCGTCGAGGCGCGGGTCCTCGAAGTGGAACCATTGGCAGAGCCCCATCTGCGCGGCATGGCGCTCGTAGAGCGCCAGCGCCGGCTTCGGCGTGCCGTCCTCGCGCAACAGGCCCATGTGGAAATGCCGGTAGTAGGAGGACCCTTCCGCCTCCTTGTGGCGGGTGGTGGCCGGCCACGCCTTGGGCAGGTCGTAGAGGCTGTACCAGTGGATCCGCGGCACGCGGCCGACGAGCAGCGCCGCCGTCCGCTCGAGGCCCCAGGCCTGCACCTCTTCCGCGCCGAAGCTCGAGACGCCGACTTCCGAGACCCAGAGCGGCAGGCTCGTCACGGCGCGGATCTCGTCGAGCTTCTCCGGCCATTCGTGGATCGTCCACAGGTTCCAGTCGAGCGGGAACCCGTGCACGGCGACCACGTCGATCTCGTTGAAGACGCCGCGGTCGGCCATGTTGCGCACGAAGCCGGGATCGATCGGCGACATGCCGCCCAGCGCCCGCGGAAGCCTGTCGTTCTCCGCCCGGATGGCGCGGCCGGCGAGAATCGCCATCTCGGCGAAACGCGACCAGTCGGGATCGATGAGCGGGTCCCAGTGCGACTTGTTGTTCGGCTCGTTCCAGATCATGGCGGCTTCGATCATCGGGTCCTCCCACGGGCCGGATAGACGGGGACGGCGTCGGCCGGGCGCTCGGCGAGCCGGCAGACGAAAACCTCGGGCTCGGGCCGGCTCTCGATGGCGAAGCCGGCGCTGCGCAGCATGGCCGCGGCACAGGGCCCGTTGGGGATCCACCAGTTGGTGGGGTCGCGCGCATAGCGCCGTTCGACGAAATGCAGCCGGGGCCAGTCGGGCCGGTCGAAGACCGCGGTTTCCGAGAAGGGATAATCCTCGGCCGGTGGCTCGCCGTCGGCCACGCCGCGCTGCAGGGCCTGGAACACCATCATGTCGCCCGCGACGTGCTCGCGGATGAGGTCGAGCGCGAGGAGCGGGTGGCGAAGGTGGTAGAGCACGCCCATGAACAGCACGAGGTCGAAGCGCTCGCCGAGCGCGCCGACGTCGTAGACGTCGAGGCGGTGGAACTCGATGTCCTGCTCGAGCACTTCGGCGGCGAAACGGGCCTGGGCCAGGTAGTCCTCGTCGCTGTCGATGGCGACCACGCGCGCGGCGCCGCGCCGCTTCATGGCGATGGCGTAGAACCCGCCGTTGCAGCCGATGTCGAGAACCGATTTGCCGGTCAGGTCCGCCGGTAGGGCGTGCGAGAACCCCGCCCATTTGGCGCCTGGGTAGTCCCCCAGGAAGTGGTCCGGCGCCGTCCAGACGCCGCCCAGGTCGATGTTGTGGAACCACGGCCCGAGCGCGTCGGCCCTGCGGCGGATCTCTTCGGGATCGACCTGCCGGTGCGCGCTCATGACGGCCTCCCCGATGCTGCGTCGCGCGCCGTCGGCACGGGGCCTTCGAACGGTCGACCCTCGGGCCGGCCCAACGTCGCGCCGCGGCCTTCGGCGGCGAGCATGCCGGGGTCGTGCAGCAGCCCGAGAGCCGCGCGGTAGCCGTTGAGGGTGCCCACGTCGACGTAGCGCGACCCCGCCTTCACGGCCTCCGCGCGCCCGCCCCGTGCGATCCAGGCGTTGACCAGCGTGCCGAAGTATTCGTCCCGGCACTGGCGTTCCAGCCAGAGATCCCGCAGTTCGCCGAAGACCCGACCCGGCATCTTGAACGCTCCCCAGATCCAGCGGGAGCGCACCGGCGTGCTCTTCACGTCGATGGCCTGGACGCGGCCGTCGTCGTCGCAGACCACCGCGTCGAAGACCTCGGGCCGCTCGACGGGAAAGAGGAGGAAGCTCAGGGTGTGCGACGGCAGCACCGCGAGCGCGTCGGCCGGGAACCAGACCGTGTCCGGCAGGCCCACGACGACGGGTTCGTCGGGGTGGATCAGGGGCAGGGCCCGGAAGACCGCATCGCACAGGCCGCTTGCCCGGGGCTGCACCACATAGGCGATGGCGGCCGGGCCATAGGCCGCGCCGTAGTAGTCGAGGATGTCCGACTTGCCGGGGGCGATGACGAAGCAGATCTTGTCCGCCCCGCCCCGCAGCATGCGCTCGACCAGGTATTCGCTGACGGCGCAGGGCCGTTCCGTTTCGCCGTCGGTCCGCGTGCCGACGGGCAGCAGTTCCTTCGAGAAGGCCAGCGGCTGGATGCGGGTGCCCCGTCCGGCTGCCGGAATGATACCCCACATGTCAGACCTCCTTGGCGACGTTGGCCGTGCGGCGCACGGCGAGCGCTGTCTCCAGCGCGGAGACCAGCGTGTCCGCCCGCCGCCGCGCCGTGTGTTGCTCGAGCAGCCGGGCGCGGGCCGCGCTGCCGATGCCGGCCAGCGCCTCCGGCGGCTCGGACAGCGCCGCCAGGACGTCCTGCGTGTCGCGCGCCACGATGATCTCGCGGCCGGGCTCGAAGAAGTCCTCGAGCCCGGGCCATGCGTCCGACACGATCGCCGCCCCGCATGCCGCCGCCTCGAAGAGCCGGCCGGACGGGCACCAGCCGGCCTCGGCCATGGCCTCGCGCGTCACGTTCAGGGTGAGCAGGGACGAGGCGTAGAAGGCCGGATGGTCGACGGGAGGAAGATGCCGGACGAAGTGGATGTTCTGCGTCCAGGGAAAGTCCTGCGGGTACTGCGCCCCGGCCAGGACGAAGCGGCGCCACGGCGCCAGCCGCGCGGGCTCCACGAAGAAGGCCTCGACGCCCGCCTGCCTGTCCGGTGCGTAGGTGCCGATGTAGGACAGGTCGGCCTGGAAGGCCGCCCGGGGCGCCGCCGGGCGATGAACGGCCGGATCGGCATGGCCGTAAAGCGGCACCACCGCACGCGCGCCGAGATCGTCGCGCAGGCGCTGCAGGGCAGGGCCGCCGGTGTAGCTCAGCACGAGATCGTAGTCGGCGAGCCCCTCCGGGCCGATTGCCGTCTGGGGCTCGCCACGCGCGATGAGCGACAGGGTGACCGGCGTGTCGAGGTCGTAGAACACCTTCAGCGGAGCCCTCTCGCGGCGCAGAAGCGCGAGGGCGGCGATGCCGTCGGGGCAGTAGGACGTCACGATGGCCGCGTCGGCGGCACCGAGCATGTGGCCGGCACGGACGCGGATCTCGCGCCAGTCCCGGTAGAGGATGAGTTCGCAGCCCGGCACATGCGTCGCGTCGCGATGCTGCGCGTACCAGGGCTGGTCGCGCTCGTAGAAGACGACCTCGTGCCCGAGCTTGCCGAGCGCCGCGATCAGTCCGCGCCACAGCGTGGCGTGGCCATTGCCCCACGATGAGGAGACCGAGAGCCCGAAGATCACGATCTTCATGGCGCGGCCCTCTCGTTGAGCCGCATCAGCGTGAGCCGATCGTCCTGCACGCGGAGCGTCGTCAGCGACGCCGGGTCCAGCGCGATCCTGGGCCAGGCGTCGGGCCCCAGACCGAGCGCGGCCAGCACGAGCATCCGGATGGGCTCGGCATGGCTTACCGCGACCACGCCGGCGTCCGGCCAGTCGCGTGCGACCCGGCGCAGGAACGCCATCCCGCGGGCCTGCAGCGCGAAGGCGTCTTCGCCGTCCGGGGCCGCCGCCATCGCGCGGCTCGCGTTCCAGCGCGTCCAGTCGCGATCGTCCGCCAGGTCGGCGAAGCGACGGCCGGTCCACCCCCCCGCATCGAGCTCGTCGAGCAGGGGATCCGCGGCCGGTTGCAGCGCGATCCGCTCCGCCAGGATGGCCGCCGTCTCGCCGCAGCGCTGGCGCGGGCTCGAGAACAGCGCCTCGACTTCCTCACGCGCGAGCCTGGCGGCCAGGGCGGCGGCTTCGGCGCGGCCCGTCTCGGACAGGCTCACGCCGGGAGCGCGGGCCACGAGGGTGGAATCCACGACCGCGTGGCTGGCATGGCGCACGAGGTGGACCAGGGTCGCCACCGCCTCACGCCTCCCCGGCGATGAACCGGAGCGTGCGGGCCCGGGCCTCGGCGTCGGGCACCTGGTCGGGCGGGGATTTCATGAAGTAGCTGGAGGGGCCGGTCAGGGCGCCGCCGATGCCGCGGTCGCGCGCCAGCTTGGCGCAGCGCACCGCATCGATCACGACGCCGGCGGAGTTGGGCGAGTCCCAGACCTCGAGCTTCAGCTCCAGGTTGAGAGGCACGCCGCCGAACGTCGTCCCCTCCATGCGGATGTGGCACCACTTGCGATCCTCGAGCCACGGCACGTGGTCGCTCGGCCCGACATGGACGTCCTCGGCCGCCAGCGGGACATCGAGCATGCTCGTGACCGCTCGCGTCTTGGACAGCTTCTTCGACTCCAGGCGCTCGCGTTCGAGCATGTTCAGGAAGTCGGCGTTGCCGCCGAAGTTCAGCTGGTAGGTGCGGTCGAGCCGCACGCCCCGGTCACGGAACAGCGTCGTCAGGACACGATGGACGATCGTCGCGCCGACCTGGCTCTTGATGTCGTCGCCGATGAGCGGCAGGCCGCGCTCCTCGAAGCGGCGGCGCCAGTCCGCATGGCTCGCGATGAACACGGGGATGCAGTTGACGAAGCCGCAGCCCGCCTCGAGGGCCTGCGTGGCGTACCACTCGGTCGCCTCCTGGGACCCGACCGGCAGCCAGGACACGACGACGTCGGCGCCGCTCTCGCGCAGGACCGCCGCGACGTCGGCCACGGCCTCGTCGGATTCGGGCACGTCGTCGCGCAGATAGCGCCCGATGCCGTCGAGCGTGGGTCCGCGTCGGACACGCACGCCGCCCGGCTTCGGTTCGGCGAAGCGCATCGTGTTGTTGGGCGAGGCGAAGATCGCCTCGGAAAGATCGCGCCCGACCTTCCTGGCCGAAACGTCGAAGGCGGCCACCACCTCGACGTCGCCGATGCGGTACCCTCCCAGCTCGACATGCATCAGGCCGGGGACGGGCTCGTTGTCGGCGGCGTCGGCATAGTAGGTGAGCCCCTGCACGAAGGACGAGGCGCAGTTGCCGACACCGACGATGGCGACGCGGACCTTGCGGCGGGTGCTCATGGCCGGCCCCTAGACGCGGGCGCTGGCGAGGGCGGCGGGCCGCGCCGCCACCCGGGTGGTCCCGGCCTCGTCCGCGAACCAGGCGATGGTCGCCTCGAGCCCTTCCTGGAGAGAGGTGCGCGGCGCCCAGCCGAGGAGCTCGCGGGCCCTGGAGATGTCGGGCCTGCGGCGGCGTGGGTCGTCGACCGGCAGGGGCCGATAGGTGAGTTGCGAGCTGGAGCCGGTGCGGGCCAGCACGCGATCGACGAGATCGCTCACGGTCAGCTCCTCGGGATTGCCGATGTTCACCGGGCCGGACGGCGCGCGGTCGAGGGCCATCAGCCCCATGAGCCCCTCGATCAGGTCCGCCACGTAGCAGAAGGAGCGCGTCTGGCTGCCGTCGCCGTAGACGGTGATCGGCGCGCCCGCGAGGGCTTGCGTCACGACGTTGGACACGACGCGCCCGTCGTCGGCCGCCATGCGCGGGCCGTAGGTGTTGAAGATCCGCGCCACGCGGACCTCGGCCCGCCCCAGGCGCTCGAAGTCGAAGCACAGGGCCTCGGCCGCCCGCTTGCCTTCGTCGTAGCAGGCCCGCGGACCGGTGGGGTTCACGTTGCCCCAGTAGCCCTCGCGCTGCGGGTGGATTTCCGGGTCTCCGTAGACCTCGCTCGTCGAGGCCTGCAGCAGCCGCGCGCCATGGGCTTCGGCCAGGCGGAGCAGGTTGCGGGTGCCGAGCACGCTGGTGAGCATGGTGTGCTCAGGATCGGCCTGATAGTGCGGCGGAGATGCCGGACAGGCCAGGTTGTAGATGGCGCGCAGCGGCACCTCGGATCGCCTGATCGATGTGGGAATGCCCCGGACGATGTCGCCCTCCACCAGGTCGAAAGCCGCTTCCCCTTCGAGGTGATGGACGTTGCGGCGCCGCCCGGTCCGAAAGCTGTCCAGGCAGACGACCCGGTTGCCTTTGGCGATGAGGGCATCGCACAGATGCGAGCCCAGGAACCCCGCCCCTCCGGCCACCAGGACGAGGTCGCGTTGTGCGTTTTTCATGGTCGGTCACTCTCGATTTCGCAGAGGGCCAACGCGTGGGTTTGTTCATGGTTCACCGCGCGGGCCGTGCATACGACCGACCAAACTCAACTCGCGCGGGCCGCTCCTCCCGCGGTCAGCCGCGCCTTGGCTTCCATGAGGTCGTCCTCGAGCTGCCCCGCCCTGGCGCGGGCGTCGTGGCGGTCGCGGATGCGCGCCGCGCCGCCCGACGCGATGGCGCGCCGGCGCGTCTCGGGCAGGTCGCGCAGGATCTGGACGACCTCGTTCGCATCGCCGGGAAGCAGGATCTCGCGGCCGGGCCGGAAGAAGGTCTCCAGTCCTTCCCAGCGGTCCGACAGGATCGGCGTCTCGCACGCCGCGGCCTCGAAGAGGCGGACGCTGGGACTGTGCCCGGCGGCGATCATGTCGGCGCGGGTGACGTTGAGCGTGTAGCGGCTGGCCCCGTAGAAGGCCGGGTGGTCCGCTGGCGCCACGTGGTCGAAGCGCTCGACGTTGTCGGGCCAGTGGATCGTGTCGGGATAGAGCGGACCCGCCACCGCGAAGCGCAGGTCGGGCGCGCGGCGGGCCGGTTCGAGCAGCAGCCGCTGCAAGGTGGGCTGACGATCCGGACTGTAGGTGCCGATGTAGGACAGGTCCCAGCGCGGCCGCGTCGGGACGGGCCGGTAGAGATCGGTGTCCACCGTGCAGAAGAGGGCCCGCGCGGCCGGCGAGCCCCAGCGCCGCTCGATCCGGGCGAGGGTGGGCCCGCCGGTGAATGACAGGTAGACGTCGTAGCCCGCCACCAGATCGGCATCGAGGTAGGTGCATTCGCCGCGCGCGAGGGCCGACAGGGTCACCGGCGTATCGATGTCGTAGAAGGCCGTCACGCCCTCGGCGGTCCGCTGGACGAACTGCCCCACGGCGCGGCCGTCGGGGACATAGGACCCGACGATGACGGCGTCGGCCGCCCTCACCTCGTCGGCGAAGTCCTCGTGCCCCCGCTCGCCCTCATAGAGACGCAGTCGGCACCAGTCGGGGTCGGTGAGGTCGCGATGGCCCGCATACCAGGGCTGGTCCCGCTCGAGGAACAGCACGTCGTGACCCCGTTCAGCGAAGGCGCGCAGCAAGGCCCGGTAGGTCGTCGCGTGGCCGTTACCCCACGACGAGGACAGGCTGAGACCGAAGACGACGACGCGCAACGGGCGCGTCGCGGAAGACGCGCCCCGGATCACGCGACCGACCTCTCGCGCGGCCGGCCGGCCTCCTCGCGCAGGATGGCGTCGACCTGCCCTCCGCGCCGGACGTAAGTGTGCTCGGCCAGCACGCGGGCGAAGGCGTGCCGCCCGATGAGGCCGGCGCGCTCGGGCGTCAGCTCTTCCAGGATCTCGGCCACGTCGATGCCGTCGCGCGCCACCAGCACCTCCTCGCCCGGCTTGAGAAACTGCTCGATCCCCTCCCAGGCGTCGGTGATCAGGCAGGCGCCCGCCCCGGCGGCCTCGAAGACCCGCGTGGCGGGCGAGAAGCCGACCGCGGCCATGCTGTCGCGGGCCACGTTCAGCACGGCCAGTGGCGTCCGGTTGAAGGCGTTGTGCTCGCGCGTGTAGACGTGGCCGAGGTGACGGACGTTGCCGGGCAGACCCTTGCTTTCCCAGCCCGCGCCGCCCAGGAGGAACGACTTGTCGGTGAGGCGAGCCGCCGGCCGGAGGAAGAACTCCTCCACCCGGGCTTCCCGGTCCGGCAGGCGGTTGCCGAGGAACGAGAGGTCCGCGGCAAAGCGCGGGTCGGGCGCGACGGGGTGGTGCGTCGACGGGTCGAGCGCGTTGTAGATCGGCACGCAGCGGCGCGCGCCGAGCGCCTCGTAGGCGGCGACGACCGGCGGCCCGCCCCCATAGGTGAGTACGAGGTCGAGCCGCGGCAGGGCGCGACGCAGCGGATGGCCCGCGAACCCCTGCAACTCGGCCAGCGTCGCCGGCGCGTCGACGTCCCAGAAGATCGTGATCGCGCCCGGCCGCGCCGCCGCCAGGAGACCCGCGAGAAGCTCGTCGTCGAAGACACCGACGCCGCTGGCCTTCACCACGACGTCGGCCGCGGCGGCCTCCTCGCAGACCGACCGAACGGCCTCCTCGGTGGCCGGATAGACCTTCACCGCGGCCCAGGCCGGCGGGTCCATGTCGCGGTGCGCCTGCCGGTCGAAGGCGTCGGGCTCGTAGAAGGTGATCGTGTGCCCGCGGCGGGCGAGGTCGGCCAGGAGACCCCGATAGTAGGTCGCGGCGCCGTTCCAGTAGGACGAGAGCAGGCTGGAGCCGTAGAACGCGATCTTCATGGAGCCGTCTCCGGGGCGGGGGACCTGGCGATCGAATCGACGATGGCAAGGAGCTCGTCCATGCGATGCCGGCAGGTATGGCGGGACAGGATGGTGGCGAGGCCATGGCCGGAAATGGCCGCGGCAAGGGCAGGATCCGCGTCGAGAGCGCGCAGATGCGCCGTCATCGCGTCGGTGGTGTCCGCGACGAGAAAATCCTCGCCGGGCGCGAACAGATGCTCGCTGTCGTTCCAGGGCGAGGACACGAGCGGGATGCCGCACGCCAGCGCCTCGAAGACGCGGATCGTCGGGATGCCCGGCAGGGCCTCGACGTAGAAGCGGCGGGGCACGTGCACCGTCGCGGTGTGGCGCGCGAAGACGGAGGGCGCGAGGGCGTTGGCGAGCCATCCCCGCCAGTGCGCCCCGTATCGCGCGAGCATGGACAGCGCCTCCTCGGGATACCGGACGCCGTAGATGTCGAGGGGCAGGCCGGCGTCGCGGGCGGGCGCCAGGAGGAAGCGCTCCAGTTCGGCGCTGCGCTCGCCGTCGCCCCAGTTGCCGATCCAGACCAGCCCCCGGCGCGGTTCCTCGATGGCGGGCGGCGTGAACAGGCGCGTGTCGGCGGCCTCGTGCCAGACGAAGACCCTGCGTCCCCAGCCCGTCCGACGATAGACCTCGGCCAGCGTCTCGCCGAAGGCCAGGACACCGTCATAGCCGTCGAGGTCGAAACGCTCCATCTCGGCCGGCGCGCTGACCGCGCGATGATGGGTGTCGTGGAACAGGAGGGTGAAGCGCGCCCCCGACCGGCGCAGGCCGCCGAGGCCCGCGACGAGGCTCGGGTCGTTCCACTCGTGCACGATGACGAGGTCGGCCCCGTCGACCGCCGCGGCGAGGTCGAGCCCGGGGCCGTAGCTGGTGGCCTCCAGCTCGGGATAGGCCTGCCTCCACGCCGAAAGCCCCTGCGGCCCGGCATCGTCGAGCAGGTTGCGCAGGCTCCACGCGTCGCGCGGCTCGAGGGCGGTCACCGCGTGTCCGGCATGCACGAGCTCGCGCAGGACGCCGCGCAGGAAGTGCGCGTTGCCGTGGTTCCAGCAGGAGGCCAGCGAGTGCGTGAAGTAGACGACCTTCATGCGGCCGCTCCGCGCCGCGTGCCCGCGACACCGTGGATCAGCGTCGCCATCTCGCGGGCCATGCGGCCCGCGCCGTAGCGGCCGGCGCGCTGCCGGGCCGCGTTGCCGAGGCTCTCGCGCCGGGCCGTGTCGGCGAGCAGGGCGTTGAGCGTCGCCGCGATGGCGGCGGGTTCGCGCGCCGGCACGAACAGCGCGGCACCGTCCCACAGCTCCCGGAAGCCCGGCGTGTCCGAGAGGACCAGGGCGCAGCCGCACTGGGCCGCCTCCAGCACGCAATAGCCGAAGGGCTCGTACAGCGCCGTCGACGCGAACACGGACGCCGCGGCCATCCAGCGCCGCACGCCCGCCGCGTCCGTCGGCCCCAGAGCCTTGCCGTTGGCGAGGCTCACCCGTCCCCAGGGACTGTCCAGGGGCCCCGCGGCCAGCAGCGGGGCGCGCAGGTCCGCGGCGGCGGCGTCGAGGGCCGCCAGGTTCTTGCCCTCATCCCACAGCCGGCCCGCCGTCAGGACGAACGGCTCCCGCGTCACGAGGACTTCGGAGGTGGCACTGCGCCCGTTGTGCACGACGCGGGGCGCGTGCCGCAGGCCATAGGCGGCCGCAACCGCCGCGGCGTGCGCCGCGGTGGGAGCGAGCATGAGATCGGCCGCCGCGAGGCCAGCCGCGACGCAGCCGGTTCGCCAGGCGAAATCCGGCGGCATCGGTTCGCCCGGTCTCACCGCCTGCCACCACGTGGCCTGGCAGGAGTGGTGCACGGCAATGACCGGCTGCGCGTAGTCCGCGACGGCGAAGGCGGGCGCGTGCAGCAGAACCGCTGCCGCCCCGATCTCGCGCGCGAGGCCCGCCAGGGCCTCGGCCCCGCCGCGGATCTCGGCCGGCCCGTCGGCCACCCAATCGAGTGGCAGGCGCGTGTCGCGCAGCGTCACGCCGGGCAGCGCGGCGACGGCGTCCCGCTGCGCGGTGGAGGCGTTGGGTCCGACGACCGCGAGCAGCGGCGCGAAGCCTTGCTGGGCCAGGCCGGCCGCGAGATCGCAGGCATAGGTCCAGACACCCCCGACGGCATCCGTCGTGATGATGAGCGGGACGGCCGTCATGTCACCTGCACCCGCAGGCGGCTTCGAGCTCGGGCAAGGCGAGCGGACGCTGTTCCTGGATGTCGCTGAAGCGATCGAACTGGGCCAGGTACCAGGCGTGCGCCCGCTCCCAGGCATGGTCGTCCGGGTCGCCGAACAGCTTCCGGTAGTCCGGCGAGCTCGGATAAGGATAGAGCGGCACGGGATCGTTGGCCCAGACGCCGTGGCGCTGGAGGGTGTCCCGCCAGGTCGCCACGAGATGGGCATCGTCGTCGGCCACGGCGATGAGGTTCGCCTGCACGAAGGGGACGCAGCTGCGAGCGTGGATCAGGCGCTGCGTGAGGTCGTCGGTCGACATCCGGCAGTTCTTGTCGAGCGCGGCGCGGCCTTCGACCGTGAGACTTTCGACGCCGGCCTCGATCGACACGCAGCCCGACCGCCCGAGAAGATCCAGCATGTCCGGCTTCCACAGATCGATGCGCGTCTGGATGCCGAAGCGTACCGGGCGGTCCACGAGGGCGTCGAGCAGCGCCTTGTTGGGCAGGAAGATCTCGTCGATGAAGTAGAGATAGGTGACGCCCTGCGCGACGAGGCCGTCGATCTCCGCCAGCAGCGGAGCCAGGTCACGCCGCCGGTACGCGTCGCGGAAGTCGATCTTGGCGCAGAAGCTGCAGTGATAGGGGCAGCCGCGCGAGGCCTCGACTTCGGCACCGGGCCCGTCGGGTTCGGCCTCGAACCGATGGTGATGATGGTGGTGGCGAGCGATCCACCCATCGGGCCATCGCAGCGACGGGAGGTCGGTGAACCGGGCCGCGTGCGGTCCGCCGGTGACCACCAGGTCGCCGTCCTGCGCGAAGGCGACCGAAGGCACCTCGCCCAGCGGGCCGCCCTCGGCGAGACGGGCGACGATGTCCTCGCATTCGCCCCTGACGACGACGTCGACGCCGAGCTTGGCGAGCGTGGGAGCCGGCGTGGCCGACCCGTGCGGGCCCACCGCGACGGTTCGTCCGCCGCGGCCCGCGAGGGCGTCGAGGAACTGTCGCGGAATGCCGAGTTCGGGCTGGGCACAGCGCCAGAACAGGTAGGTGGGCGCGGTCGTCACGACCGTCATGTCGGGTCCGAAGTCGGCCACGGCCTCGGCGAGTGCAACGTTGTCCAGCGCATCCAGTGCGCCGTCGAGCATCAGGACGGCGTGCCCCGCCTGCTCCAGCAGAGCCCGGGCGTAGCCGAGCTCGAGGGGCAGGTGAGGCGCCCGGCACCCGAAATAGATCGAGTGCTCGAAGCTCCAGGCCGGATTGACCAGCGCGACCCTCATGCCGCCGCCTCCACCGCCACGCGCCCTTCGGCGCGCAGCCAGTCGGCGAGATCGGCCAGGCCCTCCCGCCAGGACCGGGGGCGGGGCAAGCCCAGTGCGTCCATGGCCCGGCGCGTGTCGGAGACGTAGTAGCGCTGGTCTCCCGCCCGCCAGTCGGCGAGGTCGGCCTTCACCGGACGGCAGACGATGTCCTCGATCTGCGCCAGCACCTGCCGCAGGCTCACCGCATTGTCCGGCCCGCCGCCCAGATTGAAGGCCCGGCCGGCCACCGCCGGCATGGCGTCCCGGCAGGCCCGGTAGGCCGCGACGGCGTCCCCGACATGCAGCACGTCGCGGACCTGGCACCCGTCGCCGTAGATGGTGATCGGCGCGCCGGCGAGCCCGCGGATGAGGAAATGGGCCACCCAGCCCTGGTCCTCGGTGCCGCGCTGTAGCGGCCCGTAGATGCAGCTCATCCTCAGGACCGCGGCCGGCAGGCCGAAGCTGCGGGCATAATCGAGGACGTACTGGTCGGCCGCACCCTTGGAGCATCCGTAGGGCGTATGGAAGTCGAGGGGTCGGCGCTCGTCGACGCCGTGGTCGCGGACGTCGGGCGAGACAGGGACGTAGGCGGTCTGGCCGCGCTCCAGCGCGATGTCGGCCAGGTCGCCATAGACCTTGTTGGTCGAGGCGAAGACGAGCGGCACCGCCCCGTCCCGCCGCCGCACCGCCTCCAGGACGTTGAGGGTGCCGGCGGCATTCACGTCGAAGTCGGAGCGGGGATCGGTCAAGCTGGTGGTGACCGCGACCTGCGCGGCGAAATGGAACACGGAGCCCGCCTCCGCCACCGCCATGTCGACGGCACCGCGGTCGCGGATGTCGGCCCGCACGAAGCGGATCCGATGTCCATGGCGTCGCGCCAGCCAGTCCAGATTGTGCTCGACGCCGGGGCGCGCGAGCGAGTCGAACACGACGACGTCCTCTCCCGCGGCCGCGAGGCTGTCGGCGAGGTTGGCGCCGATGAAGCCGGCGCCGCCGGTGACGAGAACCGGGCCGCCGGTCATGCGACGAGCCCTCGTTTCTCGAGCTCGGCCTTCGCCTCGGCGACGCGGTCCTGCGCCGTCTGGCCGGCCACCCAGTCGGCGAGGTCGGCGAGACCTTCCCCGAAGTCGCGCCTGGCCTGGAAGCCGAGCATCTCCTGCGCCAGCCGGCCATCGCAGAAGCAGTGCCGGATGTCGCCGATGCGGGCCTTGCCGACGGTCTCGGGCGTGAGCTCCGGCCGCCCCATGGCGGCCGCCAGCGCGGTGCCGATCTCCAGGATCGACCTGTCCCGCCCGCTGCCGACGTTGAAGACGTGGCCCGGGGCGGACGGGCTTTCCAGCGCCAGCGCGAAAGCCTCCGCGACGTCATCGACGTGGACGAAGTCGCGGCGCTGCAGGCCGTCCTCGAACACCAGCGGCCTCTCGCCGTTCAGAAGGCGGGACGCGAAGATGGCGAGCACGCCGGTATAAGGATTGGAAAGGGCCTGGCCGGGTCCGTAGACGTTGAACAGGCGGAGCGCCACGCCCTCCATGCCGTAGGCCGGAGCCAAGGTGAGGGTCAGGCGCTCCTGGACGTATTTCGTGAGGGCGTAGACCGACGCAAGGCTGGGCCGCTTCCACTCCGGGGTGGGCAGGGGCACGAGCGGTCGGCCGTCGCGATCGAGGGGATCCCATGAGCCGGCCGCGGCCGGGCGCCCGGTCCGGTGGGCGTCCTCGACGACCGAGCCGTCCACGGTGCGGTAGAGCCCTTCGCCGTAGATGCTCATCGAGGAGGCCACGACGACGCGGCGAACGCGGGCGTCGATTAACTGCTGGAACAGGATGGCCGTGCCCAGGTCGTTGACGGACACGTAGCGGTCCACCGCGTACATGCTCTGGCCCACGCCCACCTCGGCGGCGAGGTGGACGACCTTGTCGACACCGGCCAGCGCACGCTTGACCGCCGCCTCGTCGCGCACGTCGGCGGTGACGAACTCGGCCTCGGCCGCCAGGCCCTCCGGCGGCGCGCCGCCGTGAACCTGGTCGATGAGGCTGTCGAGAATGCGGACGCGGTGCCCGCGGGCGAGGACCGCCTGGGCGACGCGCCGGCCGATGAAGCCGGCGCCGCCGGTGATCAGGATGGTGTCTGCCAACGGTTGCTCTCCTCAACCCTTGTCGTTGCGATGGACGAGCTTGTTGAAGCGGCTCTGCTTGCCGTCGGACGTCTTGTCCTGGTGGAGAAGCGCGAGCTCGCTGGCCTCGAAGATCTCGAAGAAGTCGTCCCAGGAGATCTCCTCGAGGCTGTCGTCCGGCTCGCCGAAGTCGAGCCGCAGGATGCCTGGTCCGTTCTTGCCGGCGCCGCCCTTGTCGGCGCTGCCCCGCACGCGGGACGGCCGGCCGCCTCGCGCCTCGGTCCAGCGCCGGATCTCGTCATGGTCGGTGGTGGTGGTCGCTTCGCTCATGGGTCGGCTCCCCTGGCGGCCGTCAGCGGGGGAGCAACGTATGTTGCGAAGGATAGTTCCTGAATCGATTCCTAGCTTTGGCTAGGCACGGACCCGTTCACGGAGCTCGCGCGTCCGGACGTCGAGCACCCGGGAGGCGGGATCTCAAGGGGCCTTGTCGAGCGTCTCGGCCCGGCAGAGCTGGGCAGCCTCGCGGATGCGGGCCTCGTCGTCTCCGACGGGCCGGCCGCCGAGGGCACGCCCCGTGGTTTCCGTGCCCAGCCGCCGGCTCACGCAGCCGCAGGTGGTCCGGCAGAAAGCCTCGTCCGAGCCAGCCTTCACGCAGGTCGCGGTGCAGGCCTCGACGAAGGCGGCGGGGGTGTTGTCGGCCGCGCGGTTCCCGGGATGGAGCCCCAGCCACATCGCCGTGCCGAGGATGCCGAAGAAGAGCGGCTGGTGCACGAGGTAGACCAGCAGGCTGTGGCGTCCGGCGAGCGCCAGCCAGCGCGCCCCGGGCCCCGGGGTCCAGCCGGACAGGGCCACGTCCCAGCCCTGCGCCACCGCGACGCGCGCCGCGATGATGCCCGCCAGGACCGGCGCGAACCAGGGGAAGATCGGGACGTAGTCGTTGGTGAGCGGGGGCTTGGGCGCCAGGCCCAGCCACCACAGCATCGGACCGTCGAAGGCGGGGCTCGCCAGCACGGACGGGGCGGCCGCCACCAGCGCGGCCACGAGGGCAAGCCACCACAGCGGCGCGCGCAGGAGCGGCAGGGCCAGGACGCTCGACAGGGCGATGCAGTGCAGGATGCCGAAGAAGATGAAGCTGGCCGGGGTGGTGTAGGCGGTGATGGCGGTGACGGCCAGGGCCGCGGCCCCGACGAAACCCAGCCGGCGCAGGTAGGGCCCGGGCCGGAAACCGGTCCGCGTGGACAGCACGAGGCTGACCCCGACCAGCAGCAGGAAGCTGCCGGCGATGAGCTTGGCGAAGAGGCGCCAGCCGGGGTCGATGCCGGCCTGCAGGTCGATGAAACGGTAGAAGCCGAGGTCCCAGGTGAAGTGGTAGATCGCCATTGCCACGAGGGCGATGCCGCGGGCCACGTCGACGGCCTCGACCCTCGGCGCCCCGACGGGCCCGGGTCTCGCCGGCGCGGGGGCGGCGACGCTGCCGGCGCTCCCCGCCTCCTGGCTCACTCGGCGGCCCGCCCCGCGACCATCTGCTCGGCCGCGGTCTCGGCCGCGTCGACCGTCTTCAGCGCATCGGGCTGCGGCATGGAAATGATGTTGTACCCGCTGTCGACGTAGTGGATCTCGCCGGTGACGCCGGCCGACAGCTCCGACAGGAGATAGAGCGCCGAGCCACCGATCTCCTCGATCGACACCGTCCGGCGCAGCGGGGCGTGGCGCTTCTGGAAGTTGAACATCAGCCGGGCGTCGGTGATGCCGGCACCGGCGAGCGTGCGCACCGGTCCGGGAGACAGGGCGTTGACGCGGATGCCCTGCGGGCCGAAGTCGCTGGCCAGATACCGGACGCTCGCCTCCAGCGCCGCCTTGGCCACGCCCATGACGTTGTAGTTCGGCATCACGCGCGTCGAGCCGCCATAGGTGAGCGTGATCAGCGACCCGCCCTGCGGCATGAGCGCGGCGGCGCGCTTGGCGATCTCGGTGAAGGAGAAGCAGGAGATCACCATGGTGCGCGAGAAGTTCTCGCGGCTGGTGTCGGCGTAGCGGCCCTTGAGCTCGTTCTTGTCCGAGAAGCCGATGGCGTGCACCACGAAGTCGACGCTGCCCCAGGCCTGGCGCAGGGACTCGAACACGGCATCGACCGAGGCGAGGTCCTCGACGTCGCAGGGCAGCACCGTGGACGAGCCGAGGCTGTTGGCCAGCGGCTCGACGCGCTTGCGCAACGCGTCGCCCTGGTAGGTGAAGGCCAGCTCGGCGCCGTGGGCCGCGAGCGTCTTGGCGATCCCCCAGGCGATGGAGTGATCGTTGGCGACGCCCATGATCAGGCCGCGCTTGCCGTTCATCAGGGAGGTCATCCCGGTCGTCTCCTCGATGCTTCTGTCGTCTCGACCGGGGCCCAAGAACTCAGCCTTCGGTGGGCTCAGGCTCAGGCGGGATCAGGCGTAGATGGGCTCAGGCGTCCACGTGCTTCATGACGATCGTCGCGTTGGTGCCGCCGAACCCGAAGGAGTTCGACAGCACCGTGCCGAGCCTGGCGTTGTCGACGCGCTGGCGGACGATCGGCATGTCGGCGAAGGCGGGATCCAGCTCCTGGATGTTGGCGCTCTCGCAGATGAAGCCGTTGTTCATCATCAGCAGCGAGTAGATCGCCTCCTGCACGCCGGTGGCGCCCAGCGAGTGGCCGGTCAGCGACTTGGTGGCGGCGATGGGCGGGCACTTCTCGCCGGCGCCGAACACCTCGCGGATCGCCTCGATCTCCTTCTGGTCGCCCACGGGCGTCGAGGTGGCGTGCGGGTTGATGTAGTCGATCGGCGTGCGCACGGTCGCCAGCGCCTGGCGCATGCAGCGGATGGCGCCCTCGCCCGAGGGGGCCACCATGTCGTAGCCGTCCGAGGTCGCGCCGTAGCCGACGATCTCGCCGTAGATGCGGGCGCCGCGGGCCTTGGCGTGCTCGTATTCCTCGAGCACCAGCACGCCGGCGCCGCCGGCGATGACGAAGCCGTCGCGGTTGGCGTCATAGGCGCGGGACGCGGTGGCGGGCGTGTCGTTGTACTTGGTCGACATGGCGCCCATGGCGTCGAACAGCACCGACAGCGACCAGTCGAGCTCTTCGCAGCCGCCGGCGAAGACGACGTCCTGCTTGCCCCACTGGATCATCTCGTAGGCGTTGCCGATGCAGTGGTTCGACGTCGCGCAGGCCGAGGAGATCGAGTAGTTCACGCCCTTGATCTTGAACCAGGTCGCGAGGGTGGCCGAGGCGGTCGAGGACATGGCCTTGGGCACCGCGAACGGCCCGACGCGCTTGGGCCCCTTCTCGCGGGCGATGTCGGCCGCCTCGACGATCGTGCGGGCCGAGGGACCGCCCGAGCCCATGATGATGCCCGTGCGCTCGTTGGAGATGTCGCTCTCCTCGAGGCCGGCATCCCGGATGGCCTGGTCCATGGCCACGTGGTTCCAGGCCGTGCCCGTCGCGTGGAAGCGCATGGCCCTGCGGTCGACCACCTGGGCGGGGTCGAGCGTGGGGGTGCCGTGGACCTGGCAGCGGAAGCCGAGCTCCGCGTAGCGATCCGCCCGGACGATGCCGGAGCGCGCCTCGCGCAGCGATGCGAGGACTTCCTGGGTGTTGTTTCCGATCGACGAGACGATGCCCATGCCGGTGACGACGACGCGCCTCATGGTTCTCGATCTCCTTCTTGTGGGACGCCGGCCCGAATTGCCGGCTCCTCTGAACGTCTGATCCCGACAAATCGACGGGGGCTGGCGTGCGGCTTCAGGTCTTGAAGAGGCCGACGCGGAGGTCCTTCGCCTCGTAGATGCGGCGGCCATCCGCCTCGAGCCAGCCGTCGGCGATGCCGAGCACCAGCTTCGAGCGGAACACCCGCTTCAGGTCGACGCCGTACACCACCTTGCTGACGGTCGGAAGAACCTGGTCGGCGAACTTGACCTCGCCGACGCCGAGCGCGCGGCCGCGGCCTTCCGCGCCCAGCCAGCCGAGGTAGAAGCCGCAGAGCTGCCAGAGCGCGTCGAGGCCGAGGCAGCCGGGCATCACCGGATCGCCCTTGAAGTGGCAGGGGAAGAACCAGAGGTCCGGCTTGATCGCGAGTTCGGCGCGGATGAATCCCTTGCCGTTCGGGCCGCCCGTTTCGCTGATCTCGGCGATGCGGTCGAACATCAGCATGGGTGGCAGCGGCAGCTGTGCATTGCCGGGACCGAACATCTCCCCGCGTCCGCAGGCGAGAAGGTCTTCGTATTCATAGCTCGAGCGCTGCTGCATGACCCCGGGGGGCTCCGTCGTCCGAATGTCGTTCCGCCGTTGAGGCTTCTTGTCGCGCCCGCCGCTCCCGGTGGACGCGATATGCCCGGTGACCCGGACGGCACTCCCTAACACACGTGCCGCCGCGCCGAAAGCGTCTGACCGGGCAACGTTAGGCATGAGGGTTTCAACGGGTTGCGACCAGCCCCCGCGCTCCCTATCATAAGGCGAGCACGATCATTCGCGGAAACCATGGCCTCGATCCCGACCGTACCGCCCGGCAAGGGCGCCCCTGCCTCGCTGTCCGGCGCCTGGTCCGACCAGAGCGGATGTCCGTTCCACGACCTCCGTCGTCGGCTCCGCACCGTGGGACTGCGTCCGACCCGGCAGCGCGTCGGGCTCGGCTGGCTGCTGTTCGCCAAGGGCGACCGCCACGTCACGGCCGAACTGCTGCACGAGGAGGCCGTGAAGGCCCGCGTGCCCGTGTCGCTCGCCACCATCTACAATACCCTGCACCAGTTCACCGAGGCCGGCCTCCTGCGTGAGGTCGCCGTGGACGGCGCCAAGACCTATTTCGACACCAACGTCGGCGACCACCACCACTTCTTCATCGAGGGCGAGAACGTCCTCATGGACATCAAGGGCCAGCCTGTCGAACTCGCCGCCCTCCCCGAGCCGCCCGAGGGCATGGAGATCGCCCGGGTGGACGTGGTGGTGAGGCTGAGACCCAAGAAGCGCAGCTGAAGAGCGCGTTCGAGAACGAAAAAGGCCGCCCGACGGGGCGGCCTTTTTGTTTTTACACCTTCTCCGCGTCCTGGCCGGGCTTGGCCCGGCCATCCACGACTCCGGTCGGGCGCGCCAAAGTCGTGGGTGCCCGGGCCAAGCCCGGGCATGACGCGCGGAGGGGTGGGAGCTTCCTGGAAGCCCCGATCCCAGAGGCTCAATTGAGCCGCACGCCCTTCGGCTTCACCTCGGGCGCCACCAGGACGTCGCCGATGAGGAGGCCCTCCGGGCCGGCCAGGACCGGGACGTGGTCGCCGTCCTTCACGGTGCCGGCCAGGATCAGCTCGGCGAGCGGGTCCTGGACGTTCTTCTGGATCACCCGCTTCAGAGGCCGCGCCCCGTAGGCGGGATCGTAGCCCTTGTTGGCGAGCCATTCGCGGGCCGACGGATCGAGCTCCAGGACCAGCTTGCGCTCGTCCAAGAGCTTCTGCAGGCGGGTCATCTGGATGTCGACGATCGACCCCATCTGGTTCTTCTGCAGGCGGTGGAAGAGGATGATCTCGTCCACGCGGTTGAGGAACTCGGGCCGGAAGTGCGACCGCACCACGCCCATGACCTCGGTGCGCACCGCCTCGCTGTCCTCGCCCTCGGGCTGGTTGACCAGGTACTCGGCCCCCAGGTTCGAGGTCATGATGATCAGCGTGTTGCGGAAGTCGACCGTCCGCCCCTGCCCGTCCGTGAGCCGCCCGTCGTCGAGAACCTGCAGCAGCACGTTGAACACGTCGCCGTGAGCCTTCTCGATCTCGTCGAACAGCACGACCTGGTAGGGCCGCCGGCGCACGGCTTCGGTGAGGGCGCCGCCCTCCTCGTAGCCGACATAGCCGGGAGGCGCGCCGATGAGCCGGGCCACCGAGTGCTTCTCCATGTACTCGGACATGTCGATGCGGATCAGCGCTGTCTCGTCGTCGAACAGGAACGAGGCAAGCGCCTTGGTGAGCTCGGTCTTGCCGACGCCGGTCGGGCCCAGGAACATGAACGAGCCGATGGGCCGGTTGGGGTCCTGCAGGCCGGCGCGGGCGCGCCGCACGGCGGTCGAGACGGCTGCCACCGCCTCGGCCTGGCCGACGACGCGGCGGGCGAGCTGCTCCTCCATCTTCAGGAGCTTCTCGCGTTCGCCCTCGAGCATCCGGTCGACCGGAACGCCGGTCCAGCGCGACACCACCTGGGCGACGTCGTTGGCCGTGACGCTCTCGGCGACAAGCGCGGTCTGCTCGCTGCCCTCGACGTCCTTCAGCTTCTTCTCGAGGTCGGGGATCACGCCATAGGCGAGCTCGCCGGCGCGCTGGTATTCGCCCTTGCGCTGCGCGTTGGCGAGATCCGTGCGGGCCTGCTCCAGCTGCTCCTTGAGCTTCTGGGCGCTGCCGAGCTTCTCCTTTTCCGCCTTCCAGCGGGCCGTCAGGGCGTCGGACTTCTCCTCGAGCTGGGCGAGTTCGCCGGTCAGGCGGCCCAGGCGGTCACGCGAGCCTGGATCGGTCTCCTTCTTGAGCGCTTCCTGCTCGATCCGCAGCTGGACGATGCGCCGGTCGAGCTCATCGAGCTCCTCGGGCTTGCTGTCCACCTGCATGCGCAGGCGGGCGGAGGCCTCGTCGACGAGGTCGATGGCCTTGTCCGGCAGGAAGCGGTCGGTGATGTAGCGGTTGGAGAGCGTCGCGGCGGCCACGATCGCGGCATCGGTGATGCGCACGCCATGGTGGAGCTCGTACTTCTCCTTCAGCCCGCGCAGGATCGACACGGTGTCCTCCACCGTGGGCTCGCTGACGAAGACGGGCTGGAAGCGGCGGGCGAGCGCGGCGTCCTTCTCGACGTGCTTGCGGTATTCGTCGAGCGTGGTGGCGCCCACGCAATGCAGCTCGCCGCGGGCGAGCGCGGGCTTGAGCAGGTTGGAGGCGTCCATGGCCCCGTCGGCCTTGCCGGCGCCGACCAGCGTGTGCATCTCGTCGATGAACAGGATGACCCCGCCTTCGGCCGACTGAACCTCGTTCAGCACGGACTTCAGGCGCTCCTCGAACTCGCCGCGATATTTCGCGCCGGCAATCAGCGCGCCCATGTCGAGGGCGAGCAGCTGCTTGTCCTTCAGGCTCTCGGGCACGTCGCCGTTGACGATGCGCAAGGCCAGGCCCTCGGCGATGGCGGTCTTGCCAACGCCGGGCTCGCCGATGAGGACGGGGTTGTTCTTGGTGCGGCGCGACAGCACCTGGATGGCGCGGCGGATCTCCTCGTCCCGGCCGATGACCGGGTCGAGCTTGCCCTCGCGCGCCGCTGCGGTGAGGTCGCGGGCATACTTCTTCAGCGCATCGTAGGCGTTCTCCGCCGACGCGTTGTCGGCGGTGCGACCCTTGCGCAGCTCGTTGATGGCGGCGTTGATCGCCTGCGGCGTGGCACCGGCCTTCGCCAGGATCTTGCCGGTCTCCATGTCCTTCTCGGTGGCGAGAGCCAGCAGCAGGCGCTCGACCGTGACGTAGCTGTCGCCGGCCTTCTGGGCGATCTTCTCGGCCGTGTCGAAGACGCGCACGACGTCGCGCGTGGGCTGCGGCTGCGAGGCCGCGCCCGACACCTTCGGCAGCTTGGCGAGCGCCTGTTCCGTGAGCCGCAGGGCGTCCTTCGGGTTGCCCCCGGCCCGCTGGATGAGGCCGGCGCACAGGCCTTCGTTGTCCTCGAGCAGCACCTTCAGCAGGTGCTCGGGCCCGAGCTGGGGATGCCCGTCACGCATGGCCCCCATCTGGGCCGACTGCACGAATCCCTTGGCGCGGTCCGTATACTTCTCGAAATCCATGTGGTCCTCCTTTCGGCAGCGCAGGCGCCGTCCGACAGGCCCGGCTCTCGCTCCGCATGGCGGCCCCCTTGAAGGCTGCCGCCGACGCATAGATAGGTGTGGCATTTCGACAACGGAAGGGGCGCCGGCATGGCCGACCGCATGATTCTTCAAGCCATCCATCGGTATCCGGTAAAGGGCTTATCGCCCGAACCGGTGGCGAAGGTGACGCTGACGCCGGGCGATCCGTTGCCCCACGACCGGCGCTACGCCGTCGAGAACGGCCCATCGGGCTTCGATCCGGTGGCACCCGTCCACATGCCCAAGATCAAGTTCCTGATGCTGATGCGCGACGAGGCGCTCGCGCGCCTGGAGACGCGCTTCGATCCGGCCACGACGGTCCTCACGATCCGCGAAGGCGACGAGGAGTGCGTGCGGGGTGACCTCTCGACGGCCGAGGGCCGCGCGGCCATCGAGGGTTTCCTGGCGGGCTGGTGCGCGCCCTCGCTGCGCGGTGCTCCGCGGGTGCTCGAGGCGCCGGGTTTCAGCTTCTCGGACACGCGGCACCGCGTCGTGTCGATCATCAACCTGGCGTCGGTCAGGGCGCTGGAGCAGCGGATGGGCGTGCCGGTCGACCCTCTGCGCTTCCGCGGCAACCTGCTGGTCGACGGCCTGCCGCCGTGGGGCGAGTTCGACCTCGTCGACCGGACGATCTCCGGGCCGACTGGCGTCGTGCTGCGAGGATTGAAGCGGATCGACCGCTGTGCCGCGACGAACGTCGACCCGGTCACCGGCTTCCGGGACCTGAACGTGCCGAAGGCGCTCATGGACGCCTATGGGCACATCGACTGCGGGCTCTACGCAACGGTGGAGACGGGCGGCGAACTGGCGGTTGGAGACACGCTGGAGGCGTGAGAACCCGGCGCCGGGCCAAAGTCGTGATGGCCGGGCCAAAAGCCCGGCCAAGACGGTGGAGAGGATGTGCGAAAAGACCGCGTCAGGCCTTCGCGGCAGCCTTCACGGGGACGCCGTTTTCGGACATGTGCTGCTGCAGCTCGCCCGACTGGAACATCTCGCGGACGATGTCGCAGCCGCCGACGAACTCGCCCTTCACGTAGAGCTGCGGGATCGTCGGCCAGTTGGTGTAGTCCTTGATGCCCTGGCGGATCTCGTCGTTCTCGAGCACGTTGATGCCCTTGTAGGGCACGCCGAGGTAGTCGAGGATCTGCACGACCTGTCCGGAGAACCCGCACATCGGGAACTGCGGGGTGCCCTTCATGAAGAGCACGACGTCGTTGCTGGTGACCTCGGTCTTGATCTGGTCGTTGATGCTCATGGTCCGGTCCTTCGTCCGTGCGCGGTCAAGGCGCGCCGTTGCAAAGTTGATCTGGCAAGGCGTGATTGGATCACGGCGGACCGTGACCCTCTTCCTCATTCTTGGGGTGCGCTGGTCGTCAGTGCAAGGGCATGCAGCACGCCGCCCATGTTTCCCTTGAGCGCCGCATAGACCATCTGGTGCTGCTGCACCCGGGTCTTTCCCTTGAAGGCGGAGGACACCACCGTCGCGGCATAGTGGTCGCCGTCGCCGGCGAGGTCGCGGATCTCGACCTTCGCATCGGGGAAGGCGGCCTTGATCATCGTCTCGATGTCCCGGGCGTCCATGGCCATGGCGTCTTGTCTCCTCAGGCGGACACGATCGCGTCCGGACCCTGCATGTAGCCGGGCAGCCAGGACTCGTGGGCGTCGCGCAGTGTTGCGATCGATATGGGCGCTTCGCCCGGCAGGGTCAACGCGTCCCCGCCCGTCGTGCCGATCCGCTGGACCGGGACGCCGGCCGCCTTGGCCGCGGCCAGCACGGCCTCGACCTCGGCCGCGGGCACGGCCAGGACGTAGCGGGCCTGGTCCTCGCCGAACAGGGCGGCGTGGGCAGGGATGCCCGCCGGAAGCGCGTCGACGGTGGCGCCGACGCCGCCCGCCATGGCCATCTCGGCCAGCGCCACGCCCAGGCCGCCGTCCGAGCAGTCATGCACCGTGCGGGTGCGGCCGGAGCGGATGAGCGCACGCACCAGGTCGCCGTTGCGACGCTCGACGGCGAGATCGACCGGCGGCGGAGCGCCATCCTCGCGGCCCGAGATCTCCTTGAGATACATGGACTGGCCGAGCCACCCCTTGGTCTCGCCCACGAGCAGCACCGCCTCGCCGTCCGTCTTGAACGCGACGGTGGCATGGACCGACACGTCGTCCATGACGCCGACGCCGCCGATGGTGGGGGTCGGCAGGATGCCGCGGCCGTTGGTCTCGTTGTAGAGCGACACGTTGCCCGACACGACCGGGAAATCGAGCGCCCGGCAGGCCTCGCCGATGCCGCGGATGCATCCGACGAACTGGCCCATGGCCTCGGGCCGCTCGGGGTTGCCGAAGTTCAGGTTGTCGGTGATGGCGAGCGGCAGGCCGCCCACGGCCGTGATGTTGCGCCAGGCCTCGGCGACCGCCTGCTTGCCGCCCTCGACCGGATCGGCCTCGCAGTAGCGCGGCGTCACGTCGGAGGTCATCGCCAGGCCCTTCGGCCCGTTCTCGACCCGCACGATGGCGGCGTCGCCGCCGGGCGTCTGGATCGTGTTGCCGCCGATGATGTGGTCGTACTGCTCCCAGATCCAGCGCTTGGAGCTGAGGTCCGGACAGCCGACGAGCTGCACGAGCGCCTTGCCGTTCGCCATGGCGGCCGGGACCGCCGCCGCGGACAGCACAGGCTGGTGCGTGTTGGCGATGTGCGGCCGGTCGTAGAGGGGCGCCTCGTCGCCGAGTTCCTTGATCGGCAGGTCGGCCATCACCTCGCCGTGGTGCTTCACCACGAAGCGCAGCGTGTCGGTGGTCTTGCCGATCACCGCGAAATCGAGGCCCCACTTGCGGAAGATCGCCTCGGCCTGGGCTTCCTTGGCCGGGTCGAGCACCATGAGCATGCGCTCCTGGCTCTCCGACAGCATCATCTCGTAGGCCGACATGCCCGCCTCGCGGCAGGGCACCTTGTCGAGGTCGAGCTCGATGCCGAGGTCGCCCTTGGCGCCCATCTCGACGGCCGAGCAGGTGAGGCCGGCCGCGCCCATGTCCTGGATGGCGATGACCGAGCCGGTTTTCATCAGCTCGAGGCAGGCTTCCAGCAGCAGCTTCTCGGCGAAGGGGTCGCCGACCTGCACGGTCGGACGCTTCTCCTCCGACTTGTCGTCGAATTCGGCCGAGGCCATCGTCGCGCCGTGGATGCCGTCGCGGCCCGTCTTGGAGCCGAGATAGACGATCGGGTTCCCGACGCCCGTGGCCTTCGCGTAGAAGATCTCGTCGGCGCGCGCGATGCCCACCGCCATGGCGTTGACCAGGATGTTGCCGTCGTAGCGGGTGTGGAAGCCGACCTGGCCGCCGACCGTCGGCACGCCGAAGGAATTGCCGTAGCCGCCGATGCCCGCGACCACGCCCGACACGAGGTGCCGGGTGCGCGGATGCGAGGGGTCGCCGAAGCGCAGGGCGTTCAGGCAGGCGACCGGGCGGGCGCCCATGGTGAACACGTCGCGCAGGATGCCGCCCACGCCCGTCGTCGCCCCCTGGTAGGGCTCGATGAAGCTCGGGTGGTTGTGGCTCTCCATCTTGAAGACGCAGGCGAGCCCGTCGCCGATGTCGATGACGCCGGCGTTCTCGCCAGGCCCCTGGATGACCCATGGGGCCTTGGTCGGCAGCGTCTTCAGGTGCAGGCGCGACGACTTGTACGAGCAGTGCTCGTTCCACATCGCCGAGAAGATCCCGAGCTCCGTGAAGGTCGGCTCCCGCCCGATGAGGGCGAGGATGCGCTGGTACTCGTCCGGCTTCAGGCCGTGCTCGGCCACGAGTTCGGGGGTGATCGGAATGTCGTTGCGGATCACGCCGGTCTCCGTGTGTCGGCCGCAGGGGTGCGCTTCGCATAGCCGTCCCGGCTTCCCGTGTCCATGCGTGCCGAAGGGAAACGCACCGTTACCGAGTGTCCCGGATCGGGACGGATTTCGGCCGAAAATACCGAAAATCGGTTGGCAACGATTTTGAAACCTAACCCGCCAGAGACCACGGAGATCGCAAACCATGTCCGTTCTGGCACGCTTCGTTAAGGACACCCGCGGCAACTTCGGCGTGATCACCGCCGTCATGATGGTGCCGCTGGCCATCGGTGCGGGTGGTGCCGTCGACTACTCCCGCACCGTGGCCGCCAAGACCAAGCTGCAGGCCGCGGTGGACAGCGCCGCGCTGATCCTCGCCCACGATGCCCGCACGAGCACGCTGCCTCAGCTGCAGGCCCGCGCCGAGACGCTCGTGACGCAGATGTTCGGGTCTTCGACCACCGGCATAGCATCCCTCAAGAGCGTGGCTCTCACCCGCAACGACAAGACGATCCGCATCGTCGCGGCCGCCCAGGCGCCCACCACGACGCTGAAGATGGCCGGCATGTCGGCGATGGACATGAACGTCGCCAGCGAGTCCGCCTACGGAACCCGGAAGATCGAGGTGGCCCTGGTGCTCGACAACACCGGCTCGATGGCCGGCACCAAGATCACCGAGCTGCGCAAGGCCGCCAAGAACCTCGTGACCACGCTCCAGGGTGTCCAGACGGATGCCGGCAGCGTGAAGATCGGGCTCGTGCCCTTCACCACCCAGGTCCGCCTCGACACCGCGATGAAGGACCAGGCCTGGCTGGACTTCGCCACCTACGGCGTGGCCAAGGCGAGCTGGGGCGGCTGCGTGACCGACCGCAATCAGCCCTTCGACGTGACGGACGCCGGCGCGGCTCTGGTTCCGGCCGTCAACTGCGCGGCCGGCACGCTGGCGCGCGTCGTCCCGCTGTCGACCAATTTCGATGCCCTGCGCACGTCGATCGACGGCATGACCGCGGGCGGCAACACCAACATCACCATCGGCCTGAGCTGGGGCATGGCGGCCCTGTCGAACGCCGAGCCGCTCACCGGCGCCGCGCCGGACGGATCCGCCGACGTCGAGAAGTTCATGATCGTGCTGACGGACGGCGACAACACGCAGAACCGCTGGTCGACCTCCAAGGTCACGATCGACAACCGCACGCGCGCCGCCTGCGACACCGCCAAGACCGCCAGCCGCGGCATCAAGCTCTACACGATCCGCGTCATCGACGGCGACGCCAACCTGCTGCGAGACTGCGCCTCGAACACCTCGATGTTCTACGACGTCAAGCAGGCCTCCGACCTGGACGCCGTGTTCCGCAAGATCGCCCAGGAAATCGCCGCGATCCGCATCACGAGCTGAGGAGCCGGTGGTCCGGGGTTGCTGCCTCGGCCGCCACCAATCTCCTCATCCTGAGCAGGCCGCACAGCGGCCGTGTCGAAGGACGCAGAATGGCTCCGCATGGAACCGTTCTGCGTCCTTCGACACGCGGCCTTCGGCCGCTGCTCAGGATGAGGAGCTTTTTTCCGCTTCGAGAGAAGGCGTCACGCCGCGGCGCGGACGGCGAGGCTCTCGAACAGGGCGCGGCCGTCGGTGCCGCCGGCCAGCGGGTCGATCAGGTTCTCGGGGTGGGGCATCATCCCCAGCACGTTGAACTTGTCCGAGTAGATCCCGGCGATGTCGTTCAAAGAGCCGTTGGGGTTGGCCTTGCCGCCCACCGTCCCGTTCGCGTCGCAGTAGCGGAAGGCCACCCGGCCGTCGCCCTCGAGGCGGGCGAGGGTGTCGGGATCGGCGATGTAGTTGCCCTCGCCATGGGCGATGCAGACCTCGATGGTCTGGCCCGGCGTGTAGGCGTTGGTGAACACCGTGTCCCCCCGCTCCACACGCAGGTGCTGCATCTTGCAGACGAACCGCAGGTCCGCGTTGCGCATCAGCACGCCGGGCAGGAGGCCGGATTCCACGAGGATCTGGAAGCCGTTGCACACGCCGAGCACGAAGCCGCCGCGGGCCGCATGGGCGCGCACGGCGTCCATCACGTTGGCGCGGCCCGCAATGGCTCCGCAGCGCAGATAGTCGCCGTAGCTGAAGCCGCCGGGCAGCACCGCGAGGTCGGTTCCGGCCGGCAGGTCGTGGTCCGCGTGCCAGACATAGGCGGGCTCGCGCCCGGTCGCCTGGTGCAAGGCGCGGCCGATGTCGCGCTCGCGGTTCGATCCGGGGAAGACGATGACGGCGGCTTTCATGGCGGGCCTCCGGGCCTGATGTCCCAGCGCTGTGCGCTGTCAGGCGATCTCGATGCGGTAGTTCTCGATGACCGTGTTGGCGAGCAGCTTCTCGCAGGCGAGCTTGAGGCTCGCCTCGGCGGCCGCCTTGTCGGACCCGGCGATCTCGATGTCGAAGACCTTGCCCTGGCGGACGCTGTCGACCCCGTCGACGCCGAGCGAGCGCAGCGCGCCCTCGATGGCCTTGCCCTGCGGATCCAGGACGCCGGTCTTCAGCGTGACGGTGACGCGGGCTTTCATCGCGGCAGGCTCCTCGGCGGGTCGGATCGCCCGCACCGGGATCCGGGTCAGGCGAGGTCCGTATCGCGATAGAGGCTCGCGAGCGGCAAGGCAACCCCGAGGGCGGAGAGCTCCACCGTTGTCGAGAGGTCTTTCAGGATCGATCCAGCGAAGCCGTCGGATCGGCTGAAGTGGCTCACCTCGATGCTGGAGGGTGAAACGACGACGTAATGCTGGAGTGACGGCAACGCAGAGTAGACCTGCCTCTTCCACTTGCGGTCGCGCGATGCTGTACCGGGCGAAAGAACCTCGAAAGCGACGAGAATGTCGTCGCAAAAGCTCCCTTCGAGCGAGTCCAGCGGGCGCACCATCACATCTGGAACCGGAGCATTGAACTCGTCGACCTTGACGCCGATTCCGGGGACGACGGCCCAACTGGATCGCCGGGCTCGCATCACGGAGCCGAGTTCCAGGATGATGTTGCCGACGAGCACCTGGTGGCGAAAGACCGGCGACGGACTCAAGACGGGCCTCCCCTCGACCAGCTCCCACTTCTCGTCGTCCGGGCGCGTGTCGAGGAAGGCGACAAACTCGCCGAAGCTCAGGCGCAATGAGGGGGCGGCAAAATCGGTCATCGCTGAAATCTCCGCCCCCAAGTGTAGCGCACGACCCTGCCGGTCGAAACCGACCGCCGCTTGCGTTGCGGCACGGGCTTTTCGCCGCCACCACCCGGCGCACGAAAAAAGGGCCCGCCGAGGCGAGCCCTTTGCAAACCGTCGGTGCTGCGGCGCTTACTGCACCAGCTTCGGGCCTGTCGCGCCGATGCGCTCGTTCTCGGTAATGATGCCGAGACGGCGGGCCACTTCGGTGTAGGCCTCGACCAGGCCGCCGAGATCGCGGCGGAACCGGTCCTTGTCGAGCTTGTCGTTCGACTTGATGTCCCACAGGCGGCAGCTGTCGGGCGAGATCTCGTCGGCGACGACGATGCGCATCATGTCGCCTTCCCAGAGCCGGCCGCACTCCATCTTGAAGTCGACGAGGCGGATGCCGACGCCCAGGAAGAGACCGGACAGGAAGTCGTTGACGCGGATGGCGAGCGCCATGACGTCGTCGATCTCCTGCGGGGTGGCCCAGCCGAAGGCCGTGATGTGCTCTTCGGAGACCATCGGGTCGTTCAGCGCGTCGTTCTTGTAGTAGAACTCGATGATCGAGCGGGGAAGCTGCGTTCCCTCCTCGATGCCGAGGCGCGTCGACAGCGATCCGGCCGCCACGTTGCGCACCACGATCTCGAGCGGAATGATCTCGACCTCGCGGATGAGCTGCTCGCGCATGTTGAGGCGACGGATGAAGTGCGTCGGCACGCCGATGTCGTTGAGGTGCTGGAAGATGTACTCGGAAATCCGATTGTTCAGGACCCCCTTTCCGTCGATCACCTCGTGCTTCTTGGCGTTGAACGCGGTCGCATCGTCCTTGAAATGCTGGATCAGGGTTCCCGGCTCGGGGCCCTCGTAAAGGACCTTGGCCTTGCCTTCGTAGATGCGACGGCGGCGGTTCATCGGGATATACCGTGTCTTGAGGAAATCCATGGCAGCCGTGGCTCCTGCGAGGACGTCCGCGGCGGTCGGCGGGCGAAAACGGCATCGGCCGGCGGCCGAGACCTGGGTTCCCACCCTGTTCGCAACCTAGCCGATCGCCAAAAGGAGCACAACGCCGGGCCCCGCCCACTCCTGGACGATGCCTGCGTTCTCCCCGGTTCGGGCGCTATATGGTCCATCGAAGCAGAAAATGCAATTTCCGCACGCGTGGACCCGCCGGGGGCCTCGTGGCCGTGCTTGAACGCAGGCTATGGTAATCCGGACGAGGCGTCGCTATCTCAAGGTTGCAGAATGTGGAGAAGCGCTTCGGCGCCGCACGGGAGATCGACCAACGCCATGACGACGTTCCAGAAGCGTGAAGATGCGTTCGAGGCCATGTTTGCCCATGACCAGGAGCTGCGCTTCAAGGCCACGGCCCGCCGCAACAAGCTGCTCGGCCATTGGGCTGCCGCCCAGCTTGGCAAGAGCGGGCCCGAGGCCGAGGCCTATGCCAAAGAGGTCGTGATGGCCGACTTCGAGGAAGTCGGCGAGGAGGACGTGTTCCGCAAGGTGCAGGCCGACCTGGCCGCCGGCGGTTCGAAGGCGACCGAGCAGGAGATCCGGGCTGCCATGGCCGAGCTCATGGCCAAGGCCGTCACCGAGGTGAAGGCCTCCTGAGGCGCCTTCCGGGGCCCCTGCCGACGGCCTTGCGGCTGAAGACGGGTTCCGCCAAGATTTGGACCGGCGCGGCGTAAGCCGCGCCGTCGTCGTTTGAAGACAGGGCCGCAGCAGGCCCGCTGCCGGGGGGAAAGCCACGATGAGCGCAGCCGTCTATGCCGCATTGGCCAAGGCGCTGGGAGGAGGCTCGGGCCTTCTCACGGGCTGGGTCAGCATGCCGGATCCGCTTCTCGCTGGCCTCGTGGCGCGCGAGGACCTGGACGCCGTCACCCTCGACATGCAGCACGGCATGGTCACCACCGCCTCGGCGGTGCTCGGCATCGGGCAGGTGGCCCTGGCCGGCAAGCCGTCCATCGTGCGGATCCCGGTCGGCGACTTCGCCACCGCCTCCCGCATGCTCGACGCCGGCGCCTCGGGCATCATCGCCCCGATGATCAACACCGTCGAGGACGCGCGCCGGTTGGCCGCCTACACCAAGTATCCGCCGGTCGGGGAACGCAGCTGGGGGCCGGCGATCGCGCTGGGCATGACCGGCTTCACAATGACGGACTACCTCAAGCAGGCCAACGGCCTGACCGTGACCCTCGCCATGGTGGAAACCCGCGAGTCCCTCGCCGTTCTCGATGGCATCCTGGCCGTCGACGGCATCGACGGCGTCTTCGTGGGCCCGTCCGATCTCTCGATCGCCCTGTCCGACGGGGGCGAGGTCAACGCGCTCGCGCCGGGTGTGAGCGACGCGCTGGACCATGTGCTGGCGCGCTGCCGCAGCGTCGGCAAGGCCGCCTGCGCCTTCGCGACGACGGCCGAGAGCGCCAGGGAGCTGCGCAAGCGCGGCTACGACCTCATTGCGCTGGGCAACGACACCATCCAGATGCGCACCGGCATCCGGGCCATGCTGGGCGTCGCCAAGGGCTGACGACGCTCCGGTCCGCGGACCGGTTTCAGGGTTTCTCGCCGGTGGGGCGCTCGGGAACGCCGAGCGCGTCCGCCAGGCGGGCCTTGGCGGAGCCGGGCCTCAGGGGCTTCTGCTGGCTTTCGTGCGGCGACCACCCGGAGAGCCAGACGAGCTCCACCGTCGCCCGGACGCGGCCGTCCGGATCGGCGAAGCGTTCGGCGTAGATGGCGAAGGCCCGCATGAGGGTCTCGCGGCGCAACGGCGTGCGCCGGCGCTCGACCAGGACATTCGTGGCGCCGGTGGCGCGCAGGTCCCGCATCAGCGCCAGCGGGTCCGCGTAGCGCACGGTCAGCGTGTCGGAATCCGTGACCGGCAGCGCAAATCCCGCCCGCTGCAGGAGAGCGCCCATGTCCCGGACGTCGGCGAAGGGCGCCACCCGCGGGCTCACGCCGCCTTCCACCTCGGCTTCCGCCGCCGCCAGCGACTGGCGCAGTTCGGTGAGGCTCGCCCCGCCGAGCAGGCAGCCGAGGAACAGGCCGTCGGGCCGGAGTGCCCGGCGCAGCTGCACTAGCGCCCCGGGGAGATCGTTGACGCCCTGGAGGGAGAGCAGCGACACCACGAGGTCGAGCACGCCGTCGGCCAGCGGCAACCGTTCCTCGTCGCCCACCACCGCCGAAAACCCGCCGGTCCCGGCGGCCGCCGTCGTGGGAGCCAGGCGGATCACGCGGTCCACCTGGCCGCTCGCAACCAGGGCCGCCGCGGCCTGCGGTCCCGGCGTGCCCGCGTCCAGGGCCAGCGGGAAGCGGCGCAGAACGGCCGTCAGGCGGTCCGCCATGTCCTCCGCGACGCGGGCGAGCAGGAAATCGCTGCCGGGCGAGGCCGGCGCCGCAAGCGCCCTGTCGAGGCGGCGGCGCGCGAGCGAGCGATCGAAGAGGGTGGGTGCACCGCCCATTTCGGAGCCTTTCCGGGTTCTGCGGCCGGGCCGCGCGTCGCTTATGGAGCGCCCGGGGTCGGGCGTCAAAGGTGGCAGATGCTCGCCAAACGCGTGAGGACCCGGTGCGATCCGATGCTCTAGGCTGGCGCTATGAGGACATGGTTCTTCAGCACCCCGCCCGCCTTCACCCTTCCGCTCGCCGCCCGGCAGGCGGGCCGCGGCATCGTCGACTGGTTCTACCCCCCGTCCTGCATGGCCTGTGGCTCGGCGGTGGCAGACCCGCACGCCCTGTGTCCCGCGTGCTGGCGGACCTTGCCCCTGATCGAGAGGCCGTTGTGCGAACGGCTCGGGACCCCCTTCGCCGTGGATCTGGGCGGACCGACGGTGTCGCCGGCCGCGATCGCCGATCCGCCCGTTTTCGGCCGCGCCCGGGCCGTGGCGCGCTACGAGGGCCCGGGCCGGGAGCTCGTACATCGCCTGAAATACGGCGATCGCCTGGACCTCGCCGGTCCGATGGGCCGCTGGATGGCCAGGGCCGGGGCGGACCTGCTGGGGGAGGACGTCCTGATCGTACCCGTTCCGCTGCACCGGTGGAGGCTGTGGCGTCGGCGGCACAACCAGGCCGCGCTGCTGGCCCGCGCGGTCGCGGACTGCAGCGGGCGCCCCTGGGACCCCATGGTGCTGCGCCGCGTCAGGCGCACGAGGCCGCAGGTGGGTCTCTCCCGACCGGAGCGGGCGGAGAACCTGCAGGGCGCGCTGCGCGTGGACCCGGGGCGGGCTGCGGTGGTGGCCGGGCGCCCCATCGTCCTCGTGGACGACGTGCTCACCACGGGATCGACCGCCGAGGCCGCAACCCGAGCCCTGCTGCGGGCCGGGGCCGCGTCGGTCGACGTTCTGACCTTTGCGCGCGTCTGTCTCGCGCCCTGATCGCAGCACGGCCCGGTGGCAGGCGCCGTGGACACGCCATATATACGGTTGCTTGTCATTCTGCGGGCCAGCGCCCGCGATCCGGAGACCGCGTCATGCCGTCCGTCACCATCTATACCAAGTCCTGGTGCCCCTACTGCCAGGCGGCCAAGGAGCTCCTGACCAAGAAGGGCGTCGCCTTCGAGGAGATCGACGTGGCCGACCGGGAGAAGCAGGCCGCCATGGCCAAGCGCGCCAACGGCCGCTCGACCGTGCCGCAGATCTTCATCGGCGACGCCCATGTGGGGGGCTGCGACGACCTTCACGCCCTCGACGCCGCCGGCAAGCTCGACCCGATGCTGGCGGCCTGACCCTCGGCCAGCGCACATCCATGATCCGTTACGCCCTCGCTTGCTCCAAGGGTCACGCCTTCGAGAGCTGGTTCCGCGACAGTGCCTCGTATGACGAGCAGGTCGCGCGGGGGCTCGTGTCGTGCCCGCACTGCGGCGCGACCAAGGTCGAGAAGCAGATCATGGCTCCCGCGGTGGCGCGGACGGATCGGGAGATCGCTCCCGCCCCGGCCGAGGCGCCCCCGCCCGCCCCCGTCGAGGCGCCGGCCGTGCCGGCCCCCTTCGCCCTCATGGGCGAACGCGAGCAGGCGTTCCGGGCGCTCCTGCGGGCCGTGAAGGAGCACGTGAAGAGCACCGCCGAGCATGTCGGACCGCGCTTTGCCGACGAAGCGCGCAAGATGCACGAGGGGCTGACCGAGTTCCGGGCGATCTATGGCGAAGCCACGCCCGAGGAGGCCACCGCCCTGGCCGAGGAGGGGATCGACGCCGTCGCGATCCCTTGGCTGCCCGACGACCAGCACTAAGTCGGTTGGGGCCGGGACGCGGAGAGGGCGCGGCGGTCACTCCGACGGCTTGTCGGCGTAGACCATGTAGTTGACCGACAGGTCCCGCGACATCCGCCACTCGCCGGACAGGGGATTGAACACGACCCCGTGTTCCTCCACGACGCCCATGCCGCCGGCGGCGATCGCGCCCGACAGTTCCGACGGAGTCACGAACTTCTCCCACTGGTGGGTGCCCTTGGGCAGCCACCCCAGCACGTATTCGGCGCCGACGATGGCCAGGGCGAAGGCCTTCATGGTCCGGTTCAGCGTCGCCATGAACAGAAGGCCGCCCGGCTTCACGGCCCGGCAGCAGGTCGCGACGAAGAGATCGACGTCGGCGACGTGCTCGACCACCTCCATGGCCAGCACGACGTCGAACCTCTCGCCCGCCGCCACGACGTCCTCGACCGTGGTGCGGCGATAGTCGATCGGCAGGCCGCTCTTGGCGGCGTGCAGGCGGGCCACCTCGACATTGGTGGGCGCAGGGTCGATGCCCGTGACGGTGGCGCCGAGCCGGGCGAGCGGTTCGCACAGCAGCCCGCCGCCGCAGCCGACGTCGAGAACCGAAAGGCCGTCGAGAGGGCGTCCGCCTTCGGCGTCGCGGCCATGGTGCTCGGCCACGCGGTCGCGGATGAAGCCGACGCGGACCGGGTTGAAGCGGTGCAGCGTCTTCATCGCCCCATGCGGGTCCCACCAGGTGCGGGCGATGCGCTCGAACCGGGCGACCTCGGACGGGTCCACCGTCTTGCCGCTCGCCGCCGTTGCGTCATCGACCGCCATCGCCGTTCTCCGCCCAATTCCCGAGCCGTCCGGCTCCCGCTGCCGTTGACAGGCCACGGCGCCGCCGTCATGAGTGTGCGCCCTTTTCCGACGGCGGGGTGCGCGATGCAAGCGCGTCACCGTCACACCAACGAAAGAGATCCGAGACCGCGATGGCTCGTCTCGTCATGAAATTCGGCGGCACGTCCGTCGCCAACATCGAGCGCATCCGCAACGTGGCCCGCCACGTCGAGCGGGAGGTGAAGGCCGGCCATGAGGTCGCCGTCGTGGTTTCGGCCATGTCCGGCAAGACCAACGAGCTCGTCGCCTGGGTGCGCGAGGCCGCCAACCTCTACGATCCGGTCGAGTACGACGCCGTCGTCGCCTCCGGCGAGCAGGTCACGTCGGGCCTGCTGGCCATCGTGCTGCAGTCCATGGGTCTTCCGGCCCGGTCCTGGCAGGGGTGGCAGATCCCGCTGCTGACCAACGACGCGCACGGCTCCGCCCGCATCACGGGCATGCGGCCGGAAGGCGTTCTCGCCGGGTTCGGTCGCGGCGAGGTGGCGGTGATCGCCGGCTTCCAGGGCATTCACGAGCCCTCCGGCCGGCTGACGACGCTCGGACGCGGCGGGTCGGACACCAGCGCCGTGGCCATCGCGGCCGGGCTCTCGGCCGACCGCTGCGACATCTATACCGACGTGGACGGCGTCTACACGACCGATCCGCGCATCGTGACCAAGGCGCGCCGGCTCGACCGGGTGGCCTTCGAGGAAATGCTCGAAATGGCGTCGCTCGGGGCCAAGGTGCTCCAGGTGCGGTCCGTCGAACTCGCCATGGTCCACAAGGTGCGGACCTATGTGCGCTCGTCGTTCGACGACCCCGCCAACCCGCAGGCGGGCACGCTCATTTGCGACGAGGAGGAGATCGTGGAACAGCAGATCGTCACCGGCATCGCCTATTCCAAGGACGAGGCCCAGATCACGCTCCGCCGGGTCGCCGACAAGCCGGGCGTGGCCGCGGCGATCTTCGGCCCGCTGGCGGATGCCAACATCAACGTCGACATGATCATCCAGGTCGTGTCCGACGACACCACCACGACCGACATCACCTTCACGGTGCCGACCGCGGATTTCGACCGGGCCAAGGTGCTGCTCGAGAGCGCCCACGACATGATCGGCTACCAGTCGCTCCAGGGGGCGACCGACGTCGTCAAGGTCTCGGCCATCGGCATCGGCATGCGCAGCCACGCCGGCGTGGCGGCCAAGGCCTTCCGGGCGCTGGCCGACAAGGGGATCAACATCCGCGCGATTACCACCTCCGAGATCAAGTTCTCGGTGCTGATCGACGCCGCCTACACGGAACTGGCCGTGCGCACGCTGCATTCGCTCTACGGACTCGACAAGGCCTGACCGACGGCCCGCGAGCCGCCGGTCCGGACTTTGCATTCCCGCGGCCGGGTGGGGTAAAGCGTGGAGGGGCAGCGGCTCGTCCGCCCGGCCCCGATGATTCGAGCCGTCCCCCGGGACGTGCAGAGGTAGGGAAAGGCTCATGCGAGGCGCTCTTGGCGGTCCGCGCCTGCTGCTGCGCCGTCTCCGCGAGGTCATGGCGGAGCCGGTCAGTGCACAGGCGCGCCTCGACAAGATCGTCGTCCTCATCGCCAGCAACATGGTGGCGGAGGTCTGTTCCTTCTATGTGCTGCGGTCGGACCAGACGCTGGAGCTGTTCGCCACGGAAGGCCTGAACCGCGACGCCGTCCACATGACGACGATGCGTGCGGGAGAAGGCCTGGTCGGCCTGATCGCGCAGCAGGCGCAGCCGCTCAACCTGCCCAACGCCCAGTCCCACCCGTCCTTCTCCTACAAGCCGGAGACGGGCGAAGAGATCTACCAGTCGTTCCTGGGCGTGCCTGTCCTGCGCGCCGGCAACACGCTGGGCGTGCTCGTCGTCCAGAACCGGGCGCATCGCCTCTACTCCGAGGAAGAGGTCGAAGCCCTGCAGACCACCGCCATGGTGCTGGCGGAAATGGTCGCCTCGGGCGAGCTGCAGACACTCGTCCGGCCCGGCGCCGACATCGCGCTGCGGCGTCCGGTCACCCTGAACGGCCAGCCGCTCGCCGACGGTGTGGGCCTGGGCTACGTGGTCCTGCACGAGCCGCGCGTCATCATCGGCAACCTCATCGCCGACGACCCGCAGCGCGAGGGCGAGCGGCTCGATCGTGCGATTCAGGACCTGCGGACCTCGATCGACGACCTGATCGACCGCGGCGACGTCGCCCATGGTGGCGAGCACAGGGAGGTCCTGGAGACCTTCCGCATGTTCGCCAACGATCCCGGCTGGCTGCGCCGCCTGCGGGAGGCGATCGGGACCGGTCTCACGGCCGAGGCGGCCGTCGAGCGGGTGCAGTCCGACAACCGCGCCAAGATGATGCGGCAGACGGACCCGTATCTGCGCGAGCGCCTCCACGATCTCGACGAGCTCGCCAACCGTCTTCTGCACCGCCTCGTCGGCCGCGACATGGTGGGGGCCCAGACGGCGCTGCCGGACAACGCGATCCTGGTGGCCCGCGCCATGGGCCCTGCCGCCCTGCTCGACTACGACCGCTCGCGCCTGCGCGGCCTCGTCCTGGAGGAGGGCGGCCCCACCAGCCACGTCGCGATCGTGGCGCGGGCGCTCGGCATCCCGGCCGTCGGCAACGTCGAGAACGTCACCGGATTTGCCGAAAGCGGCGACGCCATCATCGTGGACGGCGGCGTCGGACAGGTGCTGCTGCGGCCCCAGCCCGACGTGGAGGCCGCGTTCAGCGAGAAGGCCCGGCTGCGCGCGCGCCGCCAGGAGCAGTACCGCAAGCTTCGCGAGCGTCCCTCCGTCACGCTCGACGGCGTGGCCGTGTCGCTGAACCTCAACGCGGGCCTGCTGGTCGACCTGCCGCACGTCGAGGAGACCGGGGCGGCCGGGATCGGCCTGTTCCGGACCGAGCTGCAGTTCATGATCGCGGAGCGCCTGCCCTCGATTCCGGAGCAGCTGTCGCTCTACCAGACGGTGCTCGAGAACGTCGGCGACCGGCCCGTCACCTTCCGCACGCTCGACATCGGCGGCGACAAGGTGCTGCCCTACATGCGCCAGGCCGAGGAAGAGAACCCGGCGCTCGGCTGGCGCGCCATCCGCATCGGCCTCGACCGGCCGGGTCTCCTGCGGGCGCAGCTCAGGGCCCTGCTCAAGGCCGCGGGCGGGCGCGACATCAAGATCATGTTCCCGATGGTGGCCACCGTCGACGAGTTCAAGCGGGCGCGCGCCATCGTGGCGCGCGAGCAGGCCCATCTCGCCCGGCACGGCTATGAGCCCCCGCGCGATCTCAAGCTGGGCGTGATGGTCGAGGTGCCCTCGCTGCTCTTCGAGATCGACGAGATCTGCGCGGAGGCCGACTTCCTCTCGGTCGGCTCGAACGACCTGACCCAGTTCCTGTTCGCCGTCGACCGCGAGAACCCGATGGTCGCCGAGCGCTTCGACGCCCTGTCGCCGCCGCTCCTGCGCGCTCTGCGCCAGATCGCCGAGGCGGGGGCGCGCGCCGGGATCCCCGTGACGCTGTGCGGCGAGCTCGCCGGCAAGCCCATCGAGGCCATGACGCTGCTGGCCATCGGCTATCGCTCGCTGTCGATGTCGCCGGCCTCCATCGGTCCGGTCAAGGCCATGCTGCTGTCGCTGCACCTCGGCCGGCTGCAGGAACGCCTCCTGCCGCTGATCGAATCGCGCGACGGCTCCAACACCCTCCGGCACCACGTCGTCGCCTTCGCGGAGGAGCACGGGGTCCCGGTCTAGCCGACCTCCCGGTCGAAGCCCGTGTTCCCGTGAGAGGCCTGCGATGTCCCTGCCCACCCAGAAGCTCGACGCCATCCTCGATCGCCATGCGGTGATCACGGCGCGTCTCGCGTCCGGCCCGGATTCGGAGACGATCGTCGCCCTGTCGCGCGAGCTGGCCGAGCTCGACCCCGTCGTCGCCGAGGTGAAGGCCTACAAGGCGGCCGAAGCCGAGCTCGCCGACCTCGACGCCATGCTGGCCGACCCCGCCATGGACGCCGAGATGCGCGATCTCGCCTATGCGGAGCGCCCGGAGGTCGAGGCCCGGCGCGAGACGCTCATGCAGCAGGTGCGCCTGCAGCTCCTGCCGAAGGACGCCGCGGACGCGCGCAGCGTGATCCTTGAGGTGCGGGCGGGCACGGGTGGCGACGAGGCCTCGCTGTTCGCCGGCGACCTGTTCCGCATGTACCAGCGCTACGCCGAGGCGCGGCGCTGGCGGGTCGAGGTGCTTTCGGCGAGCGAGGGCACCGTCGGCGGGTACAAGGAGATCGTGGCCGAGCTGCAAGGGCAGGGCGCCTATGCCCGCCTCAAGTTCGAAAGCGGCGTGCATCGCGTGCAGCGCGTCCCGGAGACCGAGGGCGGCGGCCGGATCCACACCTCGGCGGCGACGGTGGCCGTCCTGCCCATCGCCGAGGAGGTCGACGTCACGATCGATGACAAGGACCTGGTGATCGAGACGATGCGGGCCGGCGGGGCCGGCGGCCAGCACGTCAACAAGACCGAGAGCGCGATCCGCATCACGCACGTCCCCACCGGCATCGTGGTGATGATGCAGGAGGAGCGCTCCCAGCACCGCAACCGCGCCAAGGCCATGGACGTTCTCCGGAGCCGGATCTTCGATCTCGAGCGCCAGCGCCTCGACCAGGCGCGGGCGCAGGACCGGCGCTCGCAGGTGGGATCGGGAGACCGGTCGGAGCGCATCCGCACCTACAATTTCCCGCAGGGCCGGGTGACCGACCACCGCATCAACCTGACGCTCTACAAGCTGCCCCAGGTGATCGACGGGACGGCGCTGGACGAGGTCATCGACGCGCTGACGACCGAGCATCAGGCGGCCCTGCTGGCCGCCGAGGAGGAGCGGGCATGACCGGACCGGCACTCGAGATCACGGCGCAGACGACGCGCCTCGCCGCGCTCAAGCATCTGGGCGAGGTGTTCCGGGCCGCCGGAATCGAGACGGCGCAGCGCGATGCCCGCCTGCTCATGCTGGATGCCGCGCGCCTCGTCCATGCCGACCTCATCCGCGCGCCCCGCGAAGCGCTGGGCGAGGACGCTGCCGGCCGCCTGGTCGGTCACGTCACCCGCCGCCTGGAGCGGGAGCCCGTCGCCCGCATCCTGGGAGAGTGGGAGTTCTGGAGCCTGCCCTTCACCCTGTCGCCCGCGACCCTGGTGCCCCGGCCGGACAGCGAAACGGTGGTGGCGGCTGCGCTTCTCGCGTTGAAGGAGCGGCGCCACCACAGCGACGGGCTGCGGATCCTCGACCTGGGCGTCGGCAGCGGCAATCTGCTCGTGGCACTGCTGAAGGAACTGCCGGGTGCCACCGGCATTGGTGTGGACATCTCCGAGGAGGCGGTGGCGACGGCCCGGTTCAACGCGGCTCGCAACGGGGTCGGGGAGCGCGCGGAATTCCGCGTGTCGGACTGGGCTGCGGCTCTCGACGGCGCCTTCGACCTCATCGTGTCGAACCCTCCCTACATCGCCGACCGGGTGATCGCGGGCCTGGAGCCGGAAGTGCGCGTGCATGACCCGGTCGTCGCGCTGTCGGGCGGAACGGACGGACTGGAAGCCTATCGGGCGATCGCGGCCGCCCTGGACGGCCTCCTGGCCCGCGATGGAATCGTGGCGCTCGAGATCGGCTCGGATCAGTCCGAGACGGTCCGGTCGATCCTGGAAGGTGCGGGATTTGCGGTGGAAGGGCCCTTTGCCGATTTCGGGTCCCGGCCGCGGGCGCTCGTCGCCCGCCGCGCGGCGGACGTGAAACCATGATCGGGGAAATCGCTCCAGGGCCTCAGAAAAACACTTGGTTTGGCCGCGCGAAGCGACTAGTGTCCGCGCCATGACATCGTCGGGTGCCCGGCGCGCGAGCGCGCGGGCCTGCTCCGTAGAGAGCCTCGAAAGCCGCCCATGGACGGCGACGGGATCTCCGGAGCGAGGAGCCAGGCCTTTCGAGGCCAGGCCTTAAAGCGGCGAAGAATTCCGGTCAGATGCCCGACGCCGATCGTAGGACGACGGCGGTCGACGAAGACCGGTCATGGCTCGCGCAGCGGTCGCGAAGGCGGAAATGACGGGCTCGCCCGCTCTGACCGGATTCCGGTGCTGTCGTGGAAGGGCCCGAGGGGGGCCCCGGGCGGTCACGCCTTCGAACAGCGTGGCGCCGGACTGGAACAGTCGTCTCTTGTGAAGGACGTTCGATGAGACCCAATCATCAGAACAATAAGCGGATGCGCGGTCGCAACAGGGGTGGCAAGGGTCCGAACCCGCTGTCCAGGACCTACGAATCGAACGGCCCGGACGTCAAGATCCGCGGCACTGCCCAGCACATCGCCGAGAAATACCTCCAGCTGGCGCGCGATGCGCAGACGTCGGGCGATCCGGTCAGCGGCGAGAGCTACCTCCAGCACGCCGAGCATTATCTGCGGATCATCGCCGCGGCGCAGGAGCAGTTCCGGCAGCAGAACCCGAACTACCGCTTCGACACGCCCGGCCAGGACGAGGGCGACGAGGACGGCGACGAGATGCCGAGCTTCGCCAATGGCGGCCCGCAGCCGGACGCCCGCTTCCCTGTGGACCAGGACAGCGACTACCAGCCGCGCCAGCAGCAGCCGCGGCAGGATTACCAGCCCCGGCAGGACTACCAGCAGCAACCCCGCGAGCCGCGTGAGCCGCGCGAGTGGCAGCCCCGCGAGCAGCGCGAAGGCCGCGGCGACTGGCAGCCCCGTGATGGGCAGCAGCCGCGTGAACCTCGCGAGCCGCGCGAGTGGCAGCCCCGCGAACAGCGTGAAAACCGGGGCGAATGGCAGCCGCGCGAGCCCCGCGAACAGCGGGAGCCGCGGGAGCCCCGTGGCGACTGGCAGCCGCGCGATGGACAGCAGCGCCGCGAGGACCGCTTCCAGCGCCGCGGACCGCGCCAGGACTTCCGCCAGGATCCGGCCGCGGAGGCACAGCCCGGCTTCCCCGAGGCGCGCGGCGGCGAACAGCCCCGGCAGGAGCAGCCGCGCCAGGAGCAGCCGCGCGGCGACCAGCCCCGCGCCGAGCGCGCCCCGCGCGGAGAACGCCAGCCGCGCTTCGAGCGCGCGCCGGCGGCCGAGGAACCCGCAGCCGGGCTTCCGGCCTTCATCACCGCGCCGGTCCGCACGCCGGTCGCCGAGGAGCCCGTCGAGGCCGCCCCGCCGGCTCCGGCCGCTGCCGAAGGTGACGAGGCGGGCCGTTTCCCGCTGCGCCAGCGCCGCCGCCGGACGACGCGCGCCCGCGCCGAGGAAGGCAGCGAGGCTCCCGCCACCGGCGACGTGCCGGTCGGCGAATAAGCGTCTCTTCTGACCCAACCGACGGCCGGGGCCCCAGGGCGCCCCGGCCGTCGTCACGCTCCGGCCGTTCCCGCGGCCCCTCCGGCGCCCCTCGGCCCGCGCACCCTGTGCGATCTCTCACATGTCGGTAACCTTGGCCGTCACCTCCAGTTGAGACCCGGCGCCTCTCTATGTTAGTGAATGATCGCTCACATTGGTGAGTTCGATCCTGGAGAGACCCCCATGTTCGGCAGCCTGCTGTCGTCCCGCCGGTTCGCACCGCTGTTCTGGTGCCAGTTCTTCTCCGCCTTCAACGACAATTTCCTGAAGAACGCGCTGGTAGCGCTCGTCGTGTACGGGCTCGCCCGCGAGGATGCGGCCGGTATCGTGCAGATCGCCGGTGCCGCCCTGATCGCGCCGTTCTTCCTTCTGTCCGGGCTCGGCGGCGAACTCGCCGACCGATACGACAAGGGCCTCGTGGCCCGCCGGCTGAAGTTCGCCGAGATCGCCGCCGCCGGCGTGGGCGCCGCGGGCTTCGTCCTGCACTCCGTGCCGCTGCTGATCACGGCCATCGGCCTGTTCGGCGTGGTCTCGGCGCTGTTCGGGCCGATCAAGTACGGCATCCTGCCCGATCACCTGAAGACCGAGGAACTGCCGGCCGGCAACGCGCTGGTGGAAGCCGCCACCTTCATGGCGATCCTGGTCGGCACGACGGCCGGCACCAAGGCCGCCACCGGCACCGAGAGCCCGTGGTGGGTCGCGGCTCTCCTGATGGTCTTCGCGCTGGCCAGCTGGGCCGGCGCCGCCTTCATCCCGCGCACCGGCGAGAAGGCACCCGACCTGCGGGTCAACCCGAACATCTTCGCCTCGACGGGCGACCTGCTGCGCGACCTGTGGGCCGACACGCGGCTGTGGCGCGGCATGATCGTCGTGAGCTGGTTCTGGCTCGTCGGCGCCGTCGTCCTGGCGCTGCTCGCCACGCTGGTGAAGGGGCGCCTCGGCGGCAACGAGGATCTCTACATCGCCTTCATGACCCTCTTCGCGGTCTCCATCGCGCTGGGCTCTGGCCTCGCGGTGTGGATGACGCACGGACGGCTCATCCTGCTGCCGACGGCCATCGGCGCGCTGCTCATGGGCCTCTTCGGCCTCGACCTCGGCATCGCGACGCTCGGCGCCACGCCTGGCCCGACGCCGATCGGTCCTCTCGACTTCTTCGCCTCGGCCCATGGCCTGCGCGTCGCCATCGACCTCGTCGGGCTCGCCACCTTCGCGGGGCTCTTCATCGTGCCCGTCTTCGCGGCCGTCCAGTCCTGGGCGGGCGAGGACCGGCGCGCCCGCGTCATCGCCGCCGGCAACGTGCTGCAGGCGGGCTTCGTGGTGGTGGGCGCGGTGGCCGCCGGCGGGCTGCAGACGCTGGGCTTCACCGAGCCGCAGCTGCTCATCGGCCTGGCGGTGCTGAACCTCGTGGCCGCCCCCGTGTGCCTGAAGCTTCTGCCGATCAACCCCCTGCGCGACGCGATCTCGATCCTCTACCGGGCCGTGTTCCGCATGGAGGTCACCGGCATGGAGAACTTCGCCAAGGCCGGTCCCAACGCCATCATCGCGCTGAACCACGTCAGCTTCCTGGATGCGGGCCTCGCCCTGTCGCTCACCGACAAGGAGCCCGTGTTCGCCATCGACCACGGCATCGCTCAGCGCTGGTGGGTGAAGCCGTTCCTCAAGCTCACCCGCGCCATGCCGCTCGACCCGACGCGGCCGATGGCGACGCGCACGCTGATCAACGCCGTGAAATCCGGCGAGACGCTGATCATCTTCCCGGAGGGCCGCCTCACGGTCACCGGCAGCCTGATGAAGGTCTATGACGGCGCGGGTCTCATCGCCGACAAGTCGGATGCGATGGTCGTGCCCGTGCGCATCGACGGGCTCGAGGCGACCCCGTTCAGCCGGTTGTCGCCGGAACAGGTTCGCCGGCGCTGGTTCCCGAAGGTGCGGGTGACCGTCCTGGAACCGGTGAAGCTCGCCGTCGATCCGCAGCTCAAGGGCAAGAACCGGCGGCACGCGGCCGGCGCCGCGCTCTACCAGATCATGTCGGACCTGGTCTTCCGCACCACGCGGACCGATCGCACCGTGTTCGACGCGGTCGTCGAGGCCGCCGAGATCCACGGTCCGGGCCGCACCGCGGTGGAGGACCCCGTCACCGGGGAGCTCAGCTACCGCAAGATGCTGGCCGGCGCCCGCGTGCTGGGGCGCCGCCTCGCCCAGCTCGCCGGTCCGGGCGAGGCGGTGGGCGTGATGCTGCCCAACGCCAACGCGGCCGCCGTGACCCTCCTCGGGTTGATGTCGGCGGGACGCGTGCCGGCGATGATCAACTTCACCGCCGGCGAGGCCAACATCCTGGCGGCCTGCAAGGCCGCGGGGATCAAGGCCATCGCGACCTCCCGCGCCTTCGTCGAGAAGGGCCGCATGGACGCGCTCGTGGCCGCGCTCGGCCAGCAGGTCTCGATCGTCTACCTGGAGGACCTGCGGACCAAGATCGGCACCGTCGAGCGCCTGTCGGGCCTCCTGCAGTGGAAGAAGCCGCTCGCCAGGCGCAAGCCCGACGACCGCGCCGCGATCCTGTTCACGTCGGGCTCCGAAGGCACGCCGAAGGGCGTCGTGCTCTCCCATTCCAACATGCTCGCCAATGCCGCGCAGGCGGCGGCGCGCATCGACTTCGGACGCACGGACAAAGTGTTCAACGTGCTGCCCGTGTTCCATTCGTTCGGGCTCACCGTCGGCCTCGTCCTGCCGCTGGTGTCGGGCGTGCGGGTCTATCTCTACCCCTCGCCGCTGCACTACCGGATCGTCCCGGAGCTCGTGTACGGCGTGAACGCGACGATCCTGTTCGGCACGGACACGTTCCTGGCCGGCTATGCCCGCTCGGCCCATCCCTACGACTTCCGCTCGCTGCGCTACGTGCTCGCCGGCGCGGAACCGGTGAAGGAGGCGACGCGGCGGGTCTACATGGAGAAGTTCGGGCTGCGCATCCTGGAGGGCTACGGCATCACCGAGACCTCGCCGGCGCTCGCGCTCAACACGCCCATGTTCAACCGCTTCGGCACGGTGGGGCGCATCCTGCCCGGCATGGAGATGCGCCTCGAGCCGCTGCCCGGCGTCGAGGAGGGCGGGCGTCTGCACGTGCGGGGTCCCAACGTGATGATGGGCTATCTGCGCGCCGAGAATCCGGGCGTGCTGGAGCCCCCGCCGGAGGGCTGGCACGACACGGGCGACATCGTTTTCATCGATGCCGAGGGGTTCATCACCATCCGCGGCCGCGCCAAGCGTTTCGCCAAGATCGGCGGCGAGATGATCTCGCTGGCGGCCGTGGAGGCGCTGGCTTCGGACCTGTGGCCGGGCGTGCTCTCGGCCGTGGGGACCAGGCCCGACCCGCGCAAGGGCGAGCGCCTGGTGCTGCTCACCGAGAAGGCGGGCGCCAGCCGCGGCGAGTTCCTGGCGTTCGCCAAGTCGCGCGGGGCCTCGGAGATGATGGTCCCGGCGGAGATCGTCTCGGTCGACAAGGTGCCGCTCCTGGGGTCCGGCAAGATCGACTTCGCCGGCGTGAACCGGGTCGTGCGCGAGCGGGCCGAGCCCGCCGCGCCGGCCGAGGCGTGAGGATCGGGCCATGCGCGACGGTGCGCGCACGCGCGACAGGATCCTGCACGAGGCGCTGGCGCTCTTCGCCGAGCGCGGCATCGACGGAACGAGCGTGCGCGACATCGCCCAGGCGGTCGGTGTCGCGGAAGCCGCGCTCTACCGGCACTTCCGCTCCAAGGACGAGATCGCGCGCGACCTCTTCCTGGTGAACTACGCGGCGCTGGCCGCCGATGTCCTGGCGATCGGGGCGCAGGACGAGCGCTTCGCGATCCGGCTCGAGAAGCTCGTGGGGCTCTTCGCCCGCCTGTTCGACGAGAACCCGGCGCTGTTCGCCTTCCTGCTCATCAACCAGCACCGGCACCTGGCGGAGGTGGACGCGGCGCCGGGGCGCAACCCGGTGGCGGCCGTGGCCCTCGTCCTGCGCGAAGCCATCGAACGGCGGGACATTCCACCGCAGGATCCCGACCTCGCCGCGGCCATGGCGCTGGGCCTCGTGGTGCAGCCCGCGGTGTTCCACCTCTACGGCCGGCTCACCGGCCCGCTGTCGGCGCGCGTCCCCGCCATCACGGCCGCGACCGGGGCCGTGCTCGGGACGGGCCGGAGCTGACCCGGTGGGCGTTGCGAGGCTCGCACAGCGCCTGGCCCTGGCCGTGCTCCTTTGCGCGAGCGCGCCCGCCCGGGCGGCGTTCGAAGGGCTGGTAACCGCCGGGCCGGCGCCGGTCCAGGCGAGCGACGCCGCGGCGGATGCGATCTGCCTGCTCGTGGAGGCCGCGGCCGTGGGCAACGGCCTGCCGATCACCTTCTTCTCGCGGCTGATCGGGCAGGAGAGCAGCTTCCGTCCGCAGGCCCAGGGGCCGATGACGCGCTTCGGCGTGCGGGCCCAGGGCATCGCGCAGTTCATGCCGGGCACCGCGGCGGAGCGCGGCCTGACCGACCCCTTCGATCCGGTGCAGGCTCTGCCCCGCGCGGCCGAGTTCCTGCGCGACCTGAAGGCGGCCTTCGGCAACTGGGGCCTCGCCGCCGCGGCCTACAACGCCGGCCCGCGGCGGATCGAAGGCGTCATCGGCGGCGACGCCTTCCTGCCCGCGGAAACGGCGGCCTATGTGTTCGAGATCACCGGCCACACGGTCCAGGACTGGATCGCCGCGCGCAAGGCGGGCACCGACCTGCCGATGCCCAACGACAGCAGTTGCGCGCAGGTGCGCGCCAGCCTGCGGGCGCCCGGCGCTTCACCCTTCCTGACCGCGCTCGAGCGCCGCGTGGAGGCGGGCCTCGCCAAGCCCTGGGGCGTCCAGCTCAGCGCCGGCTTCTCGCGGGCCAGGGCGCTTGCCGCCTACGGCCGGGCCGAGCGCCAGTTCTCCGGCATCCTCGCCGGCCGCGACCCCATGATCCTGCGCACGGTCCTGCGCAGCCGCGGCACGCGCGGCTTCTACCAGGTCCGGGCCGGCACCAGTTCGCGCGCCGAGGCCGAGGCGCTGTGCAACAGCTTGCGCAAGGCCGGCGGCGCCTGCCTGGTGCTGGCGTCCTCCCGCAAGCCGGCGGGGCGGGCGAAGCGGGGGTGAGCGGACTGGACGGCATCCGGCCTCCCGGTGTTATCTCGACGCCATGACCGAGGCCGCCTCCGATCGACGCCGAAAGAAGACGCCGCGGCAGCGGTCTCTGGAAGCCCGCATCTACGCCGTCTATGCCGACCTGCCCCCGTCGGAGAAACGCCTGGCCGACGTGTTGCTGCTGCATCAGCGCGACCTGCCGAGCTACACCGCGGGTGAGCTGGCCAGCAAGGCGAACGTCTCCAAGGCCACCGCCGCCCGGCTGATCCGTTCCCTCGGCTACTCCACCTACCCGGAGGCCAAGCGGCAGATTCGCATGGACCAGCACTGGGGATCGGCGCTGGCCGAACTGCCGGGGCTGGCGGCGGTCCCGGCCGACGAGATCACGCTCGCACGAACCGTCCAGGTCGATCTCGAGAACATTCGCGCCACGGCCGAAACCATTCCGGAGGAGACCTTGTCCCGGCTGGTGGACGCGCTGGTCGCGGCGCCGCGCGTGTGGATCATCGGCCTGCGCAGCGGCTACGGGCTCGCCTACCACGCCCACCACTATTTCACGCTGATCAAGCCGCACGTCCGCGTCCTGCCGTCGGGCGGCGCGACCTATGCCCACGAGATCGCCTCCATCGGGCCGGGCGACGTTCTTCTGGCGATCGCCTTCCGTCGGCGCCCGCGCCTGTTGCCCACGATCCTGACCGAAGCGGGGGCGGCAGGGGCCGTCACGGCGCTCATCACCGACGTCAGCGCGGCGGCCAGCGCTCGGGCCAGCCAGCTGGTCCTGCGGTGCCGCTGCCAGTCGCCCTCCCCCTTCAACTCCTTCGTGGCCGCGGTGACGCTGATCAACCACCTCGCCTGGGCCACCGCCGCCAAGCTCGGCCAGGACAGCGTGCAGCGCTTCGCCCGGATCGATCGTCTCGTGGGCCTTCTCGACGACGTGTCGACGCCGATGTCCGATCCCAAGCGCTGACCGGACGGCGAAGGATCAGGCCGGAAAGGCGGACACCGGCCTCGTGTCGATCAGGTCGTCATAGGAAATCGGTGCGGCCACGAGGTGACCGGCCGCTATGCCGCCCTGCCAGCGATCATAGGCGCGGCGATCGACGCGGGGTGTCGTCCACATGCCGCAGCGCCGGTACTCGTTCGTGAGCCGCACCAGAAGGGCTTCAGGCAGCTTGGGGAAGGTCTTGGCGAGGAAGCCCGCATAGTCCCCGGCATCGTGAGCCAGCACGAACGCCATGCCGCGCCCGAGCGCTCTTGCGAAACGCGTCTGCACGTCCAGGCGGGCGTCGTCGCCTTCGCCGCTCGCGTAGTACACGCTCCACGGCACGTCGCCGCCCGTGATCGCCAGGGGCGCCACGACATGGCCGTGACCGGACGCCTCGAAAAGCGCCGCATTGGGATAGTCGATGGCGAGGAAGTCGCCCATGCCGCCCTTGAAGAGGGCGGCGAGCATCGCTCCGTCGAGATCCTGGATGAAGCCGACCTCGCCCGGATCGATTCCGTTCTCGCGCAGCAGGAGCTTGATGAACAGCCCGACGCTCGCGCCGTTGCTTCCCTTCATGGCGATGACCTTGCCGCGGGTCTGCGCCCAGGTGAAGTGCTCGCGGGGCATCCGGCCGACCAGCGCCAGGGGCGCGCGGGCCGCGACCTGCGCGAAGGGAACGTAGCGGGTGCCGCGCCCGAAGAACATCGATGGCACCCATACGCCACCCAGCACCGCCTCGGCCTCGCCGTCGCCGAGTTCCTTCAGCACGTTGTCCCAGGGAGAGGGGACGGTCGCGGAGACGTCCAGGCCCTCCTCCGCGAAATAGCCCTGCCACCGGGCGACGTATTCCGGCAGGTAGTTGAGGCTGTGGCCGGTGGCCGAGATGCGGAAGCGCTGCATGGCGACGGGTCCTGAGGATCAGGGTTTCAGGCGAAGGCCGGTCACGGCGTCGAACCAGACGACGTCGCCCGCGGCGAACGACAAGGAGCACGGCGACCCGAGGGCCGGCCGCTCGTTGCCCGGCCGGCGCACGAAGACGAGATCATGGTCGATCAGATGATCTCGGGTGCCGCCGGCCTGCAGCCGGCAGCCGACGACGATCTCGGCCCCGAGGCTCTCGACGACGACGACCTCGGCGGGAAGGGGGCCCTCTCCCGGCGGACGGAGCTCGAGCTTTTCGGGGCGGATGCCGAAGACGAGGCGACCGGCGCGCGGGGCAGCCTCGCCATGGGCGAAGGACAGGCTCGGGGAGATCCTGAGCTGCGCACCTTCGCCGTCCACGGTCAGAAGGTTCATGGAGGGAGAGCCGACGAACCGCGCGACGAAGGTGTTCGCCGGCGCGTGGTAGATCTCGTCCGGCGTGCCGATCTGCTGCACCTCTCCCTTGTCGAGGACGATGATGCGGGTCGCCATGGTCATGGCTTCGACCTGGTCGTGCGTCACGTACACGAAGGTCTTTCCCACCTTGTGGTGCAGCGAGGAGATCTCGGCCCGCATCTGCATGCGCAGGCGCGCGTCGAGGTTGGAGAGCGGCTCGTCCAGCAGATAGATGGAGGGGTCGCGGATCAGGGCCCTGGCCAGCGCGACGCGCTGGCGCTGGCCACCGGACAGGCCCGCCGGGCGCCGATCGATCAGCGGGTCGAGTTCGAGCTGCCGGGCGATGGCGTCCGTCCGGGCCGCGATGGCCGGGTCCTTCATCCTGCGACGACGCATCCAGCCGTTCACCAGAGGCAGGTGGTGCCAGGGCCTGAACGCATCCATGACCAGTGGGAAGGCGATGTTGCCCCGCACCGTCATGTGCGGGTAGAGCGCGTAGCTCTGGAAGACGAAGGCCACGTCGCGCTCGCGCGGCGACCAGTCGTTGGCGCGCTTGCCGTCGAAGCGGATCTCGCCGGCCGTGATTTCGGTGAGCCCGGCGATCATGCGCAGCAAGGTGGACTTGCCACAGCCGGACGGGCCGAGGAGCACCAGGAACTCGCCGTCCTCGACGGTGGCACTGAGCGAGCGGATGACCTGGGTGTCGCCGAAGGTCTTCGCGACGGTATCGAGGACGAGTTCGGGCATGGTCAGCCTTTCACCGCGCCGGAGGTGAGCCCCGACACGATCCGGCGTTGGATGACGAGGAAGAAGGTGATCGCCGGCAGGCTGAACAGGAGCGCGGTGCCCATGACGGCCGACAACGGCGTTTCGTACTGACCGATGAACGACGCGAGCCCCACGCTGGCGGGCCAGAGCGTCCGGTTCATCAGGAAGGTCGAGGCGAAGAGGTATTCGTTCCAGCCGGCGAAGAAGGCGATCACGGCGGCGGCGGCCAGGCTCGGGGCAATGAGCGGCAGCACGATCATGGTGAGCACGCCGATGCGCGGGCAATTGTCGATCAGCGCGGACTCCTCGATCTCGTAGGGGATCGCGTCGATGGCGCCCTTCACGATGAAGGTCGCCACCGGGAGCGAGAAGGCCGCGTTGGCCAGCACGAGACCCAGGAGATTGTTGAGAAGGCCGAGCGCCACGAACATGGCGTAGAGCGGCACGAGGATCAGTGCCTCCGGCACCACCTGCGTCATGAAGAGCAGAAAGCCCACCACGCCACGGCCGTGGAAGCGGAATCGGCTGAGCGCGTAACCCGCGAGGGAGCCGAGCAGAAGACTGACGACGGTCGTCCCCGTCGCGACGAAGAGCGTGTTCAGCATCCAGCGCCCGACGGGAAGCCCCTCGAGTTCGGCGACCAGGGCGCCGAAATACTGCGGCTGTGGCCAGGGCACCTGTCCGCTCGCGTAGAGCTGCCCGGGGTCGGAGAAGGCGGTCGTCGCCATCCAGTAGATCGGGAAGCCGGCGACGGCCACCAGCACGAGCACGAGGATGGCCCGCAGAAAGCCGAGGATCAGGGACAGCGCGCTCATCGTTCCGCCACCCAGCGCATGCGGCGCCGATCGACCAGGTTGTGAATGCCCGCGACGAGAAGCGCGAGAAGGAGGCCCACGGCGCCGTAGGCGCTGGCTATTCCGAGTTCGTGGGCCTCGAAGGCGGTCTGGCGGATCTTCACCACGAGGGTCGAGGTGCTGCCCAGCGGACCGCCTCCCGTCAGGAGATAGATGATGTCGAAGCGGCGGATCGACCACACGGCGACCAGCAGCGCCGCGAGCTGAACGGACGGCAGGATGTGGGGCCAGGTCACGTTGCGGAAGACGTTCAGCGGGTCGGCCCCGTCCACCCGGGCCGCCTCGCGGACCTCCTCGGGCACGGACTGCAGGGCCGCCAGCGTGACGAGCATGACGAAGGGCGCCACCTGCCACACCGTCACGATCAGGATCGAGGGCAGGGACCAGTCGATGCTCGTCAGCCAGCGCAGGCGCGAGAAGCCCATGCCCAGCAGCATCTTGTTGAAAACGCCGGAGCGCTCGTTGAACATCCACAGCCAGATCAGGGCTGCCGCGACGTTCGGCACGGCCCAGCCGAACAGCAGGATCCCCCGCACGACGGCGCGCCCGCGGAAGGGGCGGTTGATGGCCAGCGCCGAGACGACGCCCAGCGTGACGCCCAGCAGCACCGCCAGGCTCGCATAGACGACCGTGATGCGCAGCGAGGCATAGAAGGCCGGCGTCTCGAGCAGCCGCGCGTAGTTGGCGAGGCCGACGAAGACGCCGTCGTTCGGGCGGGCGAGCGTGGTGTTGGTCAGGCTCATCCACATCTGGCGCGCCAGCGGCCAGAACATGAAGACGCCGAGGTAGATCACCGGTGGGACGATGAAGAGATAGCCCGCGGCGCGTGCGCCGAGGGCCGAGGTTCGCATGGTGGTCTTGGCGGCCATGGGCGGGTCCGATCAGAAGCGGGCCAGGGCCTGCTTCTGGGCCTCGTCGAGGGCCGCCTTGGGATCGGCGCCCGCGACGATGACCTTTTCCACCGCCTCCATGACCAGACGCATGATGGGCGTCGTCTTTGACTCATAGCCGGGGATCAGGGTGCTGCGCGAGTTCACGGCCAGCGCGGCGAACGTGTCGGCCCAGGGGTTGGTCGCGCGGAACGCCTCGGTGACGGGCACGTCGGTGGCCAGGGCATCGGGTCCCGAGGCATCGCGCAGGGCCCTCTGACCGTCCGCCGTGACGAGCCACGCGAGGAAGGCGATCGCTTCCGCCTGGTTCTTCGAGTGCTTGCTGACGCCCAGGAAGATCTGCTGGTGGGCGCCCGGCGCCTTGAACGGCAGCGGCGCGGAATAGAGATCGGTCGAGGCGAGCGGGCCGCCCGATGCGATGTTCAGCGTGCCGCCGCTGTTGTCGATGCTGAACCCGATCTGCTTCTGCTTGAAGCGCGTGCGCTGGGTCGGCATGTCGTCGCCCACGGGGATGATCCCGGAGTCGAAGGTCTTCTTGAAGGCCGCGGTGGCGGCGACCGCCTCCGGCGTGTTGAGCGTCAGCTTGCCTGCCCCGTCGACCCAGTTGACGCCGTAGCCGTAGGCCCAGCTCTGGAAGTCCATGAACCAGCCGCTGAGATCAGCGATCTGGTGACGGGAGCTGAAGCCGATCGCGCCGGTCTTGTCCTGGATGGCCTTCGAGGAGGCGATCAGGCCGTCGACGTCCTTGGGCACGGCGGCGCCGGCGGCATCGAGCAGCTTCTTGTTGTAGATGAGCGCGTAGACCGCGCGCTGCCATGCGATCCCGAGGCGCTTGCCCTTCACCACACCCTTCTCGTTGGTGTGGTTCAGCGCCGCTCCTTCGGCGGCCTTGCCGATGTCGACCAGGAAGCCGGCCTCCGCGAGGGAGTAGAACAGCCCCTCCTGCATCATCACGATGTCGGGTCCCTGCCCGGCGCCGAGCGCGGTCGTGATCTTGTCGTTGAAGTCGGCCGACGGAATGGCTTCCTGCTGCAGCGTCACGTGGGGCGCGACCTGCTGGTACTTGGTCACGGCGGCCCAGAGATTCTTGCCGCGCAACGCGTCGAGCCACTGCGAGTTGGCCACGACGAGCGTGACGGGCGGCTTGGCCTGGGCGTGTGCGGGACGGCTGGGCAGGGCCACGAAGCCGGCCACGCCGAGCGCCGAGGCCAGCAACAGGGAAAGCATGCGTCTGCGGGAAGTCGTCATGGTCATGTCCCCTCGGATATGGAAGCAGGATGAAGGTGTGTTGCCCGGCCCGGCTCAGGCTTTCACGCGCCAGGGCTCGAGCGGAGAATGGCAGCTGAGGTTTTCCGCCCCGTCCTCGGTGACGAGGTAGCAATCGCCGACATTGCAGCCGGCCACCAGCGGGTCCAGCCACTGCGCGTGCAGGACGAAGATCATGCCCGGCTCGAGCCGATCATGGTTGTTGGACTGGATGTTGTAGTGGCTGAACTTCGGCATCGAGACTTCGTGGCCGACATTGGGATTGTGCGGCCCGTGAACGGCCGGATAGACGTGCATCAGGCGCCGGCCCTGGCGTTCCCAATCCTCGTCGGGGACGTACTCGCGCGGTATCAGCCGGGGAGACCCGTCCTCGTTGGCGTTCCAGTTGTAGGACATGGTGCGACTGTCGGCCGAGGTGAGATAGCCGCGCGCGATGTAGGGGTCGAACGAGGCGTTGGCGACGTCGGACACGAGGGCGCCGGGGCGCACATTCGCCGCCGCGGCGCGGACGCCCTCGACGCACATCTGCAGGACGTCTTCCTGTTTGGCCGTGATGGTGCCGACCGCGATCATGCGGGCGATCTGGGCATTGTAGCCGCGGTAGGTCGTGTTCGAGATGTAGAGGTTGATCAGGTCGCCGTCGCGGACGACGTGCCCGTAGGGCTTGCCGCAGGCGGTGCCCCACTGGTTGATGCCGATCTGGTAGCCGTCGCCGGTCTCACCGCCACGGCACATCTGCGCGTAGGTGAAGGCGGCGTAGATCTCGTGGTCGGTCACGCCTGGCCGCGTGACGTGGCAAGCCGCCTGGATGCCGATGTCGGCCAACTGCGCCGCGGCGCGAACCAGCGCCTGCTCACCCTTGCTGCGGATGCGCTGCATGCGGTCGACGATCGCCTGCGCGGGCACGAAGGAACTGCGGGGCAACTCCCGCGCCAGTCCGGCCCAATAGGGCGCCGAGGTCGCGTCGCCGATGGTGCCGATCTGAACGGACGAGAATCCCCGGTCCTTCAGGTGGGCCGACACCGCGGCGACGACCCTGTCGACCGTCTTGCCGGGCCGGTTGTAGCTTTCGCGTCCCCAGGTGCCGACCTGCCAGATGTCGTCCACGAGCACCGGTTCGCCGGCGGGCGGCAGGAGAACGGAGCTGCTGAAGATCGAGAACAGGGCGAGGGGCTGATCCTCGTCCGTCGGGATGACGAGCACGCCTTCGCGCGCCCAGTCGCAGATGTAGCGGAGATAGGAGTTCGAGACCTTGTACCAGCCGATTCCGTCGGCGTGGGCGAGGATGACGTCGTGCCCTGCCACCGTGGCCTCGCGACGGATACGGCGCAGCCGGTCGGCGAACTCGGCCTCCGGGAGGGGATCGACCGGCTGGAAGGTGAAGTCGGGCTCGAATCCGTCCAGCAGGTTCTCCATGCGGGGACTGGAGGCGGCCGACCGGTCGGAGGGCAGAACGAGCTTTTGCATGAGGACCATCCAGCATCGGGACCGCCACGATCCTACGCTTGAAACTTTTTTTGCAAAGGGCGGGAACCGCTGAAAAGCGCGGCACGCTGCCGGTTCGCGCGCCAGATGAAAAGATTTCGCGGCGAACAGCGCGTTCGGCACCGCTCAGCTTTTGAGTCTGCAGGTCATCCCGTTGAGGCGATGATGATTTTCGTCATGGGGCGCATCCGGCCTGAAAAAAATTTTCCGAAAACGGCGATAAATGGCTCAGGCCGGTTGCCGGGCCGTGCCCGGGCGGCGATCAGGATCGGCTCGACGATGTCGGTCTCGGGCGCCTCGTGATGCAAATCTGGCCAGCCTGCCCGGCTCAGCCATAGGCCTCGCTCGCGGCCAGCAGCTCGGCGGTGTAGGGGTGCGTCACGCGCCGCGCGCGCAGGGCCTCGACCTCCAGCTCCTCGACGATGTGCCCGCGCTGCATGACGGCCAGGCGGCTGCACATGTGCGAGACGACCGCGAGGTCGTGGCTGACCAGCAGGTAGGTGAGCCCGCGCTCCCGGCGCAGGGCCGTGAGCAGGTTCAGGATCTCGGCCTGCACGGAGACGTCGAGCGCCGAGGTGGGCTCGTCGAGGAGCAGGACCTGCGGCTCCACGATGAGGGCGCGGGCGATGGCGACGCGCTGGCGCTGGCCGCCGGAGAGCTCGTGCGGGAAGCGCCACTGGAATGCCGGATCGAGGCCCACGGCCACCAGCGCGTCGGCGACGCGCCCCGGCGAGCGGTCGAGCCCCAGGTTGCGCAGCGGCTCGGCGAGCTGGGCGGCGATGGTCTGGCGCGGATGCAGGGAGCCGTAGGGATCCTGGAAGACCATCTGCACCCGGGAGAAGAACGGCTTGTCGCGGCGCTCGGGGACGGGCTTCCCGTCGATGAGGACGCGGCCCCCATGGCCGGGGATCAGCCCTGCGATGGCCCGCAGGACCGTCGACTTGCCGCATCCCGATTCGCCGACGAGGCCGAAGGTGCTGCCCGGCGCGATGGCGAAGCTCACGCCCCCGACCGCTGGCGCGCCCCGGCGGTCGAAGCGCACGACGAGGTCCTCGACGGCGATCATGCCGGTTCCCGCCAGGCCGGGTCGCGGACGAGGGTGGGCAGCGGGTCGCGCGGCTCGTGGATGTGCGGCATGGAGGCGAGCAGTCCCCGCGTGTAGGGGTGCGTGGCGTTCCCAAGGTCGCGGGCGGCCAGCGCCTCGACGACCCGCCCCGCATACATGATCAGCACGCGGTCACAGAACTTGCGCACCAGGTTCAGGTCGTGGCTGATGAAGATCAGCCCGAGGCCGCGGCTCGCCACGAGTTCGTCGAGCAGCGCCAGCACTTCCAGGCGCACCGTCACGTCGAGCGCCGAGGTCGGCTCGTCGGCGATCAGCACGTCCGGCCCTCCGGCCAGCACGCTGGCGATCATCACCCGCTGGCCCATGCCGCCGGACACCTGGTGGGGATAGAGGGACGCGACGCGCTCGGGATCGCGGATCTTCACCTGCTCCAGGATCGAGAGGGTCGCCTCCCGGGCCGCACGCTTGCCGGCGTACTCGGGCCGATGCAGCCGGAACACCTCGGCGATCTGCTCGCCGACGGTGACGACCGGGTTTAGCGAGTATTTCGGGTCCTGCATGATGAGCCCGATCCGCCCGCCGCGAATGTCGCGCATGGTCCGGTCGCTGGCGGTCAGGACGTCGGTGCCACACACCGCGAGGCGCTCGGCCCGCACCGCGGCCGAGCGCGGCAGCAGCCGCATCAGCGCGCGGCCGACGGTCGACTTGCCCGAGCCGGACTCGCCCACGATGCCGAGCTTCTCCCGGCCGAGGTCGAAGCCGACGCCGCGCACCGCGTCGACGATGCCGGCCTTGGTGCGGAAGCCGACACGCAGCTCGCGCACGGCGACGAGGGGCTGCGCCATGGCGTTCACCGGTCGCCCCGCGGGTCGAGCACGTCGCGCAGCGCGTCGCCGGCGAGGTTGAAGGCGAGCGTGATCGCGGCGATGGCGAGGCCCGGCGCGGCGACCACCCAGGGGCTGTCGATCATGAACTGGCGGCCCGAGGAGACCATCGCGCCCCACTCGGACAGGGGCGGCTGCGCGCCGAGGCCGAGGAAGCCCAGGCCCGCCGCCGTGAGGATCACGCCGGCCATGTTCAGCGTCACGCGCACGATCACCGAGGGGATGCACAGCGGCAGGATGTGACGCAGCACGATGCGGGACGGCGTCGCGCCCTGGAGTCGCACGGCGGCGATGAAGTCCGCCTTGCGCAGGCTCAGCGTCTCGGCGCGTGCGAGGCGCGCGATGGGCGGCCAGGCGGTGAGCGCGATGGCGATGGTGGCGTTGGTGAGCCCGGGGCCCAGCGCCGCGGCGAAGCCCAGCGCGAGCACGAGGCCCGGAAAGGCCAGGAAGATGTCGGTGATGCGCATCAGCACCTCGTCGACCAGCCCGCCGGCATAGCCGGCGGTGGTGCCGATCACGAGGCCCACCGGGGCCACGATGATGGTGACGAGGAGCACGATCTCGACGGTGGTGCGGGCCCCGAACACGACGCGGGAGAACACGTCGCGGCCCAGGTGATCGGTGCCGAACCAGTACAGGGCGGAGGGCGGCAGCAGACGCTGCTGGAGGTCCTGGACGTTGGGGTCGAAGGGCGCGATCCAGGGCGCGAAGAGCGCCACGACCAGGAGCAGGACGACCAGCGCCAGGCCCACCATGCCCATCACGTGCTGCCGATAGGCATGCCAGCCGTCCGCCAGCTGCCGCAGCAGGGCGGCGCGCGCGCCGGACGGCGGTCTCTGCAGGACGGGTGCGGAAGCCGACATCTCAGCGCGTCCTGGCGTCGAGGACCTTGTAGAGGCGGTCCGTGATCAGGTTGATGGTGACGAACAGCGTGCCGGTCAGCAGCACCGCCCCCATCACCACGTTCATGTCGTTCATCGTGAGGCCGCGGGTCAGGTACTGCCCGAGGCCCGGCCAGCCGAACACGGTCTCGATGAGCACCGCGCCGTCGAGCAGCCCGCCCAGCGTCAGCGCCACGATGGTCAGCAACTGCACGCGGATGTTCTTGAACACGTGCCGCCAGACGATCTGGAAAGTGGAAAGGCCCTTGGCGCGGGCCGCGACCACGTATTCCTGGTTGAGCTGCTCGAGCACGAAGCTGCGCGTCATGCGGCTGATGTAGGCGACCGAGTAGTAGCCCAGGAGCAGGCCCGGCAGCGCGATGTGCGAGACGACGTCGCGGAACATGTCCCAGTCGCGGGCCATGGCGGTGTCGAGCAGCAGCAATCCGGTGACCGGCTCCATCATGCCCTCGTAGAACACCGAGAGCCGGCCGGAGGCGTCCACCCAGTGCAGCTTGGCGTAGAACAGCAGCAGCGCCATCAGGCCGAGCCAGAAGATCGGCACCGAATGGCCCGCGAGCCCGATGATGCGGGCGACGTGGTCGATGGGCTTGCCGCGGTTCACGGCGGCGACGATGCCGAGCGGCACGCCGATGAGCACGCCGGTGACGACGGCCACCATCGCGAGCTCCAGCGTCGCCGGGAACACGTGGGCGAGATCGGTCAGCACGCTGTGGCCGGTCGTCGCCGAGACGCCGAGGTCGCCGCGCAGCACCTTGCCGAGATAGGTCAGGAACTGCTCCCAGACGGGACGGTCGAGGCCGAGTTCCTGGTAGACCCGGTCGTAGGTCGCCTTGTTCACCTCCGCGCCGGTGATCGCCAGCACCGGGTCGGCGGGCAGGAGCCGGCCCATGGTGAAGGTCAGCAGCAGCAGCCCCAGGAGCGTGAGGACGATCGACAGGATCCGGCCGGCCACGCGGCCGAGGACGGCGAGACGCTCGCTGTGATCCTCGGCCCCGGCTTCATCGGCCGGAGCCTGTGAGGGCCGGCTCGCGGCGCTCACTCCTTGGTCACCGAGGCCCAGCGCGTCGACCAGGTCTGGTGCCCGAAATAGCCCTTTACGTTGGCGCGGATGACGTAGGGATCGGTGCGCTGGAAGAGGACGATGAGGCCGGGATCCATCTCGCGGTAGCGCTTGTCCATGTCCTCGAACAGCGCCTTGCGCTTGGCCGGATCCGTCTCGGCCTTCGACTGGTCGACCATCTTGGTCAGCTCGGGCGCCTCCTGCGCCACGCGCCACAGGTAGTACGCGCCGAGCTTGGCGGCGTCCCGGTTGTCGGGGTTGTAGGCGTACTGCACCGCGGTGCCGAAGGGATCGGGCAGGCGCGCGCCGGAGTTGCCCATCAGCACTTCGAAGTTCCGCGCCCGGAAGTCCGGCGTGTGCTCGCCGGGGACGAGCTCCAGCTCGATGCCGGCCAGCTTGGCGGAGGCCTGCAGCGCCTCGGTGTTCTGGAGAAGCGCCGGCCCCGACGGGAAGAGCTTTTTCTTGAGCCCGTTGGGATAGCCCGCTTCCGCGAGCAGCTTCTTGGCGAGCGCGGGGTCGTACTCGTAGCCGGGCAGCGGGTTGGCGGGCGCACCGACCATGCCCTTCGGAATGATCGACTGCCAGGGATAGCCCGCGAAGCGCATGCTGGTCTGCGCCAGCGCCTTCCAGTCGAGCACGTGCTGGAAAGCCCGCCGCACGAGCGGCTTGGCCAGGTCCGGATCCTTGGTGTTGAGCGCGATGTAGTAGAAGCCGAAGCCCGGCACCTGGTCGATGACGACCTTCTCCTTGGCGAGCGCCTCGAGGTCGCCGGCCCCGACATACTGGGCGACGTCGATGTCGCCGGCCATGAGCTGCAGCCGCAGGCTGCCCGATTCGGGCACGTGGCGCATGATCACGCGCTTCATGGCCGGTGCCCCGGCCCAGTAATTGGCCCGCGATTCGGTGATCAGGATGTCGTTCGGCCGCCACTGGATCAGCGAGAAGGGGCCGCTCGGCGCGGCGTTGCCCTTCAGCCAGTCACGCGCCAGGTCGCCGTTTTTCTCGTTCTTCAACGCCACCTTGCTGTCGATGATGCCGAGCGAGGAGCCCGCCAGCGAATAGATGACGAGGTCCGTCGCCACCGGCTCCGGCAGCTCGACGACGAGGGTGCGCTCGTCGGTGGCGCGGATGAACTTGTCGACGTTCTCGGGGGTGTAGCCCCACAGCGCGACGTCGGTGGAGCCGACCTGCGCCATCTTGATCACGCGACGGATCGACCAGGCCGCGTCCTCGGCCGTGATGGGGTTGCCGCTGGCGAACACCGCGCCCTTGCGCATCGTGAAGGTGATCGTCCGCTTGTCGGGCGACACGGTCCAGCTCTCGGCCAGCATGGGCCGGATGGTCTGCATGTCGTTGGGCGCGATTTGGACGAGGTTGTCGTAGAGGTTGGAGACGACCTCGGACACCGTGCGGGCGTTGATGGCCGCCGGGTCGAGCGAGGGCACCGCCGACAGGTCCGTGCCGATCACGAGCATGTTCGGCGGGGAGGCCGCCTGCGGGGCGGTGGCGGTCGACGCCAAGAGCGCCAGCGCCAGTCCTGCTGCCCAGATGTGCCTCATGATCGTTCTCTCCCCGGATGCCATTTTCGTCTGGTTGTCCGACAATGGCGTCCGGCGAGGGGCAGAGGCAAGCCCTCTTTTGCCCCCCGGAAGGCTAGAGAAGTGAGCTCTGCTTCCGGCCGGAGAGCAGGAATGCGCCCAAAACGGCAAGAACTGTCAGGCCGAGCAGGATGGTCGAGAGCGCCGAGGCGAGGCCGTACTCGCCGTCCAGGACCGCGAGATAAATGCGCACCGGCATGGTCACGGTCGCCCCGACATAGAGCACCAGCGACGACGACAGCTCGTTCATCGCCGTGACGAGGCTCATGAGCGCGCCGGCGAGGATGCCCGGGCCGATCAGCGGCACGGTGACCCTCAGGAAGGCCTTGGCGGGCGAATAGCCGAGGCTGATCGCCGCCTCCTCGAGACTCGGACTGAGCTGTTTCAGGGCGGCGGCCGCGGAGCGTGCGGAGTAGGGCAGGCGGCGGATGAAGACCGCCATGACGATGACGAGGCCGGTTCCGGTCAGCTCCAGCGGCGGGCCGTTGAAGCGGGTGATGATGGCGATGCCCATGACGATGCCGGGCACGACGTAGGGCACCATCAGCATGCCGTCGAGCGCCGCCGTTGCCGGCTGCGGCCGGCGCGCGATCAGGTAACCGATGAGGGTGCCCATGACCACGATGGCGACGACCGCGAAGCCCGAATAGACGAGGCTGTTGACGATGGGCTTCGAGACGGTGGCGATGACGCGCTCGTAGCTCTGGAGGCTGAGCCCGGGCTGGAACACCGGTCCGCGCGTCGCGCGGAAGGAGAAGGCCACCGCGGTGATGGCCGGCAGCGCGCCGACGAGCACGATGGCGTAGGCGGCCGCGTGCAGGCCGACGTTCTTCCATCCCGTCGCCTTCACGACGAAGGGCCGGCGCATCAGGTTGCCGCCGTAGACGTCGCGGCGGGTGAGGCGGCGCTGCAGCAGAACGAGCCCCATCGACAGGATGATCAGCACCATCGACAGCGCCGAGGCCATGCCGGGATTGCCGCCCACCTCGCTGCCGAACAGCGTGAAGGCCTCGGTCGCCAGCACGTTGAAGTCGCGGCCGATGAGGCGCGGTGTCCCGAAGTCGGCGATGGACAGCACGAAGGTGAGCAGGGCCGCCGCGGTGACCGAGGGCAGGATCAGCGGAAACGTCACCTTGAAGAGGCGCTGCACGGGAGAGAGCCCGAGACCCTCGGCGGCCTCCTCCACCGAGCGGTTCACCGCCGAGAGCGCCCCGGAGGTGATGAGGAAGACGTGCGGGAAGAACTTGAAGGCGAACACCAGGATGACGCCCGTGGCGCCGTAGATCGTGGGGATGTCGATGCCCAGGGAGGCGAAGCCCTGCCGGACCACCCCGTTGGCCCCGAAGAGCACGATCCAGGCATAGGCGCCGATGAAGGGCGGGGACACCAGGGCGATCACGGCCAGCGTCTGGATGACGATACGGCCGCGAATGGCATAGCGGGTGACGATCAGCGCCAGCGACACGCCCAGCAGCAGGGCGCCGGTCATGCCGCCCAGACCCGCGATGAAGGTGTTGGCGATGGCCCGCCGGTAGCTCTTCAGCGTGAACACGTCGGCGTAGTTGCCGATCGTCCAGGCGCCCGTGTCGTTGTCGTGCAGGCTCGCCGAGAGCACCGACCACAGCGGCCATACGAGCAGGGCGAGCATGATGGCCCAGGCGACGCCCAGCACCACCAGCCAGGGATCGAACCCGTGGCGCTTCGTCGGGGCCAGCATCACGCGGCCTCCGCCGGGGCCACGTCGCCGGCGGCGCTGCACACGAGGATCTTGTCGTAGGGCAGCTTCACGCGGATCGGGCGGCCTTCCATGGCCAGAAGTTCACGGGTCGGGTCGGCGACCTGGGCGAGCAGGTCGCCCGCCTCGGTGCGCAGCGTGTACTGGGCCTCGCGGCCGAGGAAGACCACCTTGCTCACCACGGCGTCGAAATCGACCCCCGGACGGCCCTCCCCCAGCGCTCCGATCAGCACGTTCTCGGGCCGGATCGCCAGGTCGAAGCCGTCGGCGGCGGGCGCGGCGAGCTGAAGCACCTGCGAGCCGAGCCGGACGCGGCCGCCGTCGCGCGCCGCCTTCAGGAAGTTCATCGTACCGACGAAGGCGGCGGCGAAGCGCCGGCGGGGCGCGTGGTAGACGTCGAACGGGGATCCCACCTGCTCCGCCACACCCTTTTCCATCACGCAGATCCTGTCGGAGATGGCGAGCGCCTCCTCCTGGTCGTGGGTGACGTAGATCGTGGTGATGCCGAGCCGCCGCTGGATGTCGCGGATGTCCTCGCGCAGGTCGATGCGCAGCTTGGCGTCGAGGTTCGACAGGGGCTCGTCCATGAGAAGCAGCCGTGGCCGGATCGCCATGGCCCGCGCCAGGCCGACGCGCTGCTGCTGGCCGCCGGAGAGTTCCGAGGGAAGGCGGGCGGCGAGGCCGTCGAGCCGCACCATGCGCAGGCCCTCCTCCACGCGCGCCTTGATCTCGGCTTCGGGAAGCTTGCGGGCGCGCAGGCCGAAGGCGACGTTCTCGGCCACGGTCAGGTGCGGAAACACCGCATAGTCCTGGAACACCATGCCCACGTCCCGCTTGTGGGCCGGCAGGCGGTCGATCCGGTCACCGTCGACCGTGACCTCGCCGCGGTCCTGGCCCTGGAAACCGGCTATGATGCGCAGCAGCGTGGTCTTGCCGCAGCCGGACGGCCCCAGGAGGGTGAAGAACTCCCCGCTCTCGACCGTGAGGTCGACCCCCTTCAGCACGCGGACTTCACCGAAGCTCTTCTCGACGGCACGGATTTCCAGACGGGACACGGTCGTTTCTTTTCCTGCTCGGGCCGGGGTGTCGCGGTGACGGTTGCACGGGGCAACCGTCACATTGCATGATTAGTGTCACATTGCAGGATCCCGGTCGAACCGGGCAAGGCGTGAACAGGACCAGGGAGCAAGGTGATGAAGGCAGTTTTCGTGGCGGGGCTTCTCCTCGCGGCGGCGGCGACGGGTGCCGTGGCGCAGGACAAGCGGGTGGTGGTCTACACGGCCCACAACAGCAACATCATCGAGCTCCTGCAGCCGCGCTTTGAGAAGGAGACCGGGATCAAGGTCGATCTCGTCAAGGCCGGATCCGGCGACATCATCAAGCGCGTGCGCGCCGAAGCGGGCTCGCCCAAGGCCGACGTGATCTGGAGCATCGGCGGCGAGTCGCTCGAGGACAACAAGGACCTGCTCGCCTCCTACGCGCCGAAGGACGCCGCCGTCCTCAACAAGGCCTACACGGTCAGCCCCGAGTGGCTGCCCTACACCGGCATCATGGCGGTGTTCGCGGTGAACACGAAGCAGCTGAAGCCCGCCGACTATCCCAAGAGCTGGAAGGACCTCGCCGACCCCAAGTGGAAGGGCAAGATCTCCTCGGCCCGCGCCGACTCGTCGGGCTCCTCGTTCCAGCAGCTCGGCACCGTGCTCACCGCCTATGGCGACAAGGGCTGGGACACCTACAAGGGCATCCTCGCCAACTTCGCGCTCTCCGACAGTTCCGGCGCGGTCGTCCGCTTCGTGAACGACGGCGAAGCGCTCGTCGGCCTCACGCTCGAGGACAACGCCCTCGAATACGTCCGTAACGGCGGCAACGTCGCGATCGTCTATCCGGAGGACGGCACCTCGACCGTGGCCGACGGCATCGCCATGGTGAAGGGCGGCCCGAACGTCGAGAACGGCAAGGCCTTCGTCGACTGGCTGCTGTCCAAGCCCGTGCAGGAAATCCTCGTGAAGGAGATCGGCCGGCGCTCGGTGCGCACCGACGTGAACGCCGCCGGCCTGAAGCCGATGAACGAGATCAAGCTCGTGAACTACGACATCAAGGCCGCGGCCGCGAACCGCAACGCCTGGATCGCGACCTGGAAGAAGGCGCTCGCCGACCGCTGATCGAACGTCATGCTGATCGAGGCCTTCACGCAGGCCAAGGATCCATCGGCACCGCAAGCCAACGAGGACCGGCTGGTCATCCTGCCGGGCCTCGCCTTCGCGGTGATCGACGGCGCCACGGCCCGCAACGGCTCGCGCTACGACGGCATGCTGTCGGGACAGTATGCCGCCGTCACCGTCAAGGCCGCGCTGGAGAGGATCCTGAGTGCGCCGGACGCCCCGCTGGGCGACGGCCTGGCGATCGTGCGCGCGGTGACCGACGCCCTGGCCGCGGCCTATCGCCGGCACGGCATGCTGGAGCGTGCCTTCCACGAGCGTGAGAACCGCTTCTCGGCGACCATGGCGCTCGTCACCCTCCACGACGGGGTCGCCGACGTCACGCTCGTCGGCGACAGCGGCATCCGCATCGGCGGCAAGGTCGTGCAGGTCGAGAAGGACCTTGACCTGATCACCGCGACGCTGCGCCAGCAAGCCTGGTCCGTGATCGCGGAAACGACGCGCGACCCGGTGCTCATGGAGAAGGTCGCGCGCCAGGTGACCTGGCACGGGACGTCCCAGGCGCCCGAGCCGCTCGCGCCCTGTCTGGACGCGCCGAAGCTCGCGCGGATCGAGGCGCTCGCGGTCGCCGCCAACGAGCGCAGGCTGCCGCACGTTCCGCGCAAGGACATCGAGACCCTCGTGCGCGGCGGCATCGTCAATGCGCAGGGCGGCTTCCAGAACGAGCCGGGCGAGTGCCTGGGCTATTCCTGCATGGATGGCTACGCCGTTCCGGAGACGCTCATCCATCGCGAGCAGCTTCCGCTTTCGGGCCTGGAGACCATCGAACTGTTCAGCGACGGGTATTTCGCGCCGGGCGTCGGCTTCGGCGTGGCGTCCTGGGAGGAGGCCTTCGCTGACGTCGAGCGGGAAGACCCGAGCAAGACCGGCCGCTATATCTCGGTGAAGGGCTCGGTCGGCGGCGTCTTTGCCGACGACCGGACCTATCTCGGGGTTCGCCTGGACCCCTGACCCCCCTGACCGGACGCGTGGCGTCCGCCTGAGGAACGCGACATGGCTTTCGATCTCATCCTGCGTGGCGGTCGCGTGATCGACGCGGCCCAGGGCCTCGACGCCGTCCTCGACGTCGGTTTCGCCGACGGCAAGGTCGCCCAGCTCGGGCCTTCCCTGTCGGCGGAGGGCTGCCGGTCGGTCATCGACGCCGCGGGACGGATCGTGACCCCGGGGCTCATCGACCTGCACACGCATGTCTACGACGGCGGGACGTCGCTGGGCGTGGACGCGATGCGCCTCTTCCACGAGGGCGCGGTGACGACGCTGGTCGACACCGGCAGCGCCGGGGCGGGCAACTGGAAGGGCTTTCGCGAACACGTCATCGAGCGCGCCCCGGTGCGCATCATCGCCTACCTGAACATCTCCTTCGCCGGCATCTACGGCTTCTCGAAGCGGGTGATGGTGGGCGAATCCGGCGACATGCGGCTGATGGCGCCCATCGACACGGTCGCGGTGGCGCAGGCCAACCGCGACATGATCGCCGGCATCAAGGTGCGCGTCGGCAAGAACGCCAGCGGCTTTTCGGGCGTGGCGCCGCTCGACATCGCGCGGCAGGCGGCCGAGCAGGCCCAGATGCCCATGATGGTCCATATCGACGAGCCGCCTCCCATGCTCGCCGACGTGCTGGCCCGGCTGCGCAAGGGCGACATCCTCACCCATTGCTTCCGGCCTTTCCCCAACTGCCCGGCGGGGCCGGACGGGCGGGTGCTGGACTGCGTCCTCGAGGCGCGCTCGCGCGGCGTGATCTTCGACATCGGCCACGGCATGGGCTCGTTCTCCTTCGCCATCGCCCGCACCATGCTGGCCAACGGCTTCCCGCCGGATTGCATCTCCAGCGACGTGCATGCGCTGTGCATCGAAGGGCCCGCCTTCGACCTGCTCACCACGATGTCGAAGTTCCTGTGCCTGGGCATGCCGCTGGGCGAGGTCGTCCGGCGCGCCACGCTGGAGCCGGCGAAGGCGCTGGGGCGCGACGACATCGGGTCGCTGAAGCCCGGCAGCGCGGGCGATGCCTCGATTCTCACGCTGGACGAGGGACGCTTCGGCTACGTGGACTCCACCGGCGAGGCCCTCGACGGCGCGCACCGCCTGTCCGCGGCGGGCGTGGTGCTGGGCGGCGTCCATCACCCGGCGGGGCGGCGGGTGTCCTGAAACCCCGGTTTTTCGCCGTGTGATTCAGCCGATGTTCACGCCTTGGTGGCCATCTGGGACCAGAGACCCCGGTGTCCCATGTCCGCATCCAACCGCCGCCATCCGCGCCTCGACGTCACCGCGCCGGCCTGCGTCTTCGCCGGCGGCCAGCTCTATCCGTGCGTGATCCGGGACATGTCGCGCGGCGGCGCGCGCATCGAACTCCCGGCGGGCATCGACCCCGGCAAGGCCTTCGCCCTGTTCATCGGCGGCAGCGACGTGCCCTACCAGAGCCAGGTCGTGTGGAAGCGCGACCGGGAGCTGGGCATCAAGTTCGTCTGACCAGGCCGATCCCGCTCCATCCGCCTGCCGCCCGCGGCGGCTCTGTCTGGCGTGTGCGGCCACCTCTCGACCGTCCGGCCCAGGGACCCACGCCGCCGGTTCTCCCGGCGGCCGACGCTCACCCCTCGATCTCTTCCCGCAGCATCTCGAGGCGCAGCCATTCCTCCTCGGCGGCGGCGAGGTCCGCCTGGGCCTTGCCCGCCGCGTCGGTGAGCTTGGCGAAGGCCGCGGGATCGCGGGTGTAGAGCGCCGGATCGGACAGCTTCTCCTGGATGCGCGCGATGTCGGCGGTGAGCTTGTCCATCGTCGCGGGCAGCGTCTCCAGCGCGTGCTTGTCCTTGAAGGAGAGCTTGCGCTTGGCCGCGACCGCGGCCGGCTGCGGATCCGGAGCCTTTGCCTTCGGCTTCTCGCGCGCAGCCGGGCCGGCCTTCGCCGTGACGCCTTCGCCGCGCTGGACGACCATGTCGCTGTAGCCGCCGGCATACTCCTGCCAGCGCCCGTTGCCTTCCGCCACGATCACCGAGGTGACCACCCGGTCCAGGAAGTCGCGGTCGTGGCTGACCAGGATCACCGTGCCCGGATAGTCGGCGAGCGTTTCCTGCAGGAGGTCCAGCGTCTCGAGGTCGAGGTCGTTCGTCGGTTCGTCGAGAACGAGCAGGTTCGAGGGCTGCGCCAGCGCGCGGGCGAGCACCAGCCGGCCCCGCTCCCCGCCCGACAGCACGCCGACGGGCGTGCGGGCCTGCTCGGGCTGGAACAGGAAGTCCTTCATGTAGCTCATGACGTGCTTGCGCTGGCCGGCGACCTCGATGGTGTCCCCGCGCCCGCCCGTGAGCGTGTCGACGAGGCTCACCGCGGGATCCAGGCTGGCGCGGCTCTGGTCGAGGGTCACCATTTGCAGGTTGGCGCCGAGCTTGATGACGCCCTCGTCGGGCGCCAGCATGCCCGTGAGCAGCTTCACCAGCGTCGTCTTGCCCGCGCCGTTGGGGCCGACCAGGCCGACGCGGTCGCCCCGCAGGATCCGGATCGAAAAGTCGGTCACGATCGGCTCGGGGCCGTAGCTCTTGGCGATGCGCTGGGCCTCGACGACGAGCTTGCCCGAGACGTCGGCCTCGCTGACCGCCAGCGTCACCGAGCCGGCCGCGCGGCGCCGGTCGGTGCGCTCCTGCCGGAGATTGGCGAGTTCGGCCATGCGGCGCACGTTGCGCTTGCGCCGGGCCGTGACGCCGTAGCGAACCCAGTGCTCCTCGGCCTCGATCTTGCGGTCGAGCTTGTGGGCGTCCTGCTCCTCCTGCGCGAGCACCTCGTCGCGCCAGGCTTCGAAGCCGGCGAAGCCCTTCTCCATGCGCCGCGCCCTGCCGCGATCGATCCAGACCGTGGCGCGCGACAGGGTCTCGAGGAAACGCCTGTCGTGGCTGATCAGCACGAGGGCGGAGCGAAGCCCGCGGATCTCGTTTTCCAGCCATTCGATGGCCGGGAGGTCGAGGTGGTTGGTGGGCTCGTCGAGCAGCAGGATGTCCGGCTCCGGCGCCAGCACGCGCGCCAGCGCGGCGCGGCGGATCTCACCGCCGGACAGACGCGCCGGGTTCTCCTCGCCGGTGAGGCCGAGTTCGCCCAGCAGGTAGCGCGCCCGGTAGGACTCGTCGCCCGGGCCGAGACCGGCCTCGACATAGGCGAGCGTCGTCTCGAAGTCGCCGAGGTCCGGCTCCTGGGGCAGATAGCGCACGGTGGCGCCGGGCTGGACGAAGCGCGTGCCCCGGTCGGATTCGACGAGGCCCGCGGCGATGCGCAGGAGCGTCGACTTGCCGGAGCCGTTGCGGCCGACGAGGCACAGGCGCTCGCCCGGGGCGACCGAGAGTTCGGCGCCCTCCAGGAGCGGCGTGCCGCCGAAGGTGAGGTGAACGTCCTGCAGGAGGAGAAGGGGAGGAGCTGCCATCGGGCGCGGTTTGGCAGATCGGGCGCCGCCCGGCAAGCCGGCGCTTACTGGCGCAGCCGGTGCACCACGAGATAGATCGCATAGGCGGCGTTGACGAGGCCGATGAAGCCGAAGAGGGCGTCGGGACCCAGGTGGTCCATGGCCAGCGCGCCGACGACGGGACCCAGCACCGATCCGCTGCCCCAGAACAGCATCAGGCTGCTGCTCCAGGCCATGCGCTGGTCCGGCCGGGCGATGTCGGTCATGTAGGCTGCCGCCAGGGCGTAGAGCACGAAGGTGCAGCCGACCCACGCCCCCGTGAGCAGGGCTGCCGGCAGCTGCGCCATGCCCGGCGTGAGGGGTGCGGCCAGGGCCAGCGCGGCGCCCGCCGTGCTCGTGGCGGCCATGACGATCCGGCGATCCAGGCGATCCGAGAGCGGCCCGACCAGGATCTGGAAGACGATGCCGCCGGCCTGGATGGCGACCAGCGTCACCGCGATCCGCTCGACCGAGAGACCGCGGGCGAGGCCCCACACGGGGAAGAGGCTGACGGCGGTGACGGTGACCGCCGCATGCACGAACGACCCGAAGGCGGCGACGGGAGCCTGGCGGGGCAGGTCCAGGAGCCCCGACATGGCGCGGGCGCCGATCGCGGGCGGGGGTTCGCGGACGGCGGTGGGCACGAAGGGCGCCAGGAGGTACGCGCAGGAGGCGGCTGCCAGCAAGGCGAGGCCGCGCGGATCGGCGAGGGCGATCAGGAGCTGGCCCAGACCGAAGACCAGGCGGCTGAGCACCATGTAGGTCGAGAACACGAGGCCGGCGCGCCCGGGCGGGGCCCGGTCGGCGATCCAGGCCTCCAGGATCGTCATGTAGTGGCCCGCGGCGAGGCCCGAGACGACGCGCAAGGCCGTCCAGCCGGCGCCGGCCGGCACCAGCGCGAGACCGAGCGACATGGTCGCCGCGACGAGCGAGGCCACCGTCATCACCCGTCGCGCCGACAGCCGGCGGACCGTCTCGGGCGTCAGCAGGGTGCCGACGACGAAGCCGACCGAGTAGGCGCTGGTCACGAAACCGGCGAGCGCAGCGCCGGGGCTCTCGAGCGCGAGGCGGAAGGGGACGAGGGCCCCCAGGATGCCGGTGCCGAGCTGGTAGGTGTTGGCACCCAGGGTGACCAGCAGGGCGCTCAGCAGAGCGGCCCGGCCGGGCGGCGCAAACCCCGATCCCCTCGGCACCGTGCCCCAGCCTCAGCGAAAGAAGACGAACGTGACCAGGATGAAGGTCGGGATCAGTATCGCTCCGGACCACACCATGTAGCCGAAGAAGCTCGGCATCTTCACGCCCGCGCTTCGCGCGATGGCATACACCATGAAGTTGGGCGCGTTGCCGATGTAGCTGTTGGCGCCCATGAAGACCGCGCCGCAGGAGATCGCGGCGAGCGTCAGGGCCCCCTTGGTCATCAGGGTCTGGGCGTCGCCGCCGGCGAGCTCGAAGAACACCAGATAGGTCGGCGCGTTGTCCAGGAACGAGGACAGGCCGCCCGACAGCCAGAAATAGGCCGCGTTGTTGGGCGTGCCGTCCGGGTTGGTCACCAGGGCGACGAGCGGGGCGAAGGCGCCGGACGTCCCGGCCCGCAGCATCGCGAGCACCGGGACCATCGCGACGAAGATGCCGGCGAAGAGCTTCGCCACTTCGACGATGGGGCCCCACGAGAAACCGTTGGCGGCGCGGTGCTCCGACCGCGTCAGCTTCAGGGAGGCGAGGGCGACGCCGACGAAGACCAGATCACGGAGCAGATTCTGCCACTCCACCTCCACGCCGAAGACCCGGAACGCGACGCCCGGCTTCCAGGATGCACTGATCAGGATCGCGACGATCACGACGCCGATCAGCGCGAGATTGACCAGACCGCTGACCCGGATCCGCTTGTCGGGCGTGGGATCCGGCAGGGCCGTTTCGTGCCGGTACATCCAGCGGTCGAACAGATAGAAGACGGCGAGCACAATGGCCCCCGCGAAAGCGGCTTCGGCGGCCAGGTGCGTGGTGGTCCAGAAGAAGTCGACGCCCTTGAGGAAGCCCAGGAACAAGGGCGGGTCGCCGAGCGGGGTCAGGGCGCCCCCGAGGTTCGAGACGATGAAGATGAAGAACACGAAGACGTGGGCATTGTGCCGACGGTTGTCGTTGGCCCGGATCATGGGCCGGATCATGACCATCGAGGCGCCCGTCGTCCCGATGAAGCTGGCGAGCACCGCTCCGATCGTCAGCATGAGCGTGTTCGTGGCCGGCGAGCCGTGAATGTTGCCGCTGATCAGGATTCCACCGGCCGCCGTGAACAGGGCGAGCAGGAGCAGGATGAAGGGCAGATACTCCAGCAGCAGCGTGTGGGCGAGCGTCTCGAGCGTCAGCCCGATGCCGTGCGTCAGAGCGAGCGGCACGATCACCAGGCCCGCCCACACCGCGGCGATCTTGCCCTGGTGGTGCTCCCACAGGTGCGGAGCCATGAGCGGAAACAGGGCAATCGACAGCAGGATGCCGGCGAAGGGCAGCGCCCAAACGGCTCCCAGCGTCGCTCCGTTCAATCCGTCGGCCGCAAAAGCCGGGGCCGCGGCGCCCGCGGCCATCAAAAAAATGCTGAAAAACACAAGTGAACGCATGGTCCAGCCCTCCCCCGTGGCCAGACATAGCGTGTTTTCCGCGAATGTCAGCAGCGGCGTGGCTCTAGGCCACGCCGCCGCCGACAGGTTCGATCAGAGGCCTTCGAACAGCGCCGTCGACAGATAGCGCTCGGCGAAGGAGGGGATGATGATCACGATGTTCTTGCCGGCAGCCTCGGGACGGCCGGCGATCTCCAGCGCCGCGGCCACCGCCGCGCCGGACGAAATGCCGACCGGAATGCCCTCGACCCGGGCGAGCTGACGCGCCGTCTCGAAGGCGGTCTGGTTTCCGACCGTGATGACCTCGTCGATGATCGACCGATCGAGCACGTCGGGAACGAAGCCCGCGCCGATGCCCTGGATCTTGTGCGGGCCCGCCTGGCCTCCGGACAGGACCGGGGAATCCTCGGGCTCCACCGCGACGACCTTCAGCGAGGGCCGGCGGGGCTTGAGCACCTGGCCGACGCCGGTGATGGTGCCGCCGGTGCCGACGCCCGAGACGAACCAGTCGACCTCGCCCTTGGTGTCGTTCCAGATCTCCTCGGCCGTCGTGCGACGGTGGATCTCCGGGTTGGCCGGGTTCTTGAACTGCTGCGGGATGATGGAGCCCGGCGTGGCGGCCTTGAGCTCCTCGGCGCGGGCGATGGCGCCCTTCATGCCGAGCGGCGCCGGGGTCAGCTCGAGCTGGGCGCCCAGCAGCGCCAGCATCTTGCGGCGCTCGATCGACATCGATTCCGGCATCACCAGGATGAGCTTGTAGCCGCGCGCCGCGGCCACGAAGGCCAGCGCGATGCCGGTGTTGCCCGACGTGGGCTCGATGAGCGTCGCACCGGGCTTGATGGCCCCGGCCGCCTCGGCGGCCTCGATCATGTTGACCCCGATGCGGTCCTTGACGCTGGCGATCGGGTTGAAGAACTCCAGCTTCGCCAGGAGGTTGGCCTTGACCCCGCGCTCCTTGGCCAGCCTGTCGAGGCGCACGATGGGGGTGTCGCCGATCGTCTCCGTGATGGAGCCGTAGATGCGGCCGCGGCCAGGCACGTGGGCCGGAGCGGACGACTTCGGGCTGGGATTCGTCATGGGACCGTCTCCTGTCGTTCTTGTGGCCGGGAGCCATGCGCGCCCATCCCGGTGGGATGATCGAGCAATTCCCGGCCTTCCAACGATAATAGGATCTATCTACGCCCTAGATCGTGAAATCCGCAACAGCCTTGCCGTCCTTGAACACGCCGCCCGCGTCCGCATGGCGGCACAGGTCATCGACGGTGACGGAATCGAGCTGCTGCAGGAAGGACCCGCCCGCCTTGGCGACCATGGGCCCGATCACGTCGTCGACGAGCTTCGACTCGGGCACCGGCGGCATGGAGTCCTCGCCCGTCGAGGCCATGGCGGCGCGCACGATGTCGCCGGCGGTGATGCGGCGACGCTCGCGGGCGATCTCGTAGCCGCCGCGCGGTCCCCTGACACCCTTCAGGATGCCGGCGCGCACCAGGGCCTGGAGCATCGTCTCCAGATGCCGCGGAGGCAGATTGTGGCGGGTTGCCAGATGCTTGGCCGCGACCGGCGAGGGCCTGGCGTGGAGCGCGATATCGACGACGGCGGCAATGGCCAACAGACTGCGCCGCGACAGCAGGATCATGGTCTTCCCCCTCCTCATGCCGCCGTCGCGGTGTTCCGCTGGCAGCGACCGTCACACTCCGGTCGAGCCGTAACCGCCGGTGTTCCGGTCCGTCGCCGCGAGGGTCTCCACCTCGACGAGTTCGACCCGGGTCACGGGAGCGATCACGAGTTGGGCGATCCGCATGCCGCGGACGACCGTGAACGGGTCGGCGCCATGGTTCACGAGAACCACGCCGACTTCGCCCCGGTAGTCCGCGTCGATCGTTCCCGGAGCATTGAGGACGGTCACCCCGTGCTTCAACGCCAGGCCCGATCGCGGGCGGACTTGCCCCTCGAAACCAGAGGGAAGGTGGAGTTTCAGTCCTGTAGGGACAAGAGCCCATTTCCCATTTTCGATCGTGATTTTTTCTTTTTCGCCGATCGCGGCGCTGAGATCGAGGCCGGCGGCCTCCGACGTGGCATAGGCGGGAGCCGGCAGCCCTTCGGCGTGGGGCAGCCTGACGAAGGAAACGCTCACACCCATCGGCTCTCTCCCAGTCCTTCCGCGATGCGCCGGGCGAGCGCGCGCGCCACCTCCGTCTTGCCCATGGTCGGCCAGGATTCCACCGCGTCGCGCGACACGATGTGAACCGTGTTGCTGTCGCCGCCCATGACGCCGCTGGCCGCGCTGACGTCGTTGGCGACGATCCAGTCGCAGCCCTTGCGCGCCAGCTTCGCCTGGGCGTGCGCGATGACCTTCTCCGTCTCGGCGGCGAACCCGACGACGAGGCCGGGGCGCCCCTGCGTCAGGCGGGCCACCGTCGCCAGGATGTCGGGGTTCTCGACCATGGCGAAGCTCGGCGGTCCCGATCCGTCCTTCTTGAGCTTCTCCTGGCCCTCGCGGTCCACCCGCCAGTCGGCGACGGCCGCGCAGAAGACGGCGGCGTCGACGGGCAGGGCCGCTTCCACCGCCGCCAGCATCGCCCGCGCGGTCTCCACGTGCAGGGTCCGCACCCCCGGGGGATCGGGGATGGTGACGGGCCCCGACACCAGGGTCACGTCGGCGCCGAGCGCGGCGCAGGCGGCCGCGATGGCGTGCCCCTGCTTCCCCGACGAGCGGTTGGCGATGTAGCGCACCGGGTCGATGGGCTCATGGGTGGGGCCCGAGGTCACCAGGACGCGGCGGCCGGCGAGCGGCCTGTCGCGACCCTGGTCCAGCATGGCGATGGCGGCGGCGGCGATCATCTCCGGCTCCGCCATGCGGCCCGGGCCGAACTCGCCGCAGGCCATCTCGCCGTCGTCGGGGCCGACGAAGGCGATGCCGTCTGCCTTGAGCTGCGCGACGTTGCGCCGCGTCGCCGCGTGCTCCCACATGCGCACGTTCATGGCGGGGGCCACGAGAACCGGCTTGTCCGTCGCCAGAAGGGCCGTGGACGCCAGGTCGTCCGCGAGGCCGTGGGCCATCTTGGCCATCAGGTCGGCGGTCGCCGGCGCCACCACCAGCAGGTCGGCGTCCCGCGACAGCTCGATGTGGCCCATCTCCGCCTCGTCCGTCAGGCTGAAGAGGTCGGTGTAGACCTTGTCGCCGGTCAGGCTTCCCGCCGAGAGAGGGGTGACGAAGTTCTGCGCCGCGCGCGTCAGGATGCAGCGCACCGCGAGCCCTCGCTTGCGCAGGGCCCGGATGAGCTCCAGGGCCTTGTAGGCGGCGATGCCGCCGCCGACGATCAGCAGAATGCGGTTGGTGGCGGTCATTGACGCCTCCCGAGGGCTGGACCCGACGCTCTCAACCATCAATGCCAGAAGCGCACGAGCATCGCGAGCAGGATGGCGGCGATGACCCAGAGCGCCGCGTGGCCGGCCCTGGCCCGCCGTGCCTCGGCCCGCCCGATGGCGCCGACGCTCTCGGGCGCGAGCGGGAAGCCCTTCTCGGCCGCCTCCTCCAGCGCACCGACCAGGCGCTCGGCGCGCCCGACGAGGGCGGGGACCTGGCCCAGCATGGCGGCGAACGCGACCGCCCCGCGGCCCGCGTCCTCGATCCGGCCGCGCGGACCGAGGTTGCGCTCGATCCACTCGCGCACGACCGGCTCGGCCGTCTTCCACATGTCGAGGCGCGGATCGAGGTTCCGGCCGACGCCTTCCACGACCACCATGGTCTTTTGCAGCATCACCAGCTCGGTGCGGGTGCGCATGTCGAACAGGGCCGTGATCTCGAAGAGGAGCGTCAGCAGCTTCGCCATGGAGATCTGGTCGGCCGTGCGGTCGTGGATCGGCTCGCCGACCGCCCGGATGGCCTGGGCGAAATCCTCGACCGAATGGCTCGCCGGCACGTAGCCGGCCTCGAAGTGCACCTCCGCGACCCGACCGTAGTTGCGGGTGATGAAGCCCAGCAGGATCTCCGCCAGAAAGCGGCGCTCCTTCGGACCCAGGCGGCCGGTGATCCCGAAGTCGACGGCGCAGACCCGGCCCTGCGGGTCGACGAAGAGATTGCCGGGGTGCATGTCGGCGTGGAAGAACCCGTCGCGCAGCGCGTGGCGCAGGAACGACTGGATCACGATGGCGCCCAGCGCCACGCGGTCGTGCCCGGCCGCCTCGATCTGGTCGAGGGCGTTGAGCGGGATGCCGTCGATCCATTCGAGCGTCAGCACGTCGCGCGCGGTGCGCTCCCATTCCACCGTGGGCACGCGGAAATCGGGGTCGTCCCGGGTGTTCTCCGCCATTTCGGACAGAGCGGCGGCCTCCAGCCTGAGGTCCATCTCCATGGTCACGGAGCGGGCGAGCGTCTCGACGACGCCCACCGGCCGCAGGCGGCGGATCTCGGGGAAGAAGCGCTCCAGGGTGCTCGCGGCGAAGGCCATGGCGGCGAGGTCCCGGCGGAACCTGGCCCGAACGCCGGGCCGCAACACCTTCACGGCGACGGTGCGCTCGCCGTCGGGGCCGGCGACCGTGGCCTTGTGGACCTGGGCGATGGAGGCGGCGGCCATTGGATCGCTGAGCGAGGAGAACACGGCGGAGAGCGGCCGTCCGAAGGACGCCGAGATGATCGCCTCCGCTTCCGACCGGGGGAAAGGCGGCATCCGGTCCTGCAGGGACTCCAGGTCGCGCGCCACCCGGACGCCCACCACGTCGGGCCGGGTCGCCAGGAACTGGCCGAACTTGACGTAGGAGGGTCCCAGCCGGGTGAGGGCCTTGGCCAGCCGCTCCGCATTGTCGCCCGCACCCGGGCGCTCGATGCGGCGGGCCAGCCAGAGGCCGAGGCGCGGCAAGGCGGGCAGCTCGCCCGGATCGACGAGACCGAAAGCCCCCTCGCGGGCCAGCACGAAGCCGACGCGGACGAGCCGCACGGCATGGACGATGGCGTTCAGCACCTGGCGCGGCTCACAGCTTCCAGCCGGAGTGGAGGCGGACGATGCCGCCCGTCATGGCCCGGTGCGTGACCCGGCCGAAGCCGGCCTCGCGGATCATGCGGGCGAAGGTCTCCGCCCGGGGGAACTTGCGGATCGACTCGACGAGGTAGCGATAGGGCTGGCCGTCGCCGGTGACGACCTTGCCGAGCGCCGGCACGGCCGTGAAGGAGTAGGCGTCGTAGATCGTCTCCAGCAGGGGCACGTCCACGTGCGAGAACTCCAGGCACAGGAAGCGCCCGCCGCGGCGCAGGACCCGATAGGCCTCCGACAGCGCGACGTCGATGCGCGGCACGTTCCGGATGCCGAAGGCGATGGTGTAGCTGTCGAAGCTCTTGTCGGGATAGGGCAGCGCCTCGGCATTGCCCTCGACGAAGGTGATGCGGCCCTCGCAGGAGGCCGGCGTACGCTCCTCGCCCACGGCCAGCATGTCGGCATTGATGTCGAGCACGGTGACGTGGGCCTGGGGCCCGGCCGCCTCCAGCACGCGGAAGGCGATGTCGCCCGTGCCGCCGGCCACGTCGAGATGGGCATAGGGACGGTCGCGCGGCGGGCGCAGGGTGGAGACGAGCGCGTCCTTCCAGGCCCGGTGCAGGCCGGCGGACATCAGGTCGTTCATCAGGTCGTAGCGGCGCGCCACCTTGTGGAACACGTCGTCGACGAGGTGCTGCTTGCCCTCGAGCGGCACCGTGGAGAACCCGAAATGGGTGTCCTGCGGCTCCCGCCGATCCTCGCCTCGTGTCGAACTCATGATCGCTCCGTCGCCCCCGTTCGGGCGCGGACCATAGCGCGCCGGCGCCGGCCGCGCTATGCGTCGAACCCGCCATCCCGAGACCAGCGAAGCTTGACCATGCCGGAGCTGCCCGAAGTCGAAACCGTCCGCCGCGGCCTGGAGCCCGCCATGGTCGGCGCGCGCCTAGAGCGCGTGGTCGTCCGGCGGCCGGACCTGCGCTTCCCCTTCCCTCCGGGCTTCGCCGAGCGGCTCACCGGCCGCACGGTGGAGGCGCTCGGGCGGCGGGCCAAGTATCTCGTCGCCGATCTCTCGGGCGGGGACGTGCTCGTCATGCATCTCGGCATGACGGGCCGGTTCACCGTCAGCGGAGGGCCGGGCGGCACCGTCAGCCCCGGCGCGTTCCACCATCAGGCGGGCGGCGACGCCGTGCACGACCATGTGGTCTTCGGTCTCTCGAACGGGCACGCCATCACTTACAATGACGCGCGGCGCTTCGGCTTCATGACTCTGGTGCCCCGCGCGACGCTCGCCGAGCACCCCCTGTTCAAGGGCCTTGGAATCGAGCCGCTCGGCAACGCGCTCGACGGAGCGCTTCTGGCCGGCCTCTTCGCCGGAAAGGCCGCGCCGCTGAAGGCGGCGCTTCTCGACCAGCGCCTGATCGCGGGGCTCGGCAACATCTACGTGTGCGAGGCGCTGCACCGGGCCGGGCTGTCCCCCAAGCGGGCCGCCGGCACGCTGGCCACCAAGGCCGGCGGCCCGACGGCGGCCGCCCGGCGGCTCGCCACCGTCATCCGGGAGGTGCTGGAGGAGGCGGTCGCCGCGGGCGGCTCCAGCCTGCGGGACTATGCCCACACCGACGGTTCGCTGGGCTACTTCCAGCACACGTTCCGGGTCTACGACCGGGAGGGCGAGCCCTGTCCGACACCCGGATGCAAGGGCGTCGTCCGGCGCCTGGTGCAGTCCGGCCGCTCCACCTTCTTCTGCGGAGTCTGCCAGCGCTGACCGCGCCCGCTGGTGCGGGGATGCCAAGGTGCGGCCCTGCATGTCTCGCCATTGCGCGGGCGCGCCGCCTCGGCTAGCCGTGGGCGACGAACCGGGAGGACCCTGATGAGCACGACCTACGAGACCATCATCGTCGAAATCCGTGGCCGCGTGGCTCTGGTCACGCTCAATCGGCCCCAGGCCCTCAACGCGCTCAATTCCACGTTGGTCGGCGAACTCAATGTTGCGCTTGACGGCTTCGAGAAGGACCCGGGCATCGGCTGCATCGTCATCACCGGCTCGGAGAAGGCCTTCGCCGCCGGAGCCGACATCAAGGAAATGCAGGACAAGTCCTATCCCGACACCTATCTCGAGGACTTCATCACGTCCTGGGACCGGGTGGCCGGGCGCCGCAAGCCGATGATCGCGGCGGTCGCGGGCTTCGCGCTCGGCGGCGGCTGCGAACTCGCCATGATGTGCGACTTCATCCTGGCCGCGGACACCGCCAAGTTCGGGCAGCCGGAGATCAAGCTGGGCGTGATGCCCGGCGCCGGCGGCACGCAGCGCCTCACCCGCTTCGTGGGCAAGTCGAAGGCCATGGAGATGTGCCTCACCGGCCGCATGATGGACGCGGTCGAGGCGGAGCGGTCCGGCCTCGTGTCGCGCGTCGTGCCGGCCGCCGATCTCGTGGCCGAGGCGCTGAAGGCGGCCGAGCAGATCGCCGCCATGTCGATGCCCATCGTCATGATGACGAAGGAAAGCGTGAACCGCGCCTACGAGACGACGCTGGCCGAGGGCATCCGCTTCGAACGGCGCGTGTTTCACGCCATGTTCGCGACGGCCGACCAGAAGGAAGGCATGCGGGCCTTCGTCGCGAAGGCGAAGCCCGACTTCAAGAATCGCTGAAACCGGGGCGGGACATGCGCCGGGACCGTAACGGTCATTGACGCTGCCGCGGACCGGCGCTATAAGCCCGGCCACACAAGAGCCGGTCGGCGGCGTCCGCACCGGCTTCATGTTTTTCGCAATCACCTGCGCCTGCTCCGATCCGCGGATGCGCTGGCGCCATGAGGACGACCGATGGCCAATACGACTTCGGCGAAGAAGGCGACCCGCAAGATCGAGCGTCGCACCGCCGTGAACCGCGTCCGCCGCTCGCGCATGCGCACCTTCGTGAAGAAGGTCGAGGAGGCCCTGCGCGCCGGCGACAAGGCCGCGGCTGCCGAGGCCTTCAAGGCGGCTCAGCCCGAGATGATGCGCGCCGCGCAGAAGGGCGTCCTGCACGCCAACACGGCGTCCCGGAAGGTCTCGCGCCTCGCTCAGGCGATCAAGCGCCTCGGCGCCTGACACCACCGTTTCACCCCCATCGGGTGATGTACGAAGCCCGGCCGCAAGGCCGGGCTTTTTGCTGTTCTGAGCCCCCCAAACGACAGTTGCAGCATTGCCGCACCCTGTTTCGTTTCGCCGAATTGGCGAGAGCGCGGGCTCCTTTCGCGCTTGACTCCACAGCCTCGAATTCGGTGGCGGAACGGGCCCTCGGACCTCCCGAGGCGGACAAAATTTTGCGTGTAGTTGCCGGGAGTTAGAAGCCAAGCGTCGCGGCGCCGGTGGAATCGCGGTCCTGTCGTCCAACCGTCATTCGGAGCGCGAAAAAATTATCCGGCCGGGAACCGCGAGGAGGGCGCCGAAAAGGCCTTAAGGAATCCGTAACGCTTCCAAGCCTTTGCCCTCGAAGCGCCGGAGCACGGCCGAGATCGCGGTCGGTGGCGGGGCGCCTCCGCGGGCTTGGTCGTGTTGCACCCCCCGGGGGGGCTGTGTAAGTTCGACTTGCCTCGGGGCGGCGCTCCAAGGTCTCAACCAAAGGTAAAGAAGGTTTAATTCCCTTTCGGGGGAGCGTGTCTTCTTTTGCCTTGCTCTTACCTGCTTGCGGCGGGTGGTGTGTCAAGTTGGGACACTGGTGCAAGTCTGTGTTGTACGGTCGGTGCTCAATGTGGAGTGCGACCCGCGACCGGACGCCGGGGTGACACGTTGCAGACACCCGATCCGGGAATCGGACGGGTACAGGGGGCCTCGATTATGACTGACGACTATCTGTTGTTCCGTTTTTTCGTGATGTCTCGTTGCGTTCCCGTCGTGTCCGGTGCGTCCCAGGGATCGTCTCGTTCCGGCGGGTAAGCGGTCCCGATCCACACCGCATCTTCCCCTCTATCCATTCATCACCGATCGCGCTCCGCCCCGGCCCTGCCGGCGGCGTGAAGTGCTGACCGCGGGATCAAATGATGCTTCACATGGCTAAGCAGACGGAGCTGGCGATGAACGATATCGGCGGCCCGGACCAGAACGACCTCGCCGATCGCCGTCAGGCCTGGGAACGCGTGCGGCGCAGGCTGCGCGCCGAGCTCGGCGAGGACGTGTTTTCGAGCTGGTTCGGCCGGCTCGATCTCGACGACGTCGTGGACGGCGTGGCCCAGCTGACGGTGCCCACCCGGTTCCTGAAGAGCTGGATCCAGTCGCACTACGTCGACAAGGTCCGGGGCCTCGTCACGGAGGAGATCGAGGACGCCCGCGACATCGCGCTCGGGGTTCGCGGCGCGGCGCCGAAGCCCATCCAGGTGCAGCGGTTCCACCAGGGTATCGCCGAGGCCGCGGCCCCGGCCCCGCGGGCCACGCCGTCCTCGGAGCGGGCGGCCGTCCTGCTGCCGCAGCTCACCGAGGAGCGCATGCAGCCGACCGAGCTCGGCGGCATCCAGGGCTCGCCCCTCGATCGCCGGCTCACCTTCGCCAGCTTTCTCGTCGGGCGGTCCAACGCCCTGGCGCATGCCGCTGCCGAGAGGGTTTCGCAGATCGAGGCTGGAGCTGCTCCGCTCTACAATCCTCTCTACGTCCACTCGGCTGTCGGCCTCGGCAAGACCCACCTTCTCCAGGCCGTGGCCCATGAGGTGATCGCGTCGGGCAAGCGGGTCATCTACCTGACGGCCGACCGCTTCATGTACGGCTTCGTCGCCGCCCTCAAGGCGCAGACGGCGCTGGCCTTCAAGGAGCGCCTGCGCGGCATCGACCTGCTCGTCATCGACGACGTGCAGTTCCTCCAGGGCAAGTCGATCCAGCAGGAGTTCTGCCACACCATCAACGCCCTCATCGATGCCGGCCGCCAGGTCGTCATCGCGGCGGATCGGCCCCCGTCCGACCTGGAGAGCCTGGACGAGCGCGTGCGCTCCCGGCTCGCCGGCGGCCTCGTGGTCGAGATGGGGTCGCTGGACGAGGCCCTGCGCGTCAAGATCCTGGAGACCCGGATCGCCGCGGCCAGGACTCATCAGCCGAGCTTCGAGGTGAGCCCCCAGGTCGTGCAGTTCGTGGCCCGGGCCATCACCACCAACGGTCGCGACCTCGACGGCGCGGTCAACCGCCTGCTCGCCCACACCACCTTGTCGGGTGCGCTGCTGACGGTGGAGAGCGCCGAGGCCGCCATCCGGGACCTGGTGCGCTCGCGCGAGCCGCGCAAGGTGCGCATCGAGGACATCCAGAAGCTCGTCGCCACCCACTACAACGTCAGCCGCGCCGACATCCTGTCGTCGCGCCGGTCCGCCGGGGTGGTGAAGCCCCGCCAGATCGCCATGTACCTGTCCAAGCAGCTCACCTTGCGGTCGCTGCCCGAGATCGGGCGGCGCTTCGGTGGTCGTGACCACACGACGGTCCTGCACGCGGTGCGCAAGATCGAGGGTGCGGTGGGCGCCGACCCGTCCCTGCGCGAGGATATCGAGCTTCTCAAGCGCATGTTGCAGGAATGATGCGAGGCGGACCTGGGGCCGGGGTCGTTTTCCTTGGAAAAGACCCCGGCTGTCCGCTTCCACGACGGCTCCCGCTTGCACTCGGCCGGTCGCCTTGACAATGTGCGTGCCCCTGCCGGCCCGTTGCCGGCAGCGGACCATGAGTCAACGAGGGTGACGGGTCGGCCATGAAGGTCACAGTCGAGCGCGGAGCGCTTCTCAAGTCGCTGGGCCACGTGCACAGGGTCGTGGAACGTCGCAACACGATTCCGATCCTGTCGAACGTGCTGTTGCGCGCCGACGAGGGCGCACTCAGCCTCAAGGCCACCGACCTCGACCTCGAGGTCACGGAGAGCCTGCCCGCCGACGTCGGCCAGCCCGGCGCGACGACCGTGCCGGCCCACGTGCTCTACGACATCGTCCGCAAGCTCCCCGACGGCTCCCAGGTGTCCCTGGAGACCACCGGTGACGTGGGGCAGATCGTCATCCGCTCCGGCCGCTCGCGGTTCAACCTGCAGTCCCTGCCCGAGACGGACTTCCCGGATCTCGCCGCCGGCGACATGGGCCACCGCTTCTCGCTCCCCGCGGGCGACCTCAAGCGCCTGATCGAGAAGACCCAGTTCGCGATCTCGACCGAAGAGACCCGCTACTATCTCAACGGCATCTATCTCCACACGCTGGAGAACAACGGGCGTCTCGTGCTGCGCGCCGTGGCCACCGACGGCCATCGCCTGGCCCGCGTCGAGACCGACGCGCCGCAGGGCTCCGGCGGCATGCCGGGCGTGATCGTGCCGCGCAAGGCCGTCGCCGAGATCATCAAGCTCGTGGACGACGCCGGCGAGCAGGTCGTGGTGGAGCTGTCGCCCACCAAGATCCGCCTCACGCTGGGCCCCGTGCTGCTGATGTCCAAGCTCATCGACGGCACCTTCCCGGACTACCAGCGGGTGATTCCGGCCGGCAACGACAAGTTCCTGACCGTCGACAAGGGCGACTTCGCCGCCGCGGTCGACCGCGTGTCGACGATCTCCTCCGAGCGCGGCCGCGCCGTGAAGCTGTCGCTCGCCGAGCGCCGCCTGACGCTCTCGGTGACCAACCCGGACAGCGGGTCGGCGGTCGAGGAGGTGGAGGTCGACTACGAGAACACCCCGCTCGACATCGGTTTCAACGCCCGCTACCTGCTCGACATCGCCAGCCAGCTCGACGGCGACACCGCGCTCTTCAAGCTGGCTGACCCGGGCTCGCCCACCGTCATACAGGATCGCGAGGGCGCCGCGGCGCTCTACGTCCTGATGCCGATGCGGGTGTGAGGACTGCCAATCTGACGGCCGTCCAGCCTGCGCGTTCCCCTCAGCCGTCATGGCCGGGCCTGGCCCGGGCAGGACGGGCGGAGGGATTGAGGGACCTCACCCGCCGACGTTCCGGGCGACCGTCATGACCGGGCTCGCCCCTCCACGGCTGCCGCGCGTCTCGCGCCTGATGCTCGGCGACTTCCGCTCCTATCGCGAGCTCGATCTCGCCGTGTCGGCCTCCATGGTGGCTCTCGTCGGCGAGAACGGGGCCGGCAAGACCAACGTGCTCGAGGCCCTGTCGCTGCTCGCCGCCGGCCGCGGGCTGAGGCGCGCCGACCTCGCGGCCATGGCCAGGACGGGCGGGCCCGGCACCTTCTCCGTCTCCGTCCGGCTCGACGAGGGAGACGGCGGCCATCGGCTCGGCACCGGGACCGAGCGGTCGGACGGGGATGGCCTGTCCCGGCGCTGCCGGGTGGACGGGACCGCCGTGCCCGGCGCCTCGGCCTTCGCCGAGCATCTGCGCATCGTCTGGCTGACGCCCTCGCTGGACGGCCTCTTCACGGGGCCTGCCGGCGACCGGCGGCGCTTCCTCGACCGGCTGGTGCTGGCGGTCGACGCCGAGCACGGGACCCGGGTGAGCGCGCTGGAGCGGTCGCTGCGGTCACGCAACCGGCTCCTGGAGGAGGACAGGCCGGATCCCTCCTGGCTCGATGCCGTGGAGCGCGAGGTGGCGGAGACGGGCGTCGCGGTTGCCGCCGCGCGGCGCGAGACCGTGGAACGCCTGGCGGGGCTCATCCAGGCCGGCCGCGACGAGACATCTCCTTTCCCCTGGGCCGCCGTGGCGCTGGACGGCGCGCTGGAGGCGGAGCTGGCGACCCGCCCGGCTGTCGACGTCGAGGATGCCTTCCGCTCGCTGCTGCGCCGCAACCGGGCCCGCGACAAGGCGGCGGGACGCGCCATCGACGGGCCGCAGGCCTCCGATCTCATGGTCCGGCACGGGCCCAAGGACGTCCCGGCGGGGCAAGCCTCGACCGGCGAGCAGAAAGCCCTGCTGATCGGCCTCGTGCTCGCCCATGCCCGCCTCGTGGGTGCCATGAGCGGAATGGCCCCTCTCGTCCTCCTCGACGAGATCGCCGCCCATCTCGACCCCCGGCGCCGGGCCGCCCTCTTCGAGGCGCTGGCGGCGCTGGGGTCGCAGGTCTGGATGACCGGGGCCGACCCCGACGCCTTCCGGTCCCTGCCCGCGGGCGCCGAGCGCTTCGAGGTGACGCCGGGCCGTATTGCCCCTATAAGCGGGCCATGACGCTCGCGAGCCTGATGGTCTTTGCCGCCGCGCTCTTCGTCGCGGCCGCCTCGCCCGGCCCCGGCATCGCCGCCATCGTGGCGCGCGTGCTCGGACGCGGCATGTCGGGCGCGTTCGCCTTCACCGCCGGGATCGCCCTCGGCGACATCGTCTGGCTGACGGTCGCCGTGATGGGGCTGGCCGCGCTGGCCGAGGTGTTCCACGGCGTGTTCGTCGCCGTGAAATATGCCGGCGCCGCCTATCTCCTCTACATGGCCTGGAAGATGTGGTCGGCTCCGGCCGTCGCCCGCGACCTCGCCGAAGCGCCCCCGCGCGAACATCCGGGCAAGCTGTTCCTGGCCGGGCTGTCGGTGACCATGGGCAATCCGAAGGTCATGGTGTTCTACCTGGCCCTCCTGCCCAACATCATCGACCTGCGCGGCCTCACCGCGCTGGGCTATGCCGAGCTCGTCGGCGTCACCGCCTCGGTGCTGGCCGTCGTCTTCGCCGGATACATCCTGCTGGCCGCCCGCGCCCGTTCGCTGTTCACAAGCGCGCGGGCCGTCCGCAACATGAACCGCGGCACCGGCATCGTCATGGCGGGCGCCGCGGCCATGATCGCCACGCGCTGATGCGGCCTCATCCGTTTTTGTCCCCCGCAAAGCTTCCCACGGTGCCGTTCGGCCGTGAAAAAGCCCCTGTTTGACGCTATCTTTCGCCAAACGAATCAAGGTGTTCCCGCATGTCAGAAGCGATCCGCCAGCAGGTGGCCGAAGATGCCTATGGCGCCGAGTCGATCAAGGTCCTCAAGGGCCTCGATGCCGTGCGCAAGCGCCCGGGCATGTATATCGGCGACACCGATGACGGATCCGGCCTCCACCACATGGTCTACGAGGTCGTCGACAACGCGGTCGACGAGGCTCTGGCGGGCCACGCGGACCTGGTCACGGTGACCCTGAACGCCGACGGGTCGTGCAGCGTCACCGACAACGGGCGCGGCATTCCCACCGACATCCACCAGGAAGAGGGCGTCTCGGCGGCCGAGGTCATCATGACCCAGCTGCATGCCGGCGGGAAGTTCGACCAGAACTCCTACAAGGTCTCGGGCGGCTTGCACGGCGTCGGCGTGTCGGTCGTGAACGCCCTGTCGACCTGGCTGCGCCTGCGCATCTGGCGCAACGGCCAGGAGCACATGATGACCTTCTCCCACGGCAACGCGGACGCGCCGCTCGCCGCCGTGGGGCCGTCGGAGGGCCGCCGCGGCACGGAGGTGACCTTCCTGCCCTCGACCCAGACCTTCACGCAGGTCGAGTTCGACTACGACACCCTGGAACACCGCCTGCGGGAGCTCGCCTTCCTGAACTCCGGCGTGCGCATCGTGCTGACCGACGCGCGCCATGCCGAGGTCAAGCGCGAGGAAATGCTCTACGAGGGCGGGCTCGAGGCCTTCGTGCGCTATCTCGACCGCACCAAGACCGCGCTCATCGGCGCGCCCCTGATGGTGAAGTCCGAGAAGGACGGCATCACGGTGGAGGCCGCGCTGTGGTGGAACGACAGCTACCACGAGAACGTGCTGTGCTTCACCAACAACATCCCGCAGCGTGACGGCGGCACCCATCTCGCCGGCTTCCGCGCCGCGCTGACGCGCCAGGTGACGGGCTATGGCGAGAGCTCCGGCCTGACGAAGAAGGAAAAGGTGGCCCCCACCGGCGACGACTGCCGCGAAGGTCTCACCGCCGTGCTCTCGGTGAAGGTTCCGGATCCGAAGTTCTCGTCGCAGACCAAGGACAAGCTCGTGTCCTCGGAGGTGCGCCCGGTCGTCGAGAACGTGCTCAACGAGGCGCTCCAGGTGTGGTTCGAGGAGCATCCGGCCGAGGCCCGCACGATCGTCGGCAAGGTGGTCGAGGCCGCCGCCGCCCGCGAGGCGGCCCGCCGCGCCCGCGAGCTCACGCGCCGCAAGGGTGCGCTCGACATCGCCTCGCTGCCCGGCAAGCTCGCCGACTGCCAGGAGCGCGACCCTTCCAAGGCCGAGCTGTTCCTGGTCGAGGGTGACTCGGCCGGCGGCTCCGCCAAGCAGGGCCGCAACCGCGAGTATCAGGCCGTCCTGCCGCTCCGCGGCAAGATCCTGAACGTGGAGCGCGCCCGCTTCGACAAGATGCTGTCGAGCCAGGAAATCGGCACGCTGATCACGGCCCTGGGCACGGGCATCGGCAAGGAAGAGTTCAACGCCGACAAGCTGCGCTACCACAAGATCATCATCATGACGGACGCCGACGTGGACGGCAGCCACATCCGGACCCTGCTGCTCACCTTCTTCTTCCGGCAGATGCCGGAGCTGATCGAGCGCGGCCACCTCTTCATCGCCCAGCCGCCGCTCTACAAGGTGACCCGCGGCAAGTCGCAGTCCTACCTCAAGGACGAGCGCGCGCTGGAGGACTACCTGATCGACCAGGGCGTCGACGGCGCCCTCCTGAAGATCGCCACCGGCGAGACGCGCGCCGGCCAGGACCTGCGCCACCTCGTCGAGGAGGCCCGGATCGTCCGCAACCTGCTCAATGGCCTGCACAGCCGCTACGACCGTGTGGTCGTGGAGCAGACGGCGCTCGCCGGCGGTCTGCGTCCGCCCGCCGACGACGCCTCCGCGACAGCGATGGCCGCCGACGTGGCGCGCCGCCTGGACGCCATCGCCGACGAGATCGAGCGCGGCTGGACCGGCAAGGCCGAAGCCGGCGGGCTCGTCTTCGAGCGCACGCTGCGCGGCGTTCGCCACGTCGTGACCCTGGACCCGGCGCTGCTGACTTCGGTCGATGCCCGCAAGCTCGACGAGCACACCGCTCCGCTGCGCGAGATCTTCGCGGCCCCGGCCACCCTGTCGCGCAAGACGGACGACAGCAGCGTGACCGGCGCCGTCAGCCTCTTCGACGCCATGACCGCCGTCGGCCGCAAGGGCCTCACCCTGCAGCGCTACAAGGGCCTGGGCGAGATGAACCCCGAGCAGCTCTGGGAAACCACCCTCGACCGCTCGGTCCGCTCGCTGCTGCAGGTGCGCGTGAAGGAAGTCGCCGACGCCGACGACGTCTTCACCAAGCTCATGGGCGACGTCGTCGAGCCCCGCCGCGAGTTCATCCAGTCCAACGCGCTGTCGGTCGCGAACCTGGACGTGTGAGGCTGTGGGACACCCCAATTAGCTGGATTCTGACCCAGTTATCCGGACAAGTAACTCTAAGTCTAAATGCGGCGAGATTGATCTGGACAGCGTTCTTCTGACCTTTTTGGTGCGGGAATATGTCGAACCTGGCCTGTACAAACTGTTTTTCGTCTGTTTTTGCAGCTTAAAAGATGCGTTCTTTATGATCTAGTTGCTTTGCTTGCTGCGACTTTTTTCTGAATAGAATGTAATGACTGATTGACTCTTTGATTCACTTGAGTGTCGCTTTTTTTGTGGCCGAAAAACCATCGCAAGACATATAGTAGAGACCCGCTAGGCACCCTGTCTGAATAGGTGATCCTCATCGACCGGCTTGAGCACGAGCATCTCGGCCCGGGCCATGCGCACCTTATCACACGTGCCTACTGGGCTTTGCCAGCAATGCACACTTTACCCGACGCGGCGCAAATGCCGGCTGCAACCTTCCCCGATTGGTCATCAACCCGCAGGTGGATGAAGATGAGCCGCGGATCTTCGAAGAGCACTTGATTGTGGAGTGCCGTTACTTCGATGCCGTCGGCACGGAGGGCGTTGATCACGGGATTGACCTCCGACGCGGCCAGGACGAAGTCGCCGGTCGCCGCAACCCTGCCGCCGCCGAGGGCCCCCGCAACGTCATGGACCTAGACGCCGGCACGGGCGCCTGCACGCTGATGGCCCGCGGGACTTCCGGTCGCCTTCGTCCACAGACCACTGGAGGACTGCCCGCCGCCTCCGGGCTCGGCCGACATCGTCACGATGCGAAACGTGCTGTGGACGCTGGCGCGTCCACTCGACGCGATTCTGCTGGCCGCGCGCCTTCCTGCGGCCCGGGGGACGCTTGGTTGTGTCCGACGGCTGGTGGTCGGTGTCCCCGGTCGACCGCTCCCACGATCCCGAAACCTTCGCCCGCAACCTACCGCTGCACCGCGGCCTGACCGAGGACGGCCGCGCCTTGCTCGCCGAGGGCGGCTTCGCGCAGGTGGCGTCGTGGCAGCACCTCTTCGGGTTCAACCCCTACCCCGCGGACGTTCCGTTCTTCGTGCTCTTCGGTGTCCCGAGGCGCCCGACGGGGGCTGAACCGTCCTTGCGGCCAACGTTCAGGCCAGAGGCCCGTGCCGGTGCGTCGGGTCTGCGAGGGTCTCGATCACGTGACAGTCCGACACCTTTCCGGTGGCGCAGTGATCCACCATGCGCTGCAGCTCGCCCCTGAGGGCGAGCAGCTTCTCGATCCGTCGCTCGACCTCAGCAATGATCAGCCCCCTCCGAGTGGTCCGGAGTGAATGTTAGTGCATGATTGGCTTGG
>NZ_CAMFHB010000006.1 GCF_945952055.1 uncultured Alsobacter sp.
TGGACGAGATGACCCAGCAGAACGCGGCCCTGGCCGAGGAGAGCGCGGCTTCCGCCTCGTCGCTGTCGGACCAGATCACGCGCCTCAACGACCTCGTCGCGGCCTTCAAGGTCTCCGGAGCGGGCACGGGCACGTTCGGGACGCCCACGATCCCGCATGCGCTGCGCGAACGCGCCCAGCAGGCCTTCGCCGGGGCCAAGCCGCGTGCGGCGGCCAAGGCGCCTGCGAAGGCGGCTCCCGCCGCCGCCAAGGCTGCGTCCCGGACCGGCACCTGGGACGAGTTCTAGAGCGCAACGGCCTTTCGATCGAAACTGGGCACGATCCGGTAGGACTTTTGTGCGCACGCTGCGGAAGGCCGAAGGCCCGCCTTCCGCAGCAGGGTCCGCCTGGTCCCGCCGCGCGATGCGATCCCATCGGTCGGAGCCACACCGGAGACCACGATGAGCGCCGCTCTCAGGGACGACCTTTTCGCCGATCAGAATGCATGGGTGTCCCGCCAGGTCGTGACCTTCATGGTCGACAACCAGGTCTTCGCCACACCCATCGGGACCGTCCGGGAAATCCGGGGCTGGCAAGCCACCACCCCGCTGCCGAACGCCGAGCCGGGCGTGGTCGGCGTCCTGAACCTGCGCGGCGCGATCATTCCGATCTACGATCTGCGGCGTTGCCTCGGCCTGCAGCCGCATGACCGCCCGTCAACCTCGGTGACCATCGTCGTGGACACCGGTGAAAAGCTGGTCGGGATCCTGGCCGACAGCGTGTCGGACATCCTGGACGTGGCGCCGGAAGAGATGCGCGAGCCGCCGCTTCGTTCGTCGGGCGAAGGCTCGCCCCTGATCGTGAAGTTCATCGTCAAGGGCGAAACCGTCATCGCCCTCCTGGACCTCTCGGTCGTCGTTTCCTGACGCCGCGGCCGGCCGCTAGGCCGTGGCGCCGGTTCGGACGCCGGTGGCCGAGGGCCATCGCCCGTGGCGCGTCCGTTTTCGCAAATCCCGCGGCGCTTCTCCGAAGGTCTGCCTGAACAGGCTGGCGAAGCGGCCCATGTGCAGAAAGCCCCACGCCATGGCGATGTCGGCCAGCGGGATATCCGGGCTGTGCACGATGTCGTCCCGCGCGGCAGCCAGGCGGAAGCCGATCAGCGCCTGGACGGGCGTTCGGCCGCGATGCCGCTGAAAAGCGTATTGCAGGGACCGCACCGACACGCCGACATGCTCCGCCACCTCCGTGACCCCGATGGGCAGGTGGCAGTTGTGGCGCATGAAGTCTTCCGCCTCCCGCACGTAGCGCAAGGTCAGCAGCCCGTCGCGCTGGGTCAGTTGCTGGATCTGCGTCGTCCCGAGGGCGCCGATCGTGAGGTCGATGAAGCCGTCCCGGCAGCGGCGCATGGCGATGTCGCTCACGTCGAAGACGGGCGTGTGCTTCATCGACTCCACGATGATCGCGCCGAAATTGGCCATCGCCGATCCGAGGGCCGTGTTCCGGTCGACGGTCAGGGTCGCATCGCCGACGAGCTTCACGTTTCGCCCGGTGGCTCTGCCCAGATGCTGCTCGAGGGCCGGCGTTGAGATCATCAGGCTGATCTGCTGGCGCAGCGGTGACACGTTGAAGCGGCGAATGGCCCTGCCGCTCATGACGTGGATGGTGCTGTCCGCGCTCGTCACCACCTCGTCATGGGTCTCGATGTGCGTGGTGCCGGCCATCGGGATGAAGCACATCATCATGTCCGGCTCGGTCAGCATGTCGATCCTGAAGCCGGTCGACGTGGACTGCTGGCCGATCACGAAGTCCTGCCAGGCCAGGTAGTCGTACCGGGAGTCGAACAGGGCGCCGTCGTGAGCGGCCTGGACACGGACCGGCGCCGCGACCGCGCTGATGAGGTCCGACAACGCTTCCGGATCCTGTGAAATAAGGTGGTGGCGTCCGGTCAACCGCCTTGCAGTGGAAATACGCATCGTCTCTGGCAACCTGAACGTTGAAAAGGCGAAACATGCGGTCAAACGGCAAACGCCGCATATCCGCATTCAACAAGTTAAATTTATCCTAGATTGCGGTATGACAAGGTTCGGCAGCAAGATATTTTTCCGGTACAATTTCGCATTTGTGCTGGTTTTCGTGTTCGATCGATTTACGTCGAATAGTTTGAATATCTCAGGTCCGCGCTATTCCCCGGTGGACAATGCAGGCATGCATCACGCGGCCCGGTTGTTAAGCTGCTGGTGACAAGGCCATCATTCTGCGAACGGGATCACTGCTGCGTAACGATCCGGAGCGGATCGGCTTGCGGCGCGGTCATCCGCGCGGGATAGCGAAGGGAACGAACGGGAATTTTCTGCATGCTCAAGACTGCGTCAGCCCTGCTGGCCGCGGTGGCGATGGTGTGTGGTGTCAGCGCTCTGGCGCTCGGCCCCACCACCCGCGTCGGCCTCGTGCTCTTGGCGGGAGCTCTCTTTTTTGGATGGTTTTCCTTTGCCGCCCGGCCGCTGCGCCGGGAGATCGAAGACGCCGTTGCGGTGACCCTTCGGGAGCCGCTTCAGCGGTGAACATGTCCTGTCGGGGCCGGCTCGCTTTTGTGCCGGCCCCGACGCTCCATCACAGCTTGCGATAGGCGATCGCGGCCGCCGCCGCGCACGAGGCCATGCCGATGGCGGTCGCCAGCGGTGTTCCGTCGTGCATGAGCGGGACGATCACTCCGACGATCGCGCCGAACCCCAGGGAGCTCGCCGAGATCACCGACGAGGTGAGGCCGGCGATGTCGCCCATGGGTTCCAGGGCGAGCTGCACGGCATTGCCGCTGATGAGCCCGAACGACACCGTCGTCAGCACGACCAGGGTTAGGAAGACGGCGAGCGGCAGGTGCCCCGCCGCAGCCAGCAGCACGAGCAGCGCCGTGGTCGTGAAGCCCATGGCGAGGCCGAAGGTGAGCGGCCGCCTGGGATCGATGCCGCGCGCGTTCAGGCGCCCGTTCACGAAGCTGCCGGTCACGATGCCCGAGGCGGTGAGCGCGAAGGTCGCCCCGTACAAAGAGGGCGAGAGCCCGTAGACGCCCATCGCCACCAGGGGCGATCCGCTGACATAGGAGAACAGGCAGCCGAACATGAGCGTCTGCACCATGAGGAAGCGCCGGCTCTGGCGCGTGGTGAGCACCCGGGCGTAGTTGCGGGCGAGCTGGCGCGGCGACAGCGCATTCTGCGTGCCGGGCTTGAACGTCTCGACGTAGAACAGCGCCATCAGCAGGAAGGCGAGGGCCCCCGTGCCGGCCAGGAAGAGATAGCTGCTGCGCCAGGTTCCTGTGAGCAGGAGCAGGGTCGCGCCGATGGTGGGGGCCGTCAGCGGTGCCAGGAGCTGCATGACCGACACATAGGACTGCTTGGCGCGGGCCATGGGGCCGGTGAAGAGATCGCGGATGATCGCCGAGGCGACCGCGCGGCTCGCGCCCGCCCCCCAGCCCTGGATGAAGCGCCAGGCGACGAGCGTCTCGAAATCGCCCGCGAGCGCGCAGGCGACGCCGCCGATGGCGTAGATCGCCGTGGCGACGAGGATGATGGGGCGACGGCCGAACCGGTCGCTCAGGGGGCCGTAGACCAGCGGGGAGATGGCGAAGCCGGCCATGAAGGCGCTCAGCGTGAGCCCGATCTTGCCTTCCGGCACGCCGAGGCCAGCCGCGATCTGCGGCACGCCGGGCAGCGCGATGTCGGTGCCGAGTGCCGGGAGCCCGGCGAAGAGGGCGATCAGCGCGAGATAGCGGATGCTGTCCTGGGGCAGGGGCCTCGGCACGGGGCGGTCCTCAGAACGGCGACACGAGGCCGGCGACGGCACCGGCCGCGAGCAAGGCCAGTGGATGCAGCCGCGTGGCGAACGCGGCGACGCTCACGATCACGATGATCGCCACGTGCATCGCATCGGCGGCGGCGGCCTGGGACAGGATGAGCGCCGAGGCGGCCACGAGCCCGGCGGTGACGGGCAACAGTCCGGCCTGGATGATCGGCCGGAAGGGATGCGTCTTGAACCGCTCCCAGGCATGGACGCCGACGAGGGTGATGGCGGAGGAGGGGAGGAACAGGCCCCCGGCCGCGGCCAGGGCGCCCTTGAGACCCGCGACGTGCCAGCCGATGAGCGGACCGACCATCATGTTGGGGCCGGGGGCTGCCTGGGCCAGCGCGAACAGGGCGCCGAACTCCTGGGCCGTCAGCCAGCCTCTCTGGTCGACGAGCTGGCGCTGCATTTCCGGCAGGATGGTCGCCCCTCCTCCGAACGCCAGCACGGACAACTCGGCGAAGATCAGGAACACGACCCAGGTGGACACGGTCATCGGCGCATTCTCCAGGCCAGCGCGATGCTCACGGGGGCAATCACCAGCAGGGTCGGGAGCAGCGGCAGGCGCAGGATGGCGATGGCGCCGAAACACACGCCGGCGACCGCGATGGCCACCGGCTTGCCCTTGAGCGGAAGAGCGATCTTGGCGGCCGTCGCGACGATCAGGCCGGCGGCTGCCGAGGCGAGGCCCGCGAAGGCGTGCTGGACCGCCGGATCCTCGCCGTATCGCGCATAGACCGAGCCGAGCGCGATGGCGATGGCGGTCGGCGCGGCGATGAGCCCGATGAGGGCCGCAGCGGCCCCGGCCGGGCCGCGAAACCGCATGCCGATCGCGACGGCGACGTTGATCACGTTGCCGCCCGGCAGGAACTGGCACAGGCCGAGAAGGTCGCTGAACTCGGCGCCCGTCAACCATCTCCGCTTCTCGACGACCATGTGGCGGGCCATGGGCAGGACGCCGCCGAAGCCCGTGAGCCCCAGCATCAGGAAGCTCGTGAACAGCGAGGCCACGCCCGGGGCCTCGGGCGCAGGCTCTGTGGGGGACGCTGCGGTCATGGACGGCACTCGTGGCAGGTCTGCCGGGACTAGTGCATGGGGGCGTCCGCGACAAGACGGCGCGTCGCGATGCAGGGTCCAGCCGGGCGCGACACTGCGCAGCGTCGCCGCTTGACCGCTCCCGTGCCACGCCACACCCTGACGCCCCGCCCTCGTCCAGCCCTCGTCCCCTGCCGGTCCCGCTTCCCGTGAATCCCGTTCTTCTCGCCGCGCTGCTGCTGGCCAGTTCCCAGGCCCCGCTGGGCTCCACCCTGATCGCCGTGGCCCTGCCCAGCCTGTCGAGCAGCCTCGGCGCGGACGCCGTGCAGGCCTCCACCCTTCTGGTCGCCAGCTATCTCGTCGTGACCGTCCTGTTCCAGGGGCCGGGCGGCCGCCTCAGCGACGCGCTGGGCCATGCCCGTGCGCTGTGGATCGGCATGGGGCTGTTCGCCCTCGGTTCGCTGGGCGGCCTCGTCAGTCCCACGCTCTGGCTGCTCGCCCTGTCGCGCTCCGTGGCGGCGGTGGGAGGGGCGCTGGTCGTGCCTTCCACCATGGCGCTCATGCGCCTTGCCGTGCCGCCGGAGCGCCGCGGCCGCGTGTTCGGCACCTTCGGGGCCGTCATGGCGCTCGCCGCCGCCGTGGGGCCGGTCCTGGGCGGCGAGATCGTCAGCCTTTTCGGATGGCGCGCCGTGTTCCTGGCCAGCCTGCCCTTCCTCGCGCTCGCGGCGCTGCTCTTCCGGCTCTTTCCGCTGCCCCGGTCCACGCCCTCCGGCAGCGCCGTCGCGGGTCTCGACTGGATCGGGCTCGCCCTGCTCGCCGTCAGCTTGATCGCGCTCGTGGGCAGCGGCCGTTCCTCCGGCCCGCTGCGCTATCCGCTGCTCGCGGTCGGGCTCGTCGCCGGCGCGGTCTTCGTCCACCGCCAGTGGCGTACGGCCCGACCCGTCCTGGACGTGCGGCTCCTGTCCAACCCGGTCATGGCGGGCGCATCGGCCATCATGGGCCTCCAGAACTTCGCCATGTACGGGCTCATGTTCCAGCTGCCGCTGTTCTTCGAGCACCTGCGTGGCGTGCCGCCGCGCGAAGTCGGCTACGGCCTCTTCGCGATGATGATCGGCATGGTCGCGGCCTCGCCGATCGGAGGGCGCCTCACCGACAGGTTCGGTCCGCGGACGACCGGGCTGGCCGGTGCGGCCGTGATGGCCGTCGGATGCGTGGGGATGATCAACGTCGGCTGGTTCCAGGTGCCCCGCGACGCGATGCCCTGGCTGTTCCTCGCCGGTGCCGGACTGGGGCTCAGCTCGGCGCCAGCCCAGTCGAGCGCGATGGCCTCCATTCCCGGCGAGCGCGCCGGAATGGCCGCCGGCCTCAGCTCCACGATCCGTTACCTGGGCGGGATCTCCACCATCATCGTGCAGGCGATCGTCCTGGGCGGGGGAGACGCGACGGTCACCCTCGGCGAGCATCGGGCCATGATCGTCCTCTACGCGCTCTCGGTGCTGCTGTCGCTCGCCGCGGCGACGCTGCTGCCGCGCCGCAGCCAGGCCTGATTCCTCGTATTCACAGACATGTGTTGTGCGTTACCGCACATCCAAATGACACCCGCACGCTGTCATGAAACCGTCATGGAAATGAAACGGGAGGTTTCGTGATGGCTGGTGCGTCGACGACGGGTCTTGCTGACTTTGCTCCACCCGGCCCGGGGACGTGGCTCCTCGACGCGGTCCACATGCCGCGGCCGTTCACCCGGTTCCAGCAGGCGATCCATCCGCCCGCGCTCGACGCGGGCTTCCGCGAGACGATGGCCCGCTACGGCGTGCTCGTGGCGACCCTCGACTACAAGTTCATCAACGGGCTCGGCTACTTCCAGCCCGTCCCCGCGCCTCCCGAGGAAATCCCGGCCCGGATCGCGGCGGCGCAGGCCGCCGTCGAGAAGCGGATCTGGCGGGCCGACCTCGACCGCTGGCTCCACGAGGTGAAGCCGGCGTCGATCGTCAGCAGCATGGCGCTGCAGCGGATCGACCCCGCCGCGCTGGGCGACGCCGCGCTCCACGAGCACATCGGCGCCTGCATCGCCCACCTCTCGCGGATGGTGCGCCAGCATCACTCGTTCAACGGGGCGGCGATCCTGCCCGTGGGTGACTTCATCGCCTCCGTCGTGGAGTGGAGCGGCCAGCCCGCAGGTCAGTTCCTGAGCCTGCTGCGAGGCGCCGCTCCGGAATCGGCCGGGTCCTTCCCCGAGCTCGACTCGCTCGTCGAAGCTCTCCGGTCTTCCGCGTCCGGCCGCGAGATCCTGTTCTCGGGCGATGCCGGCGCGGCACTGTCCAGGCTTCGGGCCGCGCCCGGCGACGTCGGCGCGGCGGCGACCGCCTATCTGGACCTCGTCTCGTGGCGGCTGCTCGACAGCCTCGACGCGGGGGACCCGACGGCGATCGAGATGCCGGAGGTCCTGGCGAGCGGGATCCGGCGTGCCGTGGAGGACGGCGCCCCGGCCGCGGCCCATGCCGGCAAGGGCGAGGAGGCTCGGCTGCGCGACCTCATTCCCGATGGGCACAAGGCCGCCTATGACGACCTGCTGGCCGAGACGCGGATGCTGTCGCGCCTGCGCGACGAGCGCGGCCTCTACAGCGACGTGTGGGCCGCGGGTCTCGCGCGACGCGCGCTGCTCGAGGCGGGCCGCCGGCTCGTCGAGGCCGGCCGTCTGCACGAGCCGGCCCATCTCATCGAGGGCGATCCCGCCGAGATCGACGGCCTCATCCGCGGCCGTGGCGGTCCGGATGCGGACGAACTGGCGGAGCGCTGCGACGTCCGCATGTCCCTGCGCGCCACCGACGGCCCGCCCTTCCTGGGCGAACCGCCGCATCCTCCGCCCCCGCTGGACGGCCTGCCGCCGGCAACGGTGCGCATGATGCGGGCGCTCGGCACGGCCATCGACGCGATCTTCGCGCCCTCGCACGCCGCCAGCGAGGACGGCATCGTCCGCGGGACCGCCGCCAGCCCCGGGACCTACAAGGGCACGGCCCGGCTGATCGCAGGGCCGCACGAGTTCACGCGCATCCAGCGCGGCGACGTGCTGGTGACGGCCACCACGACGGAGGCGTTCAACATCGTGCTGCCGTTGCTCGGCGCCATGGTGACGGATGCGGGCGGACTGCTGTCGCACGCCGCCATCGTCAGCCGCGAATACGGCATCCCGGGCGTGGTCGGCTGCCTCGACGCGACGGCCCGCATCCCGGACGGCGCGACCGTGTCGGTCGACGGCACGACCGGAGAGGTTCGGGTGCTCTGATGGCGGTCGTCGCGCTGCGCGAGGCCGTGGACGTCAGCGTCTTCGGCGGCAAGGCCGTCCAGCTCGGCACCGCGCTGCGGGCCGACCTGCCGGTGCCCGACGGCCATGCGATCGCGGCTCCCGCGGTCGAGGCTATCGTGAGAGGGGACCGGTCGCTCGAGGACCGGTTCCTGCAGGTGGCCTGCGCCATGGACGGCCCGGTCGCGGTGCGATCCTCGGCCATCGGCGAGGATTCCGCCGAGGCGAGCTTTGCCGGCCAGCACGCGACGAAGCTCGCCGTCCGCGGTGCCGAGGCGGCACTCGCCGCGCTGCGCGAGGTGTGGGAATCGGGGCGCACCGAGTCCGCGCTCGCCTATCGCCGCCGCATCGGGGCCGGGGAGGAACCGCAGGTCGCGGTCGTGCTGCAGCGGCTGGTGCCCGCCGACGTCTCCGGCGTGCTCTTCACCTGCGATCCCGTCACGGGGGCCGATGAGATCGTCATCGAGGCGGGATGGGGCTTGGGCGAGGGCGTCGTGCAGGGGCTGGTCGTTCCCGATCGTTTCCGCATGTCCCTGGACGGTCAGGTCAAGGAACGCACGCCCGGCATGAAACCCACGGCCGTGCGCATGGCCGAGGACGGCGGCACGACGACCGAGACCCTGCCGGCGCCCCTCGCGCGGCGCCTCTGCCTTGGGTATCCCGAACTGCGCAAGCTCCACGCGCTCGCGATGCGGTGCGATGCGGTCTACGGCGCCGGCCCGCACGACATCGAGTGGGCGATCCAGGACGGCACGCTGTTCCTGCTGCAGCGCCGCCCGGTCACGCGGCGCGGTGGAGTGGGGTAGGGGCATAACCGTGCCGACGCTCTCCTAGCCCGGCCGGTCTTCCCCGTAGGCGTCGCTCGCCTGCAGGAGCTTCGCCGTATAGGGGTGCCGCGCGATGCCGGCCGCGAGGTCGTCGGTGGCGATCTCCTCCACCAGGACGCCACCGGCCATCACGGCCGAGCGGGCGCACATGTGGGCGATGACTCCGAGGTCGTGGCTGACCAGCAGGAAGGTGAGCCCGCGCCGGTCGCGCAGGTCGCTGAGCAGGTTCAGGATTTCGGCCTGCACGGAGACGTCGAGGGCCGAGGTCGGCTCGTCGAGGAGAAGGATCTCCGGGTCGAGCATCAGGGCGCGGGCGATGGCCACGCGCTGGCGCTGGCCGCCGGAGAGCTGGTGCGGATAGCGCCAGCGGTGGACGGCGCCGAGCCCCACGGCCTCCAGTGCCCTGGTGGCCCGCGCCTCGCCGTCGGCCAGACGGTGGATGCGGGCGGGCTCCATGAGCTGCGACCAGATGGTCTGGCGCGGGTGCAGCGAGCCGTAGGGATCCTGGAACACCATCTGGCAGCGCCGGCAGAAGGCGGCGTCGCGCGTCGTGCCGAGGGGCACGCCGCCGAGGTGCACGGTCCCGGCGGAGATCGGCGCGAGCCCCGCGATGGCGCGCAGGATGGTGGACTTGCCCGAGCCGGACTCGCCGACGAGCCCGAAGGTTTCGCCGGGCTGCACCGAAAAGCTCACATCGTCCACGGCGCGGCGGGCATCGGCGTCCTCGCCGTAGCGCACCACCAGTCCCTCGACCTCGATCAGCGCGGCCATGGGCTCACCAGTTCGGATCGCGCTGCATCGTGGGCAGGCGCGGGCGGCGGGCGTGGATGCGCGGCAGCGCCTCCAGCAGGCCGCGGGTGTAGGGATGCGTCGCCTGGCCGAGATCGCCGGCGGCGAGTTCCTCGACGACGCGGCCGCGATACATGATCAGCACCCGGTCGCAGAACCTGCGGACGAGGTTGAGGTCGTGGCTGATGAAGATGAGGCCGAGACCGCGCGTGGCGACGAGGTCGTCGAGCAGGGCCAGGATCTCGAGGCGCACGGTAACATCGAGGGCCGAGGTGGGCTCGTCGGCGATGAGGGCCTGCGGCTCGGCGACGAGCATCATGGCGATCATGATGCGCTGGCCCATGCCGCCCGACATCTCGTGCGGGTACATCCCGAAGACGCGCTCGGGATCGCGGATCTGCACGGTGCGCAGCATGGCGATGGCCCGCTCGCGCGCCGTCGCGGCGCTCGCCTTCACGTGCAGGCGATAGGCCTCGGCGATCTGCTCGCCCACGGTGACGACCGGGTTCAGCGAGTATTTCGGATCCTGCATGATGAAGCCGATGCCGCGACCGCGGATCTCCTCCATGCGGCGCTCGGAGGCTTTCTGCAGGTCTTCGCCGGCGAAGGCGATGCGGCTCGCCGACAGGCGCGCGCCGGCCGGCAGGAGCCGCATGATCGAGCGCCCGGTGAGGCTCTTGCCCGAACCCGACTCGCCGACGATGCCGAGCTTCTCGCGGCCGAGGTCGAAGGAGATGCCGCGCACCACCTCGATCGGTCCCGACGCGCCGCCGAAGGCGACGCGCAGGTCCTTCACGCTGATGAGGGGCTCGGCCATCGCTCAGCCCTGCCGCGGGTCGAGGGCGTCGCGCAGCGCGTCGCCGACGAGGTTGAAGGCGAGGCTGACGACGAGGATCGCGACGCCCGGGAAGGTGACGACCCACCAGCTGTCCAGCATGAAGCGGCGGCCGGTCGAGACCATGGCGCCCCATTCCGGTGTCGGCGGCTGGGCGCCGAGGCCGAGGAAGCCGAGGCCCGCGGCGGTGAGGATGATGCTCGCCATGTTGAGCGTCACGCGCACCACGACCGAGGGCAGGCACAGCGGCGTGACGTGGCGCAGCACGATCCGGGCGGGCGAGGCGCCCAGCAGGCGCACCGCGGCGATGTAGTCGCTGTTGCGCAGGCTCAGCGTCTCGGCCCGCGCCAGGCGCGCGATGGGCGGCCACTGGGTGAGCGCGATGGCGAGGATGGCGTTCTCCAGGCTGGGGCCCAGCGCCGCGACGAAGGCGAGCGCCAGGATGAGGCTGGGGAAGGCGAGGAAGAGATCGGTGACGCGCATGAGCACCGCGTCCGCCCAGCCGCCGGCGTAGCCAGCCACGCAGCCGACCGCGAGCCCGATGGGGGCCACGACGATGCTGACGATGGCGATGATCGACAGCGTGATGCGGCTGCCCCAGACGAGCCGGCTCCAGATGTCCCGGCCGAGTTCGTCGGTGCCGAGCCAGTGGGCGGCGGACGGCGCCATCAGGCGCGCGGCGAGATTCTGGTCGTTCGGCGGATGCGTCGCGATCCAGGGCGCGAAAAGCGCCGTGCCCACGAGCAGGAGGACGACCGCGAGCCCGATGAGCCCGAGCGGGTTGGAGGCGAAGCGGCGCCAGGCCCGCCAGGCGTTCTGCGCCACGGCCTGGCCGCGCGTGGCCGCGACGTCGTCATTGAGCCAGGCGGCGAGCGCGCTCATCGCGTCCTCGGGTCGAGCAGGCGGTAGAGCATGTCCGAGAGCAGGTTCAGGCCGATGAACAGGCAGCCGATGATGAGGGTGCAGGCGACGACGACGTTCATGTCGCCGATGACCAGCGCGCTGGTGAGGTATTGCCCGAACCCCGGCCAGCCGAACACCGTCTCGGTGAGGACCGCGCCCTCCAGGAGGCCGCCATAGGACAGCGCGACGATGGTGACGACCTGCACGCGGATGTTCTTGAAGGCGTGGCCCCAGATCACGCGGCTGCGCGGCGCGCCCTTGGCGCGGGCCGCGACCACGTATTCCTGCGACAGCTGCTCCAGCATGAAGCTGCGGGTCATGCGGCTGATGTAAGCGATCGAGGAATAGGCCAGCACGGAGGCCGGCAGCACGATGTGGCGGAAGGCGCTCCAGAACACGTCCATGTCGCCGGCCAGAAGCGAGTCGACCAGGAGCAGCCCCGTCACGTTGGGCACCATGTCGACGTAGAACAGCTCGACGCGGCCCGAGCCGCCCACCCAGTCGAGCTTGGCGTAGAAGATGATGAGCCCGACCATGCCGAGCCAGAAGATCGGCGTCGAATGACCCATCAGCGACAGGATGCGCACGACGTGGTCGGCGAGACGGCCGCGGTTCACCGCCGCGAAGACGCCGAGCGGCACTCCGATGCCTGCCCCCAGCACGATGGTGACCGTGGCGAGCTCGATGGTGGCGGGCAGCACGCGGCCGATGTCCTCGACCACGGGACGGCCGGTCAGCAGCGTCTTGCCGAAATTGCCGTGGGCCAGCTGGGTGAGGAAGATCCAGAACTGCTCGAGGATCGGCTTGTCGAGGCCGAGCTCGGCCTTCACCTTCATGTAGGTGGCGTTGTCGGCGTCGGCGCCGACGACCGCGAGGACGGGATCGACCGGCAGCAGCCGGCCGATGACGAAGGTCAGCAGCACGAGCAGGAACAGCGTGACCAGCGCGCTGCCGACCGTGCCAGCGCCCCGGCGCAGGCGGCGCCAGGGCAGCAGGGTCGGCGAAGGGGCGCGGGCGGTCCCGGCAGGGGCGTCGACGGCCATGCCTCAGTCGGTCTTGTCCACGACGTCCCAGCGCACCATCCAGGTGGCGTCGCCGACGTAGTTCTGGACGCGCTTCAGCTTGGCGTAGGGATCGACGCGCTGCGACACCGGGATGACGGAGGGCACCGCCTCCTCGCTCTTCTTGACCACCTCGGCATAGAGCTTGGCGCGCTTGGCCTCGTCGGTGATCGAGGCGGCCTCGTCCATGAGCTTGGTCACCTCCGGCACGTACCAGCTGCTGCGCCAGGCGAGCAGGTTGGAGAGCTTGGCGGCGTCCGTGTTGTCGGGGTTGTAGACGTGCGTGCGCAGCCAGCCGTCGGGGTCCGCCTGCACCGCGGACGAGGACCGGCCGAGGCCCGACTCGAACTGCCGGTTGCGCATCGGCCCGTAGGTCTGGTCGCCGTTGCCGGCGCGGATGTCGAGCTGGATGCCGGCCTTGGCGAGGCTCGCCTGGATGGCGGTCGAGATCTCGGCGTAGGGCGGCGAGGACAGCGTCAGGAAGGTCTTCTTGAAGCCGTTCGGGTAGCCCGCGGCGGCGAGGCCCGCCTTGCACTTGTCGAGGTTGTACTCGTTGCCGACGCCCTCGACATAGCCGGGGATGCCCTTGGGGATGTAGCTCACGGCGGGCAGGCCGTAGTTCTGCATCAGGTTCTTGTTGACGCCGTCATAGTCGATGCAATAGCGGATCGCCTTGCGCACCTCCGGCTTGGCGAAGTCCGGGTCCTTCAGGCTCATGATGACGAAGTAGTAGCCCGCGCCCGGGATCTTATCGATCGCGATGTTCGGGTTCGAGGCCAGCCCGTCGATGTCGGCCGAGGAGAGCTGGATGCCGACGTCGAGGTCGCCCTTCTCCAGCTGCAGGCGCTGCGTCTGCGACTCGGGCAGATGGCGCACGACGACGCGCTTCATCTTCGCCGCGCCGTGCCAGTAACCGTCGAAGCGGTCCATCAGCACGATGTCATTGGGGTTCCAGCGCACCAGCGAGAAGGGACCCGATCCGGCCGAGTTCGACGCGAGCCAGCCGCGACCCATGTCGCCGTCCTTCTCGTTCTTGAGGACGGTCTCCTTGTCGAGCACCGCGCCGACGGCGCGCGCGATCGTGTAGAGCTTCAGCTTCGGCGCGATCGGCATGGCCGGGTCCATGACGAAGGTGTCGGTGCCCTCCGCCCGGAACTTCTCGTCGACGTTCTTGGCCGTGTAGCCCCACTCGGTGAAATAGGCGGCGCCCAGGAGACCGAGCTTCACGGCACGGCGGAACGACCACACCACGTCCTCGATGGTGACCGCGCGGCCGGAATGGAACTTCGCACCCTGCTTCAGCTTGAACTTGATGGTCCCGTCGGGAAGCTCCTCCCAGGAGGTCGCGAGCCACGGCAGGATCTTGGCCGGGTCCTTCGGGTCGGTGCTGATCAGCGTGTCGTAGACGTTGGCCAGGATGTGGTGGGACTCGTAGGAGTTCATGTTGTGGGGATCGAGGCTCGTGAGGTTGGCCATGTTCATGCCAACGATGAGCTGATCCTTGGGGGTCTTGGCCTGGACCGGTGTCCAGACCAGGGCTGCCGCCATCGCCGCGCCTGCCGACGCGGCAAGCCAACCATGTCCTCGTCTCGCCATTCCAGACGTCCTCCGCTTCGTTTGTCGCTTTGACTTGTACGATAAGCGGACGAATGGTCGCTGGCAATGTGGGCGGGCTCGCTAGGTCAGGAACGAGCGCACGAGCCCCCTGTAGCTGCTCCAGGAGCCCTGTGGGACGAGGCCGGCCGAAGGGACGAGGTCAGGAGCGATGAGGGCCCACACGAGCGATCCGTGTCGGTTCGCAGGGAAGACGAAGCGCGCCAGGTCGATCTCGTCGCGCTCGATCTGCTGGATGGCGTCGGCGAGATTCCAGACCAGCATCCGTCCTTCCGCGAGCCCCAGTCGCTCCGGCTCGAGGGTCCCGACGTCCGTGAGGATCTGCGCCGAGCGGATCTGCTCGTCCGCGTCGTCGACGAGCAGGAAGCGATAGTCTCCCTGGTCGTTGATGAGCAGGAACCCCGGCGCCGCAGCATCGAAGTAGTGCTCGCAGAACGGGAATATCCGCGAGATCTGGCCCAACAGAGACCAGAGATCGTGACGCTCGAACAGGCCGCGGCTGGCGGGCTTCAGGATGGCTTCGAAGCGGGCCGTGCGCTCGAGCGCCTGAGACGTGCCCAGGTCCTCGATCATGCGGGCGAGCTTCGCGATCACGTCGGGGTCGTTCTTTTCGACGTAGCGGTCGATCGTCCCGTCGTTGAAGGCGGCCACGGCTTCGCCGTCGTTCATGCGCCCGCTCAGAAGGATCGTCTTGACGCCCATCGCGCGGGCCTGGGCGCAGAAGGTCGTGCCCGGCATCGCCGGCATGACCTGGTCGACGATCGCGACCGTCACCATGGCGAAGCGCGACGCCGTCCGGACGAACCGCTCCAGCGGATCCCTGCGAAGCGCCACGGCTTCCGCGATGCCGGCATCCTCGGTCGTTCCGACGGCCACGGGGCCACTGCCGACGGCTTCGGCCACCGTATGCAGATGGCGCAGCGCGGGCCCGGGCGCGGTGAACGCCACGACCGCGCTCGGCTCCAGCGCTTCCGCCAGCGAGCGGACAAACGTCTCGTCGTCGTCGAGGAGGAGGACGGTGCCCGGCAGGTTCCAGGCGGCGCGGGCGGTCACGCTCATGCCGACACCCTCGGCGGCGGCAGGGTGATCGTGAACTCCGCGAGGGCGCCCGGGCGCGACCGGCAGGCGATGTTGCCCCCGAAGGCCCGCGCCACGCGCCGGCAGAACAGCAGGCCGAGGCCCGCCCCGCCCGACGTCTGGCTGGCGAACTCGGTGAACAGCCGTCCCGCCATCCGGGGATCGATGCCGCCGCCGGAGTCGCGCACGACGATCTGGTTCGCCTGGCCATCGTTGACGAGCCTGATCTCGACCGTGCCGCGCTGGACGGCTGAAACGGACGTCAGGGCGTTCTTGACGAGGTTCATGAGCGCGTGCACCAGGAGCACGTCGTCCCCCCAGTAGTGGAAGTCGCTCTCGACGTCGGCCGTGACGAGCGCCCGTTCCTTCGGCGAGAAGGGATAGCGCGCCAGCGCTTCCTCGACGGCCGCACGGGCGGAGTGCCTGTCGAACCGGCCCGGATCGATGCGCTCGCTGGTCACATTGCGCAGCAGCGTGTCGATCACGTGGGTCGCCTTGAGGAGATGATGATCGATCCGCGCGAAGACCTGCCGGAGATCCTGCTCGGCTTGTCCAAGGCCGACAATTCGACGGCTGGCTGTGGCGACGTCGAGCCGCGTGCCCAGCAGGGGCGTGCGCAACTCATGCGCGATGCAACTGGCCAGCGCGACCGAGCGCACGCGGTTGCTCGCGATGGTTCGGGTCTCGGCCGTCCGGAACAGCAGTCCTCCCGCCACGGCGAACGCCATCACAGGCACGGACGAGACCCATTCATGGGCCTGTGCGCCCTGGGCCGGATCGAAGGCGTGCAGGCCGAAGGCGGCCGAGACGCCGACGACCAGCATGACGAGATAGTTTCGCAGCTCGCAAATCCACGCGAGGTAAAGCAATGCACAAACGCAGGATTGTATCCACACTGGCGCTGCGCCGTTTTGCAGCATCATGTAGAAGAAGAAGAATGGCAAATTGAAAACGATGCAAACATACGTCACATAATAGAAGAATTCACTTCGTTCTTGTCTCTTTTCCAGAAAAAGACACGTGGCCACGAGTGCTGCGCACATGATGCGCAGGGGTGCGGATTCGTATGATTGCGGAAATACATCCGACCATATGAAATAATAGGCGAGGTGGCCAAATATGGCGAATACGCCAATGGTTCTCAATTTGGTGATCGTGTCGTCTATACTTTCCTTGAATTGCAGCCAGAACGCAAATTTCTGTGCATTCCAAAGATGACGGGGCGCGCCGCTCCAGTTTTCCGCGGCTAGTATCGAGGTCGTAGGAAGCATTTTGGCTTCTGATCTACCGAGGAACATTGCCATGACCAATCAATTGCAAAAAAAGGCTTTGTCTTATGACCTTGCGCCAACGCCGCAGGATCCCGCCCACATCCGCGCGCTGACCGACGAAAAAGTCGACCTCCACACCAACACACATTGGGGTCGCGACGCCATCACAAATCGCACGAGCCGCGGCTGGAGGGTCATCCTGAACACGAACGACTATCTCGGCCTGGCCCGCCATCCCCGCGTCGCGATTGCCAAGGCTGCCGCGTTGCTGGAGACGGGACACGGCGAAGCGGTCTCGCGAGTGTTCATCCAGGATCGCGACGACGCCCATCGCACCTTCGAACGGCGTTTCGCGGCGCTGATCGGGGCACAGGACGCGGTGCTCGTGATGTCGGGATACAATGCGAACACGAGCATCGTGCAGGTGTTCGCCCGGCCAGGCTCACCGGTCTACCTCGACATGCGGGCCCATGCTTCCCTGTGGGAGGGTGTGCTGTGCGCCCGGGCGAGGGCCATACCCTTTCGCCACAACGACCCGGCCGATCTGCGGCGCAAGATCGCCCTCGGCGGCCCGGGCCTCGTGATCGTCGATTCCCTGTACAGCACCGACGGGAGCGTCTGCCCGCTGATCGAGATCGTGGAGCAATGCGAAAGGGGGGGCTGTGCCATCGTCGTCGACGAGACTCATGCCTTCGGATGCCATGGTCACGAGGGCGGGGGTATGGTGTCCGCGCTCGGCCTGACGGACCGCGTGCACTTCCGCACGATCGGCCTCTCCAAGGCCGTGGCCGCCCGTGGTGGAATCGTCGCGGGCTCCGCGCGGAACATGGAGCTGTTTCGCTATGAAGCGAGGCCGCTGATCTTCTCGACCACCGTTCTGGGATACGAGATCGCCGGCTTCAACGCGGTGCTCGACCTGGTGCGGGACGAGCCCTGGCGGGCCGCGCGGCTCCACCGCAACCACGCCCGCATGAAGGAAGACCTTCAGGCCTGTGGGTTCGACGTCGCGGCGAGCGAAAGCCAGATCCTCGCCATCGTGACCGGTGCCCCCGACAACACGATCGCGTTCAGACGGCATCTCGATGCCCGGGGCATTCGCGCCGCGGTGTTCGGCCCACCCGCGACGCCACCGCAAGGATGCCTGCTGCGGATGTCGCTCAGCGCCATGCTGACGGATGACGACATCGCTGCCACGGTCGAAGCCTGTCGCGATGCCCTGTCGGCCCTCGACATGCGGGGCTGGCCGTGCGTTCGCCAGCAGGATGGCGCGGCGTCGGGGCGGCGCCTGCGTGGGGCTGCGTCCTGACGCAGCCTCGTAAAACGCGTTCGGCCTGTGACCGGTTCGCCAACCCGTCACAGGCCGAAGTTTCGAGTCAATCGTACGATCAGCGGCCGGCCTTCGCCGGATCCTTCATCGCCTCGCTCTTGTCGAACTCGATGTTGTAGAGTTCGCCGTTCACGCGCTCGACCTTGCGGATGTAGACGTTCTGCACGAACTCGCGGGTGGCGGGGTCGATGGAGACCGGACCGCGCGGGCTCGTCCAGGAGAGGCCCTTCATGGCGTTGACGAGGGCTTCCCCACCCTGGCCGTTGGTCTTCTTCAGGCCCTCGTAGATGGCGGTCATGCCATCATAGCCGCCGACCGCCATGAAGTTGGGGCGCATGTTGTTGTTGGCCTTCTTGAAGGCCTCGACGAACGCCTTGTTCTCGGGGCTGTCGTGGGCCGCCGAGTAATGGTGCGAGGAAATCACGCCCAGCGCCACGTCGCCGACCGAGTTGATGAGGTCGTCGTCCGTGACGCTGCCTTCGGCGATCAGCTTCACGCCCGACTTGTCGAGGCCGCGCTCGACGAACTGCTTCATGAACTGGGAGCCGACGCCGGACGGCACGAAGGCGAGGAGGACGTCGGGCTTCGCGTCCGCGACCTTCTGCAGGAAGGGCGAGAAGTCCGGGTTGGCGAGGGGCACGCGCATGTTCTCGACCGTGCCGCCAGCCTTGGTGAAGGTCTCGGTGAAGGCCTTCTCGACGTCGATGCCCGGGCCATAGTCGGAGACGATGGTCATCGCCTTCTTGAAGTTCTGCTTCACGGCCCAGTTGGCGAGCGGCACCGTCGCCTGGAACGAGGTGAAGCTCGTGCGCACGATGAAGGGCGACTGGTCGGTGATGATCGAGGTCGCGGCGGCCATGACCACCTGCGGCGTCTTCGACTGGGTGGCGAGCGGCGCGCTGGCGAGCGCCAGCGGGGTCAGGCCGAAGCCGGCGATGACGCCGACGCGGTCGTTGACGATGAGCTCCTGCGCGATGCGCTTGGAGACGTCCGGCACGCCGGTGTCGTCCTTGACGATGAGCTGGATCTTCTTGCCGGCGACGGTGTCGCCGTTCTGCGCCATGTAGAGCTTGGCCGCGGCCTCGATCTGCCGGCCGGTCGAGGCGAAGGGCCCCGTGAGCGGCAGGATGAGGCCGATCTTGAACGCCTCCTGCGCGGAGGCGCCGGTGATGCTGCCCGCCACCATGGCGGCGCCGGCGAGGCCGATGAAGGTCCTGCGAAGCATGTGTCTTTCTCCTCCCAAGGGCCATTCGGCCCGATTGAACGAATGCGCCCGCTATCAGCGGGTCAGCGGATCGATGCGTTGCGCCTGGAAGCGCGCGGCGATGGGCGTGATCTCGATGGCCTCCACGAGGCCGGCCTTGGCGAACGGGTCGGCCTCGGCGAAGGCCTGCACGGCGGCGCGGTCCGGCGCGTCCATGACGCCGAAATTGCCGACCGGCGTCTCGCCGTCCTCCAGCGTCAGCGCGCCGCCCGTGAGCACCCGCGCGACACCGCCGCCGCCGGTGGCCACGTGCTCGCGGTGCGCGTCGCGGTGGCGGGCGCGGAGCTCTTCCATGCCGGCCCGGTGGCGGCAGACCATCAGCCAGTACGCCATGTCAGGCCGCCGCCCGGCCGGTTGCGCCGGCCTCGTTCTCGAGCACGATCATGCCCGCCCCGGTCATGGAGGCGGGCACGAAGTAGTGCGTGTGCAGGACCTTCACGGCCTCATCCATGCAACCGCGCATGACGAGCCACATCATCAGCTCGGCGCCTTCGCTGCCGAAGAGCTCGACGTAGCGCTCGCGCGATAGGCTGGCGAGCTTGCCGGGGTCGGCCGCGATGTCGCGCAGGAAGGCGCGGTCGGCTTCCGGATTGACGAAGCCGGCGCGCGCGCCCTGCAGCTGGTGCGAGAGGCCGCCGGTGCCGACGACGACGAAGCGCTCGTCGCTGTCGTAGCTCTCGATCGCCTTGCGCAGCACCTGGCCCAGCTCCCAGCAGCGGGAGGGCAGCGGGATCGGGTACTGGATGACGTTGACGAAGATCGGGACGACCTTCACCGGCCAGGCCGCGGGGCGGCCCCAGAACAGCTCCATCGGCACCTGGATGCCGTGGTCGACGTCGATCTCCTGGCAGATCATCGGGTCGAAGCGGTTCTCGACCAGGGTGTCGACGAGATGCCACGAGAAATCGACCGCGCCCTGGAAGGGCGGGATGGGGCGCGGGCCCCAGCCTTCGTCGACGGGTTTGTACTCCTCGGCGCAGCCCACCGCGAAGGTCGGCACGCGGTCGAGGAAGAACGAGTTGCCGTGGTCGTTGAAGATGACGACGGCGACGTCGGGCTTTGCCTCTTTCACCCAGTCCTGGCCCGGGATGTAGCCGTCGAAGAACGGCTTCCAGTCCGGCGTGTCGCGCAGGCCCTTGTCGAGGGCGGCGGCGATGGAGGGGACGTGCGACGTCCCGAGGCCTCCGATGAGCTTCGCCATTACTTCTTCCCCAAGCGGTCGCGCAGGAATGCGTCGTGGGCCATGCCGGCCTGGTGCGCGCCGATCTCGGTGATGCGCACCGGGTCGACGGCCGAGATCTTCAGGATGAAGAACAGGTTGCCGCCGAGCCGCACCATCTCGCGCCAGTCGCGGGACATGACGGCCTTCTTCTCGTCGGCGGTCAGGCTGAAGCGGTCGAGATAGGCTTCCTCGTCGGCCTTGAAGGCCTCCCGGTTCTCCGGCTTCGACAGGCCCATCGCCATCTTGTTGATGCGGTAGCCGCGGCGCTGGCGCTCGCGGTCGAACAGCGGCGTGTCGGGAATGCGGTCGGCGGTCATGGGGCTCTCCATGTCGAGCCAAGCGAGGAGGGCCGCGGTCACCTGGTCCGGCTGCTCGACCGGCGACATGTGGCCGCTGTCCTCGATGATGACGAGCCGCGCGCCGGGGATCGCCGCGGCGATCTCCTCGTGCTGGGCGAGCGGGCTCCAGCGATCCTGGCGTCCGACGGCGACGAGGGTGGGGCAGGCGATCGCAGACAGGTGCTCGCGGGCGTTGGGCCGCCCGAGCAGCGCCCTGATCTGGCGGTCGTGCTGGTCCGCGGTGGCACGCTTCACCATCTCCCGCAGCGGCTCCATGAGCGCGGCGTCGCCCGTGCGGGCCTCGTGCACCATGGGCGGCAGCCAGCGGTCGGCCAGGGCCGCCATGCCCTCGCGCCGGGCGAGGTCGACGAGGACCTGCCGGGTGGCCTCCTCGCCGTCGCGCCTGGGGTGGGCGCCGGTGTCGAGGAGCGCCAGCCGCTCGATACGCTCGGGGGCGAGGCGAACCATCTCCAACGCGACGCGGGCGCCCATCGAGTGTCCCACGACGGCGAGCGGTCCCTGCGCCAGTGCCAGCGTGTCGCGGGCCATGGCGGTGATCGAATCCTGCGTCGAAAGGTCGGCCACGACGACGGGGGCGCGCTGCGACAGGGCCGCCACCTGGCTCGTCCAGATGCTGGCGTCGCACAACAGGCCCGGAATCAGGACGATCGTCACCGTGGTTTCCACCCTCTTGGGCCTCGGGCGGCGCGTTTCGCCACCGAAGCCTGCTCTATGTGGGGCGGCTCACTCGTGAAGCAAATGGTTTGTTTTTCCGAATTGATGAACAGGATTCAGGCGAGCGACGGCGCGACCCCTTTCGTTTGCCAAGCGGCGGCGCCTGTCGGACAAAGGGCGCAGCCGCGACGAGACGGCATCGGGACGGACGATCCATGCGATTGAAGGGCAACTGGGCGACGCTGCTGCTCCCCATCCAGGCCGACGAAGCCATCGACTTCGCCGCGCTCGCCGAGGAGATCGACATCCTGGCTTCGGCCCGGGTCGACGGCATCTATTCCAACGGTACGGCCGGCGAGTTCCACAACCAGACCGAGGACGAGTATCGCCGCATCCAGGACCTCCTGGCCTCGCGCTGCGCCCAGGCGGGGACCCCCTTCGTCATCGGCGCCTGCCACTCCGATCCGCAGGTGTCGCGCCAGCGCGTCCGCGACGCGACGGCGCTGAAGCCCGCCGGCATCCAGGTGATCCTGCCGGACTGGTGGCCGCTCACCAATGCCGAGGCAGCCGACTTCCTCGCCATGATGGCGGAAGCCGCCGGCGGCGTGCCGCTGATCCTGTACAACCCGCCTCATGCGAAGCGCGTGTTGGCCCCCGCCGACATCGCCGCGGTCACCGCGGGCGTGCCGACGGTCACCGGCGTGAAGCTCGGGGACGGCGATGCCGCGTGGTACGCGCAGGCACGCCAGCATCTCTCCCACCTCAGCCTGTTCGTGCCGGGGCACCACCTCGCTACCGGCATGAAGGAGGGCGTCGCCTCGGGAGCATTCTCCAACGTCGCCTGCCTCAGCCCCTCGGGCGCCCAGCGCTGGACCGACCTCCTGCGGCGCGATCCCGACGCCGGCATGGATCTGGAACGCCGGCTCTGCGCCTTCATGGACGAGCACATCGTGCCGTTCCGGCGGGACCACGGCCACGCCAACGCGGCACTCGACAAGCTGCTGGCGGCGATCGGTGGCTGGGGGCCGGTGGGGACGCGGTTGCGGCGGCCTTACCGGTGGATCGCGATGGCCGAGGCGGAGAGGCTCCGGCCGGTGGCCCGGGCCATGCTGCCGGAGCTGTTCGTCTAGCTCGGACATCGCCCTGGGACTTGGTTGGCGTTAGCCGCGATCTTCCAGCCTCGTCATGCCCGGGCTTGGCCCGGGCACCCACGACTTCGGGATGGCCCCTGCAAAGTCGTGGATGGCCGGGCCAGGCCCGGCCAGGACGGCTGAGAGGGAGCGGCAAGACCGATTGCCACTGCTTACAGATTGTTGCTCAAAGCTTCAGGCACGCCGCCTGGTGGTCCGTCCCCACGCCCTGTAGCGCCGGCACCGTCCCGGCGCACTCCGCCGTCGCAATCGGACACCGCGTCCGGAACACGCATCCCGACGGCGGTGAGAGCGGGCTCGGGATGTCGCCCTTGAGCACGGTGCGCTGGCGCTTCTCGCCGGGCACCGTGGAGGGCACGGCGGAGAGCAGGGCCTGGGTGTAGGGGTGGCGGGGGGCGGTGTAGACCGCTTCGCTCGGGCCTGCCTCCATGACGCGGCCGAGATAGAGCACGACCACCGTGTCGGCGAGGAACTCGATGACCGAGAGGTCGTGCGAGATGAGCAGCATCGTCTGGCCGGTCCGCGCCTGCAGGTCGCGCAGCAGGTTGACGATCTGGGCCTGGATGGAGACGTCGAGCGCCGACACGGGCTCGTCGGCGACGATGAACTCGGGCTCCAGCGTCAGGGCGCGGGCGATGCCGATGCGCTGGCGCTGGCCGCCGGAGAACTCGTGCGGATAGCGGGCCAGCGCCTCGCGCGGCAGCTCGACCGCGTCGAGCGCCATTGCGGCGCGGTCCAGCCGCTCGGCGCGGGTGCCGACGCCCTGGATGTCGAGGCCCTCGGAGAGGATGTCGCCCACCGTCATGCGCTGCGACAGGCTCGCATAGGGGTCCTGGAAAATGTACTGCATGCGCTTGCGCCAGGGACGCAACGCGGAGGCCGACAGGCCGGCGATGTCGGTGCCGTCGTAGACGACCTTGCCGCCGGTGGGGTCGATGAGCCGCAGGATCGTGCGGCCGACCGTGGTCTTGCCGGACCCGGACTCGCCGACGAGGCCGACCACCTGGCCGCGCCGGATGGTGAACGTCACATCGTCGACCGCGCGCACCACCTTGCTGCCGCCGAACAGGCCGCCACCGCCGAAATGCTTGGTGAGGCCGCGGACCTCGACGAGGGGCGAGGGGGCGCTCATGCTGCGGCGTCCCAGCGGTGGCAGCGCACCGAACGCGCCGGCGAGGGGACAGTCGGGCCCGGCGCCTCGGTGCGGCACCGGTCCACGGCGAGCGGGCAGCGGCCGGCGAAGGCGCAGCCGGTGGGCAACGCCATGAGGCTCGGAACCTGGCCGGGGATGGCCGCGAGCTTCTGGCCGGCGCGGCGCAGCCGAAGCGCCTCGCCGGGGCGCGGCACGGAGGCGAGGAGGCCGCGCGTGTAGGGATGGCGCGGCGCGGTGAACACCTCCGCCACCGGGCCTTCCTCGACGATGCGGCCCGCATACATGATGGCCACGCGGTGGGCCATGTCGGCGACGACGCCCAGATTGTGGGTGACGAACAGGATGCCCATGCGAAGGCTCTCCTGCAGGCCCGTCATCAGCTCGACGATCTGCGCCTGGACGGTGACGTCGAGCGCGGTCGTCGGCTCGTCGGCGATGAGCAGGCCGGGCCGGCAGACGAGCGCCATCGCGATCATGGCGCGCTGGCGCATGCCGCCGGAGAGTTCGTGCGGGTAGGAGGCGAGCCGCCGGGCGGGATCGGGAATGCCGACCGAGTCGAGCATGGCGATGGCGCGCTCGCGCGCCTCGGCGCGGGTGGCGAGGCCGTGCACCAGCAAGGGCTCGGTGATCTGGTCGCCGATGGTGAGCACGGGGTTGAGGCTCGTCATGGGCTCCTGGAACACCATGCCGATGCGCGAGCCCCGGATGGTGCGCAGCGCCTCGGGGTCGAGCCGCGCCAGGTCGATCGCGCCGCCCTCGCCATGCAGCCGCACGCTGCCCGCGGCGATGCGGGCGACGCGCGGCAGGAGGCCCAGCACGGACAGCGCCGTGACCGACTTGCCCGAGCCGGACTCGCCCACGAGCGCCACCGTCTCGCCCGCGCCGATGGCGAGGTCGATGCCGTTGACCGGCGCGATCTCGGTCCCGCGCACCGTGAAGACGGTGCGCAGGCCCTCGATCTCGAGCAGGGGCGGGCGGCCGCTCATGGGCGCGTCAGACCAGTCCGACGCGCTTCAGAACGGCCTCGACGCCACGCGCTTCCTCGTCGTTGAGCGTGCGCTGCGGGCGGGCCATGACGTTCGTCTCGATGATGCCGAGCCGCTTCATCGCGGTCTTGAAGCCGCCGACGCCGGTGGAGCCGGCGCTGGTGCGCGCGGCGCCGCAGCGGATGATCTCGAAGAGGTCGCAGAGGCGCTTCTGCTCCTTGGCCGCCGTGGCCCAGTCGCCCTTGCGGGCGGCGTCGTAGAGGCGGACATAGCCGTGCGGGTCGACGTTGCCGAGGCCCGGCACGACGCCGTGCGCGCCGCCGAGCAGGACGCCATCCACGGTGAGCTCGGCGCCGGTCATCAGGAAGATCTCCGGGCGGTCGGCGAGATCGGAGACGAGGTAGCGGAAGTTGCCCTCGTCGCCGCTCGAATCCTTCACGCCGACGATGGCGCCCTCGCGCGCCAGCGTGTTGATGCTGGAGCGGTCGAGCTTGATGTGCACGCAGACGGGGATGTCGTAGGCGACGACCGGCAGCTCCGAGCCGTCCTTGACGTAGCGGAAGTGGTCGACCGTCTCGGCCTGGTTGGTGCGGGTGTAGAAGGGCGCGGTCACGACGACGGCGTCGGCGCCGGCCGCCTTGGCCGCCTTGCAGTGGCCGATCACGCGGTCGGTGGTCGGGTCGATGACGCCGGCGAGCAGCGGCACGCGGCCGTTGTTGACCTTGGCGGCATGGTCGAGGATCGCCCGGCGGGTCGCCTCGTCGTGGAAGATCACCTCGCTGGTCGAGCCCAGCACGAAGAGGCCGTGCACGCCGCCGGCGATGAGGTGCTCGAGCACGCGGGTGAAGGACGGATAGTCGACCTTGTGGTCGGACGTCAGCGGCGTGACGACCGGCGGTACGACACCATGGAAGTTCTTGGGGAGCGGCATGGGCAGGGTCCTGTCTTTGTCAGCCGATGTCTGAACGGGGATCGAAGGCGTCGCGCAGGCCGTCGCCGACGAAATTGGTGGCCATGACGGTGACGACGAGCGCGGCGCCCGGCGTCAGCCATTGCCAGGGGAACTGCTCGAGCACGAGCACGCTGCGGGCGCCGTTGAGCATGTTGCCCCAGCTCGCGTCCGGCGGTGGCACGCCGAGGCCGAGGAAGGAGAGGCCGGCTTCCAGGAGCACGGCGTTGGCGATCTGGAGCGTGGCGTAGACGACGAGCACGTCGAGCGTGTTGGGAAGGCCGTGGCGCAGCACGAGGTGCCAGGTGCCGGCACCCATGTTGCGGGCCGCGAGCACGAAGTCGCGCTCGCGCAACTCCAGCAGGCGGGCCCGGGCGAGGCGGGCGAGGATCGGCCAGGAGAGGAGCGCGATGACGAGGATCGTCGGGCCGATGCCGGGGCCCGTGATCGAAGCCAGCACCAGCAGCAGCACGATCGGCGGCAGCGTCATGGCGAGGTCGACGATGCGCATGATCACGGCGTCGACGAGCTTGCCGCCGAAGGCGGCGAGCGCGCCCATCAGGAAGCCGATGACGAGGGAAATCGACACCGCGCCGATCGCCACGGAGAGCGAGATTCGCCCGCCTTCGAGAAGCCGCGCGAAAACGTCGCGGCCGACGCCGTCGGTGCCGAGCCAGTGCTTGGCGCTGGGCGGCTTGTTGAGGGCGAGGAGATCGATGGCGTTGGGCGAGAGCCCCAGCAGGGTTGGCCCCAGCAGGATGGTGCCGACGAGGACCGCCAGCACGACGAATCCGGCCACGGCCGGCCTGTTGCCCAGGAAGCGACCGAGCGCGCGCCCGGTGGGCGTTTCGCGGAAGGCCGGGGCCCGGCTGTGCAGCGCCACGCTCATGCGATCTTGATCCTGGGATCGACGACCGCGTAGGCGAGGTCGGTGAGGATGTTGGCCGCCAGCACGCAGGCGCCGACGACGAGCGTCGAGGCCATGATCACCGGATAGTCGCGGTTCTCGACGGCGTTGATGAGCATGAGGCCCATGCCCGGCCAGTTGAACACGCTCTCGATGAAGATCGCGCCGCCGACGGCCGCGCCGAGCGTCGAGCCGATGAGGGTCACGACGGGCAGCAGCGCGTTGCGCACGGCGTGCTTCACGATCACCCAGCGCTCGCGCACGCCCTTGGAGCGGGCGGTGCGGACGTAATCCTGGTTCAGCACCTCGATCAGCGAGGCGCGCATGTAGCGCATGATCAGCGCCGCGTGGCCGATGGACAGGAGAAGCGCGGGCAGCGCGAGGTGGCGCAAGAGGTCGCCCGTGGTCGGCGCGAGCCCGGGCGTGCGCATGCCGCCGGAGGGCGCCCAGCCGAGGTTGACCGAGAACACGAAGAGCCCGACGAGCGCGGTCAGGAAGGCCGGACTGGAGATGCCGACGAAGGCCGGCAGCGACAGGCCGACATCGATCACGCGGCCGCGGTTCACACCCGCGAGAATTCCCGCGGATACACCGATGACGATGGCCACCAGCAGGCCCGAGCCCATCAGCAGCAGTGTCGGTCCGACGCGCTCCGCGATCAGGCGCGCCACGGGCTCGTGGTTGCGCTGCAGGGAGTAGCCGAGGTCGCCGGCCAGCACCTGCTTCATCCAGGCGAGGTACTGGACCGGGATCGGCTGGTCGAGGCCGAGGCGCGCGCGCGTGGCGGCGAGTTCGGCCGGCGACATCGGCGCCGACGGGTCGATATAGGCATCCACCGGATCGCCGGGGGCGAGCCGCAGCAGTGCGAACACGAGCATGCTCAGCGCGACGAGCATCACGCAGCCCATGCCGATGCGGCGGAGGATGTAGAGGCCCATGGGTGTGTTCGGGAGCCCGTTGGGATCAGGTGGCCATCTCTCCACCCGTCCTGCCCGGGCTTGGCCCGGGCATCCACGACTTGGCCGGGGCAGGGTGGCGTGTCCCCGCCGAAGTCGTGGGTGGCCGGGCCAAGCCCGGCCATGACGGTGAAAAGGGGGGAGCGGAACTCAGATCAGGGCGTCACCGACCAGTTCTGGGCCTTCTGGTCGTAGGGGCCGCCGGCGGGGGCCGGGAGCCAGACGAGGTCCTTGGCCTTGGTCGAGACGACGCCGTAGCGCTTGGCCACCCACATCGTGCCCCACGGGACCGACTTGTTCATCGCCTTGCAGACGTCCTGGTAGCGGGACGCGAGCTTGTTGTCGTCGGTCTCGGCGAGCGCCGCGTCGAGGGCCGACGTCACGCCGGCATCGCGCACGCGGGCGACGTTGCCGCCGGCCGGCGGGATCTGCTTCTCGTTGATGGCGACGTTGATGCCCGACGGGTCGGGGCCGATCTGGATGCCGGCATAGACGACCGGGTACTGCGTCCAGTCCGGCGTCGCCGCGTAGACGGTGCCGTTGTAGGTGGCGACGTCGACGGCCTTCGGCACGATGTTGATGCCGACCTGGGCGAGCATGGCCTGCATGGCGGCCATGATGTTCACCTGCTGAGGCGCCGTGTAGTAGCTGAGCAGCGTGATCGGCTTGGCGCCGTTGATCTGGTCCCAGCCGGCTTCCTTCAGGAGCGCCTTGGCCTTGTCGGGGCTGTAGGCGTAGGGCTCGATGCCCGAGGGCACCAGATGGTCGGCCACGTAGCCGCAGTTGGCGGGCTTGGCGGCGCCGCCGAAGAGGCTGGCGATGATCGCGTTGCGGTCGATGGCGTACAGCACCGCCTTGCGCACGCGCTCGTCCTTCCACAGCGGGGCGTCGCCGTTGAAGCCGAGATAGTTCACGACGTAGCTGTCGCCCTCGACGACGCGGAAGGCATTGTTGCCGGCGAAGGTCTTGGCGTCGTCCGCCTCGACGTAGCTCACCTGGATCTCGCCGGACTTCAGGGCGGCCGCCGCGGTGGCGGTGGTCTTGAAGTAGCGGTTCACCAGTCCGTCCACCTTCGGCTTGCCGCCGCGGTAGTCGGCGTTGGCGGCGAGCTCGACATACTGGTCGGTCTCGTACTTCACCCACTTGAACGGGCCGGTGCCGACCGGGGTCTTCGACCACCACTCGTGCTTGGCGAGCGCGTCGACCGGGATGGCCGAGAGCTGGTGGGCGGGCAGCATCATCAGCTTGGTGAGCGTGTCCATCAGGCCGGCGTTGGGCGCCGAGAGCTTGATGACGGCGGTCTGCGCGTCGGGCGTCTCGACGTCTTTCACGGCGTTCAGGCGGGCGCCGAACACCGAGCCGGACTTCGCGTCCTTGGCGAGGCCGAGGGTGAACTTCACGTCGGCGGAGGTGAAGGGCTTGCCGTCATGCCACTTGGCGTCGGCGGCCAGCTTGAAGGTGTAGGTCAGCTTGTCCGGGCTCACCTGCCAGGAGGTGGCGAGTGCCGGCGCGATCTTCTCGAGCTTCGCGTCGTAGACGATCAGCGGCTCGTAGTAGGTCGACAGCCAGGTGAAGCCGGCGCTCGCCGACATCGGGTTGAAGTTGCCCTGGAAGCCGCCCGGGCCGACGTCGAAGCCGCCGGAGATGACGGTCTTGGTCTGAGCGAAGGTCGGTGCGGCGGCGAGGCTCGCCAGCGCCGTGCCGAGCGCGAGGGCGAGGAGACGAGTGCGATGCAGTCCAGCCATGAGTGCTTCCCCCTGTGTCACGTTCTGTCGGCCTCAGCGGCCCTTGCGTTGGCGATGACGGCGGATATGCCGTGGTAGTGCCGGGCGAGGCGCAGGCGCGCCTCGTCCACATCCTTGCGGGCCACGGCCTCCACGATCGCGTCGTGGTCGCGCCAGGTCTGCATGGGGTCTGGGTTGTCGGTGTTGAAGAAGTCCGCGGCGCGGTCGAAGGCGCGCCAGAAGACGTCGATCAGCCGGATCAGCATCCGGTTGTCGAGGCCGCGGAACAGCACCGCGTGGAAGGCGCGGTCCTCGTCGGCGAAGCTTTCGCCCTGCTCGGCGCGCCGGCGCATGGCCAGCGTGATGCCGCGCAGTTCCATGAGATCCTGCGCGGGCATGCGCTCGATGGCCTGGCCGATCATCGCCGTCTCCAGCGTGCGCCGGATCTCGATGATCTCCTCGATGTCGCGCAGCGACCGCCCGAGCCCATAGGGCAGGTTGTCGATCAGCGCATCGAGGGAGAAGGCGCGGACGAAGACGCCAATGCCGCGGCGCGTCTCAAGCATGCCGAGCGACTCCAGCGCCTTGATCGCCTCGCGCACGGAGTTGCGGCCGACGCCGAGGCTGCGGGCGAGGTCGGATTCGGCCGGGAGCGGATCGCCGGCCTTGAGCGTGTTGTCGGCGATGAACTGCTTCAGGCTCTCCTGCACGCTGACGTGCAGCAGGGGCGGGCGGGGCAGCGGCTTGAGGGCACGGGACGGTGTCACGGCCTTGGCGTCCTCCTCGCGGCCCGAGGCGTGTCCCGGGCCCTCGCTGCGCGTATCGGCAGCTTGTCAGACGACGGTATCGACTTGTAGGATATCCGTCAACGGGGCCGCTGACCCCGGCGGGAGGACACGATGCCTTCGATCGTCTTCATCGGCCTCGCCCACTGGCACGTCGGGATGCATCTCGCCGGCGCGCGGCGGGCAGGCCTCGACGTGCTCGGGGGATGGGATCCCGATCCGGCCAGGGCCGCCTCGCACGGCGTGCCGGGCTTCCCCAGCCTCGAGGCTGCCCTGCAGGCCGGGGCGACGCTCGCCTGTGTCACCGGGACGCCTCTCGAAATGCCAGAGCGCCTGACCCGGACCGCCCAGGCCGGCGTTCCCGCCCTCGTCGAGAAACCCATCGCTCCGACCGGGGCGGCGCTGCGGCAGCTCGCCGAAGAGCTGGCGGCCACGGGCGCCTGGGTCGCCGTGGCGCTCCCCCACCATGCCGGCCCTCTCTCGACCGTCGATTGCGGCGACGTGCGCCATCTCTCCGTGCGCCTGGTGAACGGCCGCCCCGCCCGGTATCGGGACTGGGGCGTGCCCTGGGTGCTCGATCCGGCCGTGGGCGGAGGCGGCGCCCTGCGCAATCTGGGTGTGCACGGCCTGGATCTCGCCCGGCTGCTGCTGGGTCCGCAGGTCCGCGTGACCGGGGCCAGCCTGCGGCGCTGGCACGGCGAGGCGGTGGAGGACCACGCCGTCGTTCACCTCGCCGCGCCGGGCGGAGCCACGGCGACGGTGGAAGCGGGCTACCTGCATCCCGACGACGGAGGCAGTGACTTCGAGGCACGCCTCATGGGCACGGGCGCGGTGGCCGTCGACACCGGCCATGCCCTCGTCGTGCACGCCTCGTCCGGAGCGATCGAGCATCGACCGGTGACGCCGCAGCCCTCGCGCTACGACGACCTGATGGCCGACGTCGCGCGGCGGGCCGCGGGAGGGCATCCGCCGGCGGCCTCGCTCCTCGACCTCGCCGGCGCCATGGACCTGATCGACGACGCGTACCGGAAGGCGGACACGGCATGAGCAGCATCGGGGTCGGACTGATCGGCGCGGGATCCTTCGGCGCCCAGCACGCGATGGCGCTGGCCCTGGCCGGCGGCTTCCATCTGGTGGGGGCCTGTCGCGAGAGCCCGCAGGGCCTGGAGGACTTCATCGCCCGCCATGGAGGGCGCGCCTACAGCGGCACGGCGGACCTCCTCGCCGATCCGGCGGTCGATGCGGTCGTCATCGCCACGCCGCACGACCGGCACGAGGAGGCGGCGGTCGCCGCGGCGCGGGCCGGCAAGGCGATCCTCCTGGAGAAGCCGCTGGCCCCGACGCTGGAGGCCTGCGACCGCATTGCCGCGGCGGCGAAGGCCGCCTCCGTGCCGCTGATGATCGGACACGTGCAGCGCTTCGCGGCGCCCCTGGTTGCGGCCAAGGCCGCACTCGACGCCGGTCGCCTGGGCGCGGTGCGCTTCGGCATGTCGGCGATGGTCAAGCTCTGGATGGAGGCCAACCGCCAGCCCTGGCACATGCGCAACGCGAGCGGCGGCGGCATGCTCATGACGGCGGGCATCCACGCGCTGGACCGGCTCCTGTGGCTGGTGGGCTCGCCGGTGCACAGCGTCACTGCGGTGGCGCAGGCCGCCTTCCACGACCAGGAATCGGACGATTCCGCCCTGCTCCTGCTGCGCTTCGCCAGCGGCGCGGCGGCGACCGTGGCGAGCATCGCCTACCGGGACGGAGCACCCTTCGGCGGCACCGAGCTCGTCTGCGAGAACGGCGTGATGCTCATCGATCCGGGTGGTGCGGTGAGGATCGGCAAAGGCGCGGCCTGGACCGCGCTGGACGTGCCGGAATCGTCCAACACCATGTTCGACGCGCTGGTGTCGGAGTGGCGGGCCTTCGGCCGGCTGATCCGCGAGGGCGGTCCCAACCCGGTGGACGCGGCGTCCGCGCGCGCGACCATCGCCTGCATCCTGGCCGCGCTGGAGTCGTCCAAACTGTGCCGAGAGGTGGTGCTGGCTCCCTAGCCCGCAGGATCGCCGCTGGATGCAGTTCCACGCATCCGTCGTCGCTGCTCAAATGTGATGGAACCCCCGCGCCGGGCCCGCGTTGCCGGCGAAGGGGAGGCGCAGGTCATGAACGCAGAGCCACGGTCTGCGGCGACACGCGAACGCCTGATGTTCGTCGTGCTCGCCGTCGTCATCTGGCCCTTCATCGCCATCGGCGTGGTTGCCGGCTGGGGCTTCCTGGTCTGGATGTACTATTCCCTCAGCGGCCCGCCGGGACCGGTGTGAGGCCGGCATGCCAGGCGACGTTCCGACCCGCCGCGACCTGATCACCGGCCGCCTTGCCCAGGCGCCGTCCGACACTCCCGAACTTCACGTGTCGAGCCTGCTCGTCCACGCCCGTCCGGCGGACGTGGATGCGATCTCCGCCGCGCTGCAGGCCATGGCGGGCGTCGAGATCCACGGGTCCTCCGCAGGCAAGATCGTCGTGACGCTGGAGACGGCGTCCGAGCACGAGGTCGTGCAGCGCCTGGGAGCGATCTCCGAGCTTCCGGGCGTGCTCTCGGCCACCCTCGTCTACCACCATTTCGAGCCCGACCGCGACGCTGGCTAGGAGGCCGCCATGGACCTGTCCCGCCGTTCGTTCCTCAAGGCCCAGGCGGCTGCCGCGGCCGCCTCGGTCGCCGGTGTCGACCTGCCGGCGCAGGCCCAGAATCTCTCGGCGGGCGACGCCATCCAGCTCAAGTGGTCGAAGGCGCCGTGTCGCTTCTGCGGCACCGGCTGCGGCGTGATGGTGGGCGTGAAGGACGGTCGTGTGGTCGCGACCCATGGCGACATGCAGGCGGAGGTCAATCGCGGCCTCAACTGCGTGAAGGGCTATTTCCTCTCCAAGATCATGTACGGGGCCGACCGGCTCACCACGCCGCTGATGCGGGTGCGCGACGGGCGCTTCGACAAGTCCGCGGACCTGCAGCCCGTGACATGGGACGCGGCCTTCGACGAGATGGCGCGGCAGTGGAAGCGCGTGCTGAAGGACAAGGGTCCGAAGGCCGTCGGCATGTTCGGCTCGGGTCAGTGGACGATCTTCGAGGGCTACGCCGCGACCAAGCTGATGCGGGCGGGCTTCCGCTCCAACAACCTCGATCCGAACGCCCGCCACTGCATGGCCTCGGCGGCCGTCGCCTTCATCCGCACCTTCGGCATGGACGAGCCGATGGGCTGCTACGACGACTTCGACAACGCCGACGCCTTCGTGCTCTGGGGCTCGAACATGGCGGAGATGCACCCGATCCTTTGGACCCGGATCATCGACCGCAGGCTCAGCCACGCGAAGGCGCGCATCGCGACGCTCTCCACCTACGAGCACCGCACCACGGACCTCTCCGACGACGCCCTGATCTTCAAGCCGGGGACCGATCTCGCGATCCTCAACTTCATCGCCAACCACATCATCCGCACCGGGGCGGTGAACCGCGCCTTCGTCGACGCCCACGTGAACTTCAGGATGGCCAACACCGACATCGGCTACGGGCTCAGGCCCGAGCACGTGCTGGAGCAACGCGCCTCGCACGCGGCGGAAGCGGCGGCCTCGCAGCCGTCGAACTTCGACGCTTATGCGCGCATGGTCGCCGACTACACGGTGGAGAAGGCCGCGGCCCTGAGCGGCGTGCCGCAGGAGCGGCTCATGGCGCTGGCCCGCATGTATGCCGATCCGGGCACGCGGGTGATGTCGCTGTGGACCATGGGGTTCAACCAGCACGTCCGCGGCGTCTGGGCCAACCACCTCGTCTACAACCTGCATCTTCTCACGGGCAAGATCTCGGAGCCGGGCAACGGGCCGTTCTCGCTCACCGGCCAGCCCTCCGCCTGCGGCACGGCCCGCGAGGTCGGCACCTTCGCTCATCGGCTGCCGGCCGACATGCAGGTCAACAATCCCGAGCACCGGCACCATGCCGAGGAGATCTGGAAACTGCCGGCCGGGCTGCTCAACGGCGAGATCGGCTACCACGCCGTGCAGCAGGACCGCATGCTGAAGGACGGCAAGCTCAACGCCTACTGGATCCTATGCAACAACAACCTCCAGACGGCGCCGAACACAACGCAGGAGACCTATCCCGGCTACCGCAACCCGGCGAATTTCGTGGTCTGCTCCGACCCCTATCCGACGGTCACCGCGCTCGCCGCCGACGTGGTGCTGCCGACCGCGATGTGGGTCGAGAAGGAGGGCGCCTACGGCAATGCCGAACGGCGCACGCACATGTGGCGCCAGCTCGTGTCGGCGCCCGGCCAGGCGCGCTCCGATCTCTGGCAGCTGATGGAATTCTCCAAGCGCTTCACGACGGAGGAGGTCTGGCCCGAAGACGTTCTGGCGGCCAACCCGGCCTACAAAGGCAAGACCCTGTTCGACGTGCTGTGGCGCAATGGGAGCGTCGATGCGTTCCCGGTCTCGCAGACCGCGGCCGACTACGACAACGCCGAGTCGAAGGCCTTCGGCTTCTACGTCCAGAAGGGGCTGTTCGAGGAGTATGCGAGCTTCGGGCGCGGCCACGGCCACGACCTCGCGCCCTTCGACCGCTACCACGAGGTCCGTGGACTGCGCTGGCCCGTCGTCGACGGCAAGGAGACGCGCTGGCGCTACCGCGAGGGCCACGACCCCTATGTGGAGAAGGGCAGCGGCTGGCAGTTCTACGGCAACGGCGACAAGCGGGCGATCGTCATGGCCGCGCCCTACGAGCCGCCCGCCGAGCCTCCGGACCAGGACTTCGACCTCTGGCTCGTGACGGGGCGCGTGCTCGAGCACTGGCATTCCGGCTCCATGACCATGCGCGTGCCCGAGCTCTACCGGGCCTTCACCGGCGCGGTCATGTTCATGCACCCCGACGACGCGCAGAAGCGGGGTCTCAGGCGCGGGCAGGAGGTGCGCATCGTGTCGCGGCGCGGCGAGATCCGGTCGCGGCTCGAGACCCGCGGCCGCAACAAGATGCCGCCGGGACTCGTCTTCGTGCCGTTCTTCGACGCGAGTCAGTTGATCAACAAGGTGACGCTCGACGCGACCGATCCGATCTCCAAGCAGACCGATTTCAAGAAGTGCGCGGTCAAGGTGATCGGCGTCGCCACGGCCCAGGGTGGTCCCGCGGGGAACGAGCCATGACGGCCCTCGCGCGCTGCTTGTCGCTCGCCACCGTCGCGACGCTCCTGGCCGGCGCGCTCGCCGCGCAGGAAGCGCCGCGCCTTACCGGGCCGACGCCCTTCACGCGGGAGACGCCGGCGCCGCCCATGCAGCGCCAACTCACCGACGACGTGCGCCGCAAGCGCAACTACCCCGACCAGCCGCCGCTGATCCCGCATGCGATCGAGGGCTATGCGCTCGACCTCAACGCCAACAAGTGCCTGAGCTGCCATGCCCGCAAGTTCACCGAGCAGTCACAGGCGCCGATGATCAGCGTGACCCACTACCAGGACCGCGACGGCAACACGCTCGGCGGCGTCTCGCCGCGCCGCTACTCCTGCCTGTCCTGCCACGTGCCCCAGACGGGTGCCGCACCGCTCGTGCCCAACACGTTCACGGACATGGATGCGCTGGTCGAGCGCGAACCGCGGGGGCGCTGAGATGGCCGCCATCGCACGGGCGTGGGGCTGGTTCTGGAGCAATCCCTGGGTGCGCACGGCGACGCGGCCGCCGGTGACGCTGTCGCTCGCCTTCCTGACGCTCGGCGGCTTCCTGGCGGGGGTGATCTTCTGGGGCGGGTTCAACACGGCGCTGGAAGCCACCAACACCGAGAAGTTCTGCACCTCCTGCCACGAGATGCAGGCCAACGTGTTCGAGGAGCTCAAGGGCACGATCCACTTCTCGAACCGCTCCGGCGTGCGCGCCACCTGCCCGGACTGTCACGTGCCGCACCAGTGGACCAACAAGATCGCGCGCAAGATGCAGGCGTCCAAGGAGGTCTGGGGGCACATCTTCGGGTCGATCGACACGCGCGAGAAATTCCTCGCGCTGCGGCGGACGCTCGCCGAGCACGAGTGGGCGCGCATGAAGGCCAATGACAGCCTCGAATGCCGGAACTGCCACAGTGCCCAGTCCATGGATCTCTCCAAGCAGAACCCGCGCGCCGCGGCCGCCCACGAGCGCTTCCTGTTCAGCGGCGAGAAGACCTGCATCGACTGCCACAAGGGCATCGCTCACCGGCTGCCCAACATGCAGGGAGTGCCCGGATGGCAGTGATGGACAGGCGCGCGGTGCTGGGTCTCGCCGCAGCGTGCGTCGTCGCCGCTCCGGCGGACGGCCAGGACCAGCCGACCCTGCGCTTCGTCGAAGCGGCCTATGCGTCGGCCCTCTTCCAGGCACAGATCTCCAACACGGCTGCCTCCCGGGACGTCCGGCCCGAGGTGAAGCGGCTGGCCGAACGCGTCGCAGCGCTCAAGGACGGCCAGATCGCCGAACTCGCCGGGCTCGCTCGCGCGGCGGGGATCGAGGTGCGCGACACGCTCGACCTAGAGCTGCGGACCATCGCCGAGAACCTGGAGCCGCTCGATTTCCTGGCCATGTCGCGGCGGTATGTGGAGGTCGAGACGCAGGCCCTGGACCGTGAGATCGCCGCCTATCGGGAGGCTGCCGCGGGCGGGGCGGTCGCGATCCGCGACTACGCCAGAGGCATGCTGCCGCGGCTCGAGGAGCTCGCGACGGCGGCCCGGTCGACATGGAACGCGGTGAAGCCGTGAGGGGCTGCTCGAAGGACGCAGGGTCGTTCAGAGCTTCGTCACGCGCACCACCGCGTCGGGCCGCTTGGTCACCTCGGGCAGCAGCTCGAGCCCCAGGCCCGGCCCCATCGGGACCGTGACCTCTCCGTTCGCCACGATGGGCAGGGCGGTCACGAGTTCCTTGTACCAGCCCGTGTAGAAGGCGCGGACGGCCTCCTGGATGAGGGCATTGCGGGCGTGCAGGGAGAAGTGGCACGACGCCATGTAGACCACCGGCCCCGTGCAGTCATGCGGCGCGACCGGCACGTGCCAGGCCTCCGCCATGCCGGCGATCTTGCGGGCCTCGGAGAGGCCGCCGCACCAGCTGAGATCGAGCATCACGACGCCCGCGGCGCCCGTCTCCAGGTACTCGCGGAAGGCATGGGTGTAGGCGAGTGTCTCCGAGGCGCAGACCCAGGCCTTGGAGTGCTTGGCGTAGTCGGCGAGGTCGCGCACGCTGTCGAGGCGGAAGGGATCCTCGTGCCAGTAGGTGTCGAACTCGGCGAGGCGCTCGGCGATGCGCTTGGCCATGGGCACGCTCCACAGCGAGTGGAACTCGACCATGATGTCCATCTTGTCGCCGACGGCCTTGCGGATCTTGCGGAACGGCTCCAGCGCCGTGTTCATCTCCTGCGCGGTGATGTCCATGCCGTTCGTGCGTTCGGCCGCGATGTCGAACGGCCAGATCTTCATGCCCGTGACGCCCTGCTCGAGCAGCGAGTGGGCGAGCTCGTCGGCACGGTACAGGAAGCCCTCGAGGTCCTCGTAGGGACCCTCCGTCTCGCCCACGTGCCAATTCTCGCTGGTCTGGGCCCGACCGTCGCGGACGTAGAGATAGCCGGCACAGGTGTTGTAGACGCGGATCCGGTCGCGTGACTTGCCGCCCAGCGCCTCGCAGACCGGCCGGCCGATGGCCTTGCCGAAGATGTCCCACAGCGCGAGGTCGATCGCCGAGTTGCCGCGCGTCTCGACGCCCGTGCCGCGCCAGCCGAGATAGTTGGCGAGCGAGCGGTTGCGCGTCTCGATCTGGATCGGGTCGGTGCCCAGCACCTTCGGCGCCACCCGGTCATGCAGGTAGGCCTCGACCGCGGTGGGCTCGAAGAAGGTCTCTCCGAGCCCCACGAGGCCCTCGTCCGTGTGCAGGCGGACCCAGATGAGGTTCGCGAATTCCTTGACGCGGATGGTCTCGAGGGCGGTGATCTTCATGGCTGCACCGGGCGTTGGTCTCTCCCCAGGCCGCGATCCATCCGCTCGTCCTGGCCGGGCCTGGCCCGGCCATCCACGACTTTGCTGGGGCCATCCTGAAGTCGTGGGTGCCCGGGCCAGGCCCGGGCATGACGGGCGGAGAGGTGGAGCGTCAGCTCCGGGTCTTCACCGTCCCTTGGCCTTCTTCCACGCCTCGTACTCGCCGCGCGCGTCGTCGTGCAGCGGGTAGTAGCGGCGGAGATCGCCGCCCTGGGAGAGCATCTCGCGGGAGAAGTCCTCCCACTCGTGATGCTTGTTGGCCTCGTCGATCGCTCGCTCGGCGAGCGTCACCGGCACGACCACCGCGCCGTCGTCGTCGGCCACGATGATGTCGCCCGGCATGACCGTGACGCCGCCCACCGCGATGGGCTCGTTGACGGCGAAGGGCATCAGCTCGACCTGGGTGTGGAAGTTCGGCGTCACGCCGCGGATCCACAGCGCGAGGTCGAGGTCCTTTGCGTTGGGCCAGTCGCGGATGCAGCCGTCGATGACGAGGCCCGCGCCGCCGCGGCCCTTGAAGTAGGTGAGCATCATCTCGCCGAACACGCCGGCGCGCATGTCGGCGCGGGCGTCGACCACGACCATGTCGCCGGGCTTCACGTGGTAGAGCACGTGGCGGTGGAGCTGCTTCTCGGGATCGAGGTATTCGCCGTCGCCGTAAAGGTCCTCGCGCTTGGGCATGAACTTCAGCGTCAGGGCCGGGCCCGCCGCGACCTTGCCCTTGTTCCAGGCCACCGGGCCGGTGATGTGCACGTTGCGGATGCCCATCCGGTTCAGCGTGCCGGTGAGGGTGGCGGCGCCGATGGCGCGCAGGCGGTCGACGACGTCCTGCGGCGGACGCTTGATGTCCTGGGTCTGGATCATGGGTCTTGTCCTTGTCTTGCCGGATGGCGCCGGGATCAGGCTGCGGGCAGGGCCCAGCCGGTCTCGCCGTCGAAGAGGTGGAGCTTGTCCTGGTCGAAGTGGATCTGGACGGGGTCGTTGGGGGAAAGCTTCACGTGCGGGGGCACGCTGACGACGATGGTGTCGTCGCCGAGCCGCACGTGGACGAAGGTGACGTCTCCGGTCGGCTCGACCGTGTAGACCACGCCGGGCACGCTGCCGACGCTGCCGTCCGTGGTCAGGCGGATGGTGCTGTGGCGGGCGCCGACGGTGACCTTGCGCGAGCCCGATCCCTGGGCCTTGCGGGCATTGGCGGGTGAAAGCGCGAACTTCCATCCGGCCTTGCCCTGCACCACGACCGTGCCGCCCTCGGTGGCGACCTCGGCAGGGATGAGGTTCATCGCCGGGCTGCCGACGAAGCCGGCCACGAAGGTGTTCACGGGCGTCTCGAACACCACCTCCGGGCTGTCGTACTGCTGCAGCAGGCCACCGTTCATCACCGCCATCTTGTCGGCCATGGTCACGGCCTCGAGCTGGTCGTGGGTGACGTAGATCACGGTGGCGTTGAGGTCGGTGTGGAAGCGCTTCAGCTCCGAGCGCATCTGCACGCGCAGCTTGGCGTCGAGGTTCGACAGCGGCTCGTCCATCAGGAAGACCTTCGGGTCGCGCACCAGCGCGCGGCCCAGCGCCACGCGCTGCTGCTGGCCACCGGAGAGCTCGCGCGGGCGGCGTTCGAGAAGGTGCCCGATGTCGAGGACGCGCGCAGCCTCCTGGATCTTGCGGTCGATGTCGGCCTTCGGCGTACCGCGCATCTGCAGCGGGAAGGCGAGGTTCTTGTAGACGGTCTTGTTGGGGTAGAGCGCGTAGTTCTGGAACACCATGGCGATGTCCCGGTCCTTCGGGTCGAGGTCGTTGACCTGCCGGTCGCCGATGTGGATCTCGCCCGAGGTGATCTCGATGAGCCCCGCCACGAGGTTCAGCGTGGTCGTCTTGCCGCAGCCCGACGGGCCGACCAGGGCGACGAACTCGCCGTCCTCCACGGTGAGCGAGACGTTGTCCACGGCCGTGTACTTGCCGTAGGTCTTCACCACGTCCCGCAACCTGACCTGTGCCATCCGATTTTCGTCCCTACGCTGAATGGTCCGCTGCCGAACGCGTCACGACTTGACCGCGCCCTCGGTGAGCGCCTTCACGAAATACTTCTGCAGGATCAGGAACATCACCACGACGGGGACGCTCATGATGAAGGAGGCCGCCATCAGGCCCGGCCAGTTCGTCGCGTATTCCGCGAAGAAGCGCTGGAGGCCGACCGGCAGCGTGAGGCGCGACTTGTCGTTGATGAAGGTGAGCGCGTAGACGTACTCGTTCCAGGCCATGATGAACGAGTAGATCGCGGTGGCGATGATCCCCGGCGAGGACAGCGGCATCACGATGTAGATGAACGCCTGGAAGCGCGTCGCCCCGTCGATGCGGGCCGCCTGCTCAAGCTGAACCGGGATGTTGTCGTAGAAGCCCTTGAGCAGCCAGATCGACAGCGGCAGGCCGAAGGTGAGGTAGGTCAGGATGAGGGAGAACTGGGTGTTCACCAGTCCCATCCAGCGCATCATGATGAAGAGCGGCATCAGGAAGACGACCGCCGGGAACATGTTGCGCAGCAGGACCGAGTAGAAGAGCAGGTTGCGCCCCGGGAAGCGGAAGCGCGAGAAGGCGTAGGCCGCGGGCACGGCGACGACGACGCCCAGCACCGTGGTGGCGAAGGACACCCAGATGCTGTTGAACATGTAGCGCAGGAAGTCGCGCCCCACCTCGCTCGTCGGCAGCAGCAGGCGGCGGTACTCGTCGAGCGTCGGGCTGCGCGGGAACCACTCCGGCGGATACTGGACGGCGGCGAACTGCGACTTGATGGAAGTGATGAACATCCACACCATCGGAAGCGCGGCGAAGATGATCAGCACCGTGAGGAACACGTTCCCCGCGATGCGCCACGGGTCGCGCTTGCGCTTGCGGACGCCTTCCGACACCCAGCCGCGGCCGGACGAGGGGCTGGGGGCTTCTCCGCTCATCCGTGGCTCCTGTCGTCGCCGCGGGTCAGGGCCCGCACATAGAAGTAGCCCATGCCCATCATGATGACGAACAGGATCACCGAATAGGCCGAGGCCAGGCCGAAGCGGATGCGGCCGAAGGCGATCTGGTAAATGTGCGTGATCCAGATCTCGGACGCGCCGGCCGGACCGCCGCCGGTCATGATGTAGGGGATCGTGAAGCTGTTGAGGTTGGTGACCAGCAGCAGCAGCACGGTGACGAGCGTCACGCCCTTCACGTGCGGCACGGTGACGTGCCAGAAGCGCTGCCAGGCGTTGGCGCCGTCCACCTGCGCGGCGCGCAGCAACTGCTCGGGCACGGTCTGCAGACCGGCCAGCATCATGATCATCGCGAAGGGGAATTCCTTCCACACGTTCACGGCGATCAGCGACGGCATCACGATGTCGACGTTGTCGAGGAAGTTGATCGGCCGCTCGGTGATGCCGAGCGCCACGCTGATCGCGCCGACCACGCCGAAGTCGGAGTGGAAGATCCACCGCCAGATATAGGCCGCGGCCACCGCGCTGATGACGTAGGGCACGAGCAGCGTGCCGCGCAGCAGGCCTCGTCCCCTGAACTCGTGGTTGAGGGCCAGCGCCGCCGCGAACCCGATGACGAAGGCCAGGAAGGTGGACCACAGCGTCCACACCCAGGTGTTCCAGGTCGCCTCGTGCACGCTCTCGGCCGTGATCACCCGCCAGTAGTTGTCGAGGCCGACATAGATCTTGTCCTCGAGGGCGAGGTTCGGCGGCGTGTTGAAGAACGACAGATAGACCGTGTAGTAGACCGGGTAGGCGATGACGAGCAGCATCACGCCGATCGACGGCAGCACGTACAGATAGTCGTGCCGGTGCTTCCAGATCCGCTGAAGGATGTTGAGCTTGCGGGGGCGCACGGCCCCGGCCGAAGCCGGTTTCCGGATCGTGGTCGTCGGGGTTGCGAGCGTCACGGCGGGCCTCCGGCGGGGCGGGAAGGCCGGCGGAGGCGATCCGCCGGCCCTGTTCTCGTGAAGCGAGGCTCGAACGGGCTCAGAGCTCGTTCATGAGTTCCTTGATCTGCTTCGCCGCGGTGTCCGCGGCCGCCGCCACCGTCATCTTCTGCGTCAGCACGTTCTGCAGCATGTTCGGGACGATGATGTTCATGATCTCGGTGGCCTGTGGCACCACCGGGAACGGGATGCCGTTCGGCAGCATCGAGGTCGTCACGTCCAGGAACTTGATCGTCTCCAGACGCTCCTTCATCCACTTGGTCTTGAAGCCGCGCAGGTTGCCCGGGTTCGAGCTCACCCATGCCATCTTGGTCGACCACTCGGGGCCCGTCGCGAAGGCGATGATCGCCTTGGCGGCGTTCACGTCGAGGCCGCCATCGACGAGGTCGGGGCGGAAGACGTGGGCATTCGAGCCGCCGAACACGACGGCGCGGCGCGCGGCGCCCTTCGGGATCAGGCCGTAGCGCATGTTGGCCACGACCTCGTCGGCGACCTTCTTGTCCTCGCCCGTCGCCTTCTTGGCGCGGTCGAGCATGACGGCGTATTCCGACGGGTGGGCGATCATCATGCCGAGGTTGCCGGCGATGAACGGATCCTGGTTCTCGTTCTGCGTGTTGGTCAGTGCCGAGGTCGGGACCGACTTGTCACGGACGTACATGTCGTAGGAGGCCTGGAGGGCCTTCTTCGACGCGTCGTTGTTGACGAAGATCGACTTGTAGGTCGGGTTCTCCTCGGCCTCGTCGAGCGCGCCGCCGCCGAAGGCCCAGAGCTGGGGCATGAAGCGGAAGGGCGTGTTGCCGGCGTTGACGCGGGCCACCATGCCGTAGCCGTTCTTGCCGGTCTTGTCCTTGATGGCCTTGGAGTAGGCGACGAGGTCGTCCCAGGTCGCGGGCGGGGATTCCGGATCGAGGCCGGCCGCCTTGAACAGCGCCGCGTTCCAGATGAGCGCCATGGTCTCGTTGTTGGTGGGCACGCCGTAGGTCTTGCCCTTCCAGGTCACGGACTTCATGGCGCCCGGCCAGAACTCGTCCTTCGAGTAGCCGACCGACTCGGGGCCGAACTCCATGAGCTGGCCCTTGGCGGCGAACTCGACGCCGGCCAGGATCGGCAGGCGCACGACCATCGGCGCGGCCTTGCCGATCGCCGAGGTGCGCAGCTTGTCGATCATCTCGTTGTAGTTGAGGTTCAGCGCAGTGACCTGGATGTTCGGGTACATCGCCTTGAAGGCGTCCCAGAACTGCTTGTCGAGGTCGTGCTCGATCTGCGGCGAGGCCTGCGTCGGGCCGAAATACCAGTAGGTCAGGCGGCCCTTGTAGTCCTTGGGCACGACCTTGTAGCACTCGGCCGCCGTGTCGTAGGTCTCGGTGCCGGCGATGCTCTTGATGTAGGCGGCGGTCCACTTGGCGGGATCGACGCCGGTCTTGCTGGCCTGCGCCAGCGCCGTGCTGGAAAGACCCGCGGCGGCGACGCCCGCGCCTGCGGTGTAGGCCATGAACTGGCGACGGCCGAGCGGCCGCGACAGGATTCCATCGTCCTTGGACTTGCTCATGACGTTCCTCCGGTCATTGTTTCGCTTCGAGGCGAATTCAGTGTCACGCGCAGCGGGGCGGCGGGCCCGGGGGACCGCCGCCGGTCTTCTCAGTCGAAGAAGGCCTTGTCCTCCTCGGACAGGTAGCGTTTGGCCCGCTCGGGGTTGATCTCCACGCCCATGCCGGGCGCGTCCCACACCTCGATCATGCCGTTCTTGACGAGCGGGTTGGGCAGCCCGTCGACGATGTCGAACCACCAGGCGGGATCGCCGGTCGGCAGCTCGAACGCGATGTAGTTGGACGGCATGGTGGCCGACACCTGCACCAGGGCGGCGAGGCCGAGCAGCCCGTTGCCGGTGCCGTGCGGGGCCATCAGGATGCCGTGCAGGTCGGCGTATTCGGCGATCCACTTGATCTCGGCGAGGCCGCCGACGTCGCACGGGTCGGGTCCCACCACGCGGACGGCCTGGCGCTCGATGAGGTCCTTGAAGTTCTGGCGCAGGTAGATCTGCTCGCCGGTGTGGATCGGCGTGGTGGTGGAGGCCGTGAGGTCGCGGTAGACGTCGGCGTTGACATACGGGACGTAGTCGCCCGTCAGCATGTCTTCCAGCCACATCAGGTTGTGCTTCTCGACCGCGCGGGCGAAGCGGATGGCGTCCTGCAGCACCCAGCCCGGGCCGCAGTCGAGCGCGAGCCCGATGTCGGGTCCGAGCGCCTCCTTCATGGCGGCCACGCAATCGAGCGTGTAGGCCATGCCGCGCTCGGTCATAAGGCCGCGGTCCAGCGCGCCGTGGAACGGGCTCGGCGAGACCTCGCCGTAGAAGTAGTTCGGGAACTCCCGCTTCATCGGGCTGTGGAAGGAGATGCCCTGCTTCACGATGGTGAAGCCCTCGGGCAACGCCGCCATGCGCTTCATCTCGGCCGCATAGTCTTCCGGCGTGTAGCCCTTCATGGGCACGCGCAGGGCGCCGTTGTAGACGCGCACCCGGTCGCGGACCTTGCCGCCGAGCAGCTTGTGGACGGGCAGGCCCGCCGCCTTGCCGGCGACGTCCCACAGCGCCATCTCGATGGCGGACACCGCGCTGCCGTAGGGCTTGAAGGCGCCGCGCTGGCGGATCTTGAGCATCACGCGCTCGACGAGCGTCGGATCCTCGCCGAGGAGCGCATCGCGGAACTGCAGGACGAAGGGCTTGAGGTACGGCTTGTACTGCTCGACCTCGCCGTAGCCGCTGATGCCCTCGTCCGTGACGATGCGCACGATCGGATTCTTGCCGATCACGGCGCACTTCACGTCCACGATCTTCATGGCCGTTTCTCCCGATGTGTATGCGGACCTTTTGCGGTCCTTGCCCAATCCGAGGGCACGTTTGACGTGCGTTCCTCAACACCGGGTGACGTAGGATTAGGTCTGATGTATGAGGGTGTCAACAACAGGCGCCGCATGTGTCCGCGGTGAACCTGACACGATCATCGGGCCTCGCCAGCGATGTCGCAATTGTCCCAGGGAGCCGTGCGCGAGATCGTGAGCCGGATCGGCTCCGACATCGCCGCCGGCCGGCTCGAGCAGGGCAGCATCCTCCCCAAGGAAGCCGACCTCGCCGCCCTCTACGGCGTCGGCCGCAGCACGCTGCGCGAGGCCGTGAAGGTGCTCTCGGCCAAGGGCATGATCCGCACCGTCCGCCGCTTCGGCTCGCAGGTCTGCCCGTCGGAGGACTGGAACTTCCTCGATCCGGACGTGCTGGGCTGGTTCACCGACGTGCCGGAGAACGTGCCGGGCCTGGTGCTGTCGATCATCGAGCTGCGCAGCAGCATCGAGCCGGTCGCCGCCGCGCTCGCGGCGCGCCGGGCCAAGCCCGAGGAGGCGGCCGAGATCCTGCGCAACGCCGAGGCCCTGATGGCGACCCTTCCGGGCACGCCGTTCGAGGTGGACGTCGCCTTCCATCTCGGCGTGCTGAAGGCCACCCACAACGTGCTCTTCCGCGGGCTCGCCAACTCGTACGAGATCCTGTTGCGGGCGCAGTTCAAGGCCTGCTGGCCGGTGCTGTGGGAGGACACGCGCTACCACCCGGACGAGAAGCACGTCCACCTCGCCCGGGCCATCATCGCCCGCGACGCCACCCGCGCCACCCGCATCGCCAACGACATGATGCGCGCCATGCGCCACAACACGATGATGATGGCGCGGAAACTCGGCGTGCAGACGGGGCCGATCCCGCGCGGGCCTGCGCCGGCGCGGCTGATGCTGGCGGTGGGCGGGAAGGCGGGATAACTCCCTCCGTTACCCTCCACCTCTATGCGTCATGGCCGGGCTTGGCCCGGCCACCCACGACTTGAGGGCGGCCCCGGCAAAGTCGTGGATGCCCGGGCCAGGCCCGGGCAGGACGGACCGAGGGGGTGCAGGACCGACAGGCCCTTCACCAGTTCGTATGCGAGCCGTCGTGGCGCGAGAGCATCGGCGGGTTCCAGTGCCGGAACGCGTCGCGCTTCAGGACCTCCTCGTTGATCTCGATGCCGATGCCCGGCGCGTGGGAGATCGGGAAGAAGGTGCCCTCCAGCTTCGGCGCGGTCAGGAAGATCTCCTTCTCGATCGGCGAAGCGGGGCGGAAGCGCGACTGGTTGTATTCGAGCCAGGCGAAGTTCGGCACCACGGCGGCGAAGTGGATCGAGGCCGCCGTGCAGACCGGGCCGAGCGGATTGTGGGGGAAGAGATCGACATAGTGCGTCTCGCACCAGCCCGCGACCTTCAGCGCCTCGGTGAAGCCGCCGATGTTGCAGACGTCGAGGCGCATGTACTGGGTCAGCCCACGCTCCACGAAGGGCTGCGCCTGCCACTTCGAGGAGAACTCCTCGCCGATGGCGAACGGCACGTCGACGCATTTGCGCAGCGTCTCGTAGGCCTCGGGGCTCTCGTCGCGGATCGGCTCCTCGAGGAAGTCGAGCGTGCCGCGGGGCATGCGCTGGCAGAAGGTGATGGTCTCGGCCACCGACATGCGGTGATGCAGGTCGACGCCGATGGTGACGCCGCGCCCCAGCGCCTCGCGCGCCGCGATCAGGCAGTCGGCGGTGGCGACGAGCGACTGGCGCGGTTCGAAGAGCGTCTCTCCCTCGTCGCGCATCAGCGGGTTGACGCGGCCGAAGCGCACCACGTCGAAGCCGTCGGCGACATAGGCCTTGGCCTGCTCGACGGCGGTCTTCGTGTCGATGGCGTTGGTTGTGGCGAGGCTGGGGATCTTGTCGCGCACCCGCCCGCCCATCAGCTCGTAGGCCGGCAGGCCTAGGGCCTTGCCCTTGAGATCGTAGAGGGCGATGTCGATGGCCGACTGCGCGGCCGTGAGCACGCGACCGCCCTCGAAATACTGGCTGCGGTAGAGCTTCTGCCAGATGTGGGCGATGCGGAACGGATCCTCGCCGATCAGGAGCTCGCGGTAGTGGTCGATGGCGCCGGCGACCGCCAGCTCGCGGCCGCTCAGGCCCGCCTCGCCCCAGCCGAAGGTGCCATCGTCGGCGGTGATCTTCACCAGCATCTGGTTGCGGTGGCCGATCCACACCGGGAAGGATTCCACGGCCCTGATCTTGAGGCCCGACTTCTCGCCCATCGTTTCCTCCGTGGCCGGTCTCGCGCCGGCACATGCATGCGCCGGCATGCTGGCACGGGTGCATGGGGAGAGCGCAAGGGGGAAATCGTCAGGGCGCCTCCTCTCCACCGTCATGGCCGGGCTTGTCCCGGCCACCCACGACTTCGGCCAGGCGCTGCAAAGTCGTGGGTCCCCGGGCCAAGCCCGGGGATGACGCCCGAGAGGGAGAATGAATACAGTGGTCGGCCCCGGGAGCCATTCTCTCCCCCCAAACACCAATCAAACTAAAAAATTCAGCAGTGTCGCTCTTGCCGGTGCGCCGCATCTGTATACATCCTGTCGCCAAAGGGAGGATGCCATGACCCAGCCGAAGCCGTTCCCGCTGAACGCCTGGTACGCCGCGGCGTGGTCCCACGAGATCGTGCATGAGCTCGCGGCCCGCACCATCTGCGGCAAGGACGTCGTGCTGTACCGCAAGTCCGACGGCGCGGTCGCCGCGCTCGACGACGCCTGCTGGCATCGCCTGCTGCCACTGTCCATGGGGCGCCTGCAGGGCGACCATGTGGTGTGCGGCTACCATGGGCTCGTCTTCAACGATGCCGGGCGCTGCACCTACATGCCGGCGCAGAAGACGATCAACCCATCCGCCTGCGTGAAGGCCTATCCCATCGCCGAGAAGCACCGCCTCGTCTGGATCTGGCCGGGCGATCCGGCGCTCGCCGATCCCGCGCTCATTCCGGATTTCCACTGGAACGACGGCACCGAGTGGGTGGGCGAGGGCGGCTGCTTCTACAAACTCAAGTGTGACTACCGCCTCGTGATCGACAACCTGATGGACCTGACGCACGAGACCTACGTGCATGCGGGCAGCATCGGCGACGAGGCCATCACCAGCGCGCCCTTCGAGGTGACGCACACCGACCGCACCGCCACCGTGACGCGCTGGATGATCGACATCGAGCCGCCGCCGTTCTGGAAGAAGCAGCTCGGCCGCGAGGGCCATGTCGACCGCTGGCAGATCATCTATTTCCAGGCGCCGTCCGTCGTGGTCGGCGACGTGGGCGTGGCGTTGACCGGCACGGGCGCGCCCCAGGGCGATCGCTCGCAGGGCGTCAACGGCGCGTTCCTGGCGGCCATCACGCCGGAGACCGAGACCTCCTGCCACTACTTCTGGAACTTCGTCCGCACGTTCCGCAAGGACGACCACGAGCTGACGGCCGCGATCACCAAGGCGCACGTCAACGACGGCCACGGCGTCTACGATCAGGACCACGCCGTGCTGGAAGCCCAGCAGGTCGCCATCGACCGCAACCCGCGCCTGCCGTTCTACAATCTCAACATCGATGCCGGGGCGCTGTGGGCGCGCCGGCTCATCGACGGCATGATCGAGCGGGAGTCCGGCGCGCCGGCCCCGGTCAGCCGGGCCGCGGAGTAGCGCCGTGGCCGCCAGGATCGAGTGGCGCCAGGCCACGCTGCGGGCGACGACGGATCTCGCGCCGGACATCCGGATGTTCGAGATCATGCCGGAAGGCGACTTCGTGGTGCCGGCACCCGGCAGCCACCTCAACGTCACCGTGCACATCGATGGCCGCGCCGACGCCCGCTCCTACTCGACGGTCGGCCCCTGCGACGACGGTGCCTGGCGCATCGCCGTAAAGCGCCTGCCGGAGAGCCGGGGCGGCTCGGCCTACATGTTCACGCTGAAGGCCGGCGCGCGCATGACCGTGTCGACGCCCGGCAACCACTTCCCGCTGGCGACCGGCCGACCGCAATACCTGCTGATCGCCGGGGGCATCGGCATCACTCCCATCTACTCCATGGTGCTGGCGCTCGCGAAGGCCGGCGCCGACTACCGCGTGCTCTACGCCGTGCGCCGCCCCGAGGACCTGGCGCTGGCCGACCGGCTCGCGGCCGTCGCCGGCGACCGGCTGCAGACCTTCGTCGACGGGCTCGGGCAGTCGATCGACATCGCGGCCGAGATCGACGCCCTCTCGCCGCAGGGGGAACTCTATCTCTGCGGCCCCATCGGGCTGATGGAGGCGGTGAAGCGGGCCTGGGCGGCGGCCGGCAGGCCGGTGGCGCAGCTGCGCTTCGAGACCTTCGGGGCCAGCGGGCGCTTCGCCACCGTGCCGTTCACCGTCGAGATCCCGCGGCTCGGCAAGACCATCGAGGTGCCGGCCAACCGCAGCCTCCTAGAGGCGCTGGAAGGCGCCGGCGTCGCCATGATCCACGACTGCCGGCGCGGCGAGTGCGGGCTCTGCGCGCTGCCCATCCTGGAGGCCGACGGCATCGTCGACCACCGCGACGTGTTCTTCAGCGACGAGGAGAAGGCCGACAACGCCAAGCTCTGCACCTGCGTGTCGCGGCTCGCGGGCGGTACGCTCACCCTCGACACCGCGGATAGGGCAGCCTGATGTCGATTGCCGAACTCCGCCGCGGCGACAAGACGATGTCGCAGACGCTCAAGGCGCAGCTCGCCCTGCGCGAGCTCGTGCTCAGCGGAGCGCTGGCGCCGGGCGAACGCGTCTCCGAGCTGCAGATGGTCGACCGGCTCGGCGTTTCGAGGACGCCGCTGCGCACGGCCCTGGTGCGGCTCGAGGAGGAGGGTTTGCTCGAGGCCATTCCATCGGGCGGCTTCGCCGTACGGGACTTCAGCGAGCGCGAGGTCTACGAGGCGATCGAGATCCGGGGAACGCTCGAAGGGCTCGCGGCGCGGCTGGCCGCCGAGCGTGGCGTGAGCCGGAGCGGGCTGGAGCGCGCCACCCATTGCCTTGATGCGATCGACAGGGTCCTGGACGGAGATGGCGAGGCCATCGACCTGTCCAGCTATGTCTCGCTCAACGCCCTGTTCCACGACATCATCGTCGATCTCGCAGGCAACGAAGCCCTCGCGCGACAGATCACCCGCAGCAACGCACTCCCCTTCGCGTCGCCCAGCGCCTTTCTCGAGGCTCAGGGTCGTTCTCGCGGGTCCCGCCTGATCCTGATCGTGGCACAGGATCAGCATCGTTGCGCCCTGGCCGCGATCGAACGGCGGGAAGGAGCGCGAGCCGAGGCGATCATGCGCGAGCACGCCCGTCTGGCTCATCGCAACCTGGAGCGTGCGCTGGCCGATCCCGACGTGATGGAGCTGGTGCCCGGCTCCTCCCTGATCCGGAGGCGCTTTGGCACCGGCTGAAATTGTGGGTATGAGAGCCGCGGGAGGATCGGAGACGGCCGAAGGCCACACTCCGGCGTCCCATCTTCACTCGGGCTGGAGGGGCCTGTGCTGACCATTCTCTTCGACGGCATCGCCTACGGCATGCTCCTGTTCGTGCTGGCCTGCGGGCTGGCCGTCACGCTGGGGCTGATGAACTTCGTCAACCTCGCCCATGGCGCCTTCGCCATGGCGGGCGGCTACGTGATGGCCGTGATGGTCAACCGGCTGGGCGTGCCGTTCCTGCTGACGCTGCCGTTCGCCTTTGCGGTGCCGGCCCTGATCGGCCTGGTCCTCGAACGCACGCTCTACCAGCGGCTCTACACCCGCAATCACCTCGACCAGGTGCTGTTCTCCATCGGCCTCGTGTTCATGGCGGTCGCCTCGGTCGACTACGTCATGGGCTCGCAGGAGCAGCTCGTGCAGCTGCCGTCCTGGCTGAAGGGCCGCACCGAGGTGCTCGGCATCCAGGTCGGTATCTACCGCAGCTTCATCATCGCGGTGTGCAGCGTCCTGGTGATCGTGCTGCAGCTCATCCTCACCCGCACGCGCTTCGGCAGCCGGCTGCGGGCCGCGGTGGACGATCCGCGCGTGGCGCGCGGGCTCGGCATCAACGTCAGCCTGATCTTCGCCACCACCTTCGCCTTCGGCTCCGGCCTGGCGGGCCTCGGCGGAGCGCTCGGCGCCGAGATCCTCGGTCTCGACCCGACCTTCCCGCTGAAGTTCATGATCTACTTCCTGATCGTGGTGACGGTCGGCGGCACGACGAGCATCACCGGCCCCTTCGTCGCCTCTCTGCTGCTCGGCGTCGCCGACGTGGCGGGCAAGTACTACGTGCCGAGCGCCGGCGCCTTCGTGATCTACACGCTGATGATCGTCATCCTGGTCCTGCGCCCGCAGGGCCTTTTCGCCCGTCCCCGGTGACCCTCCGATGGCAAGCCCCCCGCACGCCCTCTCGTCCGCGCAGGTCTCCGCCGCTCTCGGGCGGGCCGCGCGCTGGAACATCCCCGAGATCCTGTTCTGGCTTGTCGCCGTCGGCGCCTATTTCGCCCTGCCGACACGCCACCTGATCCTCAACGAGATCGCCATCCTGGGCCTCTTCGCCGTCTCGCTCGACCTGATCCTGGGCTATGCCGGCATCGTGTCGCTCGGCCATGCCGCCTTCTTCGGGCTCGGCGCCTACACCGCGGGCCTTCTGGCCAAGCACGGCTTCGGCGACCCGCTCCTGGGTCTCGCCGCGGCGGCCGCGATGGCGGCCGCGCTCGGGCTGGTGACCAGCTTCCTCGTGCTGCGCGGGGCCGACCTCACCAAGCTCATGGTGACCCTGGGCGTGGCCCTGGTGCTGGGCGAGGTCGCCAACCAGATGTCGTGGCTGACGGGCGGTGCCGACGGCCTGCAGGGCGTCAACATGAAGCCGGTGCTCGGCCTCTTCGAGTTCGACATCTTCGGCTCCGTCGCCTACGCCTACAGCCTGGCGGTGACCTTCGTGCTGGTGGTCGTGGCGCGGCGCATCGTGTCGTCGCCCTTCGGCCTGTCCCTGCGCTCCATCCGCGACAACCCGCTGAGGGCCCGGGCCATCGGCATTCCGGTCAACAGGCGGCTCGTGGCGGTCTACACGCTGTCGGCGGCCTATGCGGGCATCGCCGGGGCGCTGCTCGCCCAGACGACCCAGTTCGTCTCGCTGGAGGTGCTGGCCTTCCACCGCTCGGCCGACGTGCTCCTGGTGCTCACCATCGGCGGGGTCGGCTACCTCTACGGTGGGCTCATCGGGGCGGTGGTCTTCAAGGTGCTGCAGGATTTCCTGTCCGCCATCACGCCCCAGTACTGGCAGTTCTGGATCGGCGTGATCCTGGTGGTGATGGTGCTCGCCGGGCGCGAGCGCATGACCGAGAAGGCGCGCGATCTCGTCCGCAGGGTGACCGGCCGGGGCCGGCCGACCTCCGGCGCCGCGCCGGCGGCGGGAGGGCACTGACATGGCGGCCGTCCTCGAGACCACCAGCCTCGTGCGCCGCTTCGGCGGCCTCGTCGCCACCGACAACGTCACCTTCTCGCTGGAGAAGGGGGCGCGCCATGCCCTGATCGGCCCCAACGGCGCCGGCAAGACGACCTTCATCAACCTGCTGACGGGCGTGCTGCAGCCCACGTCCGGGCGCATCGTGCTCGAAGGCCAGGACATCACCGGGCTCAAGCCGGAGGACCGCGTGCGGCGCGGGCTCGCCCGCACCTTCCAGATCAACCAGCTATTCGGCGGCATGACGCCGATGGAGACGTTGGCGCTGGCCGTCTCCGAGCGCAACGGAGGCGGACGGGACTGGTGGCGGCCGCTCGGCCGCGCCAGCGGCATGGCCGAGGAGATCGGCGAACTCGCCACGCGCTTCCGCCTCACCGACGTGCTGGAGGAGAAGACCGTCAACCTCGCCTACGGCAAGCAGCGCCTGCTCGAGCTCGCGGTGGCCTTCGCCTGCAAGCCGCGCGTGCTGCTCCTCGACGAGCCCGCGGCGGGCGTGCCCGAGGCCGAGCGCCAGGAACTGCTGGATACCGTCGCCTCCCTGCCGCGCGACGTCTCGGTTCTGCTCATCGAGCACGACATGGACCTTGTGTTCAGCTTCGCCGACCGCATCTCGGTGCTCGTCAACGGCGCCCTCTTCACGGAGGGCACGGTGCAGGAGGTCTCGACCGATCCGAAGGTCCGCGCCGTCTATCTCGGGGAGAGCGTCGATGACTGACCTTCTCACGCTGTACCGGGTCTCGGCCGGCTATGGCGAGGCCGTCGTCATCAACGGCATCGACCTGCGGCTCGAGCAGGGCAAGTCGCTCGCCGTGCTGGGGCGCAACGGCACCGGCAAGACGACGCTGATCAACACGATCATCGGCGTGACGCGCCACCGCGGCGGCACCGTGTCGCTCGCGGGCAAGGACATCACGTCGCTGCGGCCCGACCTCAGGGCCTCGGGCGGGATCGGCTGGGTGCCGCAGGAGCGCAACATCTTCAAGTCGCTGACGGTCGAGGAGAACCTCACGGCGGTCTCGCGCCCGGGGGCCTGGACGGTGGAGCGCGTCTACGGCCTGTTCCCGCGGCTCAAGGAGCGGCGGGCCAACATGGGCAACCAGCTCTCCGGCGGCGAGCAGCAGATGCTGGCGGTGGCCCGGGCACTGGTGCTCAATCCGCGCCTCATGCTCCTCGACGAGCCGACCGAGGGCCTTGCCCCGATCATCATCGAGGAACTGCTGGCCGCCCTGAAGCGCATCATCCGCAACGAGGGGCTGTCGGCCATCATCGTCGAGCAGCACGCGCAGAAGATCCTCGGCGTCACCGACGACGCCATCATCCTCGACCGCGGCAGCATCGTGCACGCCGCCACGAGCCGCTCGCTGATCGAGGATCCGACCCCGCTCGAGCAGCATCTCGGCGTCGCCGACCGCAAGAAGTCCGGCCGGTCCGCCCACTGAACCTGGAAAGGGAGAAAACCCCATGAACCGCTCCACCCCTCCGTTCCGCGCCGACATGGTCGGCAGCCTGCTGCGCACCGCTCCGCTCAAGGACGCGCGCGAAAAGTTCAAGGCCGGCGAGATCGACGCCGCCGCGCTGAAGGCGGTGGAGGACGCGGAAATCGTCAAGATCATCCGCAAGCAGGAGGAGATCGGCCTCAACGGCATCACCGACGGCGAGTTCCGTCGCGCCTACTGGCACTTCGACTTCCTCGAGCAGCTCGACGGCGTCACCTCGATCGACGGTGACAGCGGCATGAACTTCAAGGGCGGCGTCGGCGTGCCGAAGGCCCTGCGCATCACGGGCAAGGTCGGCTATTCCGGCCACCCGATGGTCGACCACTTCCGCTTCGTGAAGGCCAACACCTCGCGCACCGCCAAGATGACGATCCCGGGCCCGAGCATGCTGCACTACCGCGGCGGGCGGAAGATGATGAACGTCGGCGTCTACCCGGACATGGACGGCTTCTACAGCGACGTCGGCAACGCCTACGCCAAGGCCGTGGCCGACTTCTACGCCGCCGGCTGCCGCTACCTGCAGCTCGACGACATCTCCTTCGCCTATCTGTGCGATCCCGAGCAGCGCCAGATGCTGAAGGACCGCGGCGACGATCCGGAGAAGCAGCCCGACATCTACGCCGGCATGGTGCGCACGGCGCTGGCGAACAAGCCCGCCGACCTCGCCATCACCATGCACCTGTGCCGCGGCAACTTCCGCTCCACGTTCATCGCGTCGGGCGGCTACGAGCCGGTGGCCGAGGTGCTGTTCAACGCCATGCCGGTCGACGGCTATTTCATGGAGTGGGACACCGACCGTGCCGGCGGCTTCGAGCCCCTGCGCTTCCTGCCCAAGGGCAAGCACGTGGTGCTGGGCCTCGTCACCTCCAAGACCGGCACGCTGGAAAAGAAGGACGACATCCGCCGGCGCATCGACGAGGCGACCAAGTACGTCTCCCTCGACCAGCTCTGCCTCTCCCCCCAGTGCGGCTTCGCCTCCACCCAGGAGGGCAACACGCTGGCCGAGGAAGAGCAGTGGGCCAAGCTGCGGATGATCGTGGAACTGGCCGAGGAAGTGTGGGGCTGAGGGGTGGAATATCGGCGCACCAGTGTCCAGCCGCCGCCCGCATTCCAACCCTCTTCCGCCGCTGCACGACAAAAGATAAGTTAGCATGAGCTTTGACCGACCGCGCAGCATTCAAACTGGAGGCTGCCGGTCGGTGGCCTGAAAAACATGCGGCATGAACTTCTTCGAAGGCACCCAATGATAAGTCGAAGCAAGTCTATCGCTCCCGGTTATATTACACCGGAAGATTTTCAGGAAGATGAGAACGATTTTCACATCTCCCTGGGCGCTCTGCCGATTCTTTATAGTACTGACTGGACCTCTGGTACTGCTGTCGATCAGATCTCCCGAAATGTTATTGATTTGGATCCTCGATTTCAGAGGAGAGATGCGTGGTCACCTGCTGACAAAAGTAAATTCATTGAGAGTCTTGCTCTTCATATCCCAATTCCGCAGATAATTCTGGCAGAGCATCCGCATCAGAAGAGGCGCTATATCGTTATTGATGGCAAGCAAAGGCTCCTAACGCTTGTACAGTTTCTCTCTGACTCCAGTTCCGGGGCCTCTTACAAGCGGCTTCGACTTGTAGGCCTTAAAGAGAGAGAAGATTTGAATGGAAAATACTTTTCGGACATTCGCAATACGGACGACGGCGCGGCTATCGAGAACGCCGTCATTCGGACCGTTATAATCAATGGCGTGCGGGATGAAGACTTCCTGTATGAGGTGTTTTTGAGGTTAAATACGCTTGGAAAGAGCCTGTCACCTCAGGAATTGAGGCAGGCGCTAGCGCCAGGACAGTTTACAAATTTTTTAGACGATAGGGCTGTCGAAAGTGATGCTATCAGGCACGCGTTGAATCTCCGTGGCCCAGATCGACGGATGCGCGACAACGAGCTTTTGCTAAGATTTTTTGCATTTAAATTGCACCTTGACGAGTACGATGGGAACTTTAAAAGATTTCTTGACAATGCGACAAAGCTTGGCAATCAGCATTGGTCTTCTGACAAAATCATATACTTCGATGCCGCAGACAATCTTGATCGAGCGATCGAGCTGACGTTCAAGTTGTTTGGGCGGCGTGCGTTTCAGTCGTTTGAGCGCTCAAAATATACGGGGCGGTTTAATCGTGCTGTCTTTGACATTATGGCGTATTTTTTTTCCGAACCCGAGATTGGGTTAGCGGCTAGCCAGAATCCAAGTGGTGTTGTTGCAGCATTTGAGAATCTTTGTCAGAGCGATGCAGAGTTCAGATCGTTCCTCTCCGTGAATACGAAGGAGGCCTACAATGTATATATCAGATTCTCGAAGTGGCGATCTGCATTAGCGGCCGCTTTAGCTATGGATATTCCGGCAATTGGGTTTAACAGTAAGTCAGGGCGTATTGTGATTGATTAAGGTCCACTATGCCCAATACCCAAGAATACACAGCTCTAACTGTCGAGATTGGCAATTTGGGCACGATGCTGCCGAAATATGACCAGTACGGGAAGTACACGGTTCTTTCCGTTAGAAAGATGATCGGGTATAGGCTACTGTGCCATGCAGCTTTGGAAACTTATTTTGAGACTATAAGTAAAAAGATAATCGATGGTAGTTACTCTAGATATAAATCTTCTGGTCATATCAACGAATATCTGTTTTCTACGTGTATGCGATTTTCGAGATTAGGCGGGATGAAAGATAATGAATTTTTGCAAAAGCAAAAGGGGAAAATTGAAATGATCGTAAAGGAAGCCGTGGATTGGCAGTCCAACAACGTAAACAAAAATAATGGTATAAAGAAAGAAAACATAGAAGATTTATTTATATGCTATGGTTCATCGATTGTGTTTGTTTATGCTCCAGCAATTCAGAGGCTGGATTCTTATGGATCCATAAGGGGCTTGTATGCACATGTGTCTCCAGCGCAAACACAGATACCCGATCCTAAGGACGAAAAGAAACAGATTTCAGACATTCTTCTTGATTTAAAGACCCCTGATATCTCTATCGGAAAAATAATTTCCGGAATCTAGACGTCAGAATGATTGTTGGCTTCCATAAACTACACTTCACACCCCCTCGAACGCCTGCGCGAGGTCCGACACCAGGTCCTCCACGTTCTCGATCCCGATCGAGATCCTGATCAGCGCGTCGGTGAGCCCGATCTCCTCGCGTAGCGCCCGCGGCACGCCGGAGTGCGTCATCGCCGCCGGGTGGGAGACCAGCGTCTCCGTGCCGCCGAGGCTCACCGCGAGCTTCATCACCTGCAACCCGTCCAGCAGCGCGAAGGCCTCCTTCTCGCCGCCTTTCACGTCGAAGGCGAAGGTCGATCCCGGCTCCGTGCACTGGCGGTCGAAGACGGGCTTGCGGGGGTCGTCGGCGGCGAGCGCGCCGAGATAGTGCACCTTCGCCACCTTGGGGTGCCTGGCCAGCCAGTCGGCGACGATGCGGGCGTTGTCGTTGGCGCGGCTCATGCGGATGTCGAGCGTCTCCAGCGAGCGCATCAGCATCCAGCAGGAGTTCGGGTCGAGCTGCGTACCGAGCGCCGAGCGCCAGCCTTTGACCTGCCGCACCAGGGCGTCGGAGCCCGAGATCGATCCGCCGACGAGGTCGCTGTGGCCGCCCACATACTTGGTGAGGGAGAGCAGCGTCAGGTCGGCGCCGTGCAGCAGCGGCTTCTGGAATTTGGGGCCGAGCAGGGTGTTGTCCACCACCACTGGCGGGCGGTGACCCTGTCTGGCGGCGAGCTCGTCGGCAATCGCCTTGCAGGCTGCGAGGTCGACGAGGCCGTTGGTGGGGTTGGCGGGCGTCTCCACCAGGATCATGGCCACGCGGCCCTTGGCGGCGGCCCCGTGGGCGGTCTTGCGCATGGCGGCGGGGTCGAGGCCGTCGGTGAAGCCGAAGGCGGTGACGCCGAGCTGCGCCATCTGGTTGGTGAGCAGTGTCTCGGTGCCGCCATAGAGCGGACGCGAATGGATGACGGTGTCGCCCGGGCGCAGGAAGGCGAAGCAGGTGGTGGCGATCGCGGCCATGCCGCTGGCGAAGACGGCGCAGCGCTCCGCCTCGTCCCAGATGGCGAGCCGGTCCTCCAGGATCTCCATGTTGGGGTGGTTGAAGCGCGAATAGACGAGCCCCGCCTTCTCCCCCGGCCTCAGCTGGCGGCGGCCGGCGGTGAGGTCGAAGAACTCCTTGCCCTGCTGCGCATTGGCGAAGACGAAGGTCGAGGTGAGGAACACCGGCGGCTTCAGCGAGCCTTCCGACATGGCCGGCGAATAGCCGTAGCCCATCATCAGCGTCTCGGGGTGCAGGCGCCGGTTGGCGATGCGGTCCTTGTGGTAGCTGTCGTCGGCCATGGTCGTGGCTCCGGTGGCGATGCGGGAACAACAGTCTAGGACGATCCGGGTTCGAACGGTGGAGCCCGGAGGATGGTCCACGCCGTCATGGCTGCCCGTGTCGAGCCCGGCCGGCCGGGAGGTCGGCGCAAGGCGTGACCGCAGGTGTGGCTGCCCCGTTCGGCGGGCCGGAACCTGTCTCAGAACTTCCCGAAGCGCTTGTAGGCTTCCTGGGGGTCGACACCGGCGAGGATCGCGGTGCGGACCTTGTTCTCCGTGGCGATGGCGGTCTCGGCGGCCGTCACGATCTCCTCGGCACGCCCTGCCGGCACGCGCACCATGCCGTCGCGGTCGCCCAGCAGGTAGTCGCCCGGCGCGATCACCACGTCGCCGATCTTGATGTCGATCTCGATGGCGCGGGGCAGCCAGTGGCCGACGATGTCGCGCGGGGTGTGGCCGCGCGACCAGGTGTTGAACTCCATGGCGAGCAGGAAATTCGTGTCGCGCACGAAGCCGTCGGCAACGCAGCCGAGCACGCCCTTGTTCTTCAGCGTCTCGGCCGAGAGCTCGCCCATGTGGGCGACGACCCGGTCGTTGGGCTGCGACACCCAGATGTGGCCGGGCTTCGCCTTGGAGAGGAGCCCCGTCCAGGCCAACAGCGTCTCGTGCGCCTCGGCGCCGGGATCGACCTTTCCGTCGATGGTGAAGGCCGGCCCCGCCAGCACCCGGTCGGGGAAGTTCGAGCTGAGTTCGGGAGGCAGCGTGAAGTCGCGCAGGCCCATGGCGCGCATGACGTCGTGCACGACGCCGGTGTAGCAGGCGGCAAGGCGCGGGGTGATCGGGTCGGTCATCGCGAAGGTCCTCAGGCGGCGGGCAGGCAGGCCGGGCCGATCGGCTCGAAGCTCTTGTAGACGAGGGCGAATTCCTGGTGGCCGAGCTCCTCGGAGCGCGTGCGGGCGCCGCGGCCGAGCGACACCACGAGGTCGCGGATCTCGCGCCCGACCTCGTCGAGCCCGGCGCTGCCCTCCAGGATGCGGCCGGCGTCGACGTCCATGTCGTCGCTCATGCGCCGATAGGTCTCCGGGTTGGCGCAGATCTTCACGACCGGCGAGATCGCCGAGCCGACGACGGAGCCCCGCCCGGTGACGAACAGCACGACGTGGCTGCCGCAGGCGATGAGTTCAGCGATCTCCGCGGTGTCGTTGATGTTGGGGAAGCCGAAGCGCACCTCGCCGTCGGGCACGACGTCGAGCAGGTAGAGGCCGCCGCGCGGCGGGCGGTCGGCCGGCTTCAGGAGCCCGCTGATCGGCGAGGCGCCGGACTTGGCGTAGGCGCCCATCGACTTCTCCTCGATGGTGGAGAGCCCGCCGTCGGCGTTGCCGGCCGCGAAGGAACCGTAGCCGAGCGTCGCGTAGTAGCGCGCCGCCTTGGCCACGCTCTCCTCCAGCACCGCGCCGAGCTCGGGCGTGATGGCCCGCGCCGCCATGATGTGCTCGCAGCCGATGAGCTCGCCCGTCTCCTCGAAGATGCAGGCCGCCCCGTCCCTCACGAGCAGGTCGAAGGCCCGGCCGGCCGCGGGGTTGCCGGTGATGCCGGACGTCCCGTCGGAACCGCCGCACACCGTGCCGACCACGAGTTCGTCCACGCCCATCGGCACCCGCGGCGCCGCCTCCAGGGCGAGCAGCTGCGCGTCGATCCAGGCGCGGCCCTGGGCGATCGACGTGCGCGTCCCGCCGGTCGCCTGGATGACGATCGTCTCCACGGGCCGTCCGCTCTCGCGGACCGCATGGGCGAGCCCGTATTTGTCGAAGCTCTCGCAGCCCAGCGACAGCAGCAGCACGGCGCCCACATTCGGGTGCGTGCACAGCGCCTGCATCATGCGCTGCGCGTAACCGTTGGGGTAGCAGCCGGGGAAGCCGATGAGGTGCACGTCGCGGTCGCGGTAGGGCCAGGCGATCTCGCGCGCGACGTGATGGGCGCACTCGACGAGGTAGGCGACGACGAGCGTGTTGCGGATGCCCTTGCGGCCGTCCTGGCGCAGGATGCCCTGCATGGGAGCGGGGGACGCGGTCATGCGTGGTCTCCGTGACGGGCGCGGGCCTCGTCCAGCGTGTGGGTGCGCGTGTAGGCGCTTTCCATGTTGTGCACGTGCACGTGCTCGCCGACCCCGATGGCGCTGGTCGCCCGCCCGATCGGCGCGCCGTATTTCAGGATCGTCTCGCCGACGCCGATGGCCCGCACGGCGAGCTTGTGGCCGAGGCCGATGTCGGCGGTGGGCGTGACGGTCGCGCCCGGCACGGCGACGGCCGTTCCGGCTTCGATGCGGCGGCGCACCACCGCGACGTTGTCGCGCGGATCGAGCACGAGGAGGCGGGGATCGAGCGTGTCCTGCGGCATGGCCAGGTCTTCAAGCTTGTGCAAGTGCTTCGGGCTTGCGGATGCGCGGGCAGACTAGCACGCCGCGTTGCCGCCCGCGCCAGCCTGTTCTATTCCTCCGGCATGGGCTCTGCCGACCGCTCCTCATGCCGCATGGCACGCTCCACCCGTCGCAGGGTGGCGCGCTGATGCAGGGCTTCGCCGCAGAGATCGCCGGGCCCATCTGGCTGACGCTGAAGCTCGCCGCCGTCACCACCGTGCTGCTGCTCGTCATCGGCACGCCGCTCGCCTGGTGGCTCGCCCGCTCGCAGGCCTGGTGGAAGGAGGCGGTGGCGACCGTCGTCGCCCTGCCGCTCGTGCTGCCGCCCACCGTGCTCGGCTTCTACATGCTCGTCCTGCTCGGCCCGAACGGGCCGGGCGGCTGGTTGGCCGGCCTGTGGGGCGCGCGCACGCTGGCCTTCACTTTCGAGGGGCTCGTGATCGGCTCGGTGTTCTACTCGATGCCCTTCGTCGTGCAGCCCATCCGCAATGCTTTCGCCGCCTTCGGCACCCGGCCGCTGGAGGTCGCCGCCACGCTGCGTGCCTCGCCGCTCGACACGTTCTGGACCGTGGCCCTGCCGCTGGCGCGCCCGGGTCTCTTCACCGGCGCGGTGCTGGGCTTCGCCCACACCGTCGGCGAGTTCGGTGTGGTGCTGATGATCGGCGGCAACCTGCCGGGCACCACCAAGGTGCTCTCCGTGGCAATCTTCGACTACGTCGAGACAGGCCGCTGGACGGAGGCCCACATCGTCGCCGGCGGCATGCTGGTCTTCGCCTTCGCGGTCATTCTCGTCATGACCGTCGTCGAGAAGCGCCTGGCAAGGACCGGCGCATGACGGGGGCGAGCGGCATCGCGGCCCGGTTCCAGGGCGACGTCGGCGGCTTCCACCTCGACGTCGACTTCGAGGCCCCCGCGTCCGGCGTCACCGCGCTCTTCGGCGCGTCGGGCAGCGGCAAGACGACGGTGCTGCGCTGCATCGCCGGGCTCCAGCGGCTGGACGGCCGTTTCTCGCTCGGCGGCGAGGTCTGGCAGGACGAGACCACCTTCCGCCCCACCCACACCAGGCCCATCGGCTACGTCTTCCAGGAGGCGAGCCTCTTCCCGCACCTTTCCGTGCGCGACAACCTGATGTTCGGGCGACGGCGGGCGGCCATCGCCCCCGGACGGCCCGAGATCCGCTTCGACGAGGTCGTGTCCCTGCTGGGCATCGCGCCTCTGCTCGACAGGGCCACCACGGCGCTGTCGGGTGGCGAGCGTCAGCGCGTCGCCATCGGGCGGGCACTGCTGTCGCAGCCCGCGCTTCTGCTCATGGACGAGCCGCTGTCGGCGCTCGACCGGCCGACCAAGGACGAGATCCTGCCCTTCCTGGAGGGCCTGCATGGCGCGCTGTCACTGCCGGTGCTCTATGTCAGCCACGACATGGCGGAGGTGGAGCGCCTGGCCGACCGTGTCGTCCTGCTGGAGCGCGGCCGGGTGCTGGGAGCCGGTCCGCTCGCCGCCGTCCAGGCCGACCCGGCCCTTCCACTGGTTCGCCGGCGCGACGCCGCCGCCACTCTCGATGCCGTCGCAGGCGAGCATGACGCTCTCTACGGGCTGCTGACGCTGCACGTGGACGGTGGGCGCCTCGTCGTGCCGGCGCCGGCCGCCGCGGCCGGCGAGCACCGCCGCATCCGCATCGAGGCGGGCGACGTGAGCCTCGCACGGGAGGCGCCGAAGGCGAGTTCCATCACCAACATCCTGCCCGCCCGCATCCTCGAGCGGCTCGAGGGGGACAAGGGCCAGGTGATCGTCGTGCTGGGGCTCGGCGAGGACGGGACGGGCGCGCGCCTGCTGGCTCGCCTGACGCTGTGGTCATGGGACCACCTGGAACTGGCCGTGGGCCAGGCCGTGCTCGCCCAGGTGAAGGGCGTGGCGCTGGTGCCGGGGCGCGCAGAGGCTTAGCGCATCGGCAATGCAGTGGCGCTTTCCAAGCCGGGCTGCTCTCCCTCAGCCGTCCTGGCCGGGCTTGGCCCGGGCAAGACGCTGAGAGATTGAGAACAGTCCCCGTCGGCCTCACATCCGCGTCGTGTTCAGCCAGGCGTCCGCGCTCTCGATCAGTTCGCGCGTGCGCTGGGTGGCCCGGGCGCCGACCTCCTGCTCGGGGGTGATCGAGGCCTTGGCGCCGTCGCGCGGCGCGTAGCCGATGACGCGCTTCGTCGTCTCGATGTCCCACCGCATGCCGGGATTGTCGGACATCAGGTTCAGCACGGCGAAGCGCACGTCGGCGGGCGCGGTGACGGCCTTCTCGAAGGCGTCGCAAAGGTCGCGGTTGGACAGCCACATCTCCTGGCCCCAGTCGCTCCAGCCCATGTGCTGCCCGGGCTGGTTGTCGCCGCGCTGCAGGTAGCCGATGCGGAACGAGATCGAGGAGATGCCCCAGCGCTCGGCGAAGCTGCGACCGATGCGCTCGGCCACGAGCTTCGACATGCCGTAGGCATTGACGGGATAGGGCTCGCGGTCGGTGGGCAGCGCGCCGCCGTGGAAGCGGTGGCCGGCCATGGTCCAGTTGGAGCTGGCGAAGATCACCCGCTTCGCGCCTTGGCGGGCCGCCGCCTCGTAGACGTTGAGGGGCAGATCGAGATTGAGGCGCTGGATCGAGGCCCAGTCCGCCGCCGGGCTCGGCTGGCCCGCCAGCAGGATCACCGCGTCGGCGCCGTCGCACAGCGACACCCAGCGCTCGTCCCAGACCGACAGGTCGGCCTCCACGATCGCCGGGTCGCCGCCGTTGTGCACGTCCGTCAGGCGCAGGGTCCAGCCGAGGCTCTCGAAATGATGGCGCAGCTTGACGCCGATGTTGCCGGTGGCCCCGGTGATGACGACGGTCTTCGACATGGACGTTCCTCGCGAGCGGTTTCGTTGGCACCGTGGCGGACGGTGCGTCGGGCATGCTAGCCCGTCCGGGGGGCGATGCCACCCATGCGGATGGGACGGCAGGACTGCGTACCCGGCAACGTGACAAGGCGCCGCCGGATCGGCGAAAGTGTCCGGCGACACGGGGAGGACCGGACATGGCGCGCGAGCTCATCGACAACACGGCGTGCGAGGTCGTCGAAAGGCTTCGCAGCGGGGCGATTTCGCCGCTCGACTGCCTCGACGCGCTGGAGGCCCGCATCGCGGCGGTCGACGGCGCCGTGAACGCGTTGCCCACCCTGTGCCTCGACCGCGCTCGCGACCATGCGCGCCGGCTCATGGACAAGCCGCCCTCCGCGCGCGGCGTGCTCGCCGGCCTGCCCGTGCCCATCAAGGACCTCACCGAGGTCGCGGGCGTGCGCACCACCTATGGCTCGCCGATCTACGCCGACTTCGTGCCTTCCGCCTCCGACATCCTGGTCGAGACGCTCGAGAGCGAGGGCGGGGTCATCTATGCCAAGTCGAACACGCCCGAGTTCGGCGCCGGCGCCAACACCTTCAACGAGGTGTTCGGCGCGACCCGCAATCCGTGGAACACGGCGCTGTCGTGCGCCGGCTCGTCGGGTGGTGCGGCGGTCTCGCTGGCGACGGGCATGGCCTGGGTGGCGCACGGCTCCGACATGGGGGGCAGCCTGCGCAACCCGGCGAGCTTCTGCGGTGTCGTGGGCCTGCGCCCGAGCCCCGGCCGCGTGGCGACCGATCCGGGCGCCAAGATCGACCGCCTGCTCGGCGTGGAGGGCCCCATGGCCCGCAACGTCGAGGACTGCGCGCTTCTCCTCGACGCGATGACCGGCGAGAGCCCGGCCGACCCCATTTCGCTGCCGCGCTCGCAGAGCTTTCTCGCCGCCGCGCGCTCTGGCTGGAAGCCGGCCCGCGTCGCCTTCTCGGCCGACCTCGGCATCACGCCGGTCGACCCGGAGGTGGCCGCCATCTGCCGCGCCGCGGCCTACCGCTTCGCCGAGCTCGGCGCCGTCGTCGAGGACGCCCATCCCGACCTGTCGGAGGCGCACGACACCTTCCAGGTGCTGCGCGCCATGAGCTTCGCCTCGGGCCACGCGGAGAACCTGCGCAAGCACCGCGACAAGCTGAAGCCCGAGATCGTCTGGAACATCGAGCGCGGGCTCGAATACACCATGGCCGACGTGGTGCGCGCCGAGAACCAGCGCTCCGCCATGCTCAAGCGCATGAACGGCTTCTTCGACCGCTACGACCTGCTGCTCTGCCCGGCCACCATCACGGCCGCCTTCCCCGTCGAACAGCGCTATCTCGCCGAATGCGCCGGCCACCGCTTCGACAACTATGTGGAGTGGCTGGCCATCGTCTACGCCATCACGCTGACCACGGCGCCCGCCTTGTCGCTGCCCTGCGGCTTCACCAAGGACGGTCGTCCGGTGGGCCTGCAGATCGTCGCCCGCCCGCGGGGCGAGGGACGCCTTCTTGCCGGCGCCAGGGCGCTGGAGGAGGTGCTGGGCGCGGCGATCAGGACGCCGATCGATCCACGCACGCCCTGATCAGCGGAGCGCCAGGCTCATCTCCAGCCTGCCGCCCACCTTTCAGCCGTCCTGGCCGGGCTTGGCCCGGCCATCCACGACTCCGGCCCGGCGCTGCAAAGTCGTGGGTGCCCGGGCCAAGCCCGGGCATGATGCGCGGAGGGGTGGTCGCTTTACGGGAGCGACACGAGCGTGGGCTGGCGCCTCACGCCTTATTCTTGTTGTACACGTCGATGAAGACGGCCAGGAACAGCACCAGGCCCTTGATGATGAACTGCCAGTCGATGCCGATGCCCATCATCGACATGCCGTTGTTCATCACGCCCATGATGAAGGCGCCGATGACCGCGCCGAGCACCGTGCCGACGCCGCCCGAGGCCGAGGCGCCGCCGATGAAGCAGGCGGCGATGACGTCGAGCTCGAAGCCGTCGCCGGACTTCGGCGTCGCCCAGCCCAGCCGCGTGGCGAACATCATGCCGGCGAGCGCCGAGAGGACGCCCATGTTGACGAAGGCGAGGAACACGAGCCGGTCGGTGTTGATGCCGGAGAGCCGCGCCGCCTTCTCGTTGCCGCCGAGCGCGTAGATCCGCCGGCCCACCGTCGTGCGGGTGGTGACGAAGGAGTAGAGCGCGATCAGGAGCCCCATGATGATGAGGACGTTGGGCAGGCCGCGGTAGCTCGAGAACAGGTAGGTCAGGTAGACGAGCATGCCGACGATGGCGAGGTTCTTCACCAGGAAGAGCACGAAGGGCTCGCTGTCCATGCCCTGCGACACCGCCTTGGCCCGCGCCCGGAACGCCGAGAACAGCATGAAGGCGGCCACCGCCGCGCCGATGACGAGCGAGGTCGGCGACAGCATGTTGTCGGCCATGAAGGGGTCGGCGATCTTGGCCAGCGGCTCGGGGAAGAAGCCGGTGAGAAGCGTGGCGAGCTCGGGCGGGAAGGGCCCGACATTGCGCCCGCCGAGCACGTAGAGCGTGAGCCCGCGAAAGACGAGCATGCCGGCGAGCGTGACGATGAAGGATGGGATCTTCAGGTAGGCGACGGCGCCGCCCTGGACCGCTCCCACCGCCCCGCCCAGGATCAGCGTCGCGAGGACCGCGAGGTACCAGGGCATGTTGTAGTCGACCATCAGGATGGCCGAGACGGCGCCGAGGAAGCCGCACAGCCAGCCGACCGACAGGTCGATGTGCCCGGACACGATGATCATCAGCATGCCCAGCGCCATGACGACGATGTAGCCGCGCTGCTGGACGATGTTGGTCAGGTTGTCGGGCTGGAACAGGCGGCCTTCCGTCTGGAACTGAAAGAACACCATGATCACGATGAGCGAGATCAACATGCCGTATTCGCGCATGTTGTGCTTGATCGCGTTCAGAAAGGCGCTGCCCTCGCCGCTTCCCGCGGTCATCGACTGCATCGACATGTCAGGCTTCCTCCCGCCGCATGATGGCGGCCATGATCTTTTCCTGCGTCGCTTCGGCGGCGGGGAATTCGCCCACGAAACGGCCTTCGTTCATCACATAGATCCGGTCGCAGATGCCGAGAAGCTCCGGCATCTCGGACGAGATCACGATCACGCCACGGCCGCTGTCGGCGAGCTGGTGGACGATGGTGTAGATCTCGTACTTCGCGCCCACGTCGATGCCGCGCGTCGGCTCGTCGAGGATCAGGATCTTCGGGTCGGCGTTGAGCCACTTGGACAGCACGACCTTCTGCTGGTTGCCGCCCGACAGGTTCACGGTGAGCTGCGCGACGCCGGACGAGCGGATGTTGAGCCGCTCGCGGAATTTCCTGGCGACGGTGACCTCCTCGTAGGGGTCGATCACGCCGTTGGTCGACACCTTCTCGAGGTCGGCGAGCGGCACGTTGAAGCGGATGTCCTCGTTGAGGATCAGCCCCAGATGCTTGCGGTCCTCGGTGACGTAGGCGATGCCGTTGTCGATGGCGCGGGGGATCGACGAGACGTCGATGGGCCGGCCCTCCAGGCGCACCTCGCCCGAGATCTTCTGGCCGTAGGCCCTGCCGAACACGGACATGGCGAACTCGGTGCGCCCGGCCCCCATGAGCCCGGCGATGCCGACCACCTCGCCGCGCCTGACGTGCAGGTTCACGTTCTTCACGACCTGCCGATCGGGGTGCACCTCGTGGTGGACGACCCAGTCCTTCACCTCGAACATCGTCTCGCCGATCGAGGGCGTGCGCTTGGGGTAGCGGTCGCTCATCTCGCGGCCGACCATGCCCTTGATGATGCGGCCCTCGTCGATGGCCGTTCCCTTGGCCTCGAGCGTCTCGACGGTCGTGCCGTCGCGCAAGATGGTGATCTGGTCGGCGATGCGCGAGATCTCGTTCAGCTTGTGGCTGATCATGATCGCCGTGATGCCCTGCTTCTTCAGCTCGAGCAGCAGTTCCAGCAACGCCTGGCTGTCGCGCTCGTTGAGGCTCGCGGTCGGCTCGTCGAGGATGAGGAGCTTCACCTCCTTGGCGAGCGCCTTGGCGATCTCCACGAGCTGCTGCTTGCCGACGCCGATGTTGGTGATGAGCGTGGCGGGGCTCTCCTTCAGCCCCACCTTCTGCATCAGGGCCTTGGCGCGCCGGTTGGTCTCGTACCAGTCGATCACGCCCTTCTCGGCGATCTCGTTGCCCAGGAACAGGTTCTCGGCGATCGAGAGCTGCGGCGCGAGCGCCAGCTCCTGGTGGATGATGATGATGCCGAGCTTCTCGCTGTCGCGGATGCCGGAGAACTGGCGGACCTGCCCCTCGAAGACGACGTCGCCCTCGTAGGATCCGGCCGGGTAGACCCCCGAGAGGATCTTCATCAGGGTGGACTTGCCGGCGCCGTTCTCGCCGCAGATCGCGTGGATCTCGCCGCGGCGCACGGTCAGGTTGACGTTCTGCAGGGCCTTGACGCCGGGGAAGGTCTTGGTGATCCCCCGCATCTCCAGGAGTGCGTCCATGCCGGGCTCCACGCACCTGCGGCCCGCTGGGCGCGGGCTTCGTCAGGCCATCAGTTTCGACAGAAAAACGCCGCAGGCAAGCCCACGGCGAGAGGATGCGTCACTGCCGACGCACCGGCCGGCATCACCCCCGGACGACGTGGTCCGGGGGTGACGGCCGCAATCACTTCAGCTTGTCTTCCGTGTAGTAGCCGGACCCGACCAGGATCTCCTTCCAGTTGGAAGCGTCCACCGACACGGGCTTCAGGAGGTACGACGGAACGACCTTCTTGCCGTTGTCGTAGGTCTTGGTGTCGTTGACTTCCGGCTGCTTGCCGGAGAGCACGGCGTCGACCATGTTCGCGGTCACCTTGGCGAGCTCGCGGGTGTCCTTGAAGATCGTCGAGTACTGCTCGCCCTTGATGATCGACTTCACGGACGGGACTTCGGCGTCCTGGCCGGAGACGAACGGCAGCGGCTGGTCCTTGGTGCCGTAGCCGACCGCCTTGAGCGACGAGATGATGCCCATCGACAGGCCGTCATAGGGCGACAGCACGGCGTTGACCTTGGCGTCCTTGCCGTAGAAGCCCGACAGGATCGTGTCCATGCGGGCCTGCGCCACGGCGCCGTCCCAGCGCAGCGTCGCCACCTTGTCGAAGGCGGTCTGCTTGGAGCGCACGACGAGCTTGCCCGAGTCGATGTAGGGCTTCAGCACGGACATGGCGCCGTTGAAGAAGAAGCCGGCGTTGTTGTCGTCGGGCGAGCCGGCGAAGAGCTCGATGTTGAAGGGGCCCTTGCCGTCCTTCAGGCCGAGCGCCTTCTCCAGCGTCTGGGCCTGCAGCACGCCGACCTGGAAGTTGTCGAAGGTGGCGTAGTAGTCGACGTTCTCCGAGCCGCGGATCAGGCGGTCGTAGGCGATGACCTTGATGCCCTTGTCCTTGGCCTTCTGCAGCGCGGCCGTGAGCGTCGTACCGTCGATGGCGGCGATCACGAGAACCTTCACGTTCTTGGTGATCATGCCCTCGATCTGGGCGAGCTGGTTCGGGATGTCGTCCTCGGCGTACTGGAGATCGGTGCCGTAGCCCTTCTCCTTGAACACCTTCACCATGTTGTCGCCGTCGGCGATCCAGCGGGCCGACGACTTCGTCGGCATGGCGATGCCGACCGTGCCCTTCGACTGCGCCATGGCGCCGGTCGTCAGGCTGGCAATGCCGAGCGCGAGCGCGGCCAAAGCGGTTGTGAAGCCTTTCACGTGCAATTCCTCCAGCGTTTCCTCGGCGGGACGCATGAGCCCGCCTTGCGGCAATTCATATCCGAACCGGCGCGTGCCGTCCCGGAGCCTGTGGCGAATGTGGGCGCCTGCTCGGGCTCGACATTCTGCTGGCGACGTTTGATGGAAAAGGCATAACAGTCAAATCGGATTTGGCCCTTGAGGCATGTCTTTTTCGACATGTTTCCGTTCTCCGGGAGTGCGCCGATGTTCACCCAGCGAAAGGCCCCCGACACGGTCACGCCCCAGGTGAAGGACGCCGCGCACCTGCGCGGCGCCATGAACCGCCTGAAGCTCAGGCACCTGCGGTTCCTGGTCGCACTCGACACGCATCGCAAGCTCCATCGGGCGGCGGACGAGATCGCCATCTCCCAGCCGGCGGCCTCCAAGATGCTGGGCGAGATCGAGCAGGCGGTCGGCATCACGCTGTTCGACAGGCTGCCGCGCGGCATCGAGCCCACCGCCTATGGGGAGGTGCTCGTGCGGCGCGCCCGCGCGATGCTGGCGGAGTTCTCGCGCGCCAGCGGCGAGATCGCGGCGATCCAGAGCGGGGCAGGGGGGAGCGTGGCCATCGGCACGGTGATGGCGCCCGCCGTCGGGGCCGTGCACGAGGCCCTCGACGAGATCCGGCGGACGCGCCCGGCGCTGCAGGTCTCGGTCGTGGTGGCGATGAGCGACGTGCTGGTGAACGACCTCATGGAATCCCGCCTCGACTTCGTGCTGGCGCGCATTCCGCCGGGCGTCGACGGCGACGATCTCGCCTACCGGGAATGCGAGGCCGAGGCCTGCTGCCTGCTCGTGCGCAAGGGCCACCCGCTCGCCGCCATGGCGGAGGTGACGCCCGCCGATCTCGTCGGCCGCGACTGGGTGCTGCAACCCTCGGGATCGCTCCTGCGGCGCAAGCTCGACGCGATGATGCATCGCCATGGCCTGCCGCTGCCGGACCGCATCCTCGACACCTCGTCCGAACTCATCACGCTCGCCACGGTGTCGCGGACGGACGCCATCGCGGCCGTCGCCATGGCCGTGGCTGAACTGCTGCAGTCGCTAGGGGGCCCCTTCGAGATCCTGCGCCTCAGCGAGCCGCTGACGGTGGAGCCGTTCGGCTTGGTGCGCCTGCGCAGCCGCGCTCTCTCCCCGGCCGCGGAACTGGTCTACGAGGCCATCGAGCGGCGGTATGGAGGGCTCGTTCGATAAAGCCTCCATCTCTCCGTCGTCCTGGCCGGGCTTGGCCCGGCCATCCACGACTTTGCCGGGGCCGCTCGGAAGTCGTGGGTGCCCGGGCCAAGCCCGGGCATGACGCGCGGAGGGAGGGAGCTTCGCGCGAGGGCTTTCAGGTTTAGCCCGGCACCACCGTGATCACCCGTTCCGCCACCGCGTCCACGGCCGCCTTCGCGTACAGCATCGGCACGTAGTCGCCCGCCGCCCAGCGCCCGGTGAGGTCCCGGTAGTGCGCCGTCCGCGGGTCGCCGGACTGGCCCGGCGCGTTGATGCAGACGCTCTTGTCCCAGTCGCCCACGTCCATGACGAGGCGCACGGAGGCGCCGGCGATGACGCGGAAGTCCGAGACGCGGTAGCCGGCATGCATCGGCGTGGCCGCGCTGCCGCCCATCGGCTGCGGCCCGGCGTCGAGATCCTTGGCGCCGAGCGGCGACAGGGCGTGCTCGAAATAGCCGTGGTGCAGGGCCCCCCACCGCCACGATGCCGGATCCTCGCCAAGGCGCGCCTGCGCATCGGCCCAGGCCGCCGCGAGCGTCGTGCGCAGCAGGCCGTCCCTGTCGGGCAGACGGGTCGCGTCCTCGATCATCGGCACGAGCGTCTCGATGTCGCCGGGCAGCAGCAGCGGGCGCACGGCCGGGTCGGGACAGGCGAGCGCCAGCAGCGCCGGCTTCAGGTGCTTGGTCCACCACAGCTCGAACAGGGCAGCCTGCGCGGAGCCCGCTTCGAGGCGCCCGTTCCAGCCGGCGAGGAAGGCGGCGGCGGGACCGAGGTCGAGACCGGACATGGCGTCCAGGATGCGGCGCGCCGGCATGGACGACACGTCGGTCTGCAGCGACCGCGAATGGCCGAGGTCGTGCGACGGCGCCGCACGCAGGGCCTCATGGATGCGGGTCGCCCGCGAGCGGTCCGCCCACTCGTGACCCAGCCGCTTGGCCTCGTGGTCCCAACCCGCCGGCAAGTTCATCTCGTTGGCGGTGGCGACGAAGCCCTCGGCCGGGTCGACCTTCTCGGGCATCAGGGCGGGATCGAGGAAGCCCTGCCACTCGTAACGGCCGTCACCGGCCACCGGAAGCAGGCCGTTCCAGTTGGGGCGCACCGGCGCGAAGCCCGCCGGGATCCAGGCGATCGTCCCGGACACGTCGGCATAGACGTGGTTGGTCGAGGGCGCGCCCCAGCCGCGGATCGCGGTGCGGAAGGCGTCAAGACTGGTGGACCGCATCGAATCCAGGCTCGTGAGGTAGGCGGCCGACCCTGGCGACCACCACACCGAGCGCAGCGCATAGGCGAGCTTGCGGGCGGGGTCCTCGTGGATGACCGGGCCGTGGCGCGTGAACTTCAAGGCGAGCCGCTGGTCGGGATGGCCCTTCACCGCGAAGGTCTCCTCGACGACCGTCATGGGCTCGATGCCATCGCCGTAGCGATAGGCGTCGCCCTGGGTCTCGTAGACGTAGATGTCCTCCTGGTCGGCCCCGAAGATCGTGATGCCGAAGGCGGCCGTACCGTTGTGGCCGAGCGAGATGCCCGGCACGCAGGGCTCGCCCGCACCCATGAGGTCGAGCCCGGGCGCGGTGAGATGCACGATGTAGCGCAGCGACGGGATGGCGTGGGAGCGATGCGGGTCGCTCGCCAGGATCGGCCGGCCTGTCGCGGTGCGGGAGCCATGGACGGCCCAGTTGTTGGAGCCCTGGAACTCGATGTCGCGGATGACGTCGCCGAGTTCCGTCACCTTGGTCCAGGCGAAGACCTCGGCCAGGGTCGCCGACAGGCGCTCCGGCAGGAAGGTGACAGGCGCGGTCGCGAGCTTGAACACGTCGAGCACGGCCGGGGTGATGACGGAGAGGTCGACGCCGTCGGCCTGCACCGGCTCCACGGCGGGCTCCAGCGCCTTGCGGACCCGGTCTGCCTCCACACCGGCGCGCGTGGTAACCACCGCCCGCAGGATCTCGGAGAGCGCGTTGCGCGTCAGGCCGTGGCTGCGGATGCGGACCACGTCCTCCGGCGCCCAGCGCGCAGGCCGCGTCCCCATGATCCCGAACTCCGGCGGCAGGCGGCCGGGTTCGCGCTCGGTCAGCGCCATGTAGGCGTTGATGCCCGCGACGAAGGCGCGGCACACGACCTCCGCCTGCGGCCCGTAGCTGGCCCACTCGGCGGCCATGTCGCCCCGGTACAGGAACAGCCGCGAGGCGCGGTCCTGGGCGAGATAGCCGGGCCCGAAGTCGGCGGCGAGCAGCCCGAGGCCGCGCTTGCGCCACAGGTCGATCTGCCAGAGCCGGTCGCGCGCGGCGTTGAAGCCCTGCAGGAAGAAGAGGTCGGCCTCGCTGCCGGCCCGGATGTGCGGGATGCCCCACGGATCGACCACGATCTCGCCCGGCGCCGCGAGGCCCGGGACGGCGATGGTTTCGCGGGCGGGCTCGGTTGTCTCGGTCATGGCGTCGATCCGGTCAGGCGTGGTGGCAGGCGACGAGGGCGCCGTCGTCGCGCGGCGTCAGCGCCGGGCGCTCCTGCGCGCACAGCGCGGTGGCGCGCGGGCAGCGCGTGTGGAAGGCGCAGCCCGTCGGCACCCGCGAGGGGCTCGGCAGGTCGCCCTGCAGCACGATGCGCTGGCGGGTCCGCTGGCGCACGGGATCGGGCTCCGGCACCGCCGACATCAGCGCCAGCGTGTAGGGATGCTTGGGTGCGCCGAACAGCGTGTCGCGCGGGGCGACCTCGACCAGGCGACCGAGATACATCACCGCGACGCGGTCGCAGATGTGCCGCACGACGGCGAGGTCGTGCGACACGAAGAGATAGGCGACGCCCATGCGGCGCTGCAGGTCGACCAGCAGGTTCAGGATCTGCGCGCGCACCGACACGTCGAGCGCCGAGACCGGTTCGTCGCAGACGACCAGCGCCGGCTCCAGCCCCAGCGCCCGGGCGATGACCACGCGCTGCCGCTGCCCGCCCGAGAACTGGTGCGGATAGCGCGCCGCATGCTCCGGCCTCAGCCCCACCGATGTGAGGAGCGTCGCGACGCGCTCGCGCAGCGCGGCCCCCGAGGCGATGCCGCGCACGCGCAGCGGCTCGCCGACGCTCTCGCCGATCGTCATGCGCGGGTTCAGCGACAGGGCCGGGTCCTGGAAGATCATCTGCACGTTGCGGCGGATCGCCCGCAGCGCATCCGGATCGGCGCCCACGACCTCCTGGCCGGCCACCTTGATGCTGCCGCGGGTCGGCTTCACCAGCCCGACGACGGCGTTGGACAGCGTCGACTTGCCGCAGCCGGACTCGCCCACGAGCCCGAGCGTCTCGCCGGGCGCGATCGCCAGAGTGACGCCGTCCACGGCCCGCACCGGCGGGCCCTTCGGCGCCAGCAACCCGCCGCGGGCGGCGAAGTGCACGGCGACGTCGTCGACGGCGAGGACCGGATCCGTGCTCATGCCGCCGCCCCGCTCAGGAGCGTGCTCGCCTCGGCGCTGCGCCAGCACGCCGCAAGGCGTCCGGGTGCGACCTCGTTCAGCGGCGGCGTCTCGGCCGTGCAGCGGGCCACCGCCAGCGGGCACCGGCCGGCGAAGCGGCAGCCGCTGCCAAAGGCTTCCGGCGCCGGGACGCTGCCCTCGATCGTCGCGAGCACCGCCTTGGGCACCACGTCGAGGCGCGGCACGCTGGCGAGCAGCATGGCCGTGTAGGGATGGCGAGGCGCCGCGAACAGGTCGGTCACCGGGGCGACCTCGACGATGCGGCCGGCATACATGACGGCGACGCGGTCGGCGATGTCGGCCACCACGCCCATGTCGTGGGTGATGATCAGGACGCCGGCTCCGCGCTCGGCCACGAGCCGGCGCATGAGGTCGAGGATCTGCGCCTGAATGGTCACGTCGAGCGCCGTGGTCGGCTCGTCGGCGACGAGCAGCGACGGACCGCAGATCAGCGCGATGGCGATCATGATGCGCTGGCACATGCCGCCGGAGAGCTCGAAGGGATATTGGTCGAGCCGCTTCTCCGCGTCGGGGATGCCGACGGCGTCGAGCATGTCGCGGGCCGCGCGGCGCGCCTGCGCGGCGCCGCCGGCATTGTGCGCGCGCCAGGCTTCCATCACCTGCGAGCCCACCGTCGTCAGCGGGTCGAGGGAGGCGGTGGGCTCCTGGAAGATGATCGACAGCGCCTGCCCGCGCAGGCGCCGCATGGCACGGTCCGGCAGCGCCGCGAGATCGGTGCCGTCGAGGAGCACGCGTCCGCCCGCGAGGCGAGCGGCAGGCGGCAGCAGGCGCAGCAGGGCGAGAGCGGTCAGCGACTTGCCGCAGCCTGACTCGCCGACGAGCGCCAGCACCTCGCCCTTGCGCATGGCGAAGGACACGCCGTCCACCACCGGCGCTCCGCCGATGGTGACGCCGAGATCCTCGACCCTGAGCAGCGCGTCGGTCATCAGCCGGTCCGCTTCGCCTCGTCGAGCGCGCCGACGAGCTGGCCCGGCTCGTAGGTCCCGATCGAGTTGCCGCCGTCGACCGACAGCACCGTGCCGGTGATGAAGCTCGCCGCGTCCGAGCAGAGATAGAGGATCGCGCCCGGCGCATCGTCCGGGCCGCTGGTGCGGCCGAGCGGAATGCGCTGCTTCATCTTCTCCACGTACTCGTCGGAGAGCGGGCTCACGTCGCTGCCCGGCGCGAAGCCGGGCTCGACCACGTTGACGCGGATCTTGTAGGGCGCAAGCTCGAGCGCCAGTCCCTTGGTCAGGCGCTCCACCGCCGTCTTCGACGTGCAGTAGGGCACCGAGCCGTTGCGCATCTGGCGCGCCGCGCCGGAGGAGATGGTGACGATGGCGCCCTGCCGCTTCTCGGCGATCATCAGCTTGGCGAGTTCGCGCGTGACCAGGAACGGCGCGCGCAGGTTGATGTCGAAGATCCGGTCCCACTCCGCCACGGGCAGGTCGAGCAGCCCGGCATGCGGATAGATGCCGGCATTGTTGACGAGAAAGTCCGCGGCGCCCCAGGCCTTCTTCACCGTCGCGGCGAGGTCGACGATGGAGGCCTCGCTGGTGAGCTCGGTCGCGTGCGTCAGCGTACGCGCCGGATCGAGGCCGATGTCGCGGGCGATGGCGTCGAGCTTGTCGCCGCGGTTGTCGGAAAGGCAGACGCTGGCGCCCTCGCGGGCGAAGGCGGCGGCGATCCAGCGGCCGAAGACGCCGGCGGCGCCGGTGACGACGACGGACTTGCCTGCGAAGCGGGGAGCGGGTGCGGTCATGACATCCTCAGCGCGTGCGGGAACGGGGATCGAGACGGTCGCGCAGCCAGTCGCCGAGCACGTTGACGGACAGCACGAGGAGGAACAGGCAGGCGCCCGGGAACAGCGTGATCCACCAGGCGCGCTCCACGTATTGCCGGCCGGCGCTCATGATGGAGCCCCAGCTCGGCTGCGGCGGCTGGATGCCGAGGCCCAGGAACGAGAGCCCGGCCTCGAACAGGATCATCAAACCGAATTCGGCGGTCGCCACCACGGTCAGCGGGCCGGCGATGTTGGGCAGCACGTGGCGGAACAGGATGCGCAACGTGCCGGCTCCACCGAGTTCGGCGGCCTTGATGTAGGGCAGCGAGGCGACCTGCAGGGTCTGCGCGTAGGCGACGCGCGTGTAGCGCGGCCAGCGGGTCAGCCCCAGCACGAGAATGAGCTTGCCGAAGCCCGGCCCGAGCACCGCCACCGTCAGCACCGCAAGCAGGATCGCGGGGATCGACAGCATGATGTCGACGAAGCGCATGATCGCGATCTCGACCCAGCCGCGCTTCCACGCCGCCAGCATGCCGAGCAGCGTGCCGACGGTGAGGGAGACGGTGACCGAGAGCAGCGCCACGAGCAGCGAGGCCCGCGCGCCCCAGACGATGCGCGACAGGAGATCGCGTCCGAGCTCGTCCGTGCCGAGCCAGTAGGTCATGGTGCTGGTGGTGTGCCCCGGCGGGCGCAGGCGGGCGATCAGAGTTTGGCGGGCGGGATCGGCCGGCGAGATCCATGGCGCCAGCAAGGCCACGACCGCGATCGCCGCGAGGATCAGCGCGACCACGATCACCGTGACTGGCGCACGCCGCCACAGCCCCGTCCTCCCCTGCATCGCGGCGCTCATGCGGGCGTCAGCCGGATGCGCGGGTCGAGCCAGGCATAGGCGACGTCGGCGAGCAGGCTCATCCCGACATAGACCGCCGAGACGAACAGCACGACGACCTGCACCACGACGAAGTCGCGCGACTGGATCGACTGGATGGCGAGCTGGCCGATCCCCGGCCAGGCGAAGACGGTCTCGACGATGACGGCGCCGGCGAGCAGATTGCCGATCTCCAGCGCCGCGATGGTGACGACGGGGACGGCGGCGTTGCGCAGCACGTGGCGCACCACGACCGCGCCCTGCGACAGGCCGCGGGCCCGGGCGGCGCGCACGTAGTCCTGCGAGAGTTCGTCGACCACCGCGATGCGGGCCATGCGCGCGAAGGTCGCCATGGAGAGCGCGCCGAGCGCGAAGGCGGGCAGGATCAGCGCCGACCAGGTGCCCGAGCCGGACGTGGGCAGCCAGCCCAGGATCACGCCGAAGACGAGGATCAGGAGGATGCCGGACAGGAAGGTCGGCATGCTCTGGCCGGTGAGCACCACGGCCGCCAGCAGCCGCTCCACAGCGGTGCCGCGCCACACCGCCATGGCCACGCCGGCGGGCAGGCCGAGCAGCAGGGCGAAGGCCAGCGCGCCCAGGGCGAGTTCCAGCGTGTAGGGCAACCGGCTCATGAGGATCGCCATGGCGGGCTGGCGCTGCACGACCGAGTTGCCGAAATCGAGGCGCAGCACGTCGGCGAGATAGGCCGCGTACTGCACCAGGATGGGGCGGTCGAAGCCGAGTTCGTGGCGCAGGGCCTCGATGTGCTCCCGGGTCGCCCCTTCGGGCACCAGCAGCAGGGTCGGGTCGCCGGCGAGCCGCATGATGACGAAGACGATCGTCATCACGCCGAACACGGCGACCGCGGCCTGCACCAGCCGCCAGAACGCGTAGCGAAGCATCGCGGGCCCCGGTCAGGACCGAAGGGGGCCGGTCACTGGCCCCACTTCATGTCCATGATGAAGAACGCCTCGTTGGGGGTCGGCGTCCACTTCAGCTCCTTGCGGGCGCCGTAGATGGCGTAGTCCTGGTAGATGCCGACGCCGGGCACGTCCTCGCGCAGGATCTCGAAGGCCTTGCGGTAGAGGTCGAGCCGCCCCTTTTCGTCGAGGATGGCGCGGGCCTTGTCCACGGCCTCGTCGAATCCGGGGTTCGAGTACTTCGCCCAGATGCTGCCGGTGCGGAACAGCGGGAAGATCACGCCGTCGGCATCCTGGCAGGCGCAGGACCAGCGGCCGAAGGAGAGGCTGCCCGCCTCGTCCGGACGACCCTGCCGGCGACGCAGGAAGGTCGGGTGGTCGAGGGCGACGATGTCGACCTTGAGGCCCGTTTCCTGCACCATCTGCTGCAGCGCCTCGACGACGCGCCGGTCATAGGCGGGCGAGGTGAGGAAGGTGAGCTGGGCGCCGACCGCGTTGGCTTCCTTCACCAGCGCCTTCGCCTTGGCGAGATCGAACTCGTAGCCCTTCACGTCCGGCACGAAGCCGAAATTGGCGGGCGTCAGCACGATGTTCACCGGGTCGCCGTAGCCGGCGAGCAGCGCGTCGATCAGCGACTTGCGGTCGATCGAGTAGGCGATGGCCTTGCGCACGCGGGGATCGGCGGTGGGGCCGGCCTGCGCGTTGATGAACATGTAGCCGATGCGCTCGGTCGCGCCGGCGAGCACCTGCAACGCCGGCTCCTTCTTGAGCGCGGTCGCCTCGTCCGGGCCGAGCTGGCGGGCGATGTCGGCCTTGCCGCTGCGCAGGTCCGCGACGCGCGTCGCGACGTCCGGCACCACGCGGAAGGTCACCGTCTTGAACGGGGGCTTGCCGCCCCAGTACTTGTCGTTGGCCTCCAGCACGGACTGAACGCCCTTCTGCCACGAGGCGAGGCGGTAGGGTCCGCTGCCCACGGGCGCGAGGTTGAAGACCTGGTCGCCGACCTTCTCGACCACGGCCTTGGGCACGATGGAGAGCTTCACGAGCTGCGCCATCAGGGCCGGGTAGGGCGTCTTGGTCTTCATGACGACCTTGGAGCCCTGGGCCTCCGCCGACACGATCTGGTCGAACTGCGAGAGCTGCGGGCTCTTGAAGGTCGGATTGATGATGCGCGCGATCGAGAAGGCGACGTCGGACGCCGTCAGCGGCGAGCCGTCGTGGAAGGTCACGCCCTCGCGGATGTCGAATTCGATCGTCGTGTCGTTGGCGTAGCGCCACGCGGTGGCGATCTGCGGCACGATCTTGCCGCTGACGTCACGCGTGACCAGGTTGTCGAAGATGTTGCGGTAAACCGTGTAGCTGTCCGTGTCCCACTGGACGTGCGGATCGAGCGTCGCGGCGTCGTTGGGCAGGTCGACGGTGAGCGCGTCCTTGCCCTGCGCGGCCGCGGGGCCGACGAGAAGGGGCGCGGTGACGAGACCCGCGGCGAGCAGGATCCCGGCGAAGGCGTGCTTCAGCATGGCAATTCTCCTCAGGAACGCGACGCGGCGGTCTTCAGGCCGGCCGCTTCGGCGCAATGGCGGGCAATGTCGGCATGCGTGGCGAACCACACGTCGCCCTTCGCCTTGGCGAGGCGGATGACCTCCTCCAGGATGAAGATTCGCGAGCGATGGCCGCTGTGGTGGGGATGCATGGTGAGCAGGAACAGCCCCTTCTCGCGATAGGCCGCCTCGAACTCGTGCATGAAGATCGAGAGCACCGCGTCGGGGCTCGTGTAGGGCCGCAGCGACGAGGCACGGTCCATATTGAAGTAGACCGCGTCGTCGCGGATCCACTCGACCGGCAGCTCCACGACGCCGGTCTCCTGGCCCTCCTCGAGCAGTTCGTAGGGCTCGTCGTCGCCCATCAGCGATGAATCGTAGAGGAGCCCCATCTCGCGCACGATGCGCAGCGTGTGGGGGCTGAAGTCCCAGGAGGCGGTGCGCATGCCGACGGGGCGCACGCCGGACAGTTTCTCCAGCACGTCGGCCGCCCGGTAGGTCAGGTCGCGCTCGGCATCGTAGCCCAGCGGTCCGTTGAGCTCATGGATCCAGCTGTGGATCGCCAGCTCATGGCCCTCCGCGATCACGCGTCGCGGCTCGTCGGGGTGCAGCATGGCGGCGACCGCCGGCATGAAGAACGAGGCGGGCACCCCGTGGCGGGCCAGGCAGTCCAGGATGCGCGGCGAGCCGCGCCGGCCGCCGTACTGGCCCTGGCTGATCTTGCCCAGTGACTTGCCGCCGTTGCGCAGCTCGATGGTCTCGTGGTCGCTGTCGAAGGACAGCGCCACGGCGCAGCGCGCCCCACCCGGCCAGGACGCCGGGGCCAGGCTGCGGCCTGCGCGCACCTTGTCGACGATCCCGCGCCAGGTGTGGTCCGGCCACTGCCAGGGTTCGAGAGGCTTGTCACTCATGGCTTTTCTGATCCTGCCGGGAAATTTGTCCGGACGTTGAGGCTATCGCCCGCGTGGCATTGTGCAAGGGCACACGACGCAGATGTGATATCGATTTGGAAGGGAGACTGTCGCTTCGCGGGTAACGCTCCGCCGACGTGCACCCCGGCCGGAGGACGCCGAACCGCATGAGAGTGGATTTCCTGGGGCTCGAGGCCTTCCTGTCCATCGCCGACCGGGGCAGCTTCCACCGCGCCGCCGCCCATCTGAACCTGTCGCAGACGGCGCTCAGCCATCGCATTCGCAAGCTCGAGGACGATCTCGGCCTGAAGCTGCTGGCCCGCACCACCCGCCAGGTCTCGCTCACGCCCGCCGGGCAGGAGCTGCTGCCCAAGGCCCGGCAGATCATGGAGGACATCCAGTCCTCGTTCGCGGCGCTGCGCCAGCAGGGCAAGGCCCGGCAGGAGCGCCTCGCCATCGGCTGCCTGCCCACCATCGCCATTCACTATTTGCCGCAGGTTCTGCAGGAGTTCGGCCAGGCCTGGCCCGACCTCACCGTCGAGGTCTACGACAACTCCGCCACCGAGATCGCCGAGCACGTGCAGGCCGGTCGCGCCGAGTTCGGTCTCACCATCGTCTCGGCCAACCGCTGGGACCTGGAGATCACGCCGCTCCTGAAGGAGCCCTTCATTCTCGTCTGCCCGCTCGACCATCCCTTCGCCGGACGCGAGGCGATCAACTGGTCCGAGCTCGAGGGCATTCCCCTCGTGCGGGTGAGCGCCCAGACCGGCAACCGGATCCTCATCGACGACGCGCTCGGCAGCCGGCGCGAGCACATGCGCTGGCGCTACGAGTGCCAGCACGTGGCCACCGCCGTCAGCATGGTCCATGCCGGCCTCGGCCTCACCGTCGTCCCGCGGCTGGCCATCGATCCGGCCGGGCAGGCGACCGTGGCGACGGTGGCGCTGCGCAATCCGGGGATCTCGCGCACCATCGGCATCATCCAGAAGCACGGCCTGCCGCTGTCGCCGGCCGCGTCGGCATTGCTCGAGATCATCCGGCGGAAGATGAAAGGGGAGGGGTGAGCAGGCCGGAGCGCGCGACGCGTTTCGCGTCCTACTCCGCCATCCGTGCCAGCATGCGCGAGAGCTCGTGCACGTCGTAGGGCTTGCTCCAGCACGGCACCGTGGCGAAGGGCCCGGCGGGGAGCTGCCCGCCGGAATAGCCGGTCTGGAACACGAACGGGATGCCGCGGCGCCGCAGTTCCTCGGCTGCGGGGAAGACCATCTCGCCGGACAGATTGATGTCGAGGACGGCGAGGTCGGGCGGGGTCCTGGCGATCATCGCCAGCGCATCCGAGAGATCGCCGACGGGGCCCAGAACGCTTCCACCCAGGAGCTGGACGGCCTGGGCGATGTCCTCGGCGATGAAGAATTCGTCCTCGACGATGAGAACGCGGCGGTCCTTCAGGTCATCCGGTCTGCTGTCAGAGCCTGTCCGGTCCATGGTCCACCGCCTTTCGCATGGGCATGCCGGGACCGGAGGTGAACCCGGCCCCTGCCAACCTCGAACAAGGCCTATCCCCCAAGCAGATCCGGCACGCCGCGCCCGAGGGGCGACCTGTCGAAGCCGTTGGACATGCGCAGGAGTTTCCCGCGGTTCCCCACGTCTCTCCCGCCAGTCGAAGCCGACGGTCGGCGTCGGGGGCTCGGCCATGCGCCGTGGCCGGGCGGCCACCGTTGCGCGTGAGTCGGCCAAGATGGCGGGCATTCGTGGCCAGTTCGTGGAGCGCGGGGGGCGGCTCACGCCGCCATCGTCTGCCGGCGCACCGCGCCGGCCCCCTCATGGTCGGTTCGCGAAGGGCGCGGCGACCGGAATTTCGGTCGCAACGCTTGCGCTAGGCGGCGCCGTCGAAGGCCGCCTTCATCTTCGGATAGTCGAGCTTCACCATCGTCATCATCGCGGCATAGGCCCTTGCGTTCGCGGCCGCGTCGGGGCTCGACAGGAGATCCATGCAACCCTTGGGGACGACCTGCCAGGTGTGCCCCCAGCGGTCGTTCAGCCACCCGCAAGCCACCGGCTTTCCGCCGGCTTCCACGAAGGCGTCCCAGACCCGGTCGACCTCGGCCTGGTCGTCGCAGGTGAGGAACAGCGACACCTTGTTGGACGAAGGCACGTCGGTGCCGCCGTTGAGCCCGATGTAGTGCTGGCCGGCCACGGTGAATTCCACCACGAGGACGTCCCCGGCCTTGCCGCCCGGATAGTCGCCCGGCGATCGCGTGACCTTGTCGATCCGGGAGCCGGGCAGGAGCGCGGTGTAGAACCGCGCGGCCTCCTCGGCGTCGCGGCCAAACCACAGGCAATGCGAGATCCGGGACCGTTGTGTCTCCGTCATGGACGTTCTCCCCGTTGTGACGCCCCCAGGACGAACAGGACCCGGCCGCTCCGACATCCGCAACGGAAAAATCCTGATCTTCCTCCAATCGAATTCTTGTTTGTCGCGGGACAACGAAGAAAGGGGGCCGAGGGAGCACGTTGGCACCGTCAGATCAAACGAAGCCCCACGGAGCACATCATGTTCACCCGCCGCGCCCTCATGGCCGCCGCCGCGGTCACCGCCATCGTCGCAGGAATGCCCGCGAAGGCCGACGACATCTCCAAGCTTCCCCGCGAGCATGTCGAGCTGGTGGCGCCGCCCTTCATCCACGCCCACGAGCAGGCGACGAAGGCCGGTCCGAAGGTCATCGAGTTCAAGATGACCATCCAGGAAAAGGAACTGGTCATCGACAACGAGGGCACCAAGATCCACGCCATGACCTTCGACGGCTCGGTCCCGGGCCCGATGATGGTGGTGCACCAGGACGACTACGTGGAGCTCACGCTGGTCAATCCCGAGACCAACACGATGGCCCACAACATCGACTTCCATTCCGCCACGGGCGGCCTGGGCGGCGGTGAACTCACCCTTGTCAATCCCGGCGAGCAGGTGGTCCTGCGCTGGAAGGCGACCCGGGCCGGCGTGTTCGTCTACCACTGCGCGCCTGGCGGCCCGATGATCCCCTGGCACGTCGTGTCGGGCATGAACGGCGCCGTGATGGTGCTGCCCCGCGACGGCCTGAAGGACGAGACCGGCAAGCAGATCAAGTACGACAAGGCCGTCTACATCGGCGAGCAGGACTTCTACGTTCCGCGCGACGAGAAGGGCAAGTTCAAGAGCTACGAGAGCGCCGGCGAAGCCTATCCCGACACGCTCGAGGTGATGCGCAAGCTCACGCCGACCCATGTCGTCTTCAACGGCAAGGTCGGCTCGCTCACCGGCAAGAACGCCCTGACGTCCAAGGTCGGCGAGCGCGTGCTGATCGTGCACAGCCAGGCCAACCGCGACAGCCGTCCCCACCTCATCGGCGGCCACGGCGACTATGTCTGGGAAGCCGGCAAGTTCGCCAATCCGCCGGAGAAGGACCTCGAGACCTGGTTCATCCGCGGCGGCTCGGCCGGAGCGGCGCTCTACACCTTCCGTGAGCCCGGCGTGTACGCCTACGTCACCCACAACCTCATCGAGGCGGTGGAACTGGGCGCCACGGCCCACTTCAAGGTCGAGGGGACCTGGAACGACGACCTGATGAAGCAGGTCAGCCCTCCCGGCCCGATCGGCGGCGGTGCCCGCACCGGTGCTCTCGAAGCCCCGGCCCAGCACAAGCACTGACCCGAACGCTCGCCGGGCGACAGCCCGGCGCGCGGGGGTGCGTGACCACCCGGTGGATTCGCTCACGCACCCCCACCCCATGCAGGCCAGCGCGCCGTCCTGCCCGCGGGGCGGGGACGGTGCCCTGGCCAAGCGCACCACGTCCCGGCAGGAGGTCCTCGTGTTCCTCGCGCTCCATGGCAAGCTCGCAGCCAAGCTGATCTTCGCGGCCACCGCGCCGCTCGTGCTCGCCGCGACCGGACCCGACTGGCGCGAGGCGCCCGATCGGGTCCCCGTCGTCCACGTCGCGGCGGGCAGCTTCGACTACCGGATCGCGGGAGCCTTCGACCGCGAGGGCCGTCCCGTCGACGCGCCGGTCCGGCGCTTCGCGGTGGGCCGTGGCCTCGCCGTGATGAAGACGCAGGTCACCGTGGCCGACTACGACCGCTGCGTGGCCTTCGGGGGATGCGCGCAGCGCACCGCCAAGACGGGCCAGCGGCCGGACGCACCCGCCGTCGGCGTGAGCTGGCAGGATGCCTCCGCCTATGCCCGCTGGTATGCCAAGGCCACCGGCAAGGCCTGGCGCCTGCCGACCGACGCCGAATGGGCTTATGTCGCGGGCAGCCGCTTCGCCGACGATGCCGTGACCAGCGACGACGGCAGCGGGTCCTTCGCCCGGCGGTGGCTCGCGAAATACGACGAGGAATCCGGGCGAACCGCCGTGGAGAAGGCGCCGCGCCCGGTGGGCGGGTTCGGTGAGAACGAGCGCGGTGTCGCGGACCTGGCCGGCAACGTCTGGGAATGGACCGACACCTGCTACCTGCGCCAGGGCCTCGACGCAGAGGGCGAACCGACCGGCGCGCGCACCGTGAACTGTGGCGTTCGCGTCGTCGAGGGGGCCCACCGGGCCTATGTCACCGACTTCATCCGCGACGCCCGCGCCGGCGGCTGCGCCGTGGGCATTCCACCCGCCAATCTCGGCTTCCGGCTCGTGCGCGACGAGCCGAGCCGCACGCGCCGCGCGCTCGGCCGCCTGCAGTCCTGGCTCGCGCGGGCCTGACGTCCACCATCGCCACGAGGCACGCCATGTCCCCCATCCCCCGCCTGCGGTCCTTCGAAGGACCGGACATCCTGTCCTACGGTTTTCGGCCCTTCTTTCTGCTCGGCTCGCTGTTCGCCGCCGCTGCCGTCATGGCCTGGCTTCCCGCCTATTTCGGCGAGATCTCGATCCCGACCGCCTTCGCGCCGCGCGACTGGCACGTGCACGAGATGCTCTATGGCTTCGTGCCGGCGGTGGTCACCGGCTTCCTGCTCACCGCGATCCCGAACTGGACCGGCCGCCTGCCGCTGCAGGGCGCGCCGCTCGCCGTCCTCGTCACGGCCTGGGTCTTCGGTCGCATCGCCGTGTGGACCTCGGGCACGACCGGCTGGGCCGTCGCCATGGTGGCCGATCTCGCCTTCCTGGTGCTGGTGGGCGCGGCCGCGGCCCGTGAGGTGATCGCCGGCAAGAACTGGCGCAATCTGCGGGTCGTGGGACTGGTCGGGGTGCTTGCCATCGGCAACGCCGTCTTCCACGTCGAGGCGCATGCGACCGGCTCGGCCAGCTACGGCACCCGCATCGGCATCGCCTGCGTCGTGATGCTGATCACGCTCATCGGCGGCCGCATCGTGCCGAGCTTCACGCGCAACTGGCTGGCGCGTGAGAAGCCCGGCCGCCTGCCCGCGCCGTTCGGCACCATGGACGTCACCACCATGATCGGCTCGGCCCTGGCGCTCGCCGCCTGGGTGGCCTTTCCGGACGAGGCCCTGACCGGGGTGCTCCTGTGTGGCGCCGGCCTGCTCCAGGTCGTCCGTCTCGCCCGCTGGGCGGGATACCGCACCGCCGCCGACCGCCTCGTGCTGGTCCTTCACGTCGGCTATGCCTTCCTGCCCGCAGGCTTCGTGCTGGCCGGCCTCTCGGCTGCCGGGATCGTGCCGGTATCGGCCGGCATCCACGCGTGGACCGTCGGCGGGGTCGGGCTCATGACCATGGCCGTGATGTCGCGGGCCAGCCTCGGCCATACCGGCCGGGCCCTGCGGGCGACGCCCGCCGTTCAGGCGGTGTACGGCCTCATCGCGGCGGCGGCGCTGGCGAGGGTGTGCGCGGCGCTGCACCCCAACGCGGCCTTCATCCTGCTCCACGTCGCGGCGTTTGCCTGGGCTGGTGCCTTCGTCGTCTTCGCCGTCAGCTACTGGCGCGTGTTCACGGGGCCACGGCTGGGGCGGTGAGGAGACCGTTCGGATCGCGCGGCAGGAATGTCCATGCATCCGGACGATGCCGAATGGCGGGAGACCCCGTCATCGTTCAAGAGTTGACGGATGAAAGCATCCCCCGCTCTCGATCGTGCCGTGATCGCCGGACTGCCGGTATTTTCCGGCCTCGCATCCGATGAACTCGACGGCGTTCTCGCCGACGCGCGCTCCGTCCGCTACGCCAAGGGCGCGGCCGTGTTCGAGCAGGGCGGGGAGGCGGCATCCTTTTTCCTGCTGCTGCACGGCCATCTGCAGGTCGTGAAGGTGACGCCGGCGGGCCAGCAGGTCGTCGTGCGCTACGTCGTGCCGGGCGATCTCTTCGGCATCGCGGTCCAGATGGGCCGCAGCACCTATCCCGCCACCGCCACCGCCGTCGTCGACAGCGTCTGCCTCGTGTGGCCCGCCTCGGCCTGGCCGACGCTGGTGACCCGTGTCCCGGCGCTCGCCGGCCGCGTGCTCCAGACCATGGGGGCGCGGCTCGACGAGGCGCACACGCGCGTGGTGGAGATGTCGACGCAGGAGGTGGAGCGCCGCGTGGCCCACGCCCTGCTGCGGCTCGTGAAGCAGGCCGGCCGTCCGGTGGAGACCGGCCTGCGCATCGATTTTCCGATCACCCGGCAGGACGTGGCCGAGATGACCGGCACGACGCTGCACACGGTCAGCCGGATCCTCAGTGCCTGGGAAGAGCAGGGGCTGGTGGAAGGTGGCCGGCAGAAGATCGTCGTGTGCGATCCCCACCGCCTCGTCGCCCTCGCCGAACGCGCCTAGGGACTGCAGCGTTTCCAGAAAAACGCAACAGTCCCTGAACGCGGGGCGGTCGATGCCTCCTGCGAAAATCCGGGTCTCCACCCGCTTGGCGTATGCCCTAGGCGAGGGCCGGCACGACGTCCGCGGCGATGGCCTCGTGCAGGGCCTCCAGGAAGGCCGTCTCGTCCGCATGATGCTCGCGGCAGGCCTGCCTCACGCTGTGAAAGCACGCGATCGGGCAGCCCACGCACAGGAAGCGGAATTTCAGGAAGACGCGGATGGTCGCCGGCCAGCGGCGCATGACGTCGTCGACCAGGAGATCGGGGGTGATCGCGGACATGGGTCAACTCCTTCGGATGATCCCATGCTACGGCGCCCGTCGTCGGGGTCTTTGTCCCTTCGCAAGCAAGCCGACGATTGGGCCTTTCCCGCCGCGGCACCACGGCGCCATGGTTGACCGGTCATGACGGAATTCCTCCTCGCCCTCGCCGCCTTCGTTCTCGCCCATCTCGTTCCGGCCATGCCGGGCGTCCGGCCCAGGCTCGTGGCGCTGGCCGGGCGCCCGGCCTACATCGCCGTGTACTCGGTCCTGTCGCTGGTCTTGCTCGCCTGGCTCGTGGTGGCGGCACGGCGGGCCGACGACCTCTGGCTGTGGCAGCCGGCCGGATGGCAGTGGCTCGTGGCCGCCCTCCTGATGCCCGTGTCGCTCGTGCTGCTCGTGGCCGGGCTGGCCGAGCCCAACCCCCTGTCGGTCAGCCTCCGCCGGTCCGACGGCGAGACGCTGCCCGCCTCGGCGGTGCTGACCCGTCACCCGGTGCTCTGGGGCTTTCTCCTGTGGGCGCTGGCCCACGTGCCCGCCAACGGCCGGCTCGTGCCGGTGATCCTGTTCGGCACGATGGCCGCCCTGGCGGCGCTCGGCATGCCCATGCTCGACCGCAAGGCGCAGCGGCGTCTCGGCGACGAGACCTGGCGCCGGCTCGCCGGCCAGCCGGTGCCCCTGTCGCGGACGCGCCTGGCGCACCTGGCGGGCGCTGCGGTCCTCGCGATCGCCCTCTACGCGTGGATGCTGGCGCAGGGGCACGCCCTGCTGATCGGCCCCGATCCCCTGGGTGGCCTGCGCGCCTTCTATGGCTGAGGCTCCAGCCAGGCTGACATTCCGGGCAGGCTGACGTTCCAGGTGCATCCGCGCGGCTCCCTCGCTACAACGGCGCCGCGAAAGCCACCCGGAGTTCCCCTGCCATGACCGAGACGTCCTCCTCCGCCCGCGTTGCCCTCGTCACGGGTGCGGCCCGCGGCATAGGCCTCGCCACCGCGCGCCGCTTCCTGGCCGACGGCTGGTGCGTCGCGATCCTCGACATCGACGGCGAGGGCCTGGCCGGGGCAGAGCGGCAGCTCGCCCGACCCGACGCGGTGCTGGCGCTCGTCTGCGACGTGTCCGACGCCGCGGGGGTTCAGGAGGCGGTGCGCCGCACGACGGAGCGCTTCGGCAGGCTCGACGCGCTGGTCAACAACGCCGGCACGGCCGTCTTCAAGCCGATCCTGGACACGACGCCGGAGGAATGGAACCGCGTGCTGGCGGTCAACCTGACCGGGCCCTTCCTGTGCAGCCAGGCCGCCGTCCCCGCGATGGCGGAGACCGGAGGCGGCGCGATCGTCAACATCACCTCGATCTCGGGTCTGCGCGCCTCGACGCTGCGGGTCGCCTACGGCACCAGCAAGGCGGGTCTCACCCATCTCACCAAGCAGCAGGCGGCCGAACTCGCCAGCTACGGGGTGCGCGTGAACGCGGTGGCGCCGGGACCGGTCGATACGGCGATGGCCAAGCTCGTGCATTCGCCGGCAATCCGCGCCGACTACCACGACGCCATCCCGCTCAACCGCTACGGCCTGGAGGAGGAGATCGCCGAGGCGGTGTTCTTCCTGTGCAGCGACAAGGCGAGCTACATCACGGGCCAGACGCTCGCCGTGGACGGCGGCTTCGACGCCACCGGCATCGGACTGCCCACCCTTCGCAAGGACGGCCGCAACCGCTAGCCTCACCGTCCCATCGCAGGAGGCTTCCGTGCACGCGCTCATCGTCCATGCCCATCCCGAGCCCACCTCCTTCAACGCGGGCCTCCGGGACGCCGCCGCGGCTCGCCTGAGGGCGGAGGGCCACGGCGTCACGGTCAGCGATCTCTTCGCCGAGGGCTTCAATCCGGTGCCGGGGCGCCACGACTTCACGACCTGCGCCGATGCCGAGCGGTTCCACTATCAGGCCGAGCAGGCGCATGCGGCTGCGCATGGCGGCTTCTCGCCGGAACTCGTTCGCGAGCAGGAGCGGGTCCGCGCGGCCGACCTGCTGATCCTGCAGTTTCCGCTGTGGTGGGGCGCGGCGCCCGGCATCATGAAAGGCTGGTTCGAGCGCGTGCTCGCCTATGGCTTTGCCTATGTGGACGGCCGCCGCTTCGACACGGGCCTCCTGAAGGGCCGCTCCGCCCTGGTCTGCGTGACCACCGGCGGCACCCGCGAGCGCTTCTCGGACACGGGCGTGTACGGCGAGATCGACAAGGTGCTCTGGCCCGTGACGCGAACCACGCTGGAATACATGGGTCTCGACGTGGCCGAACCCTATGTCTGCTATGCCGCGCCGAGGGTGGACGCGCAGGCCCGGGCCGCGATGCTCGCCGGGTGGGCCGACCGGGTCAGTGAGGCGGCCGCCCGGCAGGCGGCACGAGGGCGCGTGGAGATGGACGCGCCGCTCGCGGACGGCGGGCGGACCTGGACGTCGGCTTCGTGAGCGGTTGAGGTTTGCTGAGTCCTACCGCCGCTCAGGCGATCCTCACCGCTATCGCATCGGCCACCCGTACGGCGAGCCGCACCAGCGACAGATCCGAGCCGGGCGGCCCGATCAGCGAGAGGCCGAAGGGGGCTCCGTCCTCGAAGCCGGCCGGGATGCTGATCTGCGGGCAGCCGGACAGGCCGCCGAGGCAGAGCAGGCGCAGCGCCTGGGCGCGGTCGGCCTCGAGGTCCTCCTCGGTCGCGGCCAGGAGCGGGGCGGCGCCTGGCATCGTCGGCTGGATCACGACGCCGTCCTGGCCCAGAAGGTCGAGGAAATGGCTGCGGAAGGCGGCGCGGACGGCTCGCGCCTCGGCCACCTCGGCTTCGGGCAGGTCGCGGGCATAGGCGAGGCGGTCGGCGATCGCGGGGGCGATGCCGGGACGCCAGCGCGTGACGAAATCCCCGTGCGACACCCACGACTCCGCGCCCTGGATGCGGCGGAAGGCCCAATAGAGCGCGTCGAAGTCGGGATGGGCGACCTGCACGTCCTGCAGCGGCGCCAGCATGCGGTCGATGCGGTCCGCGATCGCCTCGAGCGCCCGTCGCGGTTCGGGACGGGCGAGCGCGAACGAATCCTCGGCCCGCAGCAGCCGCGGCGAAGCCGGCAGCGGCGAGGGATCGGGGCCGAAGATGGCCTCGGCCACGCGCAGGAAGGTCCTCGCGTCGCGGCAGAACCAGCCGGGCGTGTCGAGCGTCTCGGCGAGCGGCATGGTGAGGTCGAGAGCCAGGCGCCCGTGGGTCGGGCGGATGCCGAAGATGCCGCAATAGCTCGCCGGGCCGCGCACCGATCCGCCGGTGTCGGATCCAAGCCCGATGTCGCACAACCGGGCGGCGGTCGCCGCGGCCGAGCCCGAGGAGGATCCGCCCGGCACGCGGTCGGGGGCCGCCGGATTGATGGGGGTGCCGAAATGCGTGTTGATGCCGTTCAGCGAGTAGGCGAGCTCGACCGTGTGGGTCTTGCCGACGAAGGTGGCGCCCGCATCCAGGAAGCGCTGCACGATCGGCGCGGTGACAGGCTTGATGCCCGAAAGCGCCAGCTTCGTGGGCTGCCCGCAGCCGGTCGGATAGCCGGCGACGTCGAAGATGTCCTTGATGGCGACGGTGAGGCCGGCGAGCGGGCCGGACGGCGCGCTGGGGACCGGAACGTCGGGGTAGGGCACGAAGGCGTGGACGTCGTCGTCGGCTTGGCGCATGGCAGTGTCCGGATCCGCAAGGTCAGGTCCGCACCTTGGCCCGCCCGGTCGGCCCGGGCAAGCCGTCTCACAGGCCCTCGGACCCGCCGTCGGAGCGCGGGTCGTGGGCTGCGGCGACGGAGCCGTCGCGCGGGGCGCGCACCAGCATGCCGGCATGGCCAAAGCCGTCGTCGTATCCCGCATCGACGACCACGACGGCATGACCGGCGCGCTCCATGGCCCGGATTAGGTCGGGATCGGCGCGGTTCTCGAACTTCAGCGCCGTCGCGCTGTCGCCCCAGGTCTTGCCGAGCAGCCAGCGGGGGGCGTCGATGGCTTCCGCGATGCCCATGCCGAAGCGGGCATGCCGGGTGAAGATGGCCGCCTGGAACTGCGGCTGCCCGTCGCCGCCCATGCTGCCGTAGGACATGACGCGGCCGTCGTCGAAGGCGGCCAGGGCCGGGTTGAGCGTGTGGAAGGGCTTGCGGCCGGGGATGAGCGGGTTGCGCGCCTTCGCGTCCAGCGAGAAGGACACGCCCCGGTTCTGCCAGTGGATGCCGGTGCGCGGCAGGACGCAGCCTGACCCGTACTCCCAGTAGATCGACTGGATGTAGGACACCGCCACGCCCTTCGCGTCGATGGCGCCCATCCAGATGGTGTCGCCCTCGCCCCAGGCGAGGGGAAACTGGGCCGCGCGGCTCATCGAGACGGCCTGCGCCTCGCGGTCGAGACGCTGCGGATCCAGGAACGACGCCATGTCGTGGTCGAGTTCGGCCGGATCAGTGATCACGGCATCGCGGACGCGGAAGGCGCGCTTCGTCGCTTCGACGAGCCCGTGCACGTGCTCGAAGCTCTCGCCGTCGCGCACGCCCAGGCGCTCGAAGATCCCGAGGATCATGAGCGAGGCGAGGCCCTGGGTGGGCGGGGGGAAATTGTAGACCGTGGCGCCGGGCAGGCCCAGCGAGAGCGGCTTCACGGTGCGCGCGCTGAAGGCCTCGAGATCGGCGCGCGTCACCGGCGCGCCGATGCGGGCGAGGTCGGCCGCGATCTCGCGCCCGACGTCGCCGCGATAGAAGTCGTCGAGCCCGGCGGCGGCGAGATGGTCGAGCGTGGCCGCCAGAGCCGGCATCTTGCGGATGCTGCCGGCCTTGGGGCGCCCGCCCTCCTCCATGAAGGTCTCGGCGAAGCCCGGCGCCTGGCGCAGCGCCTCCTCCGCGAAGGGCACCGTCCGGCCTTCCGAGGGCGAGACGGCGTAGCCGTTGCGGGCATGGCCGATGGCGTCTCCGAGGAGCTCGGAAAGGGGCATCTTCCCCCCCAGCGCGGCGGCCAGCGCCTTGGCCACCGTCCAGCCGCCGATGGCGCCCGCCACCGTCACGGCCGCGTCGGGGCCGCGCGGCGGGATGGTCTCGTAGCCCTTGTCCCGGTAGCGGCGGATGGTCGCGTCGCGGCCGGCCGGGCCGCAGGCTTCGATCGCATGCACCTTGCCGCCAGGCTCGCGGACCAGCCAGAAGCCGTCCCCGCCGATGGCGTTCATGTGCGGGTAGACCACCGCGATGGTGGCGGCCATGGCGATCATGGCCTCGACGGCGTTGCCGCCCTCGGCCAGAACGGCTTGTCCGGCGCGGGCCGCGTGACGGTTCGGCGCGGCGACGGCTGCTCTCGGGAAGACGGGGGTGTCGGACATGGCGGCCTCGGATGGGTGAGCTCCCCCAGTAGTGCAAGGATCGTGCGAAGGGCAACCCGGGTCGCGATCCCCCGCTCAGTCGGGGGCTTGCCTTGCATCCGCCATCCGTAACGGCTAGTCCAAGGGCGACCCTCACGGGAATGGAGTGACGCGTGGCCGCCAAGGGGACGATCAACACCCGCAACCTGCTGACCATCGTCAGCGTGGCAATCCTGGTCGGCACCGAGATCATCGGGGTCGCCCTGGCCGCGGGCTGGGCCATCGCCGGCCTGCTGCAGCTCGGCGACAGCTTCGGCCGGACCGTCGAGTACAGCCTGATGGCCATCTTCGTCGCTGCCGGCGCCTATGCGCTCTATCGGTTCATGCGCCGCGCGGTGCTGGTCGAACCCATCCGCGACTGACCGGATGATCCCGGGCGGCCGCGATGCGGGCGCACAAGGATCACATTTCGCCACGACAGTTGCGAAATCCGTCCTCCCGCCCAATATGCGCCCCCATGAGCCTTGACCGTCGTACGCTTCTCCAGCTCGCCGCCGCCGTCGGCGCCTATTCCTCGCTTCCCGCCGCGGCCCAGAGTGCCGGCGACGGGGAGGCACCGCCCCTGCGCTTCGGGCCGGCGGAGCCGTTCAGCTACGCCGCGCTGAAGGCGCTGGCGAAGGAGCACGCGGCCAAGCCCTACGTGGCGCCGGCGCGGCCCAACCCCGACATCGTCAAGCAGATCGACTACGACGCCCACGGCAAGCTGCGTTTCAAGCTCGACTCGGCCCTGTGGGGCGAGGGCGGCAGCATGTTCCCGGTGAGCTTTCAGCACGTGGGGATGTATTTCCCCAAGACCGTGCGGATGCACATCATCGAGAAGGGCGTCTCGAAGGAGATCCTGTACGATCCGCGGCTGTTCATGGGCGGTCCCGACCACGTCGCCCGCAAACTGCAGCCGGAGCCCTCCGCCTTCGCCGGCTTCTGGGTGCACGAGCCGCGCACCTCCCCGACCTGGAAGAAGGCCGAGCCGTGGGCGACCTTCCTGGGCGCCTCCTACTTCCGTGCCGTCGGCGAACTCGGCCAGGTCGGTCTTTCGGCGCGTGGCGTCGCGCTCGGGCCGGGCACGTCCAATCCGGAGGAGTTCCCGGATTTCACCAGCTTCTGGTTCGAGCCGGCCGAGTCGCTCGACGCGCCGATGATCGTCAACGCGCTGCTCGAGGGCCCGAGCCTGGCGGGTGCCTATCGCTTCGCCCTGCGCCGCACGAAGGGCGTGGTGATGGACATCGAGGCGGCGCTGTTCATCCGCAAGCCGGTCGACCGGCTCGGCATCGCGCCCCTGACGTCGATGTACTGGTTCTCCGAGACCGTGAAGGGTCACGGCGTGGACTGGCGCCCGGAGGTGCACGATTCCGATGGCCTGGCCATGTGGACGGGCACCGGGGAACGCATCTGGCGGCCCCTGAACAATCCCGAGCGGATCATGGTGTCGAGCTTCATCGATTCCAATCCGCGCGGCTTCGGCCTGTGCCAGCGCGACCGCAACTTCGAGAACTATCAGGACGGCGTGCGCTACCAGCTCCGTCCCACCGCCTGGGTCGAGCCCCTGGGCGATTGGGGCAAGGGCGCCATCCAGCTCACCGAGATCCCGACGGACGACGAGATCCACGACAACATCGTCGCCATGTGGGTTCCCGTCGAGCCGACGGCGGCCGGGCAGGCGGTGGACCTGAAGTACCGGCTGCACTGGCTGGCCGACGAGCCCTATCCCTCGCCGCTGGCCCGCGTGGTCGCCACGCGCCTCGGCAATGGCGGGCAGCCCGGCCAGCCGCGTCCCCGGGGCGTGCGCAAGTTCATGATCGAGTTCAAGGGCGACGTGCTCTCGCGCCTCGCCTTCGGCGTGAAGCCGGAGCCCGTGCTGTGGGCGTCGCGCGGGTCGTTCTCCTACGTCTACACCGAGGCCGTGCCCAACGACGTTCCGGGACACTGGCGCGCCCAGTTCGACCTCACCGTCGACGGCAAGGATCCGGTCGAGATGCGCATGTTCCTGCGCAATGGCGACCAGGTGCTCAGCGAGACCTGGCTCTACCAGTACCACCCGTTCTGAGCCGGTTACGTTTATGTTATGTTGTAACGTTGCGCTTGCCCCGGTGGGTGTAACGTTATAACGTTTGTCCTGCGGGGCCCTTCCGACCGCAGGACGTTCCATGGCGCACGCCGATCACCATCATCACGCCCACGATCATGCCCACCGCCATGGGCAGGATCACCTGGTGCGGGCCGCCGTGCCGGACTTTTCCCTGCTGCGGGCCTCGGCGATGCAGCGGCTGATGGTTGTCGGCGTGCCGATCCTCGGCCTTTGGTCCCTCGTCTGGTGGGCGATGCGCTGATGCCCGACGCTGCCATCCGTTTCGACGACCTGACGCTGGGCTATGACCGTCACCCGGCGCTCCATCACCTCAGCGGCGTCGTGCGCCGCGGCAGCCTCACGGCGGTCGTGGGCCCGAACGGGGCCGGCAAGTCGACCCTGATGAAGGGGATCGCCGGCGCCCTGTCGCCGCTGTCGGGCCGCTGCGAGGTGCCCGGCGGGCGCGAGAGCGTGGCCTACCTGCCCCAGGCGGCCGATCTCGACCGCAGCTTTCCCATTTCCGTCTTCGACCTGGTCTCCATGGGCCTGATGCGGCGCCGTGGCCTGTTCGGCGGCCTGTCCCGCGCCGACCGGGACGACGTCGGCGAGGCACTATCCGCGGTCGGCCTCACCGGCTTCGAGCGCCGGCCCATCGGCACCCTGTCGGGCGGCCAGATGCAGCGCGCGCTCTTTGCACGGCTGCTGCTGCAGGACGCCCAGGTGATCCTGCTCGACGAGCCACTCACCGCCATCGACTCCAAGACCGCCGCCGACCTGCTCGCCCTCGTGCAGCGTTGGCACGCGGAGGCGCGCACCGTGGTCGCCGTCCTGCACGACCTCGACACGGTGCGCACCCATTTCCCCGAGACGCTGCTGGTCGCCCGCGAGCCGGTCGCCTGGGGCGCTACCGGCGAAGTCCTGACCCCAGAAAACCTCCTTCGGGCCCGTCGCATGAGCGAAGCCCAGGATCCTTACGCCAGGGCGTGCGCCCGGGCCGCCTGACGCCACAACGACCGAACCTCCTCATCCCCCGGCTCCCACGGACCGGGCAGGCAGAGCCATGCTGTACGACACCCTGATCGCCCCGTTCGCCGAGTTCGAGTTCATGCGTCGCGCCCTGGCCGGCAGCGTCGCCCTGTCGCTCGGCGCCGGGCCGATCGGCGTGTTCCTGATGCTGCGGCGGATGAGCCTCGTGGGCGATGCCATGGCCCATGCGATCCTCCCCGGCGCCGCCATCGGCTACCTCGTGGCAGGGCTTTCGCTCGGCTGGATGACGATCGGCGGGCTCGCGGCCGGCATGGCCGTCGCGCTCCTCGCCGGCCTCGTCACGCGGGCCACCCCGCTGCGCGAGGATGCCTCGCTGGCCGCGTTCTACCTGATTTCCCTGGCGCTCGGCGTCACCCTCGTGTCGCTACGCGGCTCCAACCTCGACCTGCTGCACGTGCTCTTCGGCAGCGTTCTGGGCCTCGACGACGCGACCCTGCTGCTCGTCGCCGGCATCAGCACGGCCACCCTGGTCGCGCTGGCCGTCATCTATCGGCCGCTCGTCCTCGAATGCGTGGACCCGGGCTTCCTGCGCTCCGTCAGCGGGGCCGGCGGGCCGACCCACATCGTGTTCCTGCTCCTCGTGGTCCTGAACCTCGTCGGTGGGTTCCACGCGCTGGGCACGCTGCTGGCCGTCGGACTGATGATGCTCCCCGCCATCTCGGCCCGCTTCTGGACGAAGGACATCACCGGCCTCGTCGTCGTGGCGACGGGCATCGGCATCGTGTCCGGGCTCGTAGGGCTGCTGATCTCCTTCCATGGCGGGCTCGCTGCGGGTCCCACCGTGATCCTCGTCGCCGGGGCGGCCTATGTCCTTTCGGTCCTCGCCGGACCGGAGGGTGGACTGCTCTCCCAAGTTCTCCCCCGCCGCCACCTGGAGGCCTGACATGCTCATCTCCCGCCGCACCGCCCTGCTCGGAACGCTGGCTGCCGCCGCGCTCGCGTCCGGACCGGGCTTCGCCCAGACGGCCACGCCCCTTCCCGTGGTCGCCAGCTTCTCGATCCTGGCCGATCTCGTGCGCGAGGTCGGTGGCGACCGCGTCAGCGTGAAGGCCCTGGTGGGCCCCAACGGCGACGCCCACGTCTACCAGCCGACGCCCGCCGACGCGCAGTCGCTGGCCGCCGCCCGCCTCGTCGTCATCAACGGCCTCGGTCTCGAGGGCTGGATGACGCGCCTGGTGAAGGCGACCGGCGGCAAGGCTCCGACCGTGACCGCCACCAAGGGCGTGCCGACGATCGAGGCCGAGGACGAGCACGATCACGACCACGGCGCGAAGAAGCCCGGCGCGGCGCCCTCCGCCGACCCCCACGCCTGGCAAAGCATCGCCAACGCGAAGATCTACGTCGCCAACATCCGCGACGGGCTGATCCAGGCCGATCCCGCCGGGGCCGCCGACTACACGGCGCGCGCCACCACCTACCTGGCGCGCCTCGACGCGCTGGAGGGCGAGGTGAAGGCGGCCGTCGCGCGCATTCCCGCCGACCGGCGCAAGATCATCACGACCCACGACGCCTTCGGCTATTTCGGCCGCGCCTACGGTATGGCCTTCATCAGCCCGCAGGGCGTCTCCACCGAGACCGAGGCCTCGGCCAAGGACGTGGCGCGCATCATTCGTCAGATCCGGGCGGAGAAGATTCCGGCCGTGTTTCTCGAGAACGTGTCGGATCCGCGCCTGATGGACCGCATTGCCAAGGAAACCGGCGCACGCATCGGCGGCCGGCTCTATTCCGATGCCCTCTCGGCGCAGGACGGCCCTGCGGGGACTTACATCGACATGATGCGCTCCAATATAAGGGAACTCGGGGCGGCGCTCTCGAGCTGACGGCCCTTCGGGGGCGCCGTCGCGGCGCCCCCCATCAGGATGGACAAGACGATATGACCGACAAGATCCCCGTGACCGTGCTCACCGGCTATCTCGGCGCCGGCAAGACCACGCTCCTGAACCGCATCCTCACCGAGGATCACGGGAAGAAATTCGCCGTCATCGTCAACGAGTTCGGCGAGATCGGCATCGACAACGACCTCGTGGTCGGCGCCGACGAGGAAGTGTTCGAGATGAACAACGGGTGCATCTGCTGCACCGTGCGTGGCGACCTGATCCGCATCATCGAGGGCCTGATGAAGCGGCGCGGCAAGTTCGACGCCATCATCGTGGAGACGACGGGGCTCGCCGATCCGGCGCCCGTGGCCCAGACCTTCTTCGTCGACCAGGACGTGTCCGACAAGGCGCGGCTCGACGCGGTCGTGACGGTGGCCGACGCCAAGTGGCTGTCGGCCCGGCTGAAGGATGCCCCGGAGGCCAAGAACCAGATCGCCTTCGCCGACGTGATCATCGTCAACAAGACCGATCTCGTCACGCCGGAGGAACTCGCCGAGGTCGAGGGGCGCATCCGCGCGATCAACCCCTACGCGGTCCTGCACCGCACGCAGCGGGCCGCGGTGCCGCTGGAGGCCGTGCTCGGCCGCAACGCCTTCGACCTCGAGCGCATCCTGGAGATCGAGCCGGCCTTCCTCGAGACCGACGCCGATCACCACCATCACGACCACGACCACGACCATGGCCACCACCACCATGGCAGCCTCGGCCACTATCACGACGAGCACATGCAGTCGGTGTCGGTGCGGCTCGGCGAGGTGGATCCCGAGAAGTTCATGCCGTGGATCAACGACCTCACCCAGCGCGAGGGGCCGAACATCCTGCGCTGCAAGGGCATCATGGCCTTCACCAACGAGCCGAAGCGGTTCGTCTTCCAGGGCGTGCACATGATCCTGGATGGGGACTTGCAGCAGGACTGGAAGCCGGGCGAGAAGCGTGAGTCGAGGCTCGTGTTCATCGGGCGCGACCTCGACGTGGAGGCCATTCGCAAGGGCGCGCTGGCCTGCGCGGCCTGACCTTCGCTTCGACACGCCCCGGAAAGTGCATTCATGTCCGTCCAGGCTCCGCTCACCTCGCTGACGCAACAGGTCGTTCCCGTTCACGCGGGTGACCACGTCATCGCCACGGGCTTCGCCAAGGACACCGCCCTGTTCGCGCTGGCGGACGGAACCGTGGTCGCGGCCGACGGCGGCGAGACCCGCCGCATCGCGGCCCACCCCGGCGCCGGTCTCCTGGTGGCCACGCTCGATGGAGCGTCGCTGGTCACGGGTGGGGACGATGGCCGGGTGGTTCGCACCGGCGCCGACGGAGGGACCGAGGAGATCGGCAACGCCGGCGGCCGCTGGATCGACGCCGTGGCGGCCGCGCCGGGCGGCGCCGTCGCCTGGTCGAGCGGGCGCAAGGTCACCGCCCGCGACGAGAAGGGGCGCCTGCGCCACTGGGATGCGCCCTCGACCCCGCAGGGCCTGTGCTTCGCGCCCAAGGGCTACCGCCTGGCGGTGAGCCACTACAACGGCGTGAGTCTCTGGTTTCCCAACACGGACGCGTCGCCCGAGCTGCTGCCTTGGAAGGGCTCCCACCTGGACGTCACCTGGTCGGCCGATGGCCGCTTCGTGGTCAGCTCCATGCAGGAGAACACCCTGCACGGCTGGCGGCTGCCGGAGAAAGCCGACATGCGCATGTCGGGATATCCCTCCAAAACGCGCTCCTTCGCCTGGTCGCATGACGGCAACTGGCTCGCGACGTCGGGTGCCGATGCCGCGATCGTCTGGCCGTTCGCCTCGAAGGAAGGGCCCATGGGCAAGGCGCCGCGCGAGTGCGGCATCCGGCCCGCCAAGGTCACGCGCGTGGCGTTCCATCCCGCCTCGCTGGTGCTGGCCGTGGGCTACGACGACGGCTTCATCCTGCTGTGCCGCCTGACCGACGCCGCCGAGCTGTTGGTGCGCAAGGCCGAGAAGGACGAAGGCCAGGTGACGGCTTTCGCCTGGGACCGCAAGGGCCGGCGGCTCGCCTTCGGCACCGAGGGCGGGGCAGCGGGCGTCCTGACCCTCCCGGGCTGAGCCATGGCGCTGCAGGGCCTCTTCTCCCGGTTTCGCCGCGAGGCTCCCGACAGGGAGACGATCGACCGGGTCAAGGGCTGGGCCCGCGCCGCGCTCGGCCTCGGCGAGGACGACACGGTGACGGTCAACGAGATTGCCTGCACGGACCCGGCCTGCCCCGGCATCGAGACCGTGATCCTCGTCATGCGGGCCGGCGAGCCGACCCAGGCCTTCAAGTCCAGGGGCAGCCTCGTCGTGCAGACGCGCCCGGCGATCGAACGCGCGCTCGCCGGCGGACCGGCCTGACCGTGCCCGTCCATCGCACCCTGGGGTTGGCGACGGGCTTGCTTGGGGCCGTTCTGGGATCGCAGCTGCCGGAATTCGCCCAGCAGTACCGACAGCGACTGGGCGGCGCGCTCGACGAGCTGCGCCCGGTGGTCGAGCGGTTCGACACCGAGGCGCGCAACGAGGGCCTCGACCGGCCCGCGGCCCTGCGCCGGCTGTCGGACAATGCCGACGCGCTGGCGCGGCGGCGGGGCGAGGCCGTCGCCGACAGCGCCCGGCGCATGGCGCGGCTGGAGGACCAGCAGCGCCGGATGGGCGAGGCTGGGCCCTTCGGCCGTGTCGCCACGCTGCTGGCCGACCCCGATCCCACGCTGTGGGGCGGCACCATGCGGACCTTCGAGCCCGCCATGCCGGTGACCGCGGAGGGGCTCGTCGCCGCGGTCCTGGGCTTCCTGCTCGGCCGCGGCATGGTCCGATGGCCGGCGGCAGGCCTGGGCCGCCTGCGCCGCCGCGGAAGCCGGGTCGCCTGAGGGGCGGCCGGCCGCAACAGCAACTTCAAGTTTACCTATTCCTTTTGCGCGACTTTCACGGGTGGCGTGCGATGTCCCGGGGGCAGGATCCGGAGGATCCCGGGAGAAGTCGTCATGAAGTCGCTCAGCGTCACGACCGCCATTCGCCGCGTCGAGGCTTTTCGTCTGATCGACGTGTTGATCATCGCCGGCCTGACGGCCCTGGTGGTGATCCAGCTCGCCAACGTCGCGTCGAACATCGCCTGACCTTGGCGCCTGCGCCGCGGGATGGTTGAATGAGGGGAGGGCCGCTTCGCCGGCCGCCGCCTCGGATCAGCCATGGGCCACACCCACCACGACGACCACCACCACGATCACGATCATGACCACGACCACTCCGAGCTTTCGGAGACGGCGCTGCGCGTGCGTGCGCTCGAGTCGATCCTGACCGAGAAGGGTCTGGTCGATCCCGCCGCGCTCGACCTCATCGTCGAGACCTACGAGACGCGCGTCGGCCCGCGCAACGGGGCCCGGGTCGTCGCCAGGGCCTGGAGCGATCCGGCCTATCTGGAGCGGTTGCGCCGCGATGCCACGGCCGCGATCGCGGAGCTCGGCTACACCGGTCGCCAGGGCGAGCACATCGTGGCGGTCGAGAACACGGCGGACGAGCACAACCTCGTCGTTTGCACCTTGTGCTCCTGCTATCCCTGGTCCGTGCTGGGCCTCCCGCCGGTCTGGTACAAGTCGCCGCCCTACCGGTCTCGCGCGGTGATCGATCCGCGCGGGGTCCTGGCCGAGTTCGGCCTGACGCTGGCGTCCGACACGCGGATCCGGGTCTGGGATTCGACCGCGGAGGTCCGCTACCTCGTCATCCCGCGCCGCCCCTCCGGCACGCAGGGATGGAGCGAGGAGCAGCTCGCCGACCTGGTGACGCGCGACAGCATGATCGGGACGGGGCTCGCCCGCGACCCGGCGGAGGCCGCGGCATGAACGGCGCCCAGGACCTCGGCGGCATGATGGGCTTCGGTCCCGTCGCGCCAGAGAAGGACGAACCCCTGTTCCACGCACCGTGGGAGAAGCAGGCGCTCGCGGTGACGCTGGCCTGCGGGTCCTTGGGCGCGTGGACGATCGACGAGAGCCGCCACGCGCGCGAGACCATTCCGCCGGCCCGCTACCTGTCCCTCAGCTACTACGAGATCTGGACCGAGGCCCTGCTGAAGCTGCTGGCGCGCCACGGCCTCGTGAGCGACGCCGAGATGCGCGCGGGCCATGCGCTGGCCCCTGCGCCGGCCACCCGCCGGCCCGTGCCCAATGCCGAGGCCATGGCCGCGATCCTGGCGCGTGGCGGGCCCTGCGACAGGCCGGCGGAGGCGCCGGCGCGCTTCGCCGTGGGAGACAGGGTGCGGACCCTCAACATCCATCCGACCGGCCATACGCGCCTGCCGCGCTACGCGCGCGGCAAGGTGGGGACGATCGAGCGCGTCCACGGAGCCCATGTTTTCCCGGACACCAACGCGCATGGCGCCGGCGAGCGCCCGCAGTGGCTCTATACGGTCGTGTTCGCCGGCGACGAGCTGTGGGGACGCGAGGCGGACCCGACCCTGAGCGTCTCGGCCGACTGCTGGGAGCCATATCTGGAGCCCGTTGCGGAGGCGGCGTGATGGACAGCCGCACGCGCGCCCTCGCCGAAGTCGCCTCGATCCCGCGCGACGAAGGCGGCCCCGTGTTCCGCGAGCCATGGGAGGCACAGGCCTTCGCGCTGGCGGTGGCGCTGCACGAGCGGGGCCTCTTCACCTGGAGCGAGTGGGCCGAGACCCTGGGCGCCGAGATCGCCCGGGCCGGGCCGGGCGCCCCCGCCGCGGACTACTACCACCATTGGCTGGCCGCGCTCGAGACGCTCGTGGTGGCCCGCGGAGCCGCCACGCGCGAGACCCTGGCGGAGCGCCGCGAGGCCTGGGACCGGGCGGCCCACGCCACGCCGCACGGCGAGCCCATCCTGCTGTGCAACGATCCGCTCCACGGGACCGGGCGATAGGTCATGGAGCACGTCGCCTGGCGGGCCATGACCGAAGCCGACCTCGACGGCGTGCTGGGCGTGGCCGAGGTGGTGCATCCCGGCTATCCGGAGCGGCGGGACGTCTTCGCGGAGCGCCTGCGCCTGTTCGCCCTGGGCTGCCACGTCCTCGCCGACGGCGGCGCCGTGCTGGGCTACGTCGTCAGCCACCCCTGGCGGGCCGGGCAGCCGGTGCCGCTCGACACGCTGCTCGGCGAACTCCCGGCGGTGGAGGAGACCCGCTATCTCCACGACATCGCCTTGCTGCCGGAGACGCGCGGCGCCGGCCATGCGGCACGCGGGGTCGGGCGCGTGGTGCGGGACGCCTATCGGGCGGGGGTTCCCTCGATGTCGATCGTGGCCCTGCCAGGCACGCAGCGCTTCTGGGAAGGACAGGGATTCGAGGGGCGCCCGGACACCTTGCCCGCGTCGCGGCTCGATGCCTATGGCGCGGGAGCGCTCTGGATGGTCCGGGACCTGACGCTGTAGCCGGGAAGCGGCCGCCTTACCCGCCCATCGTCGTCAGGCCCGAGAGCAGGGCGACGCCGAACACCAGCACGACCGCCGCCGCCAGGGTCTCCAGGGCCGGTCCGGCCACGCCGCCGTCCGACCCGCTCGCCGACGCGAGCCGCAGGGCCGCCTGCTTGAAGAACACCGAAAGCGCTGCCAGCCCCCCCGTCAGCAGGGCCGTGCCGACCGCCATGGCGAAGGTCGCGGCGATCCCGGTGGCGAAGACGCCCTGCGACAGGGCGAAGACGAGGACGATGATGGCGCCGGTGCAGGGGCGCATGCCGGCTGCGAGGACCGCGCCGATGGCGCTGCGCCAGGGAGCCCTGGCCACGTCCGGCGCCGGCATGTGCAGGTGGCCGCAGCCTGGCCCGCAGGCCTCTCCCGGCGCGTGGGCATGGACCGGGCCGGCCAGCGCCGGCCACAGGGTCGCGGCGAGCCGGCGCGCCTTCATCCACAGGAGATAGGCGCCCACCAGGACCACGGCGGCGAAGCTCGCTGTTTCCACGGCGGCGGTGACGCGCGTCATGGTGATGGCCGTGACCCGCAGCGCCACGCTCAGGGTGCCCACCAGCGCGATCGCCACCAGGGCCTGAATCGCCGCGGCCGCGCAGGCCAGCAGGATGCCGCGCCCGAGCGCGCGTTCGTTGGCGACGATCCAGGCCGAGATCACCGCCTTGCCGTGACCCGGGCCGGCGGCATGGAAGACGCCGTAGAGGAAGCTGAGGCCGATGAGCAGGGCCGCGCCGCCGGAGCCTTCGGTGCTGGCGCGAACGGCAGCGGTGAGGCGCCGGTAGAAGTCGGCCTGCACCGCCAGGATCCACCCTGTGAGGCCTGTCGCGGCCCCACCGCCCTCCCGCAGCCCGACCCCGAACGGGTTGCGGGGCGGCGGGGGCGCGATGACCGGGCCGACGAGGAGCGACAGGAGCGCCCCGGCGGCCGCCACGACGGCCAGTGCCGCGACCGCGACGAGTAGCGTCCGGCCGGCCAGGGACAGCCGGGTGCCGCGCCGTGCGCCGGCCGCGAGGGGGGCCCCGTCGCTCACGGACACGCGACGATGACCTTGGACGCGAACTGGAGGCCCATGTTCGCGTTGGCGAAATAGTCCTCGCTCAGCTTCGACATGGCCATGTCCGGCTTCTTCGGGCGCGTGATCTGGATCGCGCACCCGGCCCCTCCGCCCGTCAGCGTCACCGGCTGGTCGATCTCCGCGTAGGAGAAGTCGACGAAGAACGTCGGGTCGTTGACGTCGAGGATCAAGGTGCGCTTCGCGCTGGCCGGCGTCGCCAGCGGCAGCAGGTAATGCAGGGTCAGGACCTTGCCGTCGTGCTCGAGCCATTCCTCGGACGGCTTGCCGAAGTCCGCGCGCTTTCCGTCCAGCTTCAGCACCGTGAAGAAGCCGCTTTCGGCGAGGGCGTCGGTGTTCACCTGGGCGAGCTCGGCGAGCTCCTCGCGCGAGTAGATGCCGTCCTTGTTGGTGTCGAGACCCTGGATGGCGAAGCTCGAATAGCCCTCGTCGAAGGTCCAGTGCTGCCGGATCGCCTTCACCTTCCCGGACGGCTCGAAGAGCAGCTCGGCCTTCACGGTCACCCAGACATGCGGGTGGGCCTGCGCTGCATGGGGCGCGGCCATGAGGAAGGCCGCGATCAGGGCCGGCATCCACGCTCGCGTCGTCCAACCCATGCCGTGCGCCCCGTCTCGTCCGAATCGACTGCAGCCCACCATGCCCGCCCGCTGCGGCGAAAGCGCGGCCGACGAATATGTAAGCCGAAACAGGCTCAGGCCAAGCCCGCATGGCCGGCCGGCTCTTGGCACAGCCTGCGCTACGGCGCGCCGGTGCACCCGCGGTTCATCATCACGAAAAAGCACCGCACTGCAGCAATCTGGACGTTCGGCGCTTGCGACCTAGGTTATACGTGGTCCAAAGAGGAACGATGATGACAATGATGCCCCGATCCGTGACCGAACAGTCGGCGACGAGCCATCTGCCGTCCGGTCACCCGTCCGTCCAGTTCGGCAAGGTCGGGGTGCTGCTGCTCAACCTCGGGACGCCCGACGCGACCGACTACTGGTCCATGCGGCGCTATCTCAAGGAGTTCCTGTCGGACCGTCGCGTCATCGAGACGCCGCGCCTGATCTGGTGGCCGATCCTCAACCTGATCATCCTGTCCGTGCGGCCCGGCCCGAAGGGCAAGGACTACGACCAGATCTGGAACAAGGAAAAGAACGAGGGTCCGCTGAAGACGATCACGCGGTCCCAGGCCGAGCAGCTGGCCGACAGGATCCGGGACCGCGATCCGCGCATCGTGGTCGACTGGGCCATGCGCTACGGCAACCCGTCCACGCCGGACCGCATCAAGTGGCTGCAGCAGCAGGGCTGCGACCGCATCCTGCTCGTGCCGCTCTATCCGCAGTCCTGCGCGGCGACCTCGGCGACGGCCTGCGACAAGGCCTTCGAGACGCTGATGACCATGCGCTGGCAGCCGTCCGTGCGCGTCGCGGCGCCCTGGTTCGACGATCCCGTCTACATCGATCGCCTGGCGCGGACGGTGCGGACGAAGCTCGCGGAGATCGACTTCGAGCCCGACATGCTGGTGGCCAGCTACCACGGCGTGCCCGAGGAATACCTGACCAAGGGCGATCCCTATCACTGCCAGTGCATGAAGACGTCGCGGCTGCTGCGCGAGGCGCTCGGCTGGGACAAGGACCGCTTCATGACCTGCTTCCAGTCGCGCTTCGGGCCGGCCGAATGGCTCAAGCCCTACCTGATCGACACCATGGGCGAACTGCCCAAGAAGGGCGTCAAGAAGGTGATGGTGATCGCGCCGGGCTTTTCCGCCGATTGCCTGGAGACGCTCGAGGAGATCGAGGGCGAGAACTGCGAGCATTTCATGCATCACGGTGGCGAGAAGTTCGCCTACGTGCCCTGCCTGAACGACTCGTCCGAGGGCATGGACGTCATCGCCGCGGTGGTCGAGCGCGAGCTGTCGGGCTGGGCGCGGCTTTAAATTTTTCGTTCAGCGTTTCCGGTCAATTGCGCCTTGTCGCGGCAAGGCCTGCTTGCGGCCAGGCTCCGGGCGCACGACATTGACCCCAGGATTTACCCCTGGGGGCCGTGATGCTGCCGATTTCAGGCTTTGCGATATTCGCGATCGTTCTCGTCCTCTTCGTCATCGCCACGCTGATCGCCGGCGTGAAGACGGTGCCGCAAGGCTACAATTACACGGTCGAGCGCTTCGGGCGGTATGCCCGCACGCTCAATCCCGGCCTCGGCCTGATCATCCCGTACGTCGAGACGGTCGGGAACAAGGTCAACATCATGGAGCAGGTGCTCGACGTCCCCAGCCAGGAGGTCATCACCCGCGACAACGCCACCGTCACGGTGGACGGCGTGGCCATGTTCACGGTGCTGGACGCCGCGCACGCGTCCTATGAAGTGGCCAACCTGCAGCAGGCCATCCTGACGCTGACCATGACCAACATCCGCACGGTCATGGGCTCGATGGACCTCGACCAGCTGCTGTCGCATCGCGACGAGATCAACGACCGCCTGCTGCGCGTCGTCGACGCGGCGGCGGCGCCCTGGGGCGTGAAGATCAACCGCATCGAGATCAAGGACATCGTCCCGCCGAAGGACCTGATCGACTCCATGGCGCGCCAGATGAAGGCGGAGCGCGAGAAGCGTGCCGCGGTGCTGGAGGCGGAAGGCCAGCGGCAGGCCGAGATCCTGCGGGCCGAGGGCCACAAGGCCGCGCAGATCCTGGAAGCCGAGGGACGGCGCGAGGCCGCCTTCCGCGACGCCGAGGCGCGCGAGCGCGCGGCCGAGGCCGAGGCCAAGGCGACGCAGATGGTGAGCGAGGCCATCGCCCGCGGCGACATGGGCGCCATCAACTATTTCGTGGCCCAGCAATATGTGAAGGCGCTGACCGCTCTCGCCAGCGCGCCGAACCAGAAGGTGCTGATGATGCCGGTGGAGACCGGCGCCTTCATCGGCTCCATCGGGGGCATCGCCGAGATCGCCAAGCAGGCCTTCTCCGAGCAGGCCGGAGCGTCCGGTAATGCCGCGCGACGCGGCGGCGCCGTGCCGCCGGCCGGCTCGGCCGGCTGAGGACGCCCTTCATGACGTCGCTCCTGGACCTCGGCCCCTGGGGCTGGATCGTGGCCGGCATGGTGCTGATGGCGCTCGAGCTCCTGGCGCCGGGTGCCTTCATGCTGTGGCTGGGGCTTGCCGCGCTCGTGACCGGCGGGCTCCTGTTCGCCATGCCGATGGCGTGGGAGCCGACGCTCCTCGTGTTCGCGGGGCTGGCCGTGGTCTTCGTGCTGGTGGGGCGGCGCCTGTCCGTCCGCGCCAAGAAGACCGGCGAGGTGGCCCTGAACGACCGCGCGGCCCGGATCGTCGGGCGCACCTTCGTCCTCGAGACGCCGATCGAGGAAGGGCGCGGCCGCATCCGCGTCGACGACACGATCTGGCGCGTGGAAGGCCCCGACCTGCCGGCGGGTGCCCAGGTCGAGGTCGTCGGGACGCAGGGAACCCTGCTGAAGATCAGGCCGGCTTGAACGGCAAGCTCACTCCCTCCGCGCGTCCTGCCCGGGCCAAGCCCGGCCAGGACGGTTGAGGGTTTGCCCCTTGCTGGCGATCAGCGCACCAGCACGTTCCGGAACTGCCAGGGATCGCTGGTGTCGATGTCCTCGGCGAACAGGCCCGGGCGACCGTTCAGGGGCGTCCAGTTGGTGTACTCGCCGATCACCGGGCCCAGATAGGGCCGCTGGACCTCGAGGCAGCGGCGGAAGTCCAGGTCGTCCGCCTCGACGATGCCGGCGTTCGGGTTCTCCAGCGCCCAGACCATGCCGGCGAGCACGGCCGAGGTGACCTGCAGGCCGGTGGCGTTCTGGTAGGGGGCCAGCATGCGGGTCTCCTCGATGGAGAGCTGCGAGCCGAACCAGTAGGCGTTCTTGGCGTGGCCGTAGAGGAGCACGCCCAGTTCGTCGATGCCGTCGACGATCTCGTTCTCGTCGAGGATGTGCCAGTCCGGCTGGCGCTCGCCCGCCTGCCCGAACATCTCGTGCAGGGACAGAACGGCGTCGTCGCAGGGGTGGTAGGCGTAGTGGCAGGTCGGCCGGTAGACCGCCTGGCCCGCGGCGTCGCGCACCGTCAGGTAGTCGGCGATCGAAATGGATTCGTTGTGCGTGACGAGGAAGCCGTACTGGGCGCGCGCGGTCGGCGTCCAGGAGCGGACGCGCGTGTTGGCGCCCGGCTGCAGCAGGTAGATCGCCGAGCCGCAGCCCGTGGCGTGCGTGCGGCCGTTCTCCGGCATCCAACGCTCGTGGGTGCCCCAGCCGAGCTCGGCCGGCTGCAGGCCCTCGGAGACGAAGCCCTCGACGGACCAGGTGTTGACGAAGACCTTGCGGGGCTTGGGCGACTTGGCCCGCTGGGTGTCGCGCTCGGCGACGTGGATGCCCTTCACGCCGAGGGTCTGGGCGAGGCGGGCCCACTCCTCGCGGTTGGTCGGATCGGCGCCGGCGACGCCGAGGTCGGACTTCAGGTTGAGCAGCGCCTGCTTCACGAACCAGGACACCGTGCCGGGGTTCGCGCCGCAGCACGACACCGCCGTCGGGCCACCGGGGTTGCGGCGGCGCGCCTCGAGCACCGTCTCACGCAAGGCATAGTTGGAGCGCGCCTCCGGGCCCTTCGCCTTGTCGAAATAGAATCCGACCCAGGGCTCGACCACCGTGTCGATGTAGAGCGCGCCGATCTCGCGGCAGTACTCCATGATGTCGAGGGAGGAGGTGTCGACCGAGAGGTTGACGCAGAATCCCTGGCCGGGGCCGGCCTTGAGCAGCGGGCCGAGCAGGTGCTTGTAGTTGTCCTTCGTCACCGCCTGGTGGATGAAGGAGACGCCCTTCCCGTCCAGCAGCTTGCGGTCCGCGTCCGACGGATCGATGACCGTGAGCTTCGACCGGTCATAGTCGAAATGGCGCTCGATCAGCGGCAGCGTGCCGCGACCGATGGAGCCGAAACCGATCATGACGATCGGGCCGTCGATGCGGCCGTAGACGGGATGCTGGCTCACGGTCGGAAGTCTCCTCTTTGGCAGGGGGGGCTTGCGGAAAGCGGGTAACAACCAAGCCGGACCCCGTCCGTCAACCCCGCTCGTGTCGAAGATCAGGCGATGTAGGGGTTGGACGCGCGTTCCTCGCCGATGGTGCTGGTCGGGCCGTGGCCGCAGATGAAGGCCACGTCGTCGCCCAAGGGCAGGATCTTGGTCTTGATGGACTGGATCAAGGCCGCATGGTTTCCGCCCGGCAGGTCGGTGCGCCCGACCGAGCCCCGGAACAGGACGTCGCCCATCAGGGCGAAGCGGTTTTCCGGATTGAACAGGACGACGCTGCCGGGCGAGTGGCCCGGACAGTGGAAGACAGAGAAGGTCAGGTCCGACACCGTCACCGTGTCGCCTTCCGCCAGCCAGCGGTTCGGCGTGAGCGCGCGCTGGCCCGTGATGCCGAACCGCTGACCGGCCTCGACCAGGGTGTCGAGCAGCGGCTTGTCGTCCAGGTGCGGGCCTTCGACGGGCACCCCGAGAATTTCGGAGAGCTCGGCGGCGCCGCCGGCATGGTCGATGTGGCCGTGGGTGATGAGGATCTTCTCCACGGTGATGCCGGTCTGGCGGATGGCATCCTGGATGCGGTCGAGGTCGCCGCCCGGATCGACGACCGCGCCGATCTTGGTGCCGTCCGACCAGACCAGGGTGCAGTTCTGCTGGAACGGCGTGACGGGCACGATGGCGGCGCGGGCTTGGGGCATGGCTGTCTCCGACTGTCTGAAGCGTGCACATAGCGGAGCAACACCCCGATGAACAGGCAAGCCGCGCGCCAGGCGCCGCCTGTGGCAGACTCCGCAGCCGTGATTCTGGTGCGGACACCGCGATGCTCGCCGAACTCCTCCTGAGCGCCGTGACGCCGGCATCCCGCGCCCTGCGAGGCATGGGGCTGGTGACGGCCAGCGTCGGCCTGTGGTCCCGCGGCGCCCGCCGGTCGCGCGAGTGGGGGCCGCACTATCGGCGCTGCCACGCTGCGGTGGGCCGGGCCATGGGCGGCCTCTCCCGCCGCCGCACGGCGGTGGTGCTCGGTTCGGGCCTCGTCCGGGACGTGCCGATCGCCGAACTCCTGGACCAGTTCCGGCACGTCCTCCTCGTCGACGCCGTGCACCTGCCCACCGTTCGGGCGCGCTTCGCCTTCGAACGGCGCGTGAGCTTCGTGACGGCCGACCTGTCGGGCCTGGCGGGATGGCTGGAGGGCACTGAGCAGGGCCGCGTCGCCCCCGATCCGGGGCTGTTCGCGGGCGAGGACGTTGACCTCGTGATCTCGGCCAATCTCCTGTCGCAGATCCCGCTCGGCGTGGAGACCTTCCTCGTCGATCATCCGGACCGTGCGAGGACGCTGCCGGACGACCTGCTCGCCCGCTCGGTGCGCGGCCATCTCGACGATCTCGCGCAGGCGAGGGCGCGCGTGTGCCTTCTGACCGACGTCGTGATGGAGAAGCGCGACAGGGCCGGAGCGTTGACCGACCGCCTCGACCTGATGCGCGGCGTGCCGCTGCCGCGCCCCGACGAAGGCTGGGACTGGACGGTCGCGCCCTTCGGCGAGCTCGACGCGGAGCACGAGTACGTTCACCGGGTGCACGCCTACGCGGACGTCGCCGGAGTCCTGCGCGACGCTGCTACAGGCTGAAGCGCCGGACGTCGTCGAGCAGGGCCAGGAAGCGGCGCGGCGTGCGCGAGAATGAGCCTGCCGGCCTCGGCGGTCGCGCGGCTGGCATCCCCCAGGGCACCGGTGGCATGGAGGTCCTGGGCCATCCAGGCGAAACCGGCCGGGCGGGTCGCCCGCAGCACCGTGTAGTCGTCCTCCATCGCCCGGCCACGCGAAACGAAGTCGGCGGCCTTGTCCATGCGCACGAGGTCCGGGCGGCAGGCGAGCATCACGGAGGTCTCGGCAAAGCCGCCGTGCCAGTCATGGGCCAGGTCGTTGGCCAAGTCTGGGCCGAAGTCCGGCGGCGGGCCGAGCCTTTGCCAGGACGTGGTCACAGCGATCATGCCGAACCGGACCCGCAACGCCTGCGCCACGAGGTCCATGACGGGGGTGTTGCCGCCGTGGGAACTCACCAGCACGATCCTCGTGCAGCCCGCGCGATGGACGCCTTCGCCCAGCGCCGTCCAGGCCGGCAGGGCCAGCGCCGGCGTCAGCGACAGGGTTCCCGGAAAGGCGAGGTGCTCGTCCGACGCACCCACGTCCTGCACGGGCAGGAGCACGAAGGGGACCTCTCCCGGCGCCGCGAGCACGGCGTCGAGATGCGCCTGCATGATGAAGCGGTCGACCCCGAGCGGGAGATGGGGCCCGTGCTGTTCCACCGCTGCCAGCGGCAGCACGGCAACGGCCTCGCCCAGACGGCCGCCGGCGATGTCGTCGCGGCTCAGTTCGCTCCAGTGGCGTGGCAGCATGCGGATCCTCGCGGTGTCGCGTGCGACAAAGTCGTGGCCGCGGGGGTGCCCGCCGGCGTGCGGGCGGAGTATATGCTGCCCCGCAGCCGGCGCCGACCCTCGTTCGGCGGCCGCGGCCGCGTTCCCCGGAGTGTCCGTCATGCCCCCGTCCATCGTTCGTGCGCTGTGTCTCGCCGCGATCGCCTGGGTCAGTGCGGCCGCCGTCCCGGCCGGGGCGGCGGACCGGGTCACCTTCGGCACCAATTGGCTGGCCCAGCCCGAGCACGGCGGCTTCTACCAGGCGCTGGCCGACGGCACCTATGCTCGCTACGGCCTCGACGTGACCATCGCGCCGGGTGGTCCGCAGGTGAACAACCGCATGCTGCTGCCCACCGGCAAGATCGACTTCTTCATGGGAGGCAATCTCGTCCAGGCCTTCGCGGCGCTCGAGCAGGACATTCCCACGGTGGTGGTGGCCGCCCTGTTCCAGAAGGAGCCGCAGGTCCTCATCGCCCATCCGGGCCAGGGCTACGAGCGGCTGGAGGATCTGCGCAAGGCGCCGCTCTTCCTGGCCAAGCCCACCGTCGCGACGACGTTCCAGTGGCTGAAGTCGGCCTGGGGCTTCCGCGACGAGCAGGTTCGCCCCTACGCCTTCTCGGCGGCGCCTTTCCTGGCCGACAAGAGCTCGGCCCAGCAGGGCTACGCCACCTCCGAGCCGTTCACCATCGAGAAGCAGGCGGGCTTCAAGCCCAAGGTGTTCCTGCTCGCCGATTTCGGCTTCGACAGCTACGCCACCACCATCGAGACGCGTCGCGACCTCGTCGAGCGCAACCCCGACCTCGTGCGCCGCTTCGTCGAGGCCTCGATCGTCGGCTGGTACACCTATCTCTATGGCGACAACGCCAAGGCGAACGCCGCTATCAAGGCAGCCAATCCCGACATATCCGACGAGCTCATCGCCTTTTCGATCCGCAGCATGAAGGAGAACGGCATCGTCGACTCGGGCGATGCCCTCACGCTTGGGATTGGTGCCATGTCGGACGCCCGCTTCGCGTCCTTCTACGCGACCATGGTGAAGGCGGGCGTGACACGCCCCGGCCTCGACGTGCGCAAGGCCTACACGCTGGATTTCGTGAACCGCGGCGTGGGCCGGGAGCTTGGCCGCAAGCCGTGAGCGTGTCGCGCGGACCCCTCGTCTCGCTGCGGGACGTCTCCCGCGCCTTCGGCGACCGGGTGGCGGTGGCCGGCGTCGATCTCACCGTGGACGAGGGCGAGTTCGTCGCCATCCTGGGCCCATCCGGCTGCGGCAAGACCACGGTGCTGCGGCTCATCGCCGGCCTTGACGATCCCACCGCGGGAACCGTCGGCGGCCGCGACCTGGGGCCTGCCGAAGGCGGCGTCGCTTACGTCTTCCAGGATCCCACCCTGCTGCCCTGGGCGACGGTGTTCGACAACGTCTACCTGCCGCTGCGCATCGCCGGGGTGCCGCGCGCGGCGGCCGCGGACCGCGTCCGGGCCATGATCGCACGGGTCGGGCTCGCCGGGCGCGAGGGCGCCTGGCCCCATGCCCTGTCCGGCGGCATGCGGATGCGCGCCGCGCTGGCCCGGGCGCTGGTAACCCGCCCCGGTCTCCTGCTGATGGACGAGCCCTTCGCCGCGCTCGACGAGATCACCCGCCAGCAGCTCAACGACGACCTCCTGCGCATGGTGGCGGAGAGCGGCTGCACGGTTCTCTTCGTGACCCATTCGGTGGCCGAGAGCGTCTATCTCGCGACCCGCCTCGTGGTGATGGGCGGCGTACCGGGCCATGTGGTGGGGGAGCTTCCGGTGGAGCTGGGGTCCGTGCGCAACGAAGCGTTGCGGCGCGACCCGGCCTATCTGGCGCTGTGCATGCGGGCCTCGGCCCTGCTCGCGGTGGGCATGGGGACCGGAGGGACGCTATGACGCGATCCACCACGGTCGCTCTCATGCCAATTGCCGTGCTGGTGGTGCTGTTCGGCGGTTGGGAGCTCCTGGTCCGCGTGATGGCCATTCCACCCTACGTCCTGCCCGCGCCGTCGGCGGTGCTCGCGGCTCTCGTGGGGGATGCGGGCATCCTGCTTCCGGCACTGGCCGTGACGCTGCGCATCACCGTGGCCGGCTTCGTCACGGCGGTCGTCGGCGGAATCGCGCTCGGCGTCCTGATCACGCGGTCGCGGCTGGCCGAGGCGGCGTTCTCGCCGCTCGCGGTGATCCTCCAGGTGATGCCGCTCATCGCGATCGCGCCGGTGATCGTGATCTACGCGGGCCCGGCGGTCACGGTCTATCTCAGCGCGTTCATCGTCGCCTTCTTTCCCGTTCTCGCCGCGACTGCGGCCGGCCTGAAGGCGGTGGAACCCGCCCACCGGGATCTCTTCCGGCTCTACCGGGCTCGGCCCGGCCAGAGGCTCGGCTGGCTGGAAGCCCCGACCGCCGTTCCCTACGTCCTCGCCGGCGTGCGGACGGCGGCGGGGCTCTCGCTGGTGGGCGCGGTGGTCGCCGAGTTCGTCGCTGGCACGGGCGGGGCGGGATCCGGCCTCGCCTATCGCCTGGTGGAAGCGAGCTACCGCCTGAACGTGCCCCGGCTCTTCGCGGCGGCACTGCTCATCTGCCTGGCCGGAGTGGTCATCCATGCCGCCGTCGGCCGGGCCTGCGCGGCGCTGCTGCGGCGCTGGCGGCCGCAGGGGGAGCGATGAGCGGCACGCCTCCGGCGCAGGGGAGACAAGCGGCGCCACGAATTCACTCCGGTGCCGAAACCTGTATAGGAAGCCGCGGCCGCGCGGACGGCCGGGCTGCTGGTAGGGCATGACGGCGAGCACCACCGACGATACGCAGCGCACGGCCCGCCGCGACCGCCTGCTCGGCATCGGGCTGATGTGCGGAGCGCTGCTGTGCTTCTCCTGCCTCGACACGACGGCGAAGTATCTCGGGCGCGAACTGCCGACGCTCCAGGTCGTCTGGGCGCGCTACTTCTCCAACGTCGCCATCGTGCTGATGGTCATCAACCCGGTCACGCAGCCGGGCGTCCTGCGCTCGCGGCGCATCGGGCTCCAGATCTTCCGCTCGTTCCTGCTCTTGGCCTCGACGATCCTGAACTTCTGGGCGCTGCGCTACCTGCAGCTCGGCGAAGCCATCTCCATCAACTTCATGCTGCCCCTGCTGGTGGCCATCCTCGCCGTGCCCATGCTGGGCGAGCGGCTGGAGCGCAACCGGATGGGCGCGATCCTGGTCGGCTTCGCGGGGGTCCTCATCGTCACCCGCCCCGGGCTGGGCGGCATGCATCCCGCCGCCCTGCTCTGCGTCATCGGGTGCATCTGCTACGCGTTCTACGGCATCACGACGCGCATCCTGTCGACGCACGACAGCTCGGCCACCACGCTCGTCTATTCGGGGTTCGTCGGCGTCGCGCTGCTCACGCCGATCCTACCCTTCCTGTGGCAGCAGCCGGCCTCGACGACGACCTGGCTGTTCATGGCGTCGATGGGGATCTACGCGGCGCTGGGCCACTATCTCCTCATCGTCGCCTACAAGAAGGCTCCGGCCGCGGTGGTGGCGCCGTTCATCTACACCCAGCTCTTGTGGATGAACGTGCTCGGCTACCTCGTCTTCGGCGACGTGCCGGATCGCTACACCCTGCTCGGCGGCCTCGTGGTCGCCGGGTCCGGGCTCTATCTGCTGTTCATGGAACGGCGGAAGGCCTGACGGCCCTCACACGGCCACCGAATGCCGGCCCTTGCCGGCGCGCAGATAGACGTCGAAGGCCGCCGCCGCGAGGCGCATGAAGGGCCGCCCCCGGTCGGTGAGCCGCAGCATCCTGCCGTCGAGCTCCAGCACCCCGTCGCGCTGCAGGCCCTCGAGGTCGGGAAGGGCATCGTCGAGCGCGTGGCTCTCGCCCGTGGCCGCCGCGGCCAGCGCGCCGAAGTCGACGGCGAAGTCGCACATCAGCCGTTCGATCACGCCGCCGCGCAGCACGTCGTCCTGCGAGACAGCGCAGCCGCGCACGATCGACAGCTGGCCGGCCTCCACGGCCCGGCGCCAGGCGCCGACATCCGGCGCGTTCTGCATGAAGCCCTCCGGCGCGCGCCCGATCGATGACGCACCCAGCCCGATCAGGGCATCCGCGACGTCGGTCGTATAGCCCTGGAAGTTGCGGCGCAGTGTTCCTTCACGCGCGGCGATGGCCATGGGATCGTCCGGGCGGGCGAAATGGTCCAGGCCGATCACCTGGTAGCCTTCGGCGACCAGCGCGGCCGTGGCCGCCGCGGCCTGCTCCAGCCGCTCGCCGGCGCCGGGCAGGGTCGCCGCGTCGATGAGGCGCTGGTGGGTCTTGAACCACGGCACGTGGGCGTAGCCGAACAAGGCGAGACGCGACGGCGACAGGCTGGCGGCGAGCGTGGCGGTGCGGACCACGTCCTCCACGGACTGCTTGGGCAGCCCGTACATGAGATCCAGGTTCACCGCCGCGATGCCGTGCTTGCGCAGCAGGCCGACGCAGGTGGCCACCACCTCGAAGGGCTGTATGCGGCCGATGGCCTCCTGCACGTGGGCGTTCATGTCTTGCACGCCGAGGCTGGCCCGGTTGACGCCGCAGGCGGCCAGCGCCTCGACCAGCGGCTCGTCCACGGTGCGCGGGTCGAGCTCGATGGCATGCTCGATGATGGCGGAGAGGTCGAAGCGCTCGGCGATGCGGTTCACGAGGCGGGTCAGCCGCTCCGGACCCAGCAGGCTGGGCGTGCCGCCGCCCCAGTGGATGTGGGTGACGCGGCGGGCGGGAGTCGCCCTGGCGACGACGTCGATCTCGGCGAGGAGCGTTTCGGTATAGGCCTCGAGCGGGTCGTCGCGGCGCGCCGCCTTGGTGTGGCAGCCGCAATAGGTGCAGATCGACCGGCAGTAGGGAACGTGGAGATACAGCGACAAGGCCGCGTCGGTGGCCAGGCCGGCGAGCCATCGCCCGGCGACGGTCGCGTCCACGGTGGGGGTGAACTGGGGAGCGGTCGGGTAGCTGGTGTAGCGCGGGACCGAACGCTCGGCGAGGACGAGGGGGGAGAGGGGGGTGCTCATGCCCCACTCTGGCGCCGGTCCGCGTCAGGCGTCCTTGACGCGGATCAAAGTCCAGGTGGATTGCGGGGGCGGTGAGGAGTTGTGCGTCCGTCGACACGGCCGCTGCGCGGCGTGCTCAGGATGAGGATCTTTTTGAGATCGATAGGTCCCTACAATGGCCCTCATCCTGAGCAGCCTGCGAAGCAGGCGTGTCGAAGAACGCAGAGACCCTCCGCCGCCTTAGTCCTCCAGCCCGTTCGCCTTCGCCACGGCGGTCGCCAGCATCGGCACGTAGTCGTCGGCGCCGCCGGCGCCCACCGCCATGGCGTAGCTGTTCTTCACGGCCGCGCCGACGGGGTTGGCGATGCCGGCCGCGTCGGCCATGGACGCCAGGTAGCGCATGTCCTTGCAGGCGTTGCGCAGGGTGAACTTGTGGGCATCGCGGTCGCCCTCGAGCGTCCAGCGCATGAAGGTCTGGTAGAAGGCGCTGTCCATGCGGCCACCGCGGATGACGCTGTCGAAGCGCTCCGGCGTGATGCCGACCTTGCGCGACAGGGCCAGCGCCTCGGAGTAGAGCGCCGCGTAGCCCATGGCGATGAAGTTGTTGAGGAGCTTCATCTTGTGGCCGTCGCCGACGGCGCCGATGTGCACCACCTTGCCGGCCCAGGTGTCGAGCACGGGCTTCAGGCGGGCGAACACCGCGTCGCTGGCGCCGACCATGGTGTCGAGCGTGCCCTCCCAGGCCTCCTTGGGCGTCCGCGACAGCGGCGCGTCGGCGAAGTCGATGCCGGCGGCGGCGAGTTCGGCCGCGAGGGCGACGGTAGAGGTGGGATCGGCGGTCGAGCAGTCGACCACCACCGAGCCGGGGGCAAGGCCTTCGCGCAGGCCGCCGGGGCCGCGCACGATGGCCTCCACGTCGGCCGAGCCGGTCACGCACAGGAAGACGATCGTGGATGCGCGGGCGACGTCGGCCGGCGTCTTCACCTCGGTGGCGCCGCGGGCCACGAGATCCTCGACCGGCTTGCGGTTCGATCGGCCGAGGATGGTGAGCGGGTAGCCCTTCTCGACGATGTTCTTGGCCATGCCGTGGCCCATGAGGCCGACGCCGACAAAGCCGATGCGCTCGCTCGCGATGCTTTTCGTTGACACGCTTTCCTCCTGCCTTTTCAGTCGCGCCCGGTCCTTGGCTTCGATCAAGGCAGGCACGCATGCGATCCGGTAGCATGAATAACCATGCCGGACACGGGTGGAGACATGACGGGCGACAAAAGGGTTGCCGAGCGCAGCGATCCCAGGCGCGTGACGCTTCAGGTGATCGCCGAGCGGCTGGAGGTCTCGACCGCCACCGTGTCGCTGGCCTTGCGGGACAGCCCGGTGGTGGCCGAGGCGACGCGCGAGAAGGTGCAGTCGCTCGCCCGTGACCTGGGCTACGTCTACAACCGGAGCGCCGCGAGCCTGCGCACCGCCCGCACGAACATGATCGCGGTCGGGTTCCACGACATCACCAACCCCTTCTTCGCCGAACTGCTCGTGGCCATCGAGGAGTCGATCTACGCGTCGGGCCGCACGGTGCTGCTGGCCACCTATGGCGAGAACCTCGTGCGGCAGGACAAGGTGCTGCGCACGCTGCGCGAGTATCGGCCCGACGGCATGATCCTCTGTGCGGCCGGTGGCACGAGCCAGCCCGACATGCGCCTGCTGATGGGGGCCGGCATCGCCATCGTGCAGCTCGTGCGCGAGATGGTGACCGACGTCGACTTCGTCGGCATCGACGACCGCGCGGCGGCGCGCGAGGCGACCGAGCATCTCATCGACCTCGGCCATCGCCGGATCGCGTCGATCGCCGGGCTGGAGGGCATTCCCACGGCGCGGGCGCGCCGGGCCGGCTGGCGCGATGCCCTGGAGGCGCGCGGGATCCCGGTCGATCCGGCGCTCATCCACGAGGGCCTCACCACCCGCGAAGTGGGCTACGAGGCGATCCGGCACCTCCTGACCCTGCCGGATCCGCCGACGGCGGCCGTCTGCTTCAACGACCTGGCCGCCTTCGGCACGATGCTGGGGCTCCGCCAGCACGGGCTCGAGCCCGGGCGCGACTTCTCCGTCATCGGCTGCGACGACATCCGCGAGGCCGCGCTGTGGTCCCCGGCGCTGACCACGATCAACAACCGCCAGGAACAGCTCGGGGCGGAAGCCGCGCGGGTGCTGGAGGAGCGCATCGCCAACCCCGGCGCACCGGTCCAGCGTGTGCTGCTCCGCCCGCGCTTCGTCGTGCGCGGCACCACGGCCCCGCCGCGGGTCAGGCCCGCGTGACCCTGGCGGCGTAGCAGCCGCGTGCCGCGAAATGCACGTGCACCTCGTCGGTGTCCGGGCGGTCGAGGAGCGGGGCGAGGGCCGTGCGGAAGTCGCGACCGTCGGTCAGGGCGGCATCCACGATGAAACCGCGCTGGTCGAAGGCCCGCAGCGAGAGCATGCGCCGGGCCAGCATGTCCGGCACGTCGTCGACCACGTGGGCCGGTCCGCGCGAGTCGCGGGCCACGTAGATCGCGTGCGTCGCCCGGTAGGGCGATCCGGCGGGCTGGTGGCAATGGTTGACGAGCAGGAGTTCCTCGCCGGGCTCGGCGTCGCGCAGGCCGATGCGGCAGGGAAAGCCCGGGCGCGAGTCGGCCGTGACGCGGACGGCGCGGCGCTGTGCGAGCCCCTCGTCGTCGAGCGAGAACAGCGGGGCGAAAAGGGCGTGATCGAGGCCGGTGATGCGGAAGGACATGGGTGGCTCCGGTTGACGTGAGCCCCGACCATGTAGTCCGGCAGGCTGCTCCGACACCCGCTTCCTGCCATGCCCGTTCTGCCGCGGCTCAGCCCACCGGACGCTCGTCCGAAATCACCTTGCCATCGTTGGGCAGGCTCCCCGGCGCCACGAGCTCGACCTTGCCGCGCAGGCGCGTGACCCCCTGCAGGGTCTCGCCCAGCGCCGTGACGAAGGCATCCGAGCAGTGCGCGGTCTCGACCTTGAGGGTCATGACGTCCTGCTCGTCGGCCCGCGTCACCACGAGGCGGAGCCGGGTGGCTTCCGGGTGGCGGCGCGCGATCTCGGCGATCTGCTCGGGGCGGACAAACAGGCCCTTCACCTTGGCGGTCTGGTCGGCACGCCCCATCCAGCCCTTGATGCGGGTGTTGGTGCGACCGCAGGGGGACGCACCGGCCAGCACGGCCGAGAGGTCCCCGAGGGCGAGGCGGATCACCGGGTGGCTCGGCGAAAGCGACGTCACGACCACCTCGCCGACCTCGCCGTCGGGCACCGGATCGCCCGTGCCGGGACGCACGATCTCCAGGATCACGTCCTCGTTCAAGACCAGGCCCTCGCGGGCCGTCGTCTCGTAGGCAATGACGCCGACATCGGCGGTCGCGTAGGCCTGGTAGGCGGCAATGCCGCGGCCGAGGAAGAGGTCGCGCAGGCTCGGTGGGAAGGCCGCGCCGGAGACGAAGGCCTTGGTGATCGACGACACGTCGCGGCCGAGCTCGGCGGCCTTGTCGAGGATGATCTTCAGGAAGTCGGGCGTGCCGGTGTAGCCGACGGGGCGCAGGTGGCCGATGAGGTCGAGCTGCTGCTCGGTGTTGCCGGGCCCGGCCGGGATCACGGGGCAGCCGAGTGCCCGGGCGCCGGAGTCCATGATGAAGCCGCCCGGCGTCATGTGGTAGGCGAAGGTGTTGAGCACCACGTCGCCCGTGCGGAAGCCGGCCGCGAACAGCGCGCGCCCCGTACGCCACGCGTCCGTGTCGCGGGACTCGGGCTCGAAGATCGGGCCGGGCGACGTGAAGAGCCGACCGTAATAGGCGAGCGGTTCGGGGATGAAGCCCGCGAAGGGCGGATCGGCCTTCTGCAGTCCGGGCAGGTCGGACTTGCGCAGCACCGGCAGGCGCGCCAGCGCCTCGCGGCTCGTCAGCGCGGCGGGATCGATGCCACCCAGATGCCGGGCCCAGCCCGGCGCCGTCACGGCCTTGGCGACGACCGCCGGCAGCCGGGCGAACAGGTCGGCGTCGCGGGCCGAGGGCGAGCGGGTTTCGAGCGCGTCGTAATGGTCGGTCATGGCAGGTCCGGTTGCATCGATGCACGGGCGGGAAGGCAGGTTACCACGGCGGGTTGGTGGGGCGGCGCGAGCCGCCGGACTATCGTGGACGCCACGCGACATTCGTCCAGGGGCCACGCATGAGCCAATCGGCTGATCGCATGACGATGGCTGCGTTCCTCGACTGGCAGCGGAGTCAGGAGCTCAATTGGGAGCTGGATGCCGGACAGCCCGTGCTTCCGCTCAAGAGTCGCGCAGGCGCATCCCAGGCGCATGACCGTATTGCTGTGAACATCATCGGAATGCTTGGCATGCAGCTTCGGTCGACACCGTGTCGGCCACCACTGACAACCTTCTCCTCGTCACGAGTCCTTGTTCGCTCCGCCGTCCCGACATCACCGTCCAGTGCGCCGAAGCCGATCCCAAGTCGATGACCAGCGTCGAACCGCGCGTCCTCATCGAGGTGCTGTCGCCCTCGACCATGAACTACGATCGGGTCAAGAAGCTGGACGAGTACAAGCGACTGGCCGCCGTCTCGGCCATCCTGCTCGTCGACACCGAACGCCCGCGCGTTACCGTGCATGGGCGCGGGACCGACGGGGCGTGGGACAGCGTCGAGTTCGTGGGACTGGACGCCGCCTTCGACCTGCCGACCATCGGCGCGCGGCTGGCGCTGGCCGATATCTTCGAGGGCGTGCACGCGGCCTGAACCTCAGGCGAGCCAGCGCTTGCGGCGCTTGTAGCTCTTCACCTCGCGGAAGCTCTTGCGGTCGTCGCCGGCCACGCCGAGGTAGAATTCCTTCACGTCCTCGTTCTCGCGCAGGCTGTCGGCGGCGCCATCCATGACCACGCGGCCGGTCTCCAGGATGTAGCCGTAGGTGGCATAGCGCAGCGCGATGTTGGTGTTCTGCTCGGCGAGCAGGAAGGACACGCCTTCCTTGGCGTTCAGCGTGCGCACGATCTCGAAGATCTCTTCCACGACCTGGGGGGCGAGGCCCATCGACGGTTCGTCGAGCAGGATCATGCTGGGCCGCGACATCATCGCCCGGCCGATGGCGCACATCTGCTGCTCGCCGCCGGAGGTGTAGCCCGCCATGGACGTCTTGCGCTGCCGAAGGCGCGGGAAATACTCGTAGATCGCCTCGAGGTCGCGCTTGATGGCAGCGTTGCCGTCACGGCGCGTGAAGGCGCCGGTCAGCAGGTTCTCCTCGATGGTCAGGTGGCCGAAGCAGTGGCGGCCCTCCATCACCTGGATGCAGCCGCGCCGCACCAGTTCGTTGGGCGACATGCGGTCGACGCGGGTGCCGTTGAACTCGATCGAGCCCTTGGTCACCTCGCCGCGCTCGGCCCGCAGAAGGTTCGAGATCGCCTTCAGCGTGGTCGTCTTGCCCGCTCCGTTGGCGCCGAGGATGGCCACGATGCCACCCTTGGGGACCGTGAGCGACACGCCCTTCAGGACCAGGATGACGTGGTCGTAGACGACCTCGATGTTGTTGACGGAGAGGATGGTCTCCGTCCCCGCGGCGGGTGCCGTCTGCGGCGCTGCGCTCATGGTCTTCCCCGGCTCTGATTTCAGGTTCGTTCCAGCTTGCCCCACTCTCTCCTCGTCATGGCCGGGCTTGGCCCGGCCACCCACGACTTGAGGATGGCCCCGGCGAAGTCGTGGGTCCCCGGGCCAAGCCCGGGGATGACGGCTGAGAGGTGGTATCCACTTGGACGGCCACAGCTCTCTCTCTAGCTCAGGAGCCCTTCTCGCAGGCCTCGGTGCGCTGCGGCCAGCCGGTGTTCGACTTGGCGTAGTCGGCGGCGGCCGCCTCGAGCATCGGGCGGACGACGTCCTTCTGGGGGGTGATCCAGTCGGAAGCCTTCACCCACTTGGCGCCGTCCCACTGGTGGATGAACACCTGGTTGTGGCCGGAGTGATCGGCGCAGGTGAGCTTCAGCGGAGCGGCGAAGCCTTCCATGCCCATCTCCTTGAGGCGGGCATCGGTGATGTTGAGCGCCTCGAGACCACGGCGGGCGTCCTCGGCGGTGATCGCCTTCTTGCCGGTGATCTTCTGCGCGTTGCGGATGCCTTCGGCGATCAGCATCGCGTTGTAGACGCCACGGTTGTAGAGGCTCTCGCCGACCTTGTCCTTCGGCGCCTTGCTCTGCCCCTTGTCCACGATGAACTTCATGATGTCCTGGATCACGGGGTAGTTAGCGCCGGCCTGGTGGTAATTCAGGGCCTTGTAGCCCTTGGCACCGTCACCGCCGCCGCGGGCGTCGTCGTCACCGCCGGCGAACCACACGCCCACCATCCGGTCCATCGGGAAGCCGTTCTTGGCGGCTTCCTTCACGGCGGTGGGGTTCATCGCGCCCCAGCCCTGCACGTACAGCCAGGCCGGACGGTCGCGGCGGATGTTGAGCCAGGTCGAGCCCTGGTTCTGCATGTCCTGCGCGGCGATCGGGTAGAGCTTCAGCGTGAAGCCGTAGGTTGCGGCGAGCTTCTCGAGGACCGGGATCGGCTCCTTGCCGTAGGGCGCGTCGAGATGGATCAGGCCGATGGTCTTGCCCTTCAGCTTGTCGAGCCCGCCCTCGACGGCCGCGGCGTGCTGGATGAAGACCGAGGCGCCGTCCCAATAGGTGACCGGCGGGATGAACACCCAGGGGAACACGTTGCCGTCGGCCGAGGCCGACAGGCCATAGGACATCGACAGGATCGGGATCTTGTCGACGGCGGCCTTCGGGATGATCTGGAGCGTGATGCCGGTCGAGTACGGGTTGTACATGACCGCGCCCTTGCCCTTGGTGGACTCGTAGCACTCGACGCCCTTCTTGGTGTCGTAGCCGGTCTCGCATTCCTCGACCGACAGCTTCACCCCGCCGATCCCGCCGTCACGCTCGTTCAGCATGCGCAGGTAGTCGGACATGCCGTCCGCGATCGGGATGCCCGAGCCGGCGAAGGGGCCGGTCCGGTAGGTGAGCAGCGGAACGTAGATTTCTTGCGCCGAGGCGGGCAGCGCCATGGCCGTGGCGCCCGCGACGGCGGCAGCGGCCATCGTCCCCAGTGTCAGCTTTCGCAGCGTCATGTCTTACCTCCCAGGTTCCGGGTCGATGCCCGGTGAGTTTGGCAGCCGGCCGACGGCCGGATGCATGTCCGCGCCGTGCCCCTCAGTAGGGGAACGGCCACAAGCGCAGTTTCTGCTTCGCGATCTGCCAGAGCCTGGCCAGGCCGTGCGGCTCCACGATCAGGAAGAAGATGATGAGCACGCCGACGGTCAGGAAGGTCAGGTGCTCCGCCGTCGCCCCGGAGAGCGGGATGCCGATGGCGGGCAGGCCGAACTTCAGGATCGTCGGCAGCATCGAGATGAAGGCGGCGCCGAAGAAGCTGCCGATGAGGCTGCCCAGGCCGCCGATGATCACCATGAACAGGATGGTGAAGCTCTGGTTGATGTTGAAGGCGTCGTTGGCCTCGCCGCCGCCGTACCACAGGAACATCATCGCCGCGCCGGCGACGCCGCAGTAGAAGGACGACACGGCGAAGGCGAGAAGCTTGGTGGGCAGGAGCCGGATGCCCATGAGCTCGGCCGCGATGTCCATGTCGCGCACCGCCATCCAGGCGCGGCCGACGCGCCCGTGCACGATGTTGGAGGCGAACCAGGTGAGGACGACGACGAGCGTCAGCAGCACGAGGTAGCGCGTCTCCGGCGTGGCGTTGGCGCCCGTCACCGGCAGGCCGAACAGGGTGCGCTGCGGCACCTCGATCGCGCCCGAGGCGTTGTAGTTGTAGAGCCAGGGAATGCGGACGAAGCACCACTGCAGGAAGAACTGCGCGGCCAGCGTCGCCACCGCCAGGTAGAAGCCCTTGATGCGCAGGCTCGGCAGGCCGAAGAGCACGCCCACGAAGGCCGACACGAAGCCCGAGGCGACGATCCAGACGATGATGTTCACGCCCGGGAACAGCGTCGTCAGCTTGTAGCAGGCATAGGCTCCCACGCCCATGAAGGCGCCGGTGCCGAGCGACAGCAGGCCGGTGTAGCCGGTGAGCAGGTTGAGCCCGATGGCGGCCAGCGAGAACACCAGCATCGGGATCATGACGCTGGTGAGCAGGAACTCGTTCTGCAGCGCCGGGATGCCCAGATAGGCCAGCGCGAGGATGATGGCGATGCCGATGCGATCCTGGCGGATCGGGAACACGGCCATGTCGGCCGCGTAGCTCGTCTTGAACTGGCCGGCTTCCCTGTAGAACACGCCCGTCCCCCCTCAGATGCGCTCGATGAGCTTCTCGCCGAACAGGCCCTGCGGCCTGAACAGCAGGAAGGCGAGGGCGATGAAATAGGCGAGCCAGCTCTCGATGCCGCCGCCCACAAGCGGGCCCCAGTAGAATTCCCCGAGCTTCTCGCCGATGCCGATGATGAGCCCGCCGACGATGGCGCCCGGCACCGAGGTGAAGCCGCCGAGGATCAGCACCGGCAAAGCCTTGAGCGCGATGATCTGCAGCGCGAAGGACACGTCCGATCGCGCGCCCCACATGATGCCGGTGACCAGCGCGACGATGCCCGCCGTGAACCACACGATGACCCAGATCTGGTTCAGCGAGATGCCGACCGACAGCGCCGCCTTGTGGCTGTCGGCCACCGCGCGCAGCGCGCGGCCGATGCGGGTCTTCTGGAAGAAGAAGGCGAGCGCGGCGATCATGAGCGCGGCGATCAGGGCGGCGGCGATGTCGATCTTCTGCAGGGCGACGAAGCCGCCGGCGAAGGGGAACTCGATGGACCCCTTGGGCAGCATGAGCTGGTCGGCGATCATCTGCTTCGGGTTGCCGCCGAACACCAGTTCGCCCAGGCCGATCAGCACGTAGGTGATGCCGAACGTCGCCATGAACAGGATGATGTCGGGCTGGTTCACCAGCGGCCGCAGCACGACGCGCTCCACGCTGACCGCCAGCAGGAACATCACGCCCAGCGTGAGGATGAGGGCGAGGAAGGCGGGCACGCCCATCTCGTAGAAGCCGACCAGGGTGAGGCCCGCAAACACGACCATGATGCCCTGGGCGAAGTTGAAGACGCCCGAGGCCTTGAAGATCAGCACGAAGCCCAGCGCGATGAGGGCATAGAGCACGCCCGACACGAGGCCTTCCCACACCGTCTGCACGAGCAGGTCGGGAGCGTCCTTCATCTGTCGGAACGGGTCGATGAACACCGTGTCCAGCGGGTTGCCCTTGCCGATGACGCCGGTGAGGCTCGCCAGCAGCAGCAGGATCGCCGCGCCTGCCAGCCCGAGCAGGGTCCAGCCCGTGGGCGTGAGGCGCAGCGGCGGTTCGGGAGCTTCGATCGCGCTCATCGTCAGTCCCTCAATGCGGCACGCCGAGATAGGCGTCGATCACGGCCTGGTTGCGCTTGACCTCGTCCGGCGTGCCGTCGGCGATCTTGCGGCCGTATTCCAGCACGACGACGCGGTCCGACAGATCCATCACGACGCCCATGTCGTGCTCGATCAGCGCCACGGTCGTGCCGAACTGGTTATTCACGTCGAGGATGAAGCGGGACATGTCCTCCTTCTCCTCGAGGTTCATGCCGGCCATCGGCTCGTCCAGGAGCAGCAGGTCCGGCTCCATGGCGAGCGCGCGGCCGAGTTCGACGCGCTTCTGCAGGCCGTAGGGCAGCTTGCCCACCGGGGTCTTGCGGATGGCCTGGATCTCGAGGAAGTCGATGATCTCCTCGACGACCTTGCGGTGCTCGATTTCCTCGCGCATCGCCGGCCCATGCCGGAACAGCTGCCAGAAGAAGGACCCGTCCATCTTCAGCGTGCGCCCGGCCATGATGTTGTCGAGCGTGCTCATGCCCTTGAAGAGCGCGACGTTCTGGAAGGTGCGGGCGATGCCCTGCGAGGCCGCCACGTGCGGCCGCATGCGCTGGCGGGTCTCGCCCTTGAAGGTGATGCGGCCGTGCTGCGGGTGGTAGAAGCCGTTGATGACGTTCAGCATCGACGTCTTGCCGGCACCGTTCGGGCCGATGATCGCGCGGATCTCTCCCTTGCGGATGTCGAACGACACGTCGGTGATGGCCTTCACGCCGCCGAACGACAGCGACACGTCGTCGACGGCCAGAAGCACGTCGCCGGCCATCTGTCCCTTGTCCGATCCCGGAGCCCTCATTCCGCCGCCTCCAGGGTCTGCTGTTGGGTCACGGGGTAGGTCTTGCAGTCGCGCACCTTCACCCGCGCGGCGATGACGCCCTTGCGGCCGTCCTCGAAGGTCACTTCGGTCCGGATGTCGGCCTCCGAGGATCCGTCGTAGAGCGCGTCGACCAGCGGGCCGTAGCGGTCGGCGATGAAGCCGCGCCGCACCTTTTGGGTGCGGGTGAGCTCGCCGTCGTCGGCGTCGAGCTCCTTGTGCAGGATCAGGAAGCGCGCCACCTGGGCCCCGCCCATCATGGGCTCGGCGGCGAGCGAACGGTTCACCTCGTCCACGTGCGCCGCGATCATGTCGTAGACCAGCGGATGGCCGGCGAGCTCCTGGTAGGAGGCATAGACCACGTTGTTGCGCTCGGCCCAGTTGCCGACCGCCACGAGGTCGATGTTGACGAAGCAGGCCACGTGGTCGCGCGCGTTCCCGAAGGCCACGACCTCCTTGATGTTGGGGTAGAACTTCAGCTTGTTCTCGACGTATTTCGGCGGGAACAGCGAGCCGTCGCGCATGCGCCCGACGTCCTTGGCGCGGTCGATGATCTTCAGGTGGCCGCTCTTGTCGAAGAAGCCGGCATCGCCCGAATGCACCCAGCCGTCGGCGGTCTTGGTGCGCTGCGTCGCCTCCGGGTCCTTGAAGTAGGCCTGGAAGACGCCGGGCGAGCGGAACATCACCTCGCCGTCGTCGGCGATCCTGACCTCGACGTCGGGAGCGGGCCGGCCGACGGTGTCGGCCTTGATCTCGCCGTTGGGCTGCATGGTCACGTAGACCGAGGCTTCCGTCTGGCCGTAGAGCTGCTTCAGGTTCACGCCGAGCGCCCGGAAGAACCGGAAGATCTCGGGGCCGATGGCTTCGCCGGCCGTGTAGGCGACCTTGATGCGGGTGAGGCCGAAGCGGTTCTTGAGCGGGCCGTAGACGAGGAATTCGCCCAGCCGGTAGAGCAGCCGGTCGCCGAGCGACACGCTCTCACCGTCCAGGATCCTCTCGCCGCAGCGGCGTGCGACGCCCAGAAAGTAGTGGAACATCCGGCGCTTGAGGGCGCCCGCATCCTCCATGCGCACCATGGTGAGGGTGAGCAGGTTCTCGTAGACGCGCGGCGGGGCGAACGCGTAGGTCGTGCCGATCTCGCGCCGGTCCTCGACCACCGTGTCCGGGCTTTCCGGGCAGTTCACGCAGAAGCCGGCCACGAGCGACTGGGCGTAGGAGAAGATGTGGTCGCCCACCCATGCGAGCGGCAGGTAGGCGATGACCTCGTCCGTCTCGTCCAGGCGGTCGAAGTCGCAGCCGTTGCGGGCGGAAATCAGCACGTTGTCGTGGGTGAGCATCACCCCCTTGGGCCGGCCGGTGGTGCCCGATGTGTAGAGGATGATGGCGAGGTCGGAGCCCTTGCTCCCCGCCACGCTCGCGTCCAGCGCCTGGCCTGCCGAGGGATCGGACGCCAGCCGCTTGCGGCTCTCGGCGAGCATCTGCCCGATCGGATGCAGGCGGCCATGGTCGTAGTCGCGCAGGCCGCGCTCCTCGTCGTAGAGGACGTGGCGCAGGGTGGGCAGGCGATCGGCGATCGACAGCACCTTGTCGACCTGTTCCTGGTCCTCGACGATGGCGACCTTCACCTCGGCATGGGCGAGGACGTAGGCCATCTCCTCCGCCACGGAGTCCGAATAGACCGGCACAGGGACCGCGCCGAGCATCTGGGCGGCCATCATCGACCAGTACAGGCGAGGGCGGTTCGACCCGATGACGGCCACGGTCTCGCCCGGCGTCACACCCAGCGTGCGCAGGCCCTCGGCGAAGGCGCGGCAGATCTCGCGCACCTCCGACCACGTCCACGACTGCCAGATGCCGAGGTCCTTGTGCCGCATCGCCGTCCGGCCGCCGCGCACGGTGGCGTTCCGGTCGAGCAACTTCGGAAACGTGTCCTCTCGTGAAGCCTGAGTGGCTACCACGTTGTTCCTCCCTCCTCTGGACCGGTTGCATCGGCATCCGATCATCCAGCCCGCGCCGGTAGTCCCGGCCGTCTTGGCTGGTCGCGATGCCCGTCACCCGGCCAGGCCGGACGAATGGGCGATGAAAGATATGGTTCGCGGAATGTCGCGATCCAGTCCTTCAACAGTCAAAAATGAGGGTATTCCCTCATTCTGGCAAGGCAACCGCGACTTTCGTGGAAGCGGGCGCGCCACCGCCGGGCGGCACACCCCTGGAGGGAGGCGGAAAAACGGCCCGGCTACTCGGCCGCGAGGGGGAGTGAATCGGGCGAGCGCAGCCGGCCCAGCAGCTGCTCTTCCTCGGCCCTCGCCGCGGCCAGATGCCGCTCCTTGACCGGACCGTAGCCGCGGATCTTCTCCGGCAGGGACAGGAGCGCCACGGCGATGGGCAGCGTCGAGGGCGAGAGCCGCGCCAGCGCTTCGTCGACATGCGCCTCGTAGCGGGCGATCAGCGCGCGCTCGGTGCGCCGTTCGGCGCTGTAGCCGAAGATGTCGAGCGCCGTGCCGCGCAGGCGCTTCATGCGGGCCAGAAGGCGCATCGCCCCGAGCATCCACGGGCCGAACGTGGTCTTCACCGGGCGCCCTTCGCCGTCGCGCCGGCCGAGCAGGGGCGGGGCGAGATGGAAGGTGAGCTTCACGTCGCCTTCGAACTGGGCCGCCAGGGCGCGGGCGAAGGTTCCGTCCGTGTAGAGGCGAGCGACCTCGTACTCGTCCTTGTAGGCCATGAGCTTGAACAGGAACCGCGCGGCTGCCTCGGTCAGCGCGGTCGATCCGGGAACGGCCTTCTCCTCGGCGGCGCGGACCGCGGCGATGCGGGCGGCGTAGCGATCCGCATAGGCCCGGTCCTGGTAGCGGGTGAGCGTCTCGACCCTGCGGGCGATGACGTCGTCCAGCGTCTGCGAGATCCGCAGGTCGCCTTCGGCCGCCTTGGGCGGGACTGCCAGCGCCGTCACGGCGGCTTCGTCGAGGGCGGCGCGCCGGCCCCAGGTGAAGGCGGACTGGTTCATCGCCACGGCTTCGCCGTTGAGCGCGATGGCCTTCAACAGGGCGGTCGACGACAGGGGGACCCGGCCCTTCTGGAAAGCGTAGCCGAGCATGAACATGTTGGCGGCGATGGCATTGCCGGTCAGCGCCGTGGCGATGCGCGTCGCATCGATGAAGAACGCGTTCTCCTGGCCCGCCGCCGAGCCCACCGCGCGCTTGATGCGTTCGGCCGGCAGCGAGAAATCCGCGTTGCGGGCGAAGTCGCCGGGAAGGACCTCGGCCGTGTTGACGACCAGCGCCGTCTCTCCCGCCTTGACCGCGGCGAGCACCTTGCGCGTGCCCGTGACGACGAGGTCGCAGCCGAGCACGAGGTCGGCCTCGCCGGCCGCCACGCGGATCGAGTGGATGTCGTCCGGTCGGGGCGCCAGCTTGACGTGGCTGTAGACGGCGCCGCCCTTCTGGGCGAGGCCGGCCATGTCGATCATGCCGCAACCCTTGCCCTCCAGGTGCGCGGCCATGCCCAGGATCGCGCCGATGGTGACGACGCCGGTCCCGCCGACGCCGGTCACGATGATGGCGTAGGGCCGGGAGATGGCCGGGTAGACGGGCTCGGGCAGCGGCGCCTGGTCCACCGTGTCCTGCGCCGTCCCCTGAGCGGGTGCGGCCTTGCGGATCGTGGCGCCCTCGACCGTCACGAAGGACGGGCAGAAGCCGCTGACGCAGGAGAAGTCCTTGTTGCAGTTCGACTGGTCGATGCGGCGTTTGCGGCCGAACTCCGTCTCGACCGGCTGCACGGAGACGCAGTTTGACTGCACGCCGCAGTCCCCGCAGCCTTCGCACACCTGGGTGTTGATGAAGACGCGCTTGTCGGGGTCGGGGAACTCGCCGCGCTTGCGGCGGCGCCGCTTCTCGGCCGCGCAGGTCTGGTCGTAGATGATGGCGGTGACGCCCGGCTCCTCGGCGAGTTCGCGCTGGATGGCGTCAAGTTCGGAGCGGTGGTGGCGGGTCATGCCGGCCGGCCAGTCGGTGGCCGGCGGGTACTTGTCCGGCTCGTCGGAGACGAGCGCGATGCGCCTGACCCCTTCCGCCGCCACCTGCCGCGCCAGCGCGTCGACGGTGAGCCCGCCCTCGTGATGCTGCCCGCCGGTCATGGCGACGGCGTCGTTGAACAGCAGCTTGTAGGTGACGTTCACCTTGGCCGCGAGCGCGAAGCGGAGCGCCAGCGTGCCGGAGTGGTTCCAGGTGCCGTCGCCGAGATTCTGGAAGACGTGGCCGCGCCGGGAGAACGGGGCCTCGCCCACCCAGTTGGCGCCTTCGCCGCCCATCTGGGTGAAGCCCTCGGTCGAGCGGTCCATCCACTGCGCCATGTAGTGGCAGCCGATCCCCGCATAGGCGCGCATGCCGTCGGGCACCTTCGTCGATGAATTGTGCGGGCAGCCCGAGCAGAAATAGGGAATGCGGTTGGCCACGTCCTTGGTCTCGACGAGGCGAGCCTGCGCCTGCTTCAGCCGGGCGACGCGGGCGGAGAGCTCCTCGTCGGGGCGCACGGCAAGGAGGCGCTCGCCGATGGTGATGGCGACGTCGTTGGGGTCCAGCGCGCCCTTGACCGGGAAGAGCCAGCGGCCCTGCTCGTCCTTCTTGCCGATGCAGACCGGCTGGTTGGCGGTGCCGTAGAGCTCCTCGCGGACCTGCACCTCGATGAGGGACCGCTTCTCCTCGACCACGATCACGAGGTCGAGGCCCTGCGCGAACTCCTTGAGGCCGACGGGATCGAGCGGCCAGGGGCAGGCGATCTTGTACAGACGCAACCCCATCGCGTTGGCCTTCACCTCGTCGATGCCGAGGTCGTCCATGGCCTGGCGCACGTCGAGGTAGGACTTGCCGACCGTGATGACGCCGATGCGCGCGTCCGGCCCGCCCGAGGTGATGATGCGGTTGAGCCTGTTCGCCCGCACGAAGGCCAGCATGGCGTCGCGCTTCCAGTCGTGGAGGCGGGCCTCCATCTCCAGGATGCCGTCGCGCGGGCGGATGTTCAGGCCGCCCGGCGGCATCTCGAACTCGGGCCGGACGATCTGCACGCGGTCGAGCGCGCCGTCGACGATCGCGGTCGATTCGACGGTGTCCTTGATGCACTTGAGGGCGGCCCAGCTGCCGCAGAAGCGGCTCATGGCGAAGCCGTAGAGGCCGTAGTCGAGGATCTCCTGCACGCCCGCGGGGTTCAGGATCGGGATCATCACGTCGACGAAGTGGAACTCGGACTGGTGCGCCGTCGTCGAGCTCTCGGCGGTGTGGTCGTCGCCCATGAGGGCGAGCACGCCGCCATGCGGCGAGGTCCCGGCCATGTTGGCGTGGCGGAACACGTCGCCCGAGCGATCGACGCCGGGACCCTTGCCGTACCAGACCGAGAAGACGCCGTCATAGGCGCCGTCGCCGCGCATCTCGGCCTGCTGCGTGCCCCAGCAGGCGGTGGCCGCGAGCTCCTCGTTGATGCCGGGCTGGAAGACGATGTGGCGCGGCTCGAGGATCCTGCGCGCCTTGGCGAGCTGCTGGTCCAGCCCGCCGAGGGGCGAGCCGCGATAGCCGGAGACGAAGCCGGCGGTGTTGAGCCCGGCGCGGCGGTCGCGTTCGTGCTGCATGAGGAGCAGGCGGGCGATCGCCTGCGTGCCGGTCAGGAAGATGCGGTCCTTGGAAAGATCGTACTTGTCGTCCAGGGAGACGTCGCGCAGCTCCGGACCAGCACCGCTCATTCCATCCTCCGCCTGACATCGCCACCGAGGGCACGGGGGTCCATCATGGACTTCTCCCGTCAGGCATCAGCATAGGACAGAAAGGCTGACCTATCAAGGAGGCGCGACGGCCCGGAGCTCACCCGTGCAGCAGGCGGGCCCGGATGGTGCCGGGCAGGGCGCGGACGGCCTCGACCACTTCGGTCGAGTTCTCGACGCGCTCGCATTCGAGCACCACGTAACCGACCTCGCCGTCCGTCTGGTAGTACTGCGCGGTGATGTTGATGCCGCGCGACGCGATCAGGTCGTTCAACTGGCCCAGCATGCCGGGCATGTTGCGCTGGACCTGGATGAAGCGAGTGCCGGAGGGGCGCGCCGGCAGCTGCACCTGCGGGAAGTTGACGGCGCCGACCGTCGAGCCCACGTCGCTGTAGTCCACGAGCTTGCGCGACACTTCGCCGCCGATGCGCTCCTGCGCCTCCTCCGTCGAGCCGCCGATGTGCGGCGTCAGGATCACGTTCGGCAGGCCCTGCAGGGGAGACACGAAGCGCTCGCCGTTGGCCGAGGGCTCGACGGGAAACACGTCCACGGCCGCGCCGCGCAGGTGCTTGTCGCGCAGGGCCGCCGCCAGGGCGTCCAGGTCGACCACCGTGCCGCGGCTGTTGTTGATGAGATAGGCGCCGGGCTTCATCTGGGCGATTTCGGCGGCACCGATCAGCCCGGCCGTCGCCGGCGTCTCGGGCACGTGCAGGCTGACGACGTCGCTCATGGCCAGCAGGGCCTGCAGGGTTTCCACGGGCTCCGTGTTGCCGTGCCTGAGCTTGTCGGTGAGGTCGTGGTAGACGACCTTCATGCCCATCGCCTCGGCCAGGGTGGACAGCTGGCTTCCGATGTTGCCGTAGCCGACGATGCCCAGCGTCTTGCCGCGCACCTCCAGGCTGTCGGTGGCCGACTTGTCCCATCCCCCGTCATGCGCGGCCATGGAGCGCGGAAACACCCGCCGCAGCAGCATCACGATCTCGCCGATCACGAGCTCCGCCACCGAACGCGTGTTGGAGAAAGGCGCATTGAACACCGGAATGCCGCGCAACCGCGCCGCGTCCAGGTCCACCTGGTTGGTCCCGACGCTGAAGCACCCGACGGCGATGAGCCGGTCCGCCGCGTCGAACACGGCCTCGGTGAGCTGGGTGCGCGAGCGGATGCCGAGAATGTGAACGCCCTGCAGCGCGGCCCGCAGGGCCTCGCCGTCCAGTGCCTTCGGCAGGCGCGTCACGTTGCTGTAGCCGGCGGAGCTGAACAGCTCGGCCGCGCTGTCGTTGACGCCCTCCAGCAGCAGCACGCGGATCTTGTCCTTCGACAGGGAAAGCCGTTCGCTCATGGCGCAAAGTCCTGGGCCGCTGGACGCCGGAGCGTCGAAGTCATGGGTCAAGCCTCCGGTCGGGTGCCCGGGGCGGTCTGCACATACGGGACGGGCGCGACCGGCGCAACGGCGTCGCCCTCCCGGGCCAGCCGCCGGGTTCGGGGATATCTCCCGTCGGGTATCGTCCTGATTGTGAGCGGAGCCGCGTCCGGGTAGGCATTGTTCCCGGAAAGGGCAAATCCCCCATGGCTCAGAAGCATCCCTCAGGTCGCCCCGTGACGAAGCGCAAGTTCGGTGTCTCGAGCTGCGTGCGTTGGCCTCGCGATGGTTTTCTCAATCCCCGGCTCGAACCGGATCCCCGGCTCGCCGGCGGCTTCGGCTTCCGCATGCCCGACGCCGTGGCGCCCGAGCTGCATCACGTGGCCTGGACCGGTCGAAAACGCTGAGGGCCGGCCGACGGCAGGGACTGGCGTCGCACACCACAATTCGCGAGACTGAGGCCGCGGACCGCTCCGGTCCGGGGAAACGCCTCGCATGACATCCTCTTCTTCCGCGCCGGCGCGCCGACGGGTCGCTCTCGTCGGCCTCGGCATGGCCCACAAGCCCCACCTCGCAGGCCTTCGCGACCTGTCCGACCGCGTCGAGATCGGCGCGTGCTTCGCGCCCAGCGCCGCCCGGCGCGCCGCCTTTTCCGCGGCCAATCCGGACCTTCCCGTCGTGGGCTCGCTGGAGCAGGTGCTCGCGGACCCGTCGATCGACGGCGTCCTGATCCTGACGCCCCCCAACACCCATCTCGAGCTCGTCGAACGCTGCGCGGCCGCCGGCAAGGCCGTGCTCCTGGAAAAGCCGCTGGAGATCTCGCTGGCGCGGGCGCGGCGCATCGTCGAGACGATGGAAGCGGCGAAGCTGCCGCTGCAGGTGATGCTGCAATTCCGCTTCCGCGCCGTTTCGCGGCGGCTGCGCGAGGTGCTGGCCTCGGGCGAGCTCGGGGAGGTCGTCTCGGCCTCCGCCTCGGTGCGCTGGTGGCGCACGCCCGCCTACTACGCCGAGCCGGGCCGCGGCATGAAGGCGCGCGATGGCGGTGGCGTCCTCATCACCCAGGCGATCCACACGCTCGACCTGTTCCAGTCGCTGGCCGGCCCGATCACCCGCGTGGCGGCGATGGCCGTCACCTCCCCGCTGCGACAGATCGACACGGAGGACATCGCCGCGGCCGCGATCGGCTTCGCCAACGGGGCCATCGGCACCATCGACGCCACGACCGTCGCCTATCCGGGCTTTCCGGAGACCATCGAGATCGCCTGCGCGCGGGGCACGGCCCGGCTCGCCAGCCAGTCGCTGGACATCTGGTGGCAGGACGGCCGGCACGAGCGCTCCGGCAACGACGGCGGTGGCGGCGGCGGCGCCGACCCCATGGCCTTCTCCCACGAGCCGCACCAGGCGGTCATCGCGGACTGGCTCGACGCGCTCGACGGGGGCCGGGCGCCCACCATCTCCGGGCGGGAAGCGCTGCGGGTCCACACGCTGATCGAGACGATGCTGGAGTCGGCGCGCAGCGGCCGCGAATGCGCCGTTCCGCAGGAGTGAGGGCGGCATGACCGTTCCTCCCGGAAGGCCGCTGTCCTACGCGCAGAACCTCGAGGACGTCCACATCGCGCTCGCCTTCGGCGGGCGCGCCGAGGGCGTCTATGTCGACATCGGTGGCGGGCATCCCGTGGCCGACAACGTCACGTATGCCGCCTACCTCCAGGGCTGGAGGGGCGTGGTCGTCGAGCCCCAGGCGTCCCTGGCCGCGCTGCATGCGCGCCTGCGGCCGCGCGACACCGTGCTCCAGTGCGTCGTCGGCCGCAGGGACGGCGAAGCGGCCTTCCACGCCATCGAGCGCTTCCACGGCCTGTCCAGCATCGTCGAGGACCATGCCCGGTCGGCCGGCGAGCGCTTCGGCGCCGGGCTGGTGACCACCACCGTTCCGATGCTGACGCTGGCCTCGCTCGCCCGCGATCATTGTCCCGGCGGTTTCGACGTGCTGAAGATCGACGTCGAGGGCGCCGAGGGCGAGGTGCTCGCGGGCAACGACTGGAGCCGTGTCCGGCCGACGCTGATCGTGGCCGAGGCGATCGCGCCCGGCACCAACGAGCCCGCATGGGAGGGCTGGGAGCCAGACCTCCTGGCCCAGGGCTACGACTTCGTCTTCTTCGACAAGCTCAACCGCTTCTACGTGGCGCGCGAGGCGCCGGAGGTCGCGCAGCGGCTAAAGGCGGCGCCCGTGGCCTGGGACAGCGTCACGCATCTCTACGAGATCGGCCGCGCCTTCGAGCCGCGCCATCCGGACCACGCGCTGGCCGACGTCCTGCGCAGAGGGCTGTGGGCGTCCCTGCCCACGCTCGACGATGCGATGCTCGAGAGCCTCGTGCGGGCCGCGGGCGCCGACCCCGCCGCGGTTCTTCCCGCGACCGCCGACGAACGCGCCGCCGCCTTGGGACGCATCGCGATGGGCTACGACGGCGGCCAGATCTTCGACGACCTGGGCTGACCGGCGGGCAGGGCGATCGCGAACGTCGCCCCCCGCACCGTGTCGCGAAGGCCGATGGTGCCGCCCTGCGCCTCGACCACGGATCTGGCGATCGCCAGGCCCATTCCCGTTCCGCCCTCGGCCCGCCGGGTCGTGAAGAAGGCGTCGAAGACGCGCTCCCGGTTGCCGGGCGCGATGCCCTCGCCGTCGTCCGCGACGTCCACCACGATGTGGTCGCCGTCGCGGGCGGCCGCGATGCCGACACGGGTCGCGCCGTGCCGGGCGGCGTTGTCCATGAGCTGGCCGAGCACGATCGCCAGCGCTTCGGCCGACATGGGCAGGGTGTCGTCCGGGCCGGCGGAGACCTCGATCGCCAGCGTCCGATGCTTGGCCCGCAGGTCCGCGACCACGCCGTCCAGCCCGCACTGGCCGGCGGCGGGAACGCCTTCGGCGCGCGCCAGCTCGCGCAGCCGGCCCAGCAGCCGTTCGAGCCGGTCCGCCTCGGCGACCACGGTGGTCAGGAGCCGCGAGCGGTCCTGCGGGGTCAGGGGCTGGCCGGCCTCGGCGGCGTCGTCGAGCAGGATCTCGGCGGCCGCCCGCATGGAGGTCAGGGGCGACTTCAGCTCGTGGGAGACATGGGCCGCGAACGTCCGGATGAAGTCGGCGCGCCGGGCCAGGCCTCCCGCCATGTCGAGCAGGCTCTGCGAAAGCTCTGCGAGTTCGGCCGTCCCGTGCCGCTCGAGGGGCGCGAGGGCGGCACGGTCGCCCGCGGCGATCGCCCGCGTCCGGTCGATGAGCGCCTTGACCGGCCGCGTGACGGAGCGATGGATGACGAACCCGGCAAGGCCGGCGAGCAGCGCCGCCAGGACGAGCGCGACCGTGGTCGCCTCCGCCGCGCTGGCCTTTCTCACGAACTCGCTCTCGTGGACGCGCAGCACGAGAGCGAGCGCGAGCGGCAGCACGATCGCGAGCCCCAGGACCAGCGCGACCACCAGCCCGAGCGAAGGCCGCCATTTGGTCGGGACGCGGGCCGGGCGGGAGCCCGTCATGCCGGCGCCCGGCATGGACCCAGCCTGAAGCCCAGTCCATGCACGGTCTCGATCGCGGAAGCACAGCCCACCACCGCCAGCTTGCCGCGGATGTTGCGGACGTGACTGTCGATGGTGCGGTCGGACACCTGCATGCCGCCGCCATAGGCGGCCTGCATGAGGCGTTCGCGCGACAGGACCTGACCCGGACGCTCGATGAGCGCCTGCAGGAGCTGGAACTCGAGGATCGTGACCTTGACGGCGGATCCGTCCCAGCTGAGGGCGTGCCCGTCGAGATCCAGGACGAGGCCGCCCTGGCGCAGGACGTGGCCGGGCTCCTGCGCGGCGGGGCGCTGGCCCCGCCTCAGGATGGCGGCGATCCGTGCCACCAGTTCGCGCGGGCTGAACGGCTTCGTGACATAGTCGTCGCCGCCCATCTCCAGCCCCAGGATCCGGTCGATCTCGTCGTCCCTGGCGGACAGGAAGAGGATCGGGACCTCGCTGGTCCGACGGATGCGCCGGCAGGTCTCGAGGCCGTCCATGTCGGGCATGCCGACGTCCAGGATGACGAGTTGCGGTCGCCAGCCGGCGAGCAGGTCCAGCGCGGACTGGCCGCTGGCGGCCTGGCACGTCTCCATCCCGGCCTTGCCGAGGGCGAAGCACACGACGTCGCGGATCTGGGGATCGTCGTCGACGACCAGGATGCGGCTCATCATTCAATGCCGGCCTGACTCTGAACGGTGCCATGTCTAGCGAGGTATCCGTCAAGACGCCATGAATCGAACGACCATTCCCGCCAGTCCCGTTGCCGCGTCGTGACGGCTTCGGCCAGCCTGGCCCGCATCGCCGTCGCCCTTTCGATCAGCCGCGGGTCGCGCGAGCCGCGGATGGCATCGTCCAGGGCGGGGATGATCTGCGGTCCGAGCCGCCACAGGTAGGGCCAGTCCAAGGGAACGGCGTCGCAGCCATCCGCGGCGCAGCGCGACAGGTTGCTGCGCGCGATGACGTCGGCGAAGGGCGCGAACGTGCAGCCGTAGAGCACCAGCACCGCGGCGAGGGCGTTCGTCCGCACGATCCAGCGCGTGCCCCTGCCGGCGACGATGGCGAGCACGATCGACGCCAGCCCGAAGCAGACGAGCCCCATCCAGATCATCGCGGAGAGGCGCCACTGCGTCATGCCGTAGGCGTCCACGTAGAGGTCGAGCCGGCGGATGGAGGACACCACCAGCAGGACGTTCTGGGCCAGGAACAGGACCAGCAGGGCGGTCGTCGCCAGCGATCCGCGGCCCACCCTCTCGTGGCGGGTCGCCGCGATGGCGAAGGCGCCCGCCAGGAGGGCGGACGCCACCAGGGGATAGGCGCCGCGATGGGCATAGCTCGCATGAGTCATCCCCGCGGGGAGAGCGTGGCCGGCCCACAGGTAGGTGGCGTCGAGCGCGGTCTGGAGGCCGAAGACCAGGTTGAACAGCACGAGGCTGCGCAGGATGACCGTGGGACCGAAGAACACCGTCTCCCTTGCCGGAACGGACACGTCCCACGCCGGCGACTTGCGGCGCGGATGGACGACGTGGAGGAAGGGCCAGGCGGCGACCGCGAGGGCTCCCCAGAAGAGCATGCGCTCCGGCTGGACGATCGGGCCCCACGCGCCCGGATCGAGCGAGGCCAGCCAGTCCTCCAGAACCGGGTTGGCATCGACGAACAGCGCGAAGAACACCACCGACAGGCCGACGGGCACCAGCCAGCCGAGGAGGGCCACCAGCCGGACCCGCCCGGTCCGCTGACGGGCCATCGCGCGGCGGGCGCGGCGAAGATCCAGCACCAGCCGCACGGGCCCGGCGAGGGGAATCACCAGCGCCGAGATCCAGGCCGCGGGCCAGGCTCTCCGGACCTGTCCCAGGACCGTCACGCAGACCGCGACGCCCGCGAACACGAAGGCAACCGACAGGGGATTGGCATCGACGACGACGGGCAGCAGGCCCGCGGCCAGGACGATCCCTGCCGTGACCCGGGTGCCGCTGTCGGCGCGAACGGGATTGAGGAGGCAGGACAGCAGCGCCAGCGCCGCGCCGAACAGGGCCAGGCCCAGCGCCGGGTCCACCCCGTAGAGGAGCCGATCCCCGGCGAGCACGATGGCACCGGCCGTGAGGCCGCGGCGCGTGAGCCACGTTCCCGCGCGCGGCCCGCGATGCACGCTCGCGAGCGTCGCGCTCATCGGGCACACTCCCGCAGACGGCATCTCGCCAGGCGTCGCCGGCGTTCGGGGCCCGTGGGCAGGACGAGGATGTCGGCCGTGCGATCGGGGACCTCGACCAGCCACCAGCCGTCCTTGAGGAGGATCGCAGGCAATTTCGGGGAGGCGGCGGTGGTCGTCGGTGTCGTGCTGTTGCTCATGCGGCAAGGTTGCCGCGGGCCGGCGGGGGACCTGTGGCGCGGTCGTGCAGGGCTCCAGGCGTTTCGTGCAGATTTCGTGCAGACGCGACGGAACGGGGGCCGCGGCGTACCGCCGTCAGCCGGCGACCGGACCCTGCACGCGGGGGGAGGGGACGGGCGCCCCGGCCCGGCCCGTCACGGTGAAGCGGGCCGAGAGGCCGCCCTCGGGCGAGGGCGACAGCACGAGGCGCGAGGCGTAGGCGGCGAGCACGTCGTTGACGATCGACAGCCCGAGCCCGCTGCCCTCGATGTCCTCGCGGCCGCGCTCGCCGCGTTCTAGCACGACGTCCGCCTGCAGCGCAGCCACGCCCGGGCCGTCATCGTCGACGCAGACCGTCAGGCCGTCCGAGTCCTGGATGCGCACCACCACGCGGCGCGCGGCGAATTTCCGCGCGTTGTCGACCAGGTTGCCGAGGACCTCGCCGAAATCGTCCGAGTCCATCTCGCAGCGCGTGCCGGGAGGGATCTCCATCGCCCACTCGATCTCCTCGCCGCGCGGCATCCGCCGCATCAGGCGCAGGAGACGCTCGACGGTCGGGCCGATCTCCGTCTGCAGCCCCGTCGTGGTGGGGGTGCCCTGGGTTCGCGCGCGGGCCAGTTCGCGCTCGACATGGCGGCGCATCAGGCCGATCTGCTCGCGCAGCGTCGCCGCGGCCTGCGCCATGCCGGCCTCGTCCAGACGCCGGGCCTCGGCCGACAGGATCGTCAACGGCGTCTTCAGGCCATGGGCGAGGTCGCCCGCCCGGTCGCGGGCCTTGGCCACGAGTTCCTGCTGGCGGTCGAGAAGCGCGTTGAGATCGCTGGCGAGCGGCGCCACCTCGTCGGGGAAGGGGCCGTTGAGCCGTTCGGACTGGCCCCTGTGGACGGCGTTGAGACGCTCGCGCAGCTTCTGCAGCGGGCTCAGGCCGACGCCGGCCTGAAGCCAGGCGCCGACCAGCAGCAGAACGCCGAGCAGGAACAGGGCGACCGCCATGTCGAAGGCGAAGGACCGGCGCAGACCGTCGATGTCGGCGGACCCCAGCGCGACGGAGAGCAGGAAGGCCCTCGCGCCGCCATCGACCGAGACCTGCACGTTGCGTTCGAGGACGAAGAGGGTGGATCCGCCGGGGCCCGTCCTTTCGACCGCCGAGCCGCGGCCGGTCGAGGCGGGCGTGCGCGGCATCTCGTCGTCCCACAGCGAGCGCGAGCGCAGCACCGCGCGCCCGTTGGCGTCGCTGACCTGCCAGTACGAACCGCTGTACGGGTACTGATACTGCGGGTCGGAGGGAAAAGCGTTCAGCTTGGGCTCGCCGCTCGTGTCCAGCGAGAAGGCCGCGGCGAGCTCCACCAGGCGCGTCTCGAGTTCCTGCTCGAGCCTCTGGTCCAGGTGCCGATTGAAGATGACGATCAGGCTGGCGCCGGCCACGGTGAGGGCCGTCACGATGGACACGGCCGCGAGCACGATCACCCGCACCCGCAGCGAGCGTGCCTGGCGCATGGTCAGTCTTCCACGAGGTAGCCGTAACCCCGTCTGGTCACGATCGTGTCGGGGCCGATCTTGCGCCGGATCCGCTTCACCAGCGCCTCGATGGCATTGCTGTCGGGCTCCTGATCGCTGGCGTAGATGTGCTCCTCGATCTCGACCTGGGAGACGATCCGCCCCTTGTTGTGGACGAGGTAGCGAAGGAGCCGGAACTCGAGCGGGGAGAGTTCGATCGTGCCACCCTGCATGGTGACCGTCATGCGGCGCGTGTCGATGCTGATGGGCCCTGCCTCAAGGACGTGGGACGGGTGCCGCTCGCTGCGCCGCAGGATCGCGTTCAGGCGCGCCAGCAGCTCCTCGACGTGGAAGGGCTTGGGCAGGTAGTCGTCGGCGCCCGCGTCGATGCCCTCCACGCGCTCCATCCACGACCCACGGGCCGTCAGGCACAGGATGGGCGTCCGGATGCCGGCGCGCCGGAGGCGCTTCATCACGGACAGGCCGTCGAGCCTGGGCAGCCCGAGATCGAGAATGATGGCGTCGAAGTCCTCGGTCTCGCCGCGGAACCAGCCCTCTTCGCCGTCGTGGCAGGCTTCCACCACGTAGCCCGCGCGGACGAGCTGTTCCCTGACTTCGTCGACGATCCGAACCTCGTCCTCCACCAGCAGGACGCGCACGTATCACCTCACCTCGAGGACCCGGTTGCGGCGCGCGTCGACGACGACGTCGCGGTACCAGCCGTCCTTGGCCAACACGGTGACAGTGTATGTCATGGTCCCGGCCTGATTGCGAGACACCTTCACGTCGAGCACCGACCCCGGCACCGTCGAGCGGACGGTCGCCAGGACCTTGTCAAAGGGCACCGCCTGTCCGCGGGTCACGGCCTCGCGTGCGATGTCCTGGTCGCCGCGGCCGGTCTCACGGCCTCGCTGGGGCGGGGTGCGCTCCGGCTGCGTGCCGCGCGGCGCGGGAGCCGTCGCAGCGGAGTCCTCGAGTTTCTGCGTCGGTGGCCCGTGGCGGCCCTGATCGGCGGCCTTCTTCGGCCCGCCGAACAAGGCGCCGAGGAAATCGGCAATTCCGGACAGGCCGGACGGAGCATCCCTGCCATTCCCACGCGCGCCGTTCGAGCCGCCGGTGGCGCTCGCACTGCCGAGCCCCACGGCACCGTTGGCCGCGCCTCCGGCGCTGGCGCTTCCTGTGTCGCCGGCGGTGCCGCTGGCATTCCCGCTGCTGCTGCCATTCGCTCCGCCGGCGGAATTCCCGCCGGCATTGCCGTTGTTGCCGGCATTGCCACTGGCGTTGCCGCCCGCGTTCGAGTTTCCGCCGGCGTTTCCGTTTCCGTTGCCCCCGGCGTTCGAATTTCCACCGCCGTTGGCGTTGCCGTTGCCATTTCCGCCGGCGTTGGAGTTCCCGCCGGCATTGCCGTTGCCGCCGCCATTCCCGTTCCCGTTGCCGTTTCCGCCGCCGTTGCCGTTTCCGCCGCCGTTGCCGTTTCCGCCCGCGTTGCCGTTGCCGTCATTCTCGGCAAAAGCGTTCCACGTGGACACCGGCACCACGGCGCACGCCAGCATCAGGACCAAGGCGGTCCTGGCTCCGGTCCTGAGAAGGGTGTTTCGCGACGTCGTCATGGGCCGGTCTTAGCGCAAGGCCCCTGACCTTGCGCTGACATCCCATTTCATGTCGATAATTGTCGGACCGCAAGGTCAACAATCTGGATCGACATACCCCTTAGGAGCAGGCGTGACGCCCGGTCAGGCGTCGATCAGGGCGGTCGGCCGCGCGAGCCGGCGCAGCGCCTCCGCGTCCCTGATGGCGATGGCCGCTCCGTGGAACGACACGCCGTGCGGTTCCAGCGAGGCGATGGTCCGCGACAGGTTCTCCGGGGTCATGCCCAGGAGCGAGGCGAGGGTGCGCTTGCGGAACGGCAGCTGGATGCGCTCGGCGCCCACGCGCTCGGCGCTGGAGAGGATCCAGTTCGCCAGGCGCTCGGCAGAGTTGCGGAGCTTCTGGTTGTTGATCTCGCGCACCAGGTCCAGGTTCTGGCGAGACACCTCGACCAGCATGGCCTGCGAGAAGCGGCAGCATTCCGAAATGGCCGAGCGAAGCGCCGATGCCGGCACCATCAGGGCCAGCGACGGGCCGATCGTCCGGGCGCAAGCCAGCGTCGGCTTGTCGGAGATGACGGCCGCGAGCGAGAAAGGCCGACCCGGCCCGTAGATGGTCACCGTGCCTTCGCTGTTGCCGTGGCAGGCCGTCAGCTCGGCCGAGCCGCTCAGCAGCACGAACAGGAAGTCGGCGAGGCTGTCCTGCTCATGCAGGACGACGCCCGTGGGGAACGTCTGCAGGAAGCTCACCGCAAGCATGCGTGAGAACACGGCGTCGTCCATGACCGAGAAGCCGGGAAGCGCCCGAATGGCTTGGATGTCTTCTGCGCGCATCGGAATCTTTCGACGGGTGACGAGGGCGCCGGCGAAGATGTCCCGCCAGACTGCCACTTCAGGGTTTGGGAAATGAACCGCGGAGCCAAGCGGACTCAGGCGATTCGCAAGCGAGCATCGTTGGTCGCTGTTGAGGTTCGTCGTAACTGAATCTGAAGCGTGACGATAGTCGAAATTACACTTATGGGGCGACTACCAAGCCGCCGATGCAATGCTGAGTTCGTAAAACGGATGTTCGGTGTTCGCTATCGGACCAAAACGCCATCGCTCAAGCTGGGATCCACAGTGCGGCACGGCGCGAGGCCGAGTGCAACCGCTTGCAATGCTCCGCTCGCCCCAGTGAGCGGGCACAATACGATTTGTTCACGATGACGGCAGATGCCGAGGTCAGCCGGTCACGACTGCCTCGGCCTCCATCTCCACGAGGTAGTCGCCGATGAGGTTGCCGATCTCGACCAGCGTATTCGCCGGACGGATCTCGCCGAAATAGCGGCCATGGGCGCGGGACACGGGCTCCCAGTCGCTCGCGTTCCGCAGATAGATCCGCGTGCGCACCACATCCTCCAGCGAACCGCCGAGCGCGGCGACGCTCGCAGCGATCTTGTCGAGGATGTAGACGGCCTGGCCCGCTGGATCGCCCGGGCAGACCACCTCGCCCGATCCATGCGTCGCGGTCGTCCCGCTCACGAGGATCCGGTCGCCGACCCTGACCGCGCGGCTGTAGCCGCACACGGGCTCCCAGATGCTGCCGCTGTCGATGCGCGTGCGACCGGGGCGGCCCGGAACCGGCTCCGCGCGATAGACCTTCGGGATGGCAGCCAGGTGATGGCTGAGGTCGCCGGAAGCGGTGAGGAACGGCGGCCGGCGATACTCGTCGCCGCAGTCGCCCGGAATGCGCCGCGAGGCGGCGAAGGCCCGGTCGAGGAGGGCCTTGTCCTCGTCGTCCAGCACCACGTCGAAGGTCCGCAGGTTGTCGGCCCGGTGCTCGCGCTCCGTCAGCCGCGCGCCGACGATCACGCCCGCGACGGCCGGCTGGTCCAGGACCCAGCGGGTCGCGACGTTGGCGATGGACGCGCCGTGGCGCCGGCCGACGGCCTGCAACGCGGCGAGGATCGTCTGCAGCACGTCCCAGCCGCCGATCGCCTCCACGAAGCGCTGGTACTTCATCTTGCTCCAGTCGTCGTGCGCCGAGGGCGCCGCGCCGAGCCAGCGCTCCGACAGCAGCCCGCCCGCAAGCGTGCCGTAGGCGAGAAGCTTCACGCCGTTGGCGAGGCAGAACGTGCTCATGTCCTCCGCCGCGCGCCGGTCCAGCACCGAGAAGCACACCTGGTTGGTGGCCACGGGGATGCCGTGGCGGACCAGCAGCGCCAGATGGGCGGTGTCGAAATTGGTGACGCCGATGTGACGGATGCGGCCTTCCTGGCGCAGCGCCGCGAGCCCCTGCATGGCATCCAGGTAGTTCGGATGCTCGAAGGTCCACCAGTGGAACTGGAGCAGGTCGATCGTCTCGACGCCAAGGCGATCGAGGCTGCGCTGGACGCCGGCGCGCACCGTCTCGGCGGTCATCGGGCCGGGCGGCGGGCACCACTTGGTGAAGACGGTCGCCGCGGGACCGCCCTCCCTGCGGGCGGCCTCCAGGAAGCGGCCCGTGATGAGTTCGGCGCCGCCGTAGTGGTCGGCCATGTCGAAGGTGTCGAACCCCGCGCGGGCATAGGCGGCCATGTCCTGGGCGGCCCGCGCGTGGTCGAGGACGCGCCCGTCGCGCTCCTGGTCGGCGACCTGCCAGAGCCCCGTGACGAGGCGGCTGATCTCGAGGCCGGGGGCGAGTTGCGTGCGGGGCGGGCGGCGGGTGGTTTCGGTCATGACTGGTCGCTGGTCCGTGGTGTCGGCGAGGGACTATAGTGGAGGTGCCGCCGGACGCCATCCGCGAAGCGACGTCGGTGAGCCGATCAGGAGCGGCGGCCCACGAGCGCGGTGGCGAGGTCGAGGCTGGTCCCCTTGCCACGGGCGAGATCGAGATCGTGCTCGACGTGCTCCAGGTGCGCGGTCATGAGGGCGACGGCGGTGTCCGCGTCGTGCCGCGCGATGGCCTCCAGCAGGGCTTCGTGCTCCTGCGTGCCGCACGAGGACGCCCGCGTCGTGCCGTAGAGCGCGATGACCAGTGCCGACCGGGAAATCAGCTCGCGCAGGAAGCCCGTGAGCACGTCCTGCCGCGACAGCTGGGCGATGCGCATGTGGAAGTCGCCCGACAGGCGAATGGCGGCCGACCGGTCGCCACGGGCCAGGGCTTCGCCTTCGGCGGCGATGTGGCCTCGCAGCGCCCGGACGTCGGCCGGCTTGCAGCTTTTCGCGGCATCGCGGATCAGGGCGGCCTCGACGACCCGGCGCGCGTGGAAGACCTGGCGCGCCTCGGTCACCGTCGGCGAGGCCACGGTCGCGCCGCGGTGCGGGCGCATGGTCACGATCTGGTCGCGGGCCAGCATGCGAAGGGCCGCGCGCACGATGGTGCGGCTCACCCCGAACGTCGTTCCCAGGTCGTCTTCCCCCAGCCGCGTCCCGGGGGCCAGCCGCTGCTCGACGATGGCACCGACGATCGCCTCCGCGATCTCGGACGAGCGGTCGGCGGCTTCGGGCAGGCCGGTCGTGCCATCGGTCACGGTTGCATCTCCTCGCGGCGATGATGCCATGCCCGCGGTCTGCGTGCCTGTAGAGATCGTATACAATCTCTGCCCCTGATCGTATCCAATTGCCTCTTTATTGGGCGCCCGCCGCTCGCCACCTGGCCGATCGCGGCCCCACGCACCGCGGCTGTCTTCGCAAGTCTCTCAGACTCCCCGCCGAATCCGCGCTGGCACGGCCTTTGTATCGCTCCCCTCGCAATCAGGAGTGATCGCGTGAAAGGGTCCGCCCTCGAACTGGTCAGCGTGACCAAGCGCTACGGCATCACCACCGCCGTGGACAGGATCGATCTCAAGGTGCCTGCCGGCACCTATTGCTGCCTGCTGGGCCCGTCGGGCTGCGGCAAGACGTCGACGCTGCGGATGATCGCCGGCCACGAGGCCGTGAGCGAGGGCGACATCATCATCGGTGCGGCGAACGTGACTGACCTGCCGCCCGCCCGGCGCGGCACCGCCATGATGTTCCAGAGCTACGCGCTCTTTCCCCATCTCAACTGCATCGACAACGTCGCCTTCTCGCTGCGCATGCGGGGCGTGGCGAAGGACGTCCGCCGTGCCAAGGCGATGGAGCTCCTCAAGCTCGTCGCCATGGACCCCTATGCCGAACGGCTGCCGGCCCAGCTCTCGGGCGGCCAGCAGCAGCGCGTCGCGCTGGCGCGGGCCCTCATCACCGAGCCGCAGATCCTGCTGCTCGACGAGCCGCTCTCGGCGCTCGACCCCTTCCTGCGCATCAAGATGCGCGCCGAACTCAAGGCGATGCAGAAGCAGCTCGGCATCACCTTCGTGCATGTCACGCATGGCCAGGACGAGGCCATGGCGCTGGCCGATCTCGTCGTCGTCATGAACCAGGGCCTGATCGAACAGGCCGGTTCACCGCGCGAAGTCTTCAACAGACCGCGCACCGCCTTCGTGGCCCGCTTCATCGGCGGACACAACGTCATCGAGACGTCGGCCGGGCCAATCGCCGTCCGAGCCGACCGGATCCGCCTCTCGCGCAGCGAGGGCGGCCACCTGCGCGCCCGTGTCCGGGACGTCGAGTACCAGGGCACCTACGTGCAGGTGGGTTTGGAATCCCCCGCGGCTCGGGAGCTGACCGCACAGGTCGGCGAGGCCGCATTCGATGCCGCGCCCCTCAATCCCGGCGACGAGGTCGCCGTGTCCTGGGGCGAGGCAGACATCCATCGCTTGTCACCCGCCGCCTGACGCGACGGGCTTTTTCATGAGGAGAGGGGCATGACTGACGAAACCATCAAGACGACGCGGGTATCGCGTCGCTCGGTGCTGAAGACGGCCGGTGCCGTCGCCGGCGCCGCTGCCGGCTCGGGCGCCATCACCGGCTTCCCGGCCGTCTGGTCGCAGGAGAAGAAGGTCCTGCGCTATCTCGGCACGGCGGTGAACCAGGCCGACGACATCAACAAGCAGCTCCTGAAGGACACGGGCATCACGCTCGAGTACATCTCGGCCACGACGGACGACGTCACCAAGCGCGTCATCACCCAGCCGAACTCGTTCGACGTGCTCGACACGGAATACTTCAGCCTGAAGAAGCTCATTCCGTCGGGCAACATCCTTGCTCTCGACGCCAAGAAGATCAAGGAATTCGACAACATCACGCCGGTCTTCACCAAGGGCCAGCTGCCGAACGGCAAGGTCATCGGCGACCAGGGCACGGCGCCCAAGAAGGTGATGTTCCTCGAGGGCAAGAACTCCACCAAGTTCGCCAAGGGCGTGACGGAGTGGGTCACCCTCATCCCGACGACCTACAATGCCGACACGCTCGGCATCCGCCCCGACCTGATCAAGCGTCCGATCGAAAGCTGGAAGGAGCTCCTGAACCCCGAGTTCAAGGGCAAGGCCTCGATCCTCAACATCCCGTCGATCGGCATCATGGATGCGGCGATGGTCGTGGAAGCCTCCGGCCTCTACAAGTACCCCGACAAGGGGAACATGACGAAGCAGGAAATCGACCTGACGATGAAGGTGCTGACGGAGGCCAAGAAGGCCGGCCAGTTCCGCGCCTTCTGGAAGGACTTCAACGAGTCCGTCAACCTGATGGCGTCCGGCGAGACGGTCATCCAGTCGATGTGGTCGCCGGCCGTGACGGCCGTGCGTTCCAAGGGCATTCCCTGCGTGTTCCAGCCGCTCAAGGAAGGCTATCGCTCCTGGGCCTCCGGCTTCTGCATGTCGAAGGGCGTCACGGGCAAGAAGGCGGAGTGGGCCTACGAGTTCGTCAACTGGTTCCTGTCCGGCTGGGCCGGCGCCTACCTGAACCGCCAGGGCTACTACTCGGCCGTTCTCCCGACCGCCAAGAAGTTCATGACGGAAGACGAGTGGGGCTTCTGGATGGAAGGCAAGGCGGCCAAGAACGACATCAAGGCTCCGGACGGCTCGCTGCTCGAGAAGGCCGGCTCCAAGCGCGACGGCGGCTCCTACGACGACCGCATGGGCAACGTCGCCTGCTGGAACGCCGTCATGGACGAGAACGACTACATGGTCCGCAAGTGGAACGAGTTCATCGCCGCCTGAGGCGCTGACCGACGATCCGGCCGCGGCGGCTCGTCCGCCGCGGCCTTTTTCAGCCGGCAAGACGGGAGCGCGGTCCGCGTGAAGACGAAAGATCCCTTCACCCTTCCCGCCTGGGCTCAGGTCGGTCCGTTCGCGTTCGTCTTCGGGCTGTTCTTCATCATCCCGCTGGCCTTCGTGGTGATGGTCAGCTTCTGGGACTACACCGAGTATTCGCTCGTCCCCGACTTCACGCTGCGCAGCTACGTCGAGACCTTCGAGGGCTGCTACGACCAGCTTCCCGGCCTGTGCACGATCCTGAAGACCTACGTGTCGACGGTGAAGTTCTGCTTCCTGGTGTGGCTCTTCACCCTGCTGATCGGCTTCACGATCGCCTATTTCCTGGCCTTCCACGTCCAGTCGGTGACCATGCAGATGACGCTGGCGCTCATCAGCACCATCCCGTTCTGGACGTCGAACGTGATCCGCATGATCTCGTGGATCCCGCTGCTCGGGCGCAACGGCCTCGTCAACCAGGGCCTGATCAAGCTCGGCGTGATCAAGGAGCCGCTGGAATGGCTGCTCTACTCGGATTTCGCCGTGGTGCTTGCCTTCGTGCACCTGTTCACGTTCTTCATGGTGATCCCGATCTTCAACTCGATGGCCCGCATCGACAAGCGGCTGATCGAGGCCGCCTACGACGCCGGCGCCACCGGCTGGCAGACGCTGTGGACCGTCATCATCCCGCTGGCCAAGCCCGGCATCGTGATCGGCTCGATCTTCGTGATCACCATCGTCATGGGTGACTTCGTCACGGTCGGCGTGATGGGCGGCCAGCAGATCGCGTCGGCGGGCAAGATCATCGAGACCCGGCTGGGGGCGCTGCAGTTCCCGCCGGCCGCGGCCAATGCCGTGATCCTTCTGGCGGTGGTGCTCCTGATCATCACGGCGATGAACCGGGTGGTCGACATCCGCAAGGAGCTCTAGAGATGCGCGAGGGTCGCCCTGGTTCCTTCTACTGGCTGCTGGCGTTCTTCTGCGCCTTCCTGCTGTTCCTCTACGGGCCGATGATCACGATCTTCGTCCTGTCCTTCCAGGGGCCGGAAGGCGGTCTCACCTTCCCGCTGCGCGGGCTTTCGCTGCACTGGTTCGAGAAGCTCTGGAACGGCGGCGGCATCGTCGACATCAAGGGTGCCTTCGTACGCTCGGTGTTCATGAGCCTCACGGTCATGGCGGCCACCGTGGTGCTGTCGGTCCTGGCGGGGCTGGCGTTCCGCAAGCGCTTCCGCGGGCAGGCGCTCGTCTTCTACGTCACCGTGGCGAGCCTGATCGTGCCGTCGATCGTGACGTCGCTCGGCATCGCGTTGCAGTTCCGCCTGTTCGACGACTTCATCAAGACCTACGGACCCGAGTGGCTCTCCGAGGGCTACACCACGGCCATGGGGCTCTACACCTCGGGCATGGGCGCACACCTCACCTGGACCCTGCCGTTCGGCCTGCTGATCATGTTCGCGATCTTCAACCGCTTCGACACGCGGCTCGAGGAGGCGGCGCGCGATCTCGGCGCGACCCCGTGGCAAACCTTCCGATTCGTGATCCTGCCCATCATCCTGCCCTCGCTGGTCGGCGTCGGGCTGTTCGGCTTCACGCTGTCGTGGGACGAGATCGCCCGCTCGTCGCAGTCGATCGGCGAAAAGAACACCCTGCCTCTCGAACTGCAGGCCTTGACCACCACGGTCACGACGCCGGAAATCTATGCCCTGGGGACCGTCACGACCGGCGTGTCCTTCGTGGTCATCGGCGTGGCGCTCGCGTCCATCCTGACCCTTCGGGCCCGGCAGGCCCGCAAGGGCTCGGACGCCGGCAAGGGTCTCGTGTGAGCTTCATGCATATTCTCGTCATCAATCCAAACACCACCGCGTCCATGACGGCCAAGATCGGCGAGGCGGCCCGCGCGGTGGCGGCGCCCGGCACCGTGATCACGGCGGTCCAGCCCGCCAACGGGCCGGTCTCGATCGAGGGCTACTACGACGAGGCCTTCTGCATCCCGGGCGTGCTGGAGGAGATCGCCCGTGGCGAGGCGAACGGCGTGGCCGGCCATGTCATCGCCTGCTTCGACGACACGGGACTCGAGGCGGCCCGGTCCCTCGCCCGGGCGCCGGTGGTGGGCATCGGCGAGGCCGCCTACCACGTCGCCAGCATGCTCGGCCATCGGTTCAGCGTCGTGACGACGCTGTCGCGGTCGATCCCGTGCCTGGAGGTGAACCTGCTCAAATACGGCCTGGATCGCCGCTGCGCCCGCATCCGCGCCGCCGAGGTTCCCGTGCTCGAACTCGAGAACCCGGCATCCGACGCGGCCCGCCGGATCGGCGAGGAGATCGAGCGTGCGAAGGCGGAGGACCACGCCGATGCCATCGTGCTCGGCTGCGCCGGCATGGCCGATCTTGCCGCCGTGCTGTCCGAGCGCCACGGGCTGCCCGTCGTCGACGGCGTCGCCGCGGCCGTGAAACTCGTCGAGGGCATGGCATCGATCGGCCTCAAGACCTCCAAGCGCGGCGGCTATGCGCCCCCCGGCCCCAAGGTCTACCGTGGCATCTTCGCGGATGCCGCTCCCAAGGGGTGATCATGAACCAGGACATCACCATCAGGGCGATGTCCCGGGCCGAGCTCGACGTCGCCACCGATTGGGCGGCGGCCGAGGGCTGGAACCCGGGCCTCGCCGATGCCGACGCCTTCCTCGCCACCGACCCCGGCGGCTTCCTGATGGCTTTCGTCGGCGACCGGCCGGCGGCGTGCATCAGCGTCGTGGCCTATGCCAACAGCTTCGGATTCCTGGGCTTCTACATCGCGACGCCCGAGTTTCGGGGCCGCGGCATCGGCTGGCAGCTCTGGCAGGCCGGCATGGGTCGGCTCGCCGGGCGCACCGTGGGCCTCGACGGCGTGGTCGCGCAGCAGGACAACTACCGCAAGTCCGGCTTCGCGCTGGCCCATCGCAACGTCCGCTACGCCGGCGTCGCGCGGGCCGACATGCCGCAGGACCCGCGCCTCGCGCGGATCGGGCAGGGCATCCTGCCGTCCGTGGTCGCCTATGACCGCGCCTTCTTCCCCGTGCCCCGCGACGGTTTCGTCGGGCGCTGGACGCGGGACGGCGGCCGCACCGGCTGGTGCCTCGTCGAGGACGGCGAAGTCCGCGGCTATGGCGTGATCCGCAAGGCGCGCCAGGGCTACAAGATCGGCCCGCTGTTCGCCGACGATCCGCGCGACGCCGACCTGCTGTTCCGGGCCCTCGCGTCGGGCGTGAAGGGCGAGGAGATCGCGCTCGATCCGCCCGAGCCCAACGACGAGGCCATCGCGCTGGCCGAGCGCCACGACCTGTCGCCGGTGTTCGAGACCGCGCGCATGTATCGCGGCGCTGACCCCGGCCTGCCGCTCGACCGCATCTTCGGCATCACGACGTTCGAGCTGGGTTGAGAGCGCGTGGTTTCGCTCGATCCGTTTGCCCACCATACGGGGGCTGGTCCTTGGCGGACACGTTGCCGTTTCAGACACACGAGGGGGGACTTCCATGGCGACCTATGACCTTGCGATCCGGGGCGGCACCGTGGTGACCGCCGCCGACGTGACGCGTTGCGACATCGGCATCAAGGACGGACTCGTCGCCGTGCTCGCCGGGGCGGTGACCGACGCGGACACGGTGGTCGACGCGTCCGGCCTTCTCGTCATGCCCGGCGGGATCGACAGCCACGTGCACCTCGCCCAGAAGGCCTATGGCGCGCAGATGGCCGACGGCTTCGAGACCGGCTCGCGCTCGGCGGTGGCCGGCGGCAACACCACGATCATCCCCTTCGCGATCCAGCCGAAGGGCGCGTCCCTGCGCGAGAGCGTGAAGGCCTACCACAAGGAGGCCGACGGGCAGTGCCTCGTCGACTACGGCTTCCATCTCATCGTCACCGACCCGTCTCCCACGGTGCTCGGACAGGAACTGCCCGCGCTGGTGGCCGACGGCTACAGCTCGTTCAAGGTCTTCATGACCTATGACGACATGGTCCTGAACGACCGCGAGCTGCTCGAGGTGTTCGACTGCGCGCGGCGCGAGAAGGCGCTCGTGATGGTCCACTGCGAGGGCTACGACGCGATCCGCTTCATGACCGAGCGCCTCGAGGCGGCCGGCAAGACGGCGCCCTACTATCATGCGGTGTCGCGGCCGCAGATCGTGGAGCGGGAGGCGGCCCACCGCGCCATCTCCCATTCCGAGCTCATCGACGTGCCGATCATGATCGTGCACGTGTCGGGTCGCGAGGCGATGGAGCAGATCCGCTGGGCCCAGCAGCGCGGCCTCAAGGTCTATGGCGAGACCTGCACCCAGTACATCTCGCTCACCGCGGACGACCTCAAGGGCCTCAACATGGACGAGAGCGGGGGCAAGTATGTCTGCTCGCCGCCGCCGCGCACGCGGGCCGACTGGGACGCCATCTGGGAGGGCATCCAGACGGGGGTGTTCCAGACCTTCTCGTCCGACCACTGCCCCTATTTCTACGAGGGCGACGTCGGCAAGCTGAACCCGAAGGCGCGCACCTCCTTCAAGTGGGTGCCGAACGGCATTCCCGGCGTCGAGGTGCGCATGCCGATCCTGTTCTCGGAGGGCGTCGCAAAGGGCCGCATCACGCTCGAGCAGTTCGTGGCGCTGACCTCGACGAACCACGCCAAGATGTACGGGCTCTACCCCAGGAAGGGCTCGCTCGCGATCGGGGCCGACGCCGACATCGTGCTGTGGGATCCGAACCGCAAGGTCACCATCAGCCAGGCGCTGATGCACCACGGGTCCGACTACACGCCGTGGGAAGGCTTCGAGGTCACCGGCTGGCCGGTCGGGACCTTCCTGCGCGGCAAGCACGTCTACGACGACGGCAAGATCCTCGGCGGCCCGACGGACGGCCAGTTCCTGCCGCGCGGGCTGTCGCCCTACGCCAAGCCGCGGGGGACGGGGCCGGCCTACGAAGGGTGAGAAACGGAGGCCTCCGCCTCCGTCGGCAAGGCCGCCTCACAATTGACCTCGGCCTCTCCGCCGTCATCCCCGGGCCTGGCCCGGGGACCCACGACTTTGCCGGCACCATCCTCAAGTCGTGGGTGCCCGGGCCAAGCCCGGGCATGACGCGCTGGAGAGATGGAGAGCTGATGGCTCACGCCGCGCGGCGGGCCTCGCCGTCGTTGGCCTGGGCCGCGACGAGCGCGGCCAGATCCGGCGTCGGGGCGAGCTCACCGGTCGCGCTGACGAAGCCGCGCGCTCCCGCGAGGGCTCCATCCACCAGCTCGAGACCGAGGAACCGCTCCCGCTCGACCGGGCCCGGCATCCACAGGCTCTCCGTGACCGCGGCCGAGAAGCCGAAGCGCTCGTAGTAGGGCGCATCGCCGACCAGCAGCACGGCCCGCGCACCGTCGACCGACGCCCGGTTGAGCGCCGCGCGCATCAGCGTGGCGCCGACGCCGCGGGAACGCTCGGTCTGGTCGACCGCCAGCGGGCCGAGCATCAGCGCGCGCCGGCCAGGGCCGGCGGCCACGTGCCACAGGCGGACGGTGCCGACGAGGCGGCCGTCCTCGTCCTGCGCCGTCAGGGCGAAGGAGGGGAGGCGGCCTTCGCGCAGGCGCTCGCAGGTCTTCAGGTGGCGCGCCGGGCCGAAGGCGGCATCCAGCAGCGCCTCGCGGGCGGCAACGTCGGCAAAGACTTCGTCACGGATCGTGATCGCGGCCATGGTCGTGCTCCTTCCCCGCGGCGGCTTGGCCGCGGTTCGAAATCCGGGGGGCTTTCGGGAAGCTGGACCCGGTGAACCGGGTCCGAAGCGCGGGCGCGGGGAGGTGCGCGCCAGGACGGTGCGGGGCTCGCGCCCCGCCGTCCTCCAGTCGTCCTGCACCAGAGACCCTGGTGGAGGGATCAGATCACGTAGGATCGCAGCGGCGGGAAGCCGTTGAAGGCCACGGCCGAGTAGGTGGTCGTGTAGGCCCCGGTCCCTTCGATCAGCACCTTGTCGCCGATCTCCAGGCTGACGGGGAGCCAGTACGGCTCCTTCTCGTACATCACGTCGACCGAGTCGCAGGTCGGGCCCGCGAGCACGCAGGGGACCTTGTCGTCGCCGTCGTGATCCGTGCGGATCGGGTAGCGGATCGCCTCGTCCATCGTCTCGGCGAGACCGCCGAACTTGCCGATGTCGAGATAGACCCAGCGCACCTCGTCCTCTTCGGCCTTCTTCGAGACGAGGACGACCTCGGCCTCGATGACGCCCGCATTGCCGACCATGCCGCGGCCCGGCTCGATGATCGTCTCCGGAAGGCGGTTGCCGAAGTGCTTCGACAGCGCCCGGAAGATGGCGTTGCCGTAGCTCTTCACGCCCGGAACCGGCTTCAGGTACTTCGTCGGGAAGCCCCCGCCGAGGTTGACCATCGAGAGGTGGATGCCGCGCTCGGCGCACTCGCGGAAGATCGCGGAGGCCGAGGCGAGCGCCTGGTCCCAGGCGCCCGTGTCGCGCTGCTGCGAGCCGACGTGGAAGGAGACGCCATAGGCCTCCAGACCCAGACGGTGCGCATGCTCGAGCACGTCCGCGGCCATCTCCGGGACGCAGCCGAACTTGCGCGACAGCGGCCACTCGGCGCCGACGCCGGCGCAGAGGATGCGGCAGAACACCTTCGAGCCCGGCGCGGCACGGCCGATCTTCTCCACCTCGGCGACGCAGTCGACCGCGAAGAGGCGGATGCCGAGGGCGTAAGCCCGCGCGACGTCACGCTCCTTCTTGATCGTGTTGCCGTAGGAGATGCGGTCCGGCGTGGCGCCGGCGGCCAGCGCCATCTCGATCTCGGCGACCGACGCGGTGTCGAAGCACGAGCCGAGCGAGGCCAGCAGCGACAGCACCTCCGGCGCCGGGTTCGCCTTCACGGCGTAGAACACGCGCGTGTCGGGAAGGGAGCGTGCGAAGGCGCGGTAGTTGTCGCGCACGACATCGAGGTCGAGCACCATGCAGGGCCCGTCGTCACGTCGGTTGCGCAGAAACTCACGGATGCGTGCGGTCATGGCACGGTCCCCCAAGGTCAAGCAGCGACACACGGTCGCCAGGTGGTTCCCGGGTGACGGTCCCACGACGCGGCGCGATGGAGACGCCAGCGTCGGGTGAGGTCACCCGCAGCGAACTGCCTTGGATTGGATCGGCTTGGGGCCGCTCCGCACGCCTGGCAAGATGGACAAGCCTCTTCGGTGACCCGGCCTTTGGAGGGCCGGACGAGACCAAAAAAGCCCGCTCCGTCGTTGCTTTAAGCCACGTCCCCTGGGGAGAGCAGGGTACGCCGGTTTCGCCTCCGGCTGCTGGTCAGGGTTCGGAACGCGGCATTGCTGCCGGGATCATCGCCATCAGGGTTCCCACCCCGATAGTCCCGATCCTGTCCCGGGCGGCTGTCCGGCCTCTTGTCCGGATGCCCACCGACCAGCACGCGACCACAGGCACGTGCGAAATTGGGCGAGGCGATACATAGGTCCCATGGCCCCTCCCTTCAAGTGAAATTTCCGACGATGTTTAAATTCGCTACTGCAAGGCCTAAGTCTCTGATATCTGGGTGTTCCCAAGCGCTTTCCCCATCGCCCAGGAAGGCCCGCCGGCGCGCCTTGCGCACACCGGGGCCGCCTTGCCGCCGCATGGGGGCGTGATTCTCATTCCGCTTCGACCGTCCGAAGCCGCTTCACTGCTCTGCGAGACCCGCCGATGATTCCGTCACGCCGCGATTTCATGTCCAGCCTGATCGCGCTGTCCGCCGCTCTCGTGGGGGAGCGGGCCGCGGCCCAGACCGGCCCCGCCGCGCCCCCGCCGGCCCCGCCGGCGCCGGCGCCGCGCTTCGGCTACGACGACGTGGTGAACCGGGCCCGGGACCTCGCCTCCGTCCCCTACGACAACACTCCGCCGCCCCTGCCCGAGGCGCTGGCGAAGCTGGACTACGACGCCTACCGTGACATCCGCTTCCGTCCCGACCGCGCCATGCTCGGGGCCAATGGCGGCGCGTTCCGGATGCAGATGTTCCATCCGGGCTTCCTGTTCACGCGTCCCGTGACGGTCAACGTCATCCGCGACGGCGTGCCGGCGCCCGTGCCCTATTCGGCCAACCTGTTCGACTACGGCCGCAACAAGTTCGATCGGCCGCTGCCGGTGAACCTGGGCTTCGCAGGCTTCCGCCTGCACTATCCGCTCAATGATCCCAAGGTGCAGGACGAGCTCATCTCCTTCCTGGGGGCGAGCTATTTCCGTTTCCTCGGCCGCAAGCAGCGCTACGGCCTCTCGGCCCGCGGGCTGGCGATCGGCGTGGGCGCGAAGGAGACCGAGGAATTCCCGGTGTTCCGCGAGTTCTGGATCGAGGCGCCGGGCCCGGAGGCGGACCGCGCCGTGATCTATGCCCTGCTGGACGGCGTGTCGGTCACCGGCGCCTACCAGTTCCTGGTCTACCCGGCGACGCAGTCGGTCGTGGACGTGACGATGACGCTGTTTCCGCGCCGGGCCATCCCGCGCATCGGCATCGCCCCGCTGACCTCGATGTTCTACGTGGGCGAGAACGACCGGCGCTTCTTCGACGATTTCCGCCCCGAACTGCACGACAGTGACGGCCTGCTCATGCACACGGGGGCCGGCGAGTGGATCTGGCGGCCCTTGCGCAACGCCCGCGAGATCAGCCTGTCGAACTTCATGGACACGAACCCGCGCGGCTTCGGCCTGATGCAGCGCGACCGGATCTTCGAGCACTACCAGGACCTCGACCTCGGCTACGAGGCGCGGCCGAGCTACTGGGTCGAGCCGCGCGACAACTGGGGCGAGGGCTCCATCGAGCTCGCCGAGATCCCGACGGGCGACGAGACCAACGACAACATCGTGGCCTATTGGAAGCCCAAGGCCACCCCGGAGCAGGGCCAGCAGCTGATCTGGCGCTACCGCGTCACCTCGGTGCTGAACGATTTCGCGCTTCATCCCGGCGGGGCCGCCATCAACACGTGGCAGACCAGCGCGCGGGCGCTGGGCTCCACCGAGCCCGCGGCGCCCGGCACCCGGCGCTTCATCATCGACTTCGCCGGTGGCGACCTGGGCTACTATCTCACCGATCCCGACAAGGTGCAGATCGTGCCCAGCATCAGCAACGGCCGCATCCTGCGCACCTTCCTGACGCCCAACCCGCGCCTCGACGGCTTCCGCGCCGGCATCGACGTGGCCGTGGACAAGGGCCAGTCGGCCGATCTGCGCGCCTTCCTCAAGGCCGGAAACCGGGCCCTGACGGAAACATGGACGTTCCCCTGGCGGGCCGAGTAGCGTCGGCAGGCTCCGAACCGCGGGCGGCCTCGCGCTGTGCGCTATCGCACACCGCTACGGTGCCGATGACGGCAGCCTCGCAGCTTCAGTCAGTCTGGAGATCTGCGTCATGGCCGTCAGCAACGATGCCGTCCGCCAATGGATCGCCTACTACCAGGCCCTTCACTCGGCCGAGGATGTGCTGCCTGCCCGCGAACACGCGTTCCGCGACTGCAAGGCGTTCCGCAACGTCGGCAGCAACTCCGTCGACGAGTCCCTGGCGGCCGCCGAGCATTACCTCTTCGCCCGGTACATGGTCAGCAACGGGATCGTCAGCCAGCGCCAGATGAACATCATGATCGCCGGCTACGACGCGGTGAAGATCGCGGCCCAGCAGTCGCCGCAGCTCGAGGTCCTGATGCGCCACAACAAGGACAATCCGACCTCCAAGGCGTCCGCGGACTCCATCGCGTGGGGCCTCAAGGGGGCGGAGGAAGGCGCGGAGGACTTCCGGACGCAGAATCCGGGCGCCTCGCCGCCGGGCTGGAACTGGGACGCCATGAAGTTCGGCGGAGCGACGGACAAGGCCGTCGAGCTCGCCAAGAAGACCTACTGAGTCGCGAGGATCGCGGCCCCCGGGCCGTCAGGCGGGGTGGGTCTTCCTCCAGTGGTCGGCGATGTCGATGCGCCGGGTCACCCAGACCTTGTCGTGCTTCAGCACGTAGTCGAGGAAGCGTTCCAGCGCCGCGGCGCGGCCGGGGCGTCCGACCAGGCGGCAGTGCAGGCCCACGTTGAACATCTTGGGCGATCCCTCGACGCCTTCCGCATAGAGCACGTCGAAGGAATCCTTCAGGTAGCTGAAGAACTGGTCCCCGCTGTTGAAGCCTTGGGGCGTCGCGAAGCGCATGTCGTTGGAATCGAGGGTGTAGGGCAGGATCAGGTGCGGTCCCTTGGGGCCCCGCACCCAGTAGGGGAGGTCGTCGGCATAGCTGTCCGACGAATAGGCGAAGCCGCCTTCCTCCATCACCAGCTTCGTCGTGTTCATCGAGCAACGCCCGAGATACCAACCGGTCGGGCGTGAGCCGGTCACCTCGGTGTGAATCCGGATCGCCTCCATGAGGTGGCGGCGCTCCTCCTCCTCGGGCATGTCCTTGTACTCGACCCACTTGTAGCCGTGCGAGGCGATCTCCCAGCCGGCCTCCTGCATGGCGGCGACCTGCTCGCGCCCGCGCATCATCGCCGTGGCCACGCCATAGACGGTGACCGGCATCTTGCGGCGGGTGAACATGCGCCACAGCCGCCAGAAGCCGGCCCGGGCGCCGTACTCGTAGATCGACTCCATATTCCAGTGGCGCTGGCCCGGCCATGGTGCCGCCCCGACGATCTCCGAGAGGAAGGCCTCCGACGCCGCGTCGCCGTGCAGGACGTTGTTCTCGCCGCCTTCCTCGTAGTTGATCACGAACTGGACGCAGATCCGCGCACCGCCGGGCCAGCGCGGATCGGGCGGATTGCGCCCATAGCCGGTCATGTCGCGCGGGTAGATGTCAGTCATGGCGGTGCTCCTCGAGGTCGCCCCAGCGAACAGGGTCTCGCCCACGCTGGCAAGAGGCCTGCCAGGTATGGGGGCTCCGGGGGACGGGGTGGGTTGTGAATTGCGAATGGCGAGTAGCGAGGAGCGATAGGGGCCGTGCGAAGGAAAGGCGGTTGCCATTCTCCGTCTGCGCCGTTCCCCACGCGCTACCTCGCCGTTCGCTACTCGCTCTCTCCCCTGGTCACACGCCCTTCGCTCCCCGGTTTCCCCCGGGGCCCCGACGCCCTACACTGTCGCCATGCCCGCCACCGCACCGCTTGCCCGCGCCAACGCCTCCTCCGGGGTCGTCATCCGTCCCGCCACGCTGGCCGATCTCGACGCCATCGAGACGATCGAGAACCGCGTCTTCGAGACGGATCGCCTGTCCCGGCGTTCGCTGCGCCGGTTCATCACCACCGATCGCGACGCCCTGCTGGTGGTGGATCGCGGGGGTGAACTGGTGGGCTACGCGCTCGTCGCGTTCCGCCGCGGGACGGCCCTGGCGCGGCTCTACTCCATCGCGATCCTGCCGGAAGCCGGCCGTGGCGGCCTCGGGCGGCAACTGCTGGCCGCCGTCGAGGCCGAGGCCCAGGAGCGCGGCTGCCTGCTGCTGCGCCTCGAGGTGAGGGCCGACAACCACGCGGCCATTCGCCTCTACGAGCGCTGCGGCTATCACCGCTTCGGCGTCTACGAGGACTACTACGAGGACCATCAGGACGCGCTGCGCTACGAGAAGCCGCTGGTGAAGCACGCGGAGCCGCCCCGCGGCGGGCCGCCCTTCTGGGAGCAGACGACCGACTTCACCTGCGGACCGTCCTGCCTGCTGATGGCGATGGCCTGGGCCGACCCCACCTTCGCGCCGAGCCGCGCCGCCGAGATCCGGCTTTGGCGCGAATCGACCACCGTGTTCATGACCTCGGGCCTGGGCGGATGCGAGCCCTACGGCCTGGCGGTGACGCTGGCCCGGCACGGCGTCATCCCGGAGGTGCGCCTGTCCGAGCCGGGTCCCTTCTTCCTCGACAGCGTGCGCTCGCCCGAGAAGCGGGAGGTGATGCGCATCACCCAGGAGGAATTCCGGCGCGATGCCGAGGAGATGGCGATCCCCGTGATCATCGAACCGCTCGGGGAGGCGGAACTGCACCGGGTGCTCGATGCGGGAGCCGTGGTGATCGTGCTCGTCTCGGGCTACCGCATGTTCCGCAAGAAGGCGCCGCACTGGCTGCTGGCACACGCCCATGACGGGCGGCACGTCTTCGTTCACGATCCCTGGGTCGAGCCGTCGGACTTCGAGACCCCGATGATGGCCTCCAACCTGCCCATCCCGGCCGACGAGTTTCACCGCATGGCGCGCTACGGATCGAGCGACCTGCGGGCGGCGATCATCGTGAGGCGTCCCGGCGGCTGAGGCTCTGCCCTCATCCTGTCGCAAATCTGCGTATGGTTTCGCAACCTGCCGCGCCGAGCGGCGTTGGACTGCCTCGGAACGGGACCGGGGCGTGTTGCCCTCCCGTCCCGCACGGCCGCGTTCCCCACTCCAGAACTTCGGTTCAGCGCTCCGAGAACCTTCATGACCGGTTGGGTCATCCTCGTCGACAATCTGCGCGACTTCCCGAACGCCGACACCCCTCACAAGGTGATCACGACAAGCGATTATCTTGCCCGGCCCCGTCTGTTCGAGGGCGGCCGGACCAAGGTGATCAACCTGTCACGGTCCTACAACTACCAGTCGCGAGGCTACTACGCTTCGCTTCTGGGTGAGGCGCGTGGCCACCGCATGCTCCCGACCGTGGAGACGATGCTGGAGCTGCGGGAGCGCAAGCTTTACGAGCACGCTCTGCCCGAACTCGAGGACGCGCTCAACCGGGCGCTCGCGAAGGCCGGGCGAGTGCCGGAGGACGGAAAAATCCTCGTCTGCTTCGGCATCGTCCGCGACGAGGCCTTGGAGCCCTTCGGCAAGCTCCTGTTCGACTGGTTCCGCGGCCCGGCCCTGCAGGTTTCCGTCGAGGCGACCACCACGGCCGGCGGGTCGTGGGCCTCGATCGAGCGCATCCGGCCGCGACCCCTGGCAAAGCTCGATCCGGACGACCTCGCCTTCTTCCGCGAGGCGCTGCACGCCCACACCCGGCAGACCTGGAAGACGCCGCGGACGCGCCCCGTCGCCAAGTACTCGCTCGCGGTGCTACACGACCCGGCCGATCCGCTGCCGCCGTCCTCTCCCGAGACGCTGCGCCACTTCGCCCGCATCGCGGAAAAGATGTCCGTCGACGTCGAGCCCATCACGCGGCGCGACCTGTCCTCGCTCTCCGAATTCGATGCGCTCTTCATCCGGGCGACCACGTCCATCGACAACTACACCTACCGCTTCGCCCGGCGCGCGATGCAGGAGGGCATGCCGGTCATCGACGATCCGGTGTCGATGATCCGGTGCACCAACAAGGTCTACCTGACCGAACTCATGATGCAGCACGGGGTGCCGATCCCCCCGACGGTGATGATTGCCGACGAGGACGACATCAGGACGGCCATCGACACGCTGGGCCTGCCGCTGGTCGTGAAGATCCCCGACGGATCCTTCTCGCGGGGGGTGCACAAGCTGGGCACCGAGGCCGAGGTGCGCGCGCTCGTCGCCCGCCTGTTCCAGGACACCGACCTGCTGCTGGCGCAGAAGTTCATGCCGACGGCCTTCGACTGGCGGGTGGGCGTGCTCGGCGGCGAGCCGCTGTTCGCCTGCCAGTACCACATGGCCAAGGGGCACTGGCAGATCCTCAAGCACGATGCCAACGGCACGAGCAAGGAAGGCGGGCACAGGACCGTCCCGATCGAGGAGGCGCCGCGCGACGTCATCGACATCGCCCTGAAGGCCGCCCGGCCGATCGGAAAGGGCCTCTACGGGGTCGACCTGAAGGAGACGCCGGACGGCGTCGTCGTCATCGAGGTCAACGACAACCCCAATCTCGACCATGGCGTCGAGGACCAGGCCGGCAAGGACGTCGTCTGGACCCGCCTCCTGGAGTGGTTCATCGGCCGCATCGACGCGTGAGGCGGAAGTTCCCTGCGGTCATCGGCCCATGAACGTCTTCATCCTGAGAGCTTTTGAAACATTTGCCAGTCCAGCTTGCCTCATTCTCTCCGCGTCATGGCCGGGCTTGGCACGGCCACCCACGACTTGAGAATGGCGCAGGCAGAGTCGTGGGTCCCCGGGCCAAGCCCGGGGATGACGGCTGAGAGGTTGGCTTGAACTGGACTGCCAGTCCTAAGACAAGAGTCTCGACAGTCTCGAGCTGCCCGCGCCGCAGCCTTCGACCGCTGCTCTTGATGTTGGCCGCGGGTGGTGACACCTACACCTGTACCTTCGCGCTTTCGGCCGCGGCGTCGATATGGGCGACGAGCTGTTCGTCGAGGCCGAGCGCCTCTGCCAGCGCGGCCAGGAAGTCCTTCTCGGCCTGTTCGTCGGGATCGATGGTGAGCCTGGCCGCCGTGTAGACCTGCGCGGCCATGGCGGGCTCGGCCACGGCGGCGGCGAGGTCCTCCACGGTGGCGGGGTTGGCGAACTCCTGGTCCAGGAACTGCGCGGCCTCGGTGTCGATGCCGAGCTGCTGGAGGCCGCCGACGATCTGGGCCCGCTCGGCATCGTCCACCGTCCCGTCCGCGGCCGCCGCGGCGATCATGGCGCGCAGCAGGATCTCGGCGTTCTCCTGGTCGACCCGGTCGTTGCCCGTCGATCCGAAGGGCGAGCGCTCCGGCGGGGCCGCGAGGCCCTGGGCCTGCCCCAGGTCCATCATCGGCTTGCCGAGCGAGTAGTTCTGCCACGCCTGGTAGGCGAGGCCGCCGATCATGGCGAGCCCGCCGAGCTTGGCTGCGTTGACGGCCAGGCCGCGGCCGGCCTTGCTGCCGAGGAAGAGGCCGGCCAGCGAACCGAGCGCGCCGCCGGCCGCGAACTGGTTCTGGTTGACGACGTCGCGCAGCTTGCCGGCCAGATCGCCGCCCGAGCGGCCGCCCGAAAGCTGGCCGATGATGTCGTTGAGGGCGGGACCGGCGCCGGACTTCTGAGCCGCGCCCTGGAGGCCCTGCGTCGCTTGGCCGAGCACGGCGCCCAGCAGGCCGCCGAGGCCGCCCGCCGCGCCGCCGGCCGAGGTGCCTCCCGGCGCGCCCTGCTGCAACTGGCCGAGCACGGAGCCGAGAATGTCGCCCAGGCCGCCCTGCGGGGCAGCGCCGGGAGCCGCGCGGGCCCCGGATGGAGCCTGGCTGGCCGCGACCAGCGCATCGAGCATTTTCTTCGCGTCGAACATGGATCCCCACTCCCCTGGCATGGCTTTGCCCAGTCTAGGCCCAGCCATCAAACGAGGGGAATGCGGAAAGCGTGTGACGCGTCAGCCTTTCAACTGGGACGCCGCCCTGGCGAGATCGGTGATCGTCTGCCAGTCGCCGTCCTTCAGGGCCGCCGCCGGCGTGACCCACGACCCGCCGACGCAGACCACGTTCGGGAGAGCGAGGTAGTTCTTCGCCTTTGCGGCGTCGATGCTGCCGGTGGGGCAGAAGGTGAGGTGCGGCAACGGGCCGCCCAGCGCCTTCAGATAGGCGAGGCCGCCGGCCGGCTCGGCCGGGAAGAACTTCAGGACGTGATGGCCCATCTCGGCCGCGGCCATCGCCTCGCTCGCGGTGGCGACGCCGGGGAGCAGGGGCGCGGGGCAGCGGGCCGCCGCGTCGACGAGCTTGGGCGTGGTGCCAGGGCTGACCAGGAACTTGGCGCCGGCCGACACCGCCTCGTCGACCTGCGAGGGGGACAGCACGGTGCCGGCGCCCACCACGGCTTCGGGCACGTGCTTGGCGATGGTCTCGATGGCCTCGAGCGCCCCGTCCGTGCGCAGGGTGATCTCAAGGACGGGCAGGCCGCCGGCCACCAGCGCGCGGGCGAGCGGCAGGGCCTGCCGGGCGTCGTCGATCGTCAGCACCGGGATCACCGGCGCGAGGCGCAGCGTGGCGAGGAGGCTGGCGTTGCGGGCATCGGACACGGGCGTGCTCCTTGGTGCAGGGGGCCTGACGTGGGTGTGCACGGGCGGGATGATGACGTCAACAGCGGGAGGGGGCGCGACCCTTCTGCGCCCTTCGACGCGCCGCCTTCGGCGGCTGCTCGGGACGAAGACCCGTGCTGAAGCCGAATCCCTCTGAGGGCTCTTCACACGCTCTGACCATCGGCCGCGGGCGGCGTGTCGACGGATGCTGGACGATCCAGGCCTACTCCGCCGGGGCGTGGGCTTCCGTGCCGGCAGGGCGCCCGGCCTTGCGGGCCTGCTTCTCGGCCTTGCGCGCCAGCCGTGCCTCGCGCCGGCGTGCCCGCCAGGCGGAGACGTTGGCGAGCGCCATCAGCGCCGCCGGCGTCACCACGAGCGTCAGGACGGTGGCGAAGCCCAGCCCGAAGACGATGGCGGTGGACAGGTGGATCCACCACTGCGTCGACGGCGCGCCGATGAAGATCTCGCGCTGCACGAAGTCGATGTTGATGCCGAAGGCGATGGCGAGCACGCCCAGCACCGCGGTGACGGCGGTGAGCACGACCGGACGGGCGCGCTCGCGGCAGGTCTCGATGATGGCGTCGTAGGCGTCCCAGCCCTCGCGCCGTAGCCTGTCGTAGGTGTCGATCAGGACGATGTTGTTGTTCACGATGACCCCGGCATTGGCGATGATGCCGATGCCGGTCATGACCACGCCGAAGGCCTGGCCCATGACCATGAGCCCCAAGAGCACGCCGATGGTCGACAGGACGACCGCCGAGAGCACCAGCAGCACGCTGGTGAACTTGTTGAACTGGGCCAGCAGGATCGCGAAGATCAGGAACATGGCCGTGCCGAAGGCCTTCACGAGGAAGGCGCCGGCCTTGGCGCGCTCCTCGTCCTCGCCCTTCAGCCGGAACGTCACGCCGGCTCCGAGATCGGCGGCGGCGAGGTCCCTGGCGAGCGCCTGTTGGACGACGGCGCTCTGCACGCCCTCCGCGACGTTCGAGGACACGGTCATCACGCGCTGCCCGCCGACGCGGTTGATCTGGCCGACGCGCTGCGTGGGCACCCGCTCGACGAAGTTGCCGATGGGTACCGAGCCCGCGGGCGTTGTCATGCGCAGTTCCTCGAGCTGGTCGAGGGTGCGCTTGTTCTCCGGGAAGCGGACGATGAGGTCGACCGACTTGTCGGTGTCGTTGGGCCTGTACTCGGTGATCTTGACGCCGTTGGTCACGAGCTGGACCGCGGTTCCGACTGTCAGGGCGCTGGCGCCGTACTTGGCGGCCTCCGTCTTGTCGACGCGGATGGTCCAGTCGATGCCGGGCAGCGGCTGCCCGTCGTCGACGTCGCGCACGTCCGGCCGGGCGGCGAGGATCGCGGCCACCTTGCGCGCGGCGCCGGGCAGCTGGTCGGGATCGAGCGAGGTGAGCTGGACCTGCACCGGCTTGCCGGTCGGGGGACCGGCGCGGGGCGCCGTGACCTCGATGGACACGCCGGGGATGTCCGCGGTGCGCTTGCGGATGTCGTCCATGATCTCGTGGGCCGGGCGGCGATGCTGCCACTCGACGAACTCGAACTGGATGGTGCCGACCGTGTCCTCGGAGATCTCGTTGGAGCCCTTCTGGCCCTCGCCGGCCCGGGCATAGACGGTGCGGATCTCCTGCATCGGCAGGATCTGCGCCTCGACCCGGCGGACCAGCGCGTCCTTCTCCGACAGGGCGAGGTTGCCGCGGGCGTGAATCTGCACGAGCCCGTAGTCGGGCTCGACGCTGGGGAAGAACTCGACCCCGCTGCCGAGCTTGCCGTAGGCATATTGCACGCCGACGAGCAGGCAGAGCGTCGCGAACAGCGTCAGTCCCGGCCGCTTCAGGACGTTGCGGACCACCGACATGTAGAGCCCGCGCTCGGAGGCGCGCTCGTCGTGCGGCACCTCGGCCGCGCGGCCGAGCAGGGCTCCCAGCGTCGGGGTGAAGAACAGCGCCACCACCAGCGAGGCCGAGAGCGTCGCGATGAGGGTGAGCGGCAGGTACTTCATGAACTCGCCGACGATCCCCGGCCAGAACATCAGCGGCGAGAACGCCGCCACGCGCGTCAGGGTGGCGGCGATGACCGGTCCGGCCATGCGTCTGGCGGCCAGGGCGTAGGCCTCTTTCGGCGGCATGCCCTCGGCCATGCGCCGCTCGGCGAACTCCGACACGATGATCGCGTCGTCGACGAGCATGCCCACGGCCAGGATCAGGCCGAAGAGGACGACGATGTTCACCGTCAGCCCGGCCATCTGCAGGCCGAGGATGCCGGTCAGGAACGAGGCGGGAATGGCGATGCCGATGAAGATCGACGCGCGCCCGCCCAGCACGACGAGCATGATGACGAAGACGAGCAGCACCGCGGTGATCACGCTGTTCTGCAGTTCGTGCAGCATGTCGCGGATGGTCTTCGACTTGTCCTGGGTGAAGGACACGTCGATGGTTCCGGGCCAGGCCTGGCGCATCTGGCCCACGACGTATTTCACGGCATCGACCGTCTCGATGAGGTTGGCGCCGGTGCGCTTGGAGACCTCGATGGCGATGGCCGGCTTGCCGTTGACCCGGGTGACCGACGTGGCGTCCTTGAAGGTAGGCCGCACTTCCGCGACTTCGCCCAGCGACACGCTGGCGCCACTGGAGGCGACGAGCGGCAGCTTGAGGACGTCCTGCGGCTTCTCGATGAGAGCCGGCACCTTCACCGCGAAGCGCCCGCTGCCGCCTTCCAGCGCGCCGGCGGCCACGAGGCTGTTGCCCTGCACGGTCGCCGCGATGAGCTCCGACAGCGAGATGCCATAGCTTTTCAGCAGCATCGGCTCGGCGATGATCTCCACCACCTCGTCGCGCGCGCCGCGCAGGTCCGCCGAGAGCACCCCCGGGATCTGCTCGATGGCGTTCTTGGCCGTGCGGGCGACGCGCAGCAGGGTCCGCTCGGGCACCTCGCCGGTCAGCGCCACGACGAGAACCGGGAAGAGCGAGAGGTTGACCTCGCGCACCGAAGGCTGGTCGGCGTCCTTGGGCAGGTCGCGCTTGGCGTCGTCGACCTTGGCGCGCACGTCGGCCAGCGCCTTGGACGAGTCGAAGCCGGCCTGGAACTCGAGCAGCACGAAGCCGCCGCCCTCGAAGGCGGTGGAGCGCATCTCCTTCACGTTGGTGACCGACTTCAGCTGCGTCTCGATGGGGCGCAGCAGCAGCCGCTCGCTGTCCTCCGGGCTGATGCCGCGTTGGGAGAGCTGCACGTAGACGATCGGGACCTTGACGTCCGGCTCCGCCTCCTTGGGGATGGTCATGTAGGCGGAGAAGCCCGCGACCAGCAGGAACAGCAGCAGCGCCAGCGTCAGGCGCGAATGGCTGATCGCGTATTCGACCGGGTTCTTCATCGTCGCCTCACAGCGCCGCCATCACAGCGCTAGCTTCACAGTGCTACTTGGGCCGCCGCGGGAACCGGCTCGACCACCTGGTCTTCCTTCACGAAGTCCTGGCCCTGCACGATGACGCGGGCGCCGTTGGCGATCCCGGAGACCCACAGGTGCTCGGGCTCGTCCTCGACGAGCGTCACCGGCACGAAGGCCACGCGGTTGCCCTCGCCGACGATGCGCACGCCGAGCCGGCCCTCGGAGGAGAAGGTGAGGGCGGACCGCGCCATGCGGATGGCCGGCACGGCGGCGAGCTTCAGCCCGACCTCGCAGGTGATGCCATCAGGAATGCGCCCGTCGGCGTTGGGGATCTCGACCTCGACCCGGTAGGTGCGGGTCTGGGGGCTGGCGCGGCTTGAGACGAAGCGCACCGATCCCTCGACCGAGGTGCCGGTGGCCAGGCGCACGGTGGCGCCCTCGCCGACGTGCACCCCGCCGATGCGCCGTTCCGAGAGCTCGACGACGGCCAGCATCGGATCGAGCGCGATCACCTCCGCGACGCTGGCGCCGGGCTGCAGAGCCTGGCCGATCTCGGCCGGCAGCTCGTTGACGATGCCGGCGATGGGCGCGGTGACGAGGCCGCGGTTGCGCTCGGCCTCGGCCTGGGCGAGCGCCGCCTCGGCGGCCTTCAGGTCGGCTTCGAGCTGCACGAGGTTGAGCTTGGGCAGGTTGCCGGCGTCGATGAGCCGGCGACGGGCCTCGGTTTCCTTCTGGCGCTGGTCGAGACGGGCGCGGGCCTGCTCGACCTGCGCCTCGCGCGCCTCGTCGGACAGGACGGCGATGACGTCGCCCTCCTTCACGGCGGCGCCGCGGCGCACGCGGATCTCGCGAACGATGCCGTTGGCGCGCGCGGTCGCCATGGTGCGGTGGTCGGCTTCCGTGCGCCCGGAAATGGTCAGGCGCCGCGCGCGGTCCTCGACGCGGGCCTCGACGACCGAGACGCGGAACGGCTTGGGGGCCGCAGCCTGCGACTGCGCCGTCTGCGGCTTCTCGCGCTCCGTCTTGCCGATGCCGTAATAGCCGGAGGCGATCCAGCCGGCGGCACCCAGCACGAGGACGACCGCAATCACGCGACTCCAGGTCATGACGGCAACCCGCACCCTTTTCGTGCCGGCGGGCCGCAAGGCCGACGCCGAGGCACCGCCGGGCGATCCGGCCGGCGCCGGAGCCCCTGCCCGTCAGGGCGCGGGGCGGCAGACGGCACAGTCCATACGCCCGCGCGGGCCTCCGCGGCAAGCTGGGACGGTGCCTTATGGCGGTCCCGCCGGCTGATATGGACGGTCCGCGCGCGTCTCGGGCCGGCCGCGCCGGAACCGCTGGTGTGACGCGGCGTTTGTCGCAACCTGCAGCACCCGGGCCCTCGCCGCCATGCCGTCACACCGCTCCTTCCGTCCCGCTCGTCCGGAGCCACGGCGCTCCCTTCTCGGCAACCTCGTCCTCGGGCTCGGCGCCGGCCTCGTGGCCTGGCGTGGCGAGCACCGCCGCGCCGCTGGCCCGGCCCAAGCCGACGGCACGTCCGTCGCCCCGGACGGCCGCGGCCGCACAGCCGCCCGCCCCGGACAGATCCCCGCACGCGGATGGCAGGACATCCTGTGGCGCACCTGGGAGGAGATGCAGGAGGACCGGCTCGTCTCCGTCGCGGCCGGCGTCACCTTCTATCTGCTGCTGGCGCTCGTCCCGGGCATCGCGGCGCTGGTCTCGATCTATGGCCTCTTCGCCGATCCGGCGACCATCCGGGATCACCTGAACTCCCTGGCCGGTGTCCTGCCGGGCGGCGCCGTCGACGTGGTCGGCGAGCAGATCGGCCGGATCGCGGGCCAGGGCCGGGGCACCCTGGGCACGGCCTTCGTGACCAGCCTGCTGATCTCGCTGTGGAGTGCCAATGCCGGGACGAAGGCCCTCTTCGACGCGCTGAACGTGGCCTATGACGAGACCGAGAAGCGCAGCTTCCTGCGCCTGACGCTCGTGTCGCTGGGCTGCACGCTCGCGGCGGTCGCCTTCCTCATCGTCGCGCTGGCGGGCGTGGTCGTCGTGCCCCTCGTGCTGGACGCCGTCGGCCTCGGCACCGTCGCCGAAGCGATCATCCGCGTGGCGCGCTGGCCGCTCCTGCTGGTCATCGTCGCTGTCGCTCTCGCCGCTCTCTACCGCTACGGCCCCAGCCGCGACGAGCCGCGCTGGCGCTGGGTCAGCGTCGGCAGCGCCTTCGCCGCCCTGGGGTGGCTCGTGGCCTCGCTTCTGTTCAGCTGGTACGCGGCGAATTTCGGCAGCTACAACCAGACCTATGGGTCGCTCGGGGCCGTCGTCGGCTTCATGACCTGGATGTGGATCTCCTGCATCGTCGTCCTGCTCGGCGCAGAGCTCAACGCGGAGACCGAGCACCAGACGGAGCGCGACACCACCGACGGACCGGCCAAGCCCCTGGGCGCCCGCGGTGCGCGGATGGCCGATACGGTCGGCAAGCCGGCGAGTTGACATATGCAGGGAACCAGAGGCCTCGCCAGAGGTTGTCTGCGGGACTGACGCCTTTCACATCATCATCGGGAAAAACGCCGGACCCGCTTGATCCGGCGAGGGATACGCCATGCTCAGATGGGCCCTGATTTTCTTCGTCATCTCGCTGGTCGCGGGGTTCTTCGGGTTCTCGGGCGTCTCGGCGGCGTCGGGGCGGATTGCGAAGATCCTGTTCGTGCTCGCGCTCGTCGTCTTCCTTGTCTTCCTGGTGCTCGGCCTCATCGCCGGCGAGGCGCTGTTCTAGGCGGCGCCGGAGCCGGACGGGGCGCGGTGGAACCGTGCCCCGGCCAGACGAGTTGACCTTACACATCCACAATCATCGCGAATGGAGGACCGGCCATGGGTCTGGGACGATCTGCTTTGCTTTGGCTTCTCGGTGTTCCGATCCCGATCATCCTCCTCTTGTGGTTCATCCGCTGATGGAGACCCATACCGTGTTGACAAGTCACAAGTTCAAGGTCGGCCAGGCCGTCCGCATCATGGTCTCGACGGACATGCGGCTGCAGCTGAAGCGGGAACGCTTCACGGTCATCCGCCTGTTGCCGGAGACGCCCGAGGGCCAGCCCGAGTACCGCATCAAGAGCGAGCAGGAGGCCTTCGAGCGCCTGGTCGCCGAGCGCGAAATCGCGGCCTGCTAACGACAGGAGACCGACATGGCTCAACTTGCAGCCGCCAGCGATCCGTTCCTGACGGAAGCTGGACGCCAGGGCCGGGGCGATGCCCAGGCCGGCGCCGATGCGCGTGACTGGAAGGCGGTGGCCGAGAGCATCGCCATGCAGGAAGGTCCCGTGCCGGACGGCCGGGAGAAAGCACTCTACGAGGAGTACAAGCGGCAGTTCGACAAGGTGGCCAAGCGCGAGTCGCTGGTGGATGCCGGTTCGGAAATGTCGTTTCCGGCGAGCGACCCTCCCTCCTACATGGCCGGGGCGACCGTGGTCGGCGCACCTCCTCCCGGCGACGAGACCCGCGAGAAGGCGACGACCAAAGTGTCCGACCCCGACGAGGTCAAGCCGAGCAAGTCGGACGTCACCAACCCACCTCCCGGCAAGAAGGCCGAAGAGGCCGCCAGGGGCGGCAAGGGGCGGTGAGCCTCAGTCCCTGGGCTGGGCAGGCGCCACGGCGTCGAGCTCCGAGCCCAGGACGTCCCTCGCCCAGCGGAACGCCGCGTTCGTGGCCGGGACTCCGGCATAGATCGCGGCGTGCAGCAGCAGCGAGCGCAGCTCCTCGAGGCTGACACCGTTCTTAAGCGCCGGGCGGACGTGGAGCTTGAACTCCTCCTCCCGGTGCAGCGCGATCATCATGGCGAGCGTCACCATCGAGCGTGTCTTCCACGGGATGGTGGGGTCGCCCCAGATCTCGCCCCACGCACCGCGCGTGATGAAGTCCTGCCACGGCATCGCGAAAGGCCCGGCGTTCTGCAGCGACCGCTGGACGTGCTCCACCCCGAGCACCGCCTTCCGATTGGACAGGCCGGCCTGAAAGGCGTCGCGGGCGGCATCCGTCGGGGCATGCACGGCGAGGAATGCGGCCAGGAGCCCGTTCACCTCGTCCGGCTTCTCCACATTCAGGATATGGGCCGAACCCGGCACCACCTCGCAACCGGCGCCGGGGATGGCGCGGGCGAGGTCGCCGCACATGGCCGGCGTGGTCACCGGATCGTCGGCACCAGCGACGACGAGCGTCCGCACGGCGATGTCGCCGAGCCGCGGCCGCAGGTCCATCCCCGCGATCGCCAGGCAGCAGGCTGCGTAGCCCTCCGGATCCACCGCCAGGAATCGCCCGCGCAGGTGGGCCAGCGCGGCGGGATCGGTCTGCGCCATCGCAGGGGTGAACCAGCGGGCGAGCACGGCATCGACGATGGCGCCCATCCCCTTCTCCCGCACCGTCGCGGCGCGGGTCTCCCAGTTCTCGCGGGGCGGCAGGTAGGGCGCCGTGGCCATCAGCACCAGGCTCGCCACGCGCTCGGGATGATGGATCGCGAGCGCCTGTGCCGTCATGCCGCCGAGCGACAGGCCGACGACATGGGCGCGGTCGATGCCCAGGTGACCGAGCAGCGCGGCGGCGTCGAGGGCGAGCCGCTCGATGGTGAGGTCGCCGCTGCCCGTGGTGGAGCGGCCATGGCCGCGCGTGTCGTAGCGGATCACGCGGTAGCGACCGGCGAGCGCGCGGGCCTGCCGGTCCCACATCTCCAGCGTCGTTCCCAGCGAGTTCGAGAACAGGACGGCGGGCCCGCCGGCCGGGCCCGTCACGTCGTAGAAGATCTCGGCCCCGTCGATCGCGATCAGCGGCATGGTTGCGCTCCGGTCAGGTGGTCTGGAGAAGGCGCGTCGCGACGCGGGCGGCTGCCTCGCGGACGGGGTCGATCCACTGCGAGGCGGCCGCCACGGCAGGTGACAGGTCGAAGGCGGCGGCGAGGGCCGCGCGGTCGATGCCCGCGGGCAGGTCGGGCCTGTCCGCGAGGACGTCGAGAAGATGCCGGCCGGAGCTGCGGACCTCGCCGGCTGCCTCCTCGACGAGGGCATGGGCGGCGCCGCGTCCGGCGGACCTGGCCATGACGGCCGCCGCGGCATCGGCGAAGAGCAGGCCGCGCGTGATGTCGAGGTTCGCCCGCATCCGCGCCGTGTCGACTTCCAGCCCCTCGGCCAGGCGGCGAGCCTCCGCCAGCGCGCCGGCGGCGAGCCCGAACAGGGTGGGCAGAGCATGCCATTCCGCGTGCCAGGCCCCGGCCGGGCGCTCGTGGCAGGCGACCATGGAGGCGATCATCGTGGATGCCAGCGGGGCGGAGGCTTCCGCCGCCGACAGGATCACCGTCGCCGAGACGGGATTGCGCTTGTGCGGCATGGCGGAGGATCCGCCACGGCCGGGCACGTAGGGCTCCGCCACCTCGCCGACCTCGGTCGAGGCGAGGTTGGCCACGTCGGTGGCCATCTTGCCCAGGGCGCCGCACAGCATCGCGAGCCAGGATCCCGCTTCGGCCATGGCGGCGCGGCGCGCGTGCCACGCGATGGGCGGAGCCGCGAGGCCGAGCTCCCTGGCGAAGGCCTCGACGACGGCCGGCCCCTTGTCGCGCAGCCCCGCCAGCGTGCCGACCGGCCCGGCGAGCGAGGCGGTGAGGACGCGGGTTTCGATCTCGGGCAGGCGGTCGAGAACGTCGGCGATGCCGGCGAGCCAGACGGCCGCCTTGTACCCGAAGGTCAGCGGCGCCCCGTGCTGCCCATAGGTGCGTCCGGCGCAGGGCGCGTCGCTATGCCTGTCGGCAAGGGCCGACAGTCCGGACAGGACCGCGGCCCCGTCCGTGCGCAGCAGCGAGAACGCGTCGCGCATCTGCAGGACGAGGCCGGTGTCGGCGATGTCCTGGGTCGTCGCGCCCTTGTGGAACGACGCTTCGAGATCCTTCGGCAGGCGGGCCTGGACCGCCTTCACGAACGGGATGACGGGGACGCCCGCGAGGCCGGTGCCCTTGCCGAGCGCAACGAGGTCGAGCGAAGCGGGATCGATAGCCTCGATGGCCGGCGCGAGGCCCGCGGGTGCGAGTCCGAGGCCGGCCTCCGCCCGGGCCAGAGCCGCCTCGGTGCGGAGCATGGCGGCGAGCCGCGCCGCCTCCGAAAAGACCGCCCGCATCGCGGCGGTCGTCGTGAGCGGCGCGAGGATGTCGCTGTCGAGCGGCGAGAAGGCCATCGCGATGCTCCGGTCGAGGGCGGGCAAGAGTGGCCCGCCGCCGCAGGGTGGGCAAGCCCGTGGGTCAGACGCGCTCGATGGCCAGCGAGACGCCCTGGCCGACGCCGACGCAGAGGGTCGCGAGGCCCAGCTTGCCGCCGCTGGCCTGGAGCTGGCGCGCCAGCGTGAGCACCAGGCGGGCGCCGGACATGCCGAGCGGGTGGCCGAGCGCGATGGCGCCGCCATTGGGGTTCACGTGCTCGCCGTCGTCCGGCAGGCCGAGGCCGCGCAGCACCGCGAGGCCCTGGCTGGCGAAGGCCTCGTTCAGCTCGATCGCGTCGAAATCCGACGCCTTGATGCCGAGGCGGGCGCAGAGCTTCTGGGTCGCGGGCACCGGGCCGATGCCCATGATGCGCGGCGCGACGCCGGCGGTGCCCATGCCGAGCACACGCGCCACCGGGGTCAGGCCGTGGCGCGCCACGGCGTCGGCCGACGCCAGGATGAGGGCGACGGCGCCGTCGTTCACGCCGGAGGCGTTGCCGGCCGTCACGGTGCCGTCAGGCTTCACGATGGGGCGGAGCTTGGCCAGCATCTCGGGCGTCGTGTCGGCGCGGGGGTGCTCGTCGCGCTCGACCTTGACCGGCCCGGCCTTGCCGCCGGGCACCTCGACCGGAACGATCTCGCCGGCATGGAAGCCCGAGGCCTGGGCCTTGGCGGCCCGCTGCTGGCTGCGCAGGGCGAAGGCGTCCTGGTCGGCGCGGGACACGCCGTAGTCGGCGGCGACGTTCTCGGCCGTCTCCGGCATGCTGTCGACGCCGTAGCGCTCCTTCATCAGCTTGTTGACGAAGCGCCAGCCGATGGTGGTGTCGTGGACCTCGTTGGCTCGTGCGAAGGCTTCCGTCGCCTTGGGCATCACGAAGGGCGCGCGGCTCATGCTCTCGACGCCGCCAGCAATGGCGAAGTCGATGTCGCCGGCGCGGATCGCGCGGGCCGCCGTGCCGACCGCGTCGAGGCCGGAGGCGCACAGCCGGTTCATGGTGGTGCCGGGCACCTCCTGCGGCAGGCCCGCCAGGAGCGCCGCCATGCGCGCCACGTTGCGGTTGTCCTCGCCGGCCTGGTTGGCGCAGCCGTAGATGACCTCGTCGAGCGCGCCCCAGTCGGCCTTCGTCTCGCGCGCCATCAGCGTCTTGATTGGCAGGGCGGCGAGGTCGTCGGTGCGCACTTTGGAGAGCCCGCCCGCATAGCGGCCGATCGGCGTGCGGACACCGCCGCACAGGAACACGTCACGGGTCACGGAAGCTCTCCTCGGTGGTTTGTGCGAATTCCGCACATAATGTTGTTATGCGCACTTCGTAGTCCGCCGGCAACGTGCGGTCAATTCGCTTGAACTGCAAGACCCCCCAATTTGAGCTAGGACAGCTAGCTGCACTTGGAAACTCCAAATGCGTGAGATCGGAGCCTTCGAGGCAAAGAACACTCTCGAATCTCTGCTGGACCTCGTTCAACAGGGCGAGGAGATCGTCATCACCCGCCATGGCAAGCCGGTCGCGCGGTTGGTCAAGGAAGATGCGGAAGGTGACCGTCGCGCAAGGGCGCGCCGAGCTGCCGACGCGATCGTGATCCTCAGCCGGGAGGCGCGGCTGGATGGTTTGCCGCTCAAGTCTCTGATCGAGGATGGCCGCCCTTGACGGTCGTCCTCGACAGTTCCGCGACTTTGGCGTGGTGCTTCGCTGACGAACGGTCTCCCGCGGCGATGGCCGTGCTCGATCTCGTCGTGGATGGCCACGCCTATGTTCCCGCGCCGTGGCGCTACGAATACGCCAACGGCTTGCTCGTTGCCGAGCGGCGAGGGCGCCTGCGGACCCAGACGAGGTTGGCGCTTCTGAACGAATTCGGCGGGCTGGACATCCGGAAAGACGCACCGCCCCGTGCCGGTCATTGGGCAACCCTGTCCGAACTCGCGAGCCAGCACGGCCTCACGATCTACGACGCGTCCTATCTGGAACTTGCGATGCGGCGCGTCCTGCCATTGGCGACGTTCGACGGCGCTTTGGCGCGCGCTGCGCGATCTTCGGGACTACGCGTGCACGGCTAGCGCGCTTACGCCGCCCCGGTGCGAAGCAGATCCATGATGTGCACCAGGCCGACGGCGCGGCCGTTTTCGGCCACGACGAGCGCGGTGATCTTGCGGGTCTCGATGATCTTCAGCGCCTCGGCCAGCAGCGTGTCGGGCGGCACCGTGCGCGGGTTGCGGGTCATCACCGCCTCGACCGCGAGCGAAGGCAGCGTCGGACTCATGTGACGGCGCAGGTCGCCGTCGGTGATGATGCCCTCGATGGTCAGGTCGTCGCGGGTCACCAGCACGCAACCGAAGCCCTTGTCGGTCATGATGCGGATGGCATCGGGCATCGGGGTGCCGGCCGGGACGAGGGGCAGCTTGTCGCCGCCGTGCATGATGCTGCGCACCTGCTTCAGCAGGGACCCGAGCTTTCCGCCGGGGTGGAAGACGTGGAAGTCCTTGGGACCGAAGCCGCGGGCCTCGAGCAGGGCCACGGACAGCGCGTCGCCGATGGCGAGCTGCATCGTCGTCGAGGTGGTCGGGGCGAGGCCGTTTGGGCAGGCCTCGGCGGTCCGCGGCAGCGTGAGGCAGACGTCCGCCTGCCGGCCGAGCGAGCTGCCCGGGTTCGAGGTGACGGCGACGAGCTTCACCGCGAAGCGGCGGGCATAGGTGATGATGTCGGAGAGCTCGGCCGTCTCTCCCGACCAGGACAGGGCGAGGATCACGTCGTCGGTCTGGATCATGCCGAGGTCGCCGTGGCTCGCCTCGCCGGGATGGACGAAGTGGGCGGGCGTGCCGGTCGAGGCCATGGTCGCCGCGATCTTGCGGCCGACATGGCCTGACTTGCCCATGCCGGTGACGATCACGCGCCCCGTCGCGGCGCCCATGATGCGCACGGCCTCGGAGAAGGGCGCGCCCAGCCCGTCCGACAGGGCAGCAGAGAGGGCGGCGAGGCCATCGGCCTCGGTCTTCACGGTGCGCAGCGCCGAGGCAATGGCGGGATCGACGGGGGCGGGGACGGGAGCTGTGTTGGCCATGGCGGCGGCATACTCCATTTGCGCGCGCAGCGAAATGCAGGAGCGTCCCGGACCCTTCGGCTTGAACGCCTGCCGGTTACCGACCCTTAACCATAACCGTTTTAGTTGCGTTAACGGGTCCGGCTTCGCGCCGGTGGCCCGGTGTGCCCGTTGCAGGGATGGAATGTGACCGCCGACCGGCGCTTCTTCTTGGCCAGGACGGCCGGCCTTCGGGCCGGACTTGCGGTGGCCTGCTGCGTCCTGGCCCTCGCCTGCGCCGCGCCGGCGCGCGCGCAGGAGCAGACGAGCCTGATCCGGCCGTCGCTCGAGCCCTCGCCCGCTCCCGTGGCCAAGCCCGCCTTCCGCGGAACCTACAAGCGCGTCGGCAAGCCGGTGCGTTCCGGCAAGAGCACCGTGCAGAAGCCTGCCCGCGGCGTCGCCGCCGTGCGGCTTCCCGGCGATGCGCCGCTGGCTCCGCCCGTGGGCACGGCACCACCGGCGGCAAAGCCGGCGCCGGCACTGCCGGAGGTCACGGCGACGGTGCGTCGCAAGCCCGTTCGGGAGATCGATCCCTTCGCGCCGACCGGCGTGCAGGTGGGCGCCTTCGTGCTGAAGCCCTCGCTCGATTCCTCGGCGGGCTATACGACCAATCCCGACCAGATCGCCGGGACCCGCAAGGGATCGTGGACGGTGCGGGAGGAGGGGGCCGTGCAGGTGGACAGCACCTGGTCGCGCCATGCCTTCTCGGCCAACCTGAGGGGTGGCTATTCCGACTTCCTGGATGCCCCGGGTGCGAGCCGGCCCGATGCCGAGGGGCTCGCGCGGCTGCGGCTCGACGTGTCGCGCGACACCGTCGTCGACCTCACCACCAACGGGCGCCTGTCGACCCAGCAGGCCGGCATCGAACAGCCTATCGTCGGCAGCAAGCGGGCGCTGATCCTCGACTACGGTGCCGCCGCCGGGGTCACGGAGACGTTCGGCCGCCTCTCCTTCGGGCTGAAGGGCGGCATCGCCCGCACGGAATATGGCAGCCTTGCGCTCGCCGGCGGCACCTCGCTCGACCAGTCCGACCGCAACGTCACGGCCTTCGAGGGACGGCTGCGCGTGGGATACGCCCTGAGCCCGGCCATCCAGCCCTTCGCCGAGACGACGCTCGACCACCGGGTGCGCGACACGGCGCTCGACAGCGCCGGCTTCCGCCGCAACTCCGTCGGCACGGCGGTGCGCACCGGCGCCGTGCTCGCCTTCTCGGAACTCCTCACGGGCGAGATCTCCGCGGGCTACGGCTGGCGCAACTACGACGATCCTCGCCTGGCCACCGTCGGCGCCGCCCTGCTCGACGCCTCGCTCATCTGGTCGCCGACGGCGCTCACCACCGTGACGCTGCGGGCGGGCAGCGAGATCGCGGAGACGTCGCTGACCACCTCGGCCGGCGCGGTGGTGCACAAGGCGGGGTTCGAGGTGGCGCATGCGCTGCGCCGCAACCTCACGATCACCGGCGCCATCGAGGCCTCCCGCACCGACTACCAGGGAGCCGCGGTGACGGAAGACCGGCTCGCCGCCGCCCTCAAGCTCGACTGGAAACTGAACCGCACCGTCGTCGTGCGCGCCAGCGCCGCGCACGAGCGGCTGCAGAGCAGCATCCCGGGCAACGACTACACGGCCAACGTGTATCTGCTGGGGTTGCGCCTGCAGCGGTGAGGCTGGGCGCGACGCTCCTTCTCGGCCCCACCAACCTTCTCATCCTGAAAGCTTGTGTATCAATCTCGCGGGTCGACCCGCCGCTTAGCTTTCGCGTTCACAACACCCTTTCAGCCGTCCTGCCCGGGCTTGGCCCGGGCATCCACGACTTTGCCGGGGCCATCCCGAAGTCGTGGATGGCCGGGCCAGGCCCGGCCAGGACGCGGAGAGGGAGGTGCAAGCCGGACTGAGACAAGGATTCACAAGCTCTGAGCAGCCGCCAAAGGCGGCGTGTCGAAGGACGCACAATGCTCGCGGCGGCGCCAATCTGCGTCCTTCGACACGGCCGCTCCGCGGCCTGCTCAGGATGAGGAGATTGTTGCATGCCGTGGACGCTGCGTTACCCCTCGACGGCCAGCACCAGCTCGAAGGTCATGAGCACGGGGTTGTCGCCGCGCACCAGCGTGCCCGACGCCATCACGCCCTTGTAGTCGATCAGGCCCGCCGGCAGCGTCGCCACGTGCCCGTCCGGACCGGCCTCGACCGTGGCCCCGTCGAGATAGACCTCGGTCGCGAAGTTCTCCACCACGGTGCCGTCGGCCAGCCGCGCCCCGATGGTGCTTCCCACGCCGCCGTGAATGCGGGCGCGGCGGATGCCACGCTGCGCGCAGAAATGCTCGAGCGCGCCGGCGAAGTCCTGGTTGGGGCGAAGCCGCAGGGCGAAGGCCGTCTGCGGCGCGTCGACGTCGCGCCGCGCGTCCGGCACCGGGCCGAAGAGCTTGAAGTTCGTCTCGGGGTCGGGATTGGCCTCGAAGATGCCGCCGTCGAACCCGTAGGCGGGCACGATCGCCTCGGCGGCCACGACGGTCGCGTCCGGCAGGATGTGGCCGCCGCTGCGCTTGCCGTCCGCCTCCCGCCAGAGCGCATGGCAATGGAAGAAGGGATTGCCGTCGCGCCGGCCGAAGGTCATGGCGCCCGCATCGAGCACCGTGGTCCCGGCGGGGGCGAACGTGTCGCTGTAGAAGGCCGCGTTCTCCCCGGTCTTGGACAAGGCCGGCATCACGTAGGCGAAGGGCTCCAGCCGCACGCCGCCCATGGCGACGGTGCCGCCCGCGAAACCCTCGGCCGCAAACCCCCGGCGCACCGCCTCGACCAGGGGCACCCCGGCCTCGAGCCTCATCGTGAACGCGCGTCCGCGGCCCGGCACGACCACGATGCGCTCGGCGGCCGCGGGACCCGGCTGCTGGATGGAGGAGGGCCGGGTCACGCCGGCTTTCCCGGGTCGAGGAGGCCGCGGGCTTCCAGTTCGTCGCGGACCATGCGCTTGGGTACCTTGCCGTAGCCGGACTTCGGCAGCGCGTCCCAGAAGTGGAAGCGCTTGGGAAGCTTGTAGCGGGACACCTTCGGCATGAGGAACGCCATCAGCTCCTCCTCGGTCGGCGCCGTGCCTTCGCGGGCCACGCAAACCGCCACGCCGACCTCGCCCCAGAGCGGATCGGGAACGCCGAGCACCGCCACCTCCGCGATGGCGGGATGGGTGAGGATCTTCTCCTCGATCTCGCGCGGGTAGATGTTGGAGCCGCCGGAGATGAACATGTCGGAGGCCCGGCCGGTGATGTAGACGAAGCCCTGCTCGTCCATGTGGCCGAGATCGCCCGTGCGGAACCAGCCGTTGCGGAAGGCCTTCGCATTGGCCTCCGGGTTGTCGTAGTAGCCGGCGAAGACGGCCGGCCCGATGACGCAGATTTCGCCGGTCTGGAAGGGCGCGAGCTCGCGGCCCTCGTCGTCCTGGATCTGCACCTGCATGCCGGTGCGCTCGAAGCCGCAGGTGCCGATGCGGGCGTGCGGTCCGTCCTCCGGATCGTGCAGGGCCGGGGGCAGCACCGTGATGTTGCCGGTGACCTCGCCGAGCCCGAAATACTGGACGATGACGGGGCCGAGCACCGCCAGGGCCCGCTTCTGGTCCTCGCGGTACATCGGCGCGCCGGCGTAGATCACGGAGCGCAGCGAGGAATGGTCGTGGCGCGTGGCGGCCGGGTGCTCCACCAGCATCTTCAGGATGGTCGGCACCGTGAACATGTTAGTCACGCGGTGCGCGGCGATGAGCCGATAGGCCTCCTCGATGTCGAAGCGCTCGGTCGGCATCAGGATCGTCGGCGCGCCGCGCTGAACGATGTTGAGCTGGTGCACGCCGGCCCCGTGGCTGAGCGGCGCGACCACCAGCGACGCGTCCGCCTCGGTGGCGCCGGGCACGAGGTCGCACAGGTGATTGGTGATGACGAAGGCCATCTGGCCATGGGTCAGCACGGCCGCCTTGGAGCGTCCCGTCGTGCCGGAGGTGAAGAAGAACCAGCACGGGTCGTCGTAGTCGACGGCGGTGTCGGCAAAGTCCGCGCCGGCGTTTTCGGCGAGCACGTCCGCGACCCGGCGGGTGCCGAAGTCGCCCTCGTCGCCGAAGCGCCAGGTGAAGGCCACGTCCGGCGCCTTCTCCGCGATGATGGCGGCGTGCGCCGGGAAGCTGCCGTGGCACAGGAAGGCCTTCGCCCCGGACGAGGTCGCGAGGTAGACGATCTCCTCCGGCAGCAGGCGGAAGTTCGTCGGCACGTAGACGGCGCCGAGCCGGAACGCCGCGAACATCGCCCAGAACATCTCCTCGCAGTTCTTGGAATGCACGAGGATGCGGTCGCCCTTGCCGACGCCCTCCTTGGCGAGAGCGGCGGAAAGCGCGCTGACCGCGTCGTCGATCTCGCGCCAGGTCCAGCTGCGCTCGCCCCAGATGAAGCCCGGCTTGTCGGGAAAGCGCCGGCGGTTGCGCGTCAGCATGTAGGCGAGGTTGGAGACGCGCCGCGTCATCGGCGTCACGCCTCCCGTCGGGTGGGCCGTGCTCACTTGCGGCGCTCCAGGATCGACACGTAGTTGGCGACGGCGGCGCCGCCCATGTTGAAGACGCCCGCGAGCGAGGCGCCGGGAAGCTGCATGTCGCCCGCCTCGCCCATCAGCTGCATGGCGGCCATCACGTGCTGCGAGACGCCCGTGGCGCCGATGGGGTGGCCGCGCGACTTGAGGCCGCCCGAGAGGTTCACCGGCAGGCGCCCGCCGCGCTTCGACTGGCCCTCGCGGGCGACGATCCAGCCCTCGCCGGGCTTGGCCAGGCCCATGGCCTCGTACTCGATCATCTCGGCCACGGTGAAGCAGTCGTGCGTCTCGACGAGGTCGAGGTCGTCGATGGCGATGCCGGCTTCTGCCTTGGCCTTGTCCCAGGCCATGCGGGCGCCCTCGAAGGCGATGGGGTCGCGCCGCGACAGCGGCAGGAAGTCGTTGACGTGCCGGCGGGCGCGGAAGGCGATGGCGCGTTCCAGCGCCGCCGCGGTCTCCTCGTCGGCGACGACCAGCGCCGCGGCGCCGTCCGACACGAGGGAACAGTCCGTGCGGCGCAGGGGTCCTGCGACCAGCGGGTTCTTCTCCGACACCGTGTTGCAGAAGGCGACGCCGAAGTCCTTGCGCATGTGGGCGAAGGAATTGGCGAGGCCGTGCTCGTGGTTCTTGGCGGCGATCATGGCGAGCTCTTCCGAGCGGTCGCCGTGGCGCTGGAAATAGTTCTGGGCAATGCGGCCGAAGATGCCGGCAAAGCCCGCGTCGCTGCCTTCCTCCTTGCGGTAGCAGGCGGTGAGCAGGATGTCACCGACCTCCGGCGTCGGGGTGGCGGTCATCTTCTCCGCGCCGACCACGAGGGCGATGCGGGCGCGGCCGCTTTCAACCGCATCGAGGGCCGAATGCAGGGCCGCCGAGCCGGTGGCGCAGGCGTTCTCGAGGTGGGTGGCCGGGGTGTGGGCGAGCTCGGGCACCGAGAGCGCGACGAGCGAGGCCTCGAAGCCCTGGCGCTGGAAGCCGTTGTTGTAGACGCCGACCGTCACGGCATCGACGTCGGCCGGGGCGACGCCGGCGTGGTCCAGCGCGCTGCGGGCGACGCGGCCGATGAGGGTCTCGACGTCCGGATCCTCGAGCTTGCCGAAGGGGGAGTGGGCCCAGCCCACGATGGCGGCGCGCGGCATGGTTCAGGTCCTTTCGAGAACGCGGCTTTGCGATGGAGATGCGGAGTGGGCCGGCCGGAGCCGGGGACCGGCGAGGACCGCCTCGAGACGGGCGACCTCCTCGGCGAGCCAGGTGGCGAGCTGGGGCTCGCGATCGGGCTGCATGCGGATTTCGACGGCGGCGATGGAAAGGCAGAACACGGCCTGCCCCGTGGCATCGCGCACCGCCATGCCCATGCCCCACGATCCCTGGAACAGGACGCCGCGGTTGAGCGAGTAGCCCCTGCGACGGGTCTCTGCGACGAGCTCGCGCAGCAGCGCGGGCGAGAGCGTCGGATAGCGCTGCTCCATGAGGACGCGGTTGACGTCGAGGGCCTTCTCGACCTCGGCGTCCGAGAGCGCCGCGAGCAGGGCCAGCGGACCGGCGCCGGCGCCCAGCGCATGGCGGTCGCCGGCCGCCAGCACGTGCGATCGCAGCGGAAAGTCGCCGTCCTCCCGGATGAGGCATTCGACCGTGTAGCCGCGCCGGACCTGCAGGAAGGCTGCGTCACCCGTGAGCCGTGCCAGGCGGATGACGGCCTCGTGCGCCAGGGGATCGCCGGCGTGGCGGGTGGCCGCCGCGACGCCCAGCGCGTGCGCCTCCGCGCCGAGGAAATAGCGGCGCGAGACGGGATCCTGCTCGGCCAGCCCGGCATCGATGAGCGCCAGCAGGATGCGCCGGCAGGTGGGTTTCATCAGGCCGGAGGACGAGACGAGATCCGTCAGCGTGGTGCCGGTGGCCGCCTGCGCGGCGATGAGACGAAGCAAGCCCGCGGCCCGGCCGATGGCCTGGGCCCCGCTCGTGCGTTCCTCACCTGAAGCGGGCTGGCCGCCGCTCTCCACCATGTGGACCTTCTAGCCGGGATTTGTCGTTGACAGGTCCACGAAACCCCGCCATGCGTCAATAACAAAATCCAGCGTGGGAATTATTGGTCCGCATGGTGGACCTCTAGGAACCGCGCGCCGGCCTCGGAGGAAACCGACATGACCAAGCTCACCCGCCGTTCGTTCGCGCTCGGCGCCACCGCCGCTGGCGTCTCCACCTTCTGGATCAGCAAGGCCCGCGCGGCCGAGTTCACCTACAAGTTCGCCAACAACCTCGCGCTGACCCACCCGCTGAACAAGCGGGCGCAGGAAGCCGCCGACAAGATCAAGGCGGAGACCAACGGCCGCTTCGAGCTGCAGATCTTCCCCTCGAGCCAGCTCGGCTCGGACACCGACACGCTCGGCCAGATCCGCAACGGCGCCGTGGACTTCTTCACGCTGTCGGGCCTCATCCTGTCGACGCTCGTCCCGGCCGCGGCCATCAACGGCGTCGGCTTCGCCTTCGACAGCTACGACACCGTCTGGAAGGCGATGGACGGCAAGCTCGGCCAATACGTCAAGGCCGAGATCGCCAAGACCCGGCAGATCCTCGCCCTCGACACCATCTGGGACAACGGCTTCCGCCAGACGACGACCAGCACGAAGCCGATCGTGACCCCCGCCGACTTCGAGGGCATGAAGCTGCGCGTGCCGCCGGCTCCGCTCTGGACGTCGATGTTCAAGGCCTTCGGCTCGGCGCCGACGACCATCAACTTCAACGAGACCTATTCGGCGCTGCAGTCGAAGATCGTCGACGGGCAGGAGAACCCGCTCGCCATCATCGAGACGGCGAAGCTGTACGAGGTCCAGCAGTTCTGCTCGACCACGAACCACATGTGGGACGGCTTCTGGTTCCTGGCCAACCGCCGCAACTGGGAGGCGCTGCCGGAGGACATCCGCGCGATCGTCGCCAAGAACATCAACGCGGCGGGCCTCGCGGAGCGGGCCGACGTGGCGTCCCTCACGACGGGCCTGCGCGACGCGCTGTCCGCGAAGGGCATGAAGTTCAACGACGTCAACGCCACGCTCTTCCGCGACAAGCTGCGCGCCGCCGGCTTCTATGCCGAGTGGAAGGGCAAGTTCGGCGACGAGGCGTGGTCGACCCTCGAGGCCTCCGTCGGCAAGCTGAGCTGATACGGCCATGGAGGTCGCGACCGGAGCCCAGCCCGCAGCCCCCGCGGGCCCTGCCTGGCTCGACGCCGTCGACCGCGGCGTCGGCCGGCTCGTCGAGGTGGTCGCGGCCCTCCTGGTCGCGGCCGAGGTCGTGATCCTCTTCGCGGGCGTGGTCTCGCGCTACGCCCTGCACCGTCCGCTCACCTGGTCGGACGAACTCGCCTCCACGCTGTTCCTGTGGCTCGCGATGCTGGGGTCCGTCATCGCCGTCCGCCAGAACGCGCACATGCGCATGACGGCGCTGGTCAGCAAGCTGCCGGGCCGGTGGCGCGACCTGGCGGAAGCCGTCGCGCTGGCGGCGGCTCTCGCCTTCTGCGCGCTCATCCTCCACCACGCCGTCGAGTGGGCCTACGAGGAGAGCTTCATCACGACGCCGGCGCTCGAGATCGCGGGTGCCTGGCGCGGCGCGGCGTTCCCGGTCGGCATCGGTCTGATGACGTTCTTCGGCCTCCTGCGGCTGGCGACGCGCACCGGTCTCGCCCAGGCCGCGGGCGCGGTGCTGCTCGTCGCCGCGATCGTCGGGGCGTTCTGGTTCGTCGGGCCGATCTTCAAGACCCTCGGCAACCTGAACCTCGTCATCTTCTTCGTGATCGCGGTGATGGTCGGCGTCTTCGCGGGCGTCCCGATCGGCTTTGCCTTCGCGCTCTCCACTTTCGGCTATCTCGCGCTCACGACGCGCGTCCCCATCATGGTCATGGTGGGGCGCATGGACGAGGGCATGAGCCATCTCATCCTGCTGGCCGTCCCGCTCTTCGTCTTCCTCGGCCTGCTGATCGAGATGACCGGAATGGCCCGCGCCATGGTGCAGTTCCTGGCGAGCCTGCTCGGACACGTGCGCGGCGGGCTCTCCTACGTGCTCATCGGCGCCATGTACCTCGTCTCCGGGATCTCCGGCGCGAAGGCCGCCGACATGGCGGCGGTCGCCCCGGCGCTGTTCCCGGAGATGAAGGCGCGCGGCGCCAAGCCGGGCGACCTCGTCGCGCTGCTCGCGGCGACCGGCGCCCAGACCGAGACGATCCCGCCCTCGATCGTGCTCATCACCATCGGCTCGGTGACGGGCGTGTCCATCGCGGCGCTGTTCACCGGTGGACTGCTGCCGGGCCTCGTCCTCGCCGCGGGCCTCTGCGTCGTCGTGGCGCGGCGCTACCGCAACGACGACCTCTCGCACGTGCAGAAGGCGACCGGCGCTCACATCCTGCGCACGCTCGTCATCGCCCTGCCGGCGCTCGCGCTGCCCCTCGTCATCCGCGCCGCCGTGGTCGAAGGCGTCGCCACGGCGACCGAGGTGTCGACGATCGGCATCGTCTATTCGGCGATCGCGGGCCTCCTGATCTACCGCCAGTTCGACTGGAAGCGGCTGATGCCGATGCTGATCGAGACGGCGGCTCTGTCGGGCGCGATCCTGTTCATCATCGGCGCCGCCTCGGCCATGGCCTGGGGTCTCACGCAGTCCGGCTTCTCGCGCACGCTCGCCGCCGCCATGACCACGCTGCCGGGCGGGGCCGTGACCTTCATGATCGTCTCGATCGTCGCCTTCGTGATCCTGGGCAGCGTGCTCGAGGGCATTCCCGCCATCGTGCTGTTCGGGCCGCTGCTCTTCCCGATCGCCAAGGCGGTGGGCATCCACGAGGTGCACTACGCCATGGTGGTGATCCTGGCGATGGGGCTCGGCCTGTTCTCGCCGCCGTTCGGGGTCGGCTATTACGCGGCCTGTGCCATCGGCAAGGTGCATCCGGACGAGGGCATCGGCCCGATCTGGGCCTATATGGGGGCGCTGCTCGCCGGCCTTGCGGTCGTCGCCGCGATCCCGTGGATCTCGACCGGCTTCCTGTGAGCATGCTGCGAAAAGGTGGGTACCGGCTGTTCGCAAACAAGCATGCGATCACGTTGGCTTCCAGCGAAGGACGAACGCAATGACGGGACGCCTGGCCGGCAAGGCCGCCATCGTGTTCGGCGCCGGCTCGTCCGGACCCGGCTGGGGAAACGGCAAGGCCGCTGCGGTCGCCTATGCCCGCGAGGGCGCCGCCGTGACCTGCATCGACGTGGTCGAGGCGGCGGCGCGCGAGACGGCCGACATCATCGCCTCCGAAGGTGGGCGGGCGATCGCCGTGGCGGCCGACGTCACGTCGCTGGCGAGCGTCGAGGAGGCGGTGTCCGCGTCGCTCTCGGCTTTCGGGGCGATCGACATCTTGCACAACAATGTCGGCGTGGTGCACGCGGGTGGTCCGCTCGACCTCGACGAGGAGACCTTCCGACGCGCCCTCGATCTCAATGTCGGCTCCGTCTATCGCACCGCCAAGGCCGTCCTTCCGGCCTTCCTGGAGCGCAAGCGCGGGGCGATCGTCAACATCTCCTCGCTCGCGGCCATCCGCTGGACCGGCTATCCCTACTTCGCCTACTACGCCTCCAAGGCGGCGGTGGTGCAGGCCACCACCGCGCTCGCGCTGCAATATGCGCCGCAGGGCATTCGGGCCAACTGCATCCTGCCGGGCCTCATCGATACCCCGCTCATCTACAAGCAGATCGCCGGCCACTACGCCTCGGCTGACGAGATGGTCGCCGCGCGCAACAAGGCTGTGCCGATGGGCAAGATGGGAAGCGCATGGGATGTCGCGGCCGCGGCCGTGTTCCTTGCCTCCGACGAGGCGGGCTTCATCACCGGCGTCGCGCTGCCGGTGGACGGCGGCCAGAGCTGCGCGACCACGGTGCCGCAGTAGGGCTGACTGCTTTCTGAAACAGCCCTCACGCCCCTCATCCTGAGCCACGGCCCGCAGGGCCGTGAGTCGAAGGACGCACAACCGTGATGCTGAACCGTTCTGCGTCCTTCGACTCGGCCGCCTTGCGGCCGGCTCAGGATGAGGAGATTGGAGGTTCTTGGAACGGTTGATGCACGGGCGCTTGCCTCCGCCTCGGCCTCACCCGCTATGATGCCGCCGTCCTGTCATCCGGATCGCCCGCCGCGTGTCGTCTCCGCCAGCCCAGCCTGACCCGACGAAGAGCCCGCGGCGCAGGTTCGACTGGAGCTTCTACATCGTCATCGCGCTGAGCCTGGGCTCGGCGGCGTGGGTGCTGAGGACAGAAGGCTGGCAGGTGTTCGTGTCGGTGTTCGAGGAGGACGCGATCCTCTTCCTCGAGATCATTCCCAAGGTCGTCGCCGGCACGCTCATCGGGGCGCTCGTGCGGCTGATGGTGCCGCGGGAGGTGATCGTGCGCTGGCTCGGCGCGGGCTCCGGCATCAAGGGGCTGCTGATCGCCAATGTGGCGGGGCTGCTCATCCCGGCCGGTCCCTTCACGGTGTTCCCGCTGTCGGCGGCCTTCCTGGCGGCGGGCGCGGATGCAGGGGCGACGGTCACCTTCATCACGGCCTGGCTGCTGCTCGGGCTCAACCGGGTGATCATCTGGGAACTGCCGTTCTTCGGGCCGAACTTCGTGATCGTGCGCTTCGTCGCCTGCTTCTGGATCCCGGTGGCGATCGGCCTGGCGGCGCGCCGGCTGGAGACGCTGGCCTGGTTCAGGGACGACGGGCAGGGCGGGGAGGGCGCGAAGCCGTGATCATCCTCGCCTTCAGCGCGCTGCTCTACGTGATCGTCGGCATCCTGCTGCTCGCGGCCATGCGGCGTCGCGACGGCACGGCCCGCAATGCCGTGCTGTTCACCGTGAAGGATTTCCTGAACCTGCTGCCGCGGCTCGCGGTCGGGGTGGTCGGCTCCGGCTATCTCGCCCGGGTGCTGCCGCAGGACACGGTGACCGCCCTGCTGGGCCCGGACTCCGGCGTCATGGGCATCGCCATCGCGAGTGTCGCGGGAGCACTGACGCCCGGCGGGCCCGTGGTGGGCTTCGCGCTCGGGTCAGCGGCCCTGAAGGCCGGCGCCGGCCTGCCGCAGATCATGGCTTTCGTGACCGGTTGGTCTCTCTACACGCTCAACCGCATGCTGGTGTGGGAGATCCCCTTCATGCCACTCTGGTTCGTACGACTGCGCATGGTCGTTTCCCTGCCCTTCCCGTTCCTGGCCGCCTGGCTGGCCTCACTGGCGATGTAGAGCGATGGCGATCCACCCCTTCTTCGTCGTCGGCCCGATCGTCGGGCTGTTTGTCTGGTGGCAGGCCAGACGGAAGAAAGCTGCGGGCGAGCGGGCTCCCGGCAACACGTCGGATGCCACCGACAGCGGCGACGGTGGGCTTCTCGGCTGGATCTCGGGCGGCTCGCCCGATTCCGGCAGCGATGGCTCGAGCAGCTCCAGCAGCGACGGCGGCGGGGGTGACGGAGGTGGAGGCGACGGAGGTGGAGGCGACTGAGCCGGCCGCCCCGGCTCGGCTCAGTCCGGCTGGATGTCGTAGATCAGCGTGTCCGGCGCGCTGGTGTTGTGGCGCGAGGTCATGGTGCGGCCCAGCCAGAGTTCGCTCGCCTGCGTGCCGCGGAAATCCATGACGTGGCGCTGCTCCCAGCCCTTCTTCCAGGGCTGGCGGTAGGCCACCACGGCCGAGTCGGCGTTGGCATCGGTCACGAACATCGACCGCAGCGCCGCGAAGGGGCGACCCGAGACGGGCTTCTCGAACATCACCTCGATCTTCGTCGCCTGGTCGGTGACGGATTCGACGCGCACCGTGGTGACGTCGCCCTTGGGGAAGGTCAGCTCGAAGATCTTGGCGCGCGGATCGAACTTGATCGACTTGATGGCCACGAAGGGGCGCTGCTTCTCGTCGACCCGGCCGACCAGGAACGACGTGCCGTAGGCCACCTGCGGCAGGCGCTCGGGCGGCAGCGGGCGTGCTCGCCAATAGCCGTCCATCGGGTAGAGCACGAGATATTCGTAGGGCTCCTTGCCCGGCCGCTTCATGAAGAGCTGGACCAGGTGGATGTTGTGCTCCTCGGCGCCCGTGCCGACGCGCAACGGCACCTCGTCCTTGCGCCAGAACGCCGGGTCGCCGCGATAGCCGACGAGGATCATCGCGTCGTCCTCGAAGAGCACGATGCGGTCGTCCTTGCGCTCGGGGCCCGGCGGCTTGTCCTCGATGGTGCAGTTGGTGAAGTCCGGCGCCGTCGAGTCCACGACGATGCTGCCGATGACGGCCGGGTGCCGCGCCTCGATGCGGAAATGGCGGATCTTCGCGCCGGAGAGCGTCAGGTAGACGTTGTCGTCCTCGGCGCAGAGCGTGGGCACGGTCCGGCTGGTGACCGTCGCCGTGAGCTCCCGGCTCTTCTGCGCCCATGCGGGCGTGGCGGCCAGGGCCACCAGGGCCAGCGCACAGAGACAGGCGCGGCGGAGCGCGCGCACGACAGGGACGGCAGCAGTCATCGTCGCATCTCGTGGCTGGCGGCGGCCCGGACGACCCGCCGCGAGGATCGTGACCGCGCGGGGCCCAACGGCCTCACGCAGGCCGTTCGCTATCGAGGAATTCGCCGATCCGCGCAAGCGCCTTGCGGATGTTCTCGGTGGAGTTCGCGTAGGACAGGCGGATGTAGCCCTCGCCGTACACGCCGAAGTCCGGCCCGCCGATCGTGGCGACGCCGGCCTTCTCGAGCAGGGCCGAGGCCAGGGGCTTGGCCTTCCAGCCGGTCTTCGAGACGTTCGGGAAGGCGTAGAACGCGCCCTTCGGCACGGCGGCCGACACGTTGGGCAGAGCGTTCAGCCCCTCGGTGACCACCCTGCGGCGACGGTCGAACTCGGCCACCATCGCATGCACCGCGTCCTGCGGCCCGGTGAGGGCGGCAAGGCCCGCATACTGGGCGGACGCGTTGACGCACGAATAGGAGTTCACGGCGAGCTTGCGCGCGTTCTCGTAGAGCTTGTCCGGCCATACCGAGAAGCCCATGCGCCAGCCGGTCATGGCGTAGGTCTTGGACCAGCCGTCGAGCAGGATCAGCCGGTCGCGGATCTCGGGGTAGGACATGAGAGACTGGTGGGCGAGGCCGTCATAGGTCATCTGCCCGTAGATCTCGTCCGACATGATCGCCACGTCGGGGAAGCGGGCGAGGCCGGCGACGAGCTTGTCGATCTCGGCCTTCGGCGTCACGCCGCCGGTCGGGTTGGCGGGCGAGTTCAGGATGAGGAGCCGCGTCTGCGGCGTGATCAGCGACAGCGTCTCCTCGGCCGAGAAGGCGAAGCCGTTCTCCTCGCGGATCGGCACGGGGATCGGCCGGGCGCCCGTGTACTCGATCATCGAGCGATAGATCGGGAAGCCGGGGTCCGGGTACATGATGTCGGCGCCGGGCTCCCCGAACATCAGGATCGCCATGTACATGGTGACCTTGCCGCCGGGCACGATGAGCACGCGCTCGGGCGAGACCTCGGCGCCGGTGCGCTTGAGGATGTCGGCCGCCACCGCCTCGCGCAGCGGCAGGATGCCGGTGGCCGGAGTGTAGCCGTGGTGGCCGTCGCGCAGCGCCTGGATGGCGGCCTCGACGATGTGGTCGGGGGTGCGGAAGTCCGGCTGGCCGATGCCCAGGTTGATGATGTCGCGACCCTGGCGCGCCAGGTCCGTCGCGCGCGCCAGCACGGCGAAGGCATTTTCCTCGCCGATGCGTGAAAAGGCGTCGACCGTGTGCAGCATGACCCTGTCCTCCCGCGCCGCATTCCATCCCGTCGGAGCGGCGTTCCCATCCTTCGCCTGTCGTCCGCCGCGCGCCGTAAGTCAAGCGGGCGAACGGCACCTGCGCGCTGAGGGCATGGATCGGGCGTTGATTTCGCAGTGCACTTGAGGCGATGCTGCGCGCCGACTTCAAATCGGTTCGATGCGGAACCGAAACAGGAACTCGGGGGGATACTCGATGGCAAAGTCCAGCAAGAAGGCCGGCGTCAACAAGAAGGCCGCAAAGGCGAAGCCCGGCAAGACCGTCGTGGCCGCCGCGCCCGCGCCGCTCGATCCGGCGACCCGCGTCGCCCAGGCGGCCGAGAAGGCTGGTCGCAAGGCCGCCAAGGCCGTCGCCAAGGCAGTGGCCAAGGCCGATCCCAAGGGCGCCAAGCCCGCCAAGGCTCCTGCCAAGGCCAAGGAGGCTGCCAAGGCCAAGGAACCCGTGAAGGCGAAGGAACCCGCGAAGGCCAAGGGCAAGAAGGCCGCCCCCGCCGTCTCGGTCGCCGCGGCGTCGCATGCCGCTCCGCCCGCCGCCGGGACCGGCAAGCGCCGCCTGCGCTCGCAGCTGTGGTTCGACAACCCGGACAACCCTGGCATGACTGCGCTCTACCTCGAGCGCTACCTGAACTTCGGCCTGACGCGCGAGGAGCTGATGTCGGGCAAGCCGATCATCGGCATCGCCCAGACCGGTTCGGATCTCTCGCCCTGCAACCGCCACCACCTCGAGCTCGCCAAGCGCGTGCGCGAGGGCATCACCGCCATGGGCGGCGTCTGCTTCGAGTTCCCGGTCCACCCGATCCAGGAAACCGGCAAGCGCCCGACGGCCGCGCTCGACCGCAACCTCGCCTATCTGGGCCTCGTCGAGCTGCTCTACGGCTACCCGCTCGACGGCGTGGTGCTGACCACGGGCTGCGACAAGACCACGCCGGCCTGCATCATGGCGGCCGCCACCGTGAACATCCCCGCCATCGTGCTGTCCGGCGGGCCGATGCTGAACGGCTGGTGGAAGGGCGAGCGCTCCGGCTCGGGCACGATCGTGTGGAAGTCGCGCGAGCGCCTCGCCGCCGGTGAGATCAACTACGACGAGTTCATCGACATCGTCGCCTCGTCGGCCCCCTCCGTCGGCCATTGCAACACCATGGGCACGGCCTCGACGATGAACTCGCTCGCCGAGGCGCTGGGCATGTCGCTGCCGGGCTGCGCCGCCATTCCGGCGCCCTATCGTGAGCGCGGCCAAATCGCCTACGAGACCGGCAAGCGGGCCGTCGAGATGGTGTGGGAGGACCTGAAGCCCTCCGACATCCTGACCCGCGAGGCGTTCGAGAACTGCATCCTCGTGAATTCCGCGATCGGCGGTTCCACGAACGCTCCCATCCACGTCAACGCCATCGCGCGGCACATCGGCGTCGACCTCACGGTCGAGGACTGGGAGACGATCGGCCACAAGATCCCGCTGATCGTGAACCTGCAGCCGGCCGGCTACTACCTCGGCGAGGAGTATCACCGGGCGGGCGGCGTGCCGGCCGTGGTCAACGAGCTCATGAAGAAGGGGCTCATCCGCGAGCACGCGCTCACCGTGAACGGCAAGACCATCGGCGAGAACTGCCGCGACACGGTGGTGCAGGATCACGACGTGATCTACCCGATCGACAAGCCGATGCGCGAGGACGCGGGCTTCATCGTGCTGAAGGGCAACCTCTTCGACAACGCGATCATGAAGACGAGCGTGATCTCGGAGGAGTTCCGCAACCGCTACCTGTCGAACCCGAAGGATCCCGAAGCCTTCGAGGGCCGGGCCATCGTGTTCGAGGGGCCGGAGGACTATCACCACCGCATCGACGATCCGGCGCTCAAGATCGACGAGAACTGCATGCTGTTCATCCGCGGCGTGGGGCCCATCGGCTACCCCGGCGCGGCCGAGGTCGTGAACATGCAGCCGCCGGCGGCTCTCCTGAAGCGCGGCATCACCTCGCTGCCCTGCATCGGCGACGGTCGCCAGTCCGGCACGTCGGGATCGCCCTCGATCCTGAACGCCTCGCCCGAGGCGGCGGCGGACGGCGGGCTCGCCATCCTGAAGACCGGCGACAAGGTCCGCATCGACCTGCGCAAGGGCACGGCCGACATGCTGATCAGCAAGGCCGAGATCGCCAAGCGGCGCGCTGCGCTGGCCAAGGCGGGCGGCTTCCCGTACCCGGCCAGCCAGACGCCGTGGCAGGAGATCCAGCGCAGCATGGTCGACCAGCTGGGCTCCGGCATGGTGCTCAAGCCGGCCGTGAAGTACCAGAAGGTCGCCCAGAGCAAGGGCGTGCCGCGCGACAACCACTGAGGATGCCCGGTCCGGAGCGGTGACGCTCCGGACCTGACTGCGTCCTTCGACACGGCCGGTTCGCGGCCTGCTCGGGATGAGGATCGTTGTTGCCGTTCAACATGCCAGAACGGTCCTCATCCTGAGCAGCCGCCGCGGGCGGCGTGTCGAAGGACGCACAATCGTTCCACCGCAGAGTCACCCCATGTCCGAACCCGCCTCCGTCCCCGATCCCGCGTCCGGTCTGCCGATCGGGCCGGAGGCGTCCGGCCATCCGGCTCCGCGCCCGCAGCGCAAGGTGCTCGAAGGCGCGCGCGTCCGGCTCGAACCGCTCGACCCGGCCCGCCACGGCGACGCCTTGTGGGAGGAGTCCCACGGCCCCGACAAGGACGTGGTCTGGCAGTACCTGTTCGAGCCGCCCTTCCCGGACCGGGCGGCGTTCCAGGCGCATCTCGAGCGCAAGGCCGCGTCGGAGGATCCGCTGTTCTTCGCCGTGGTCGACAAGGCGCGCGATCGGGCGCTCGGCTACCAGACGCTGATGCGCATCGACACGACCCACCGCGTCATCGAAGTCGGCAACGTCATGTACGGCACCGGGCTGCAACGCACGCCGCTGTCGACGGAGGCGCAGTATCTTTTCGCCCGCCACGTCTTCGACGATCTCGGCTACCGGCGCTACGAGTGGAAGTGCAACGCCCTCAACGCTCCGTCGCGCCGCACGGCCGACCGCCTGGGCTTTACCTTCGAGGGCATCTTCCGGCAGCACATGATCGTGCGCGGCCGCAACCGCGACACGGCCTGGTTCTCGATGATCGACACGGAGTGGCCGACCATCCGGGCCGGCTTCGAGGCCTGGCTCGCGCCCTCCAACTTCGATGCGGCGGGCCGCCAGAAGGCGAGCCTCGCCGATCTCAGGGCGGCAGCCGCGTGAGCGCGTCGCTGTCGGGACTTCGGCGTGCCGTGCCGGCAGACCTCGGGCCGGTCGTGGCCTTGCAGCAGGCGGCCTACGCCGCGAACCGGATCGTGCTCGGCGTCGAGCCGCTGCCGCTGAAGGCGGACTATGCGGCCATCCTGCGCGACGACGAGGTCTGGCTCGCGGAGGACGCCAACGGCCTCACCGGCGTCCTCGTGCTGCAGCCCCGGACGGACGACCTCCTGATCTGGAGCGTGGCCATCGATCCCCGGGCGCAGGGCACGAAGCTGGGCAACGTCCTGCTGGGGGCGGCGGAGGACCGCGCCCGCCAGCTCGGGCGCCCGATCGTTCGCCTCTACACGGGGCAGAAACTCACGCGCAATGTCGCGTGGTACAGCCGGCACGGCTATCTGGTCGAGCGCGTCGAAGCGCTTGCCGATCGCACGGCCGTCCACATGATGAAGCCGCTGGGCTGAGGCCGGGGCAGGGGAGGACAAGGACATGGCAGGACGTCTGAAGGGGAAGGTGGCGCTCGTCACGGCTGCGGGTCACGGCATCGGCCGCGCCATCGCCAAGGCCTTCGTGGCCGAAGGGGCGACGGTGTGGGCGACCGACGTCGACGTCGCCCGGCTCGAGGGCATCGACCGTGCCAAGCGCCGCAAGCTCGACGTGCTCTCCGACAAGCAGGTCGCCGCCTTCGCCGAGAAGGTCGGTCCGGTCGACATCCTCGTGAACGCCGCGGGCTACGTCCACCATGGCACCATCCTGGAATGCGACGACAAGGCCTGGGACTTCTCCTTCGACCTGAACGTCCACTCCATGCACCGCACCATCAAGGCCTTCCTGCCCGGCATGCTGGAGAAGGGCGGCGGCTCGATCGTCAACATCGCCTCGGGCGCCGGCTCCGTTCGCGGCATCCCGAACCGCTACGTCTACGGAGCGACGAAGGCCGCGGTGATCGGCCTCACCAAGGCGGTCGCGGCGGACTTCATCCGCAAGGGCGTGCGCGCCAACGCGATCTGCCCGGGCACCATCGAGTCGCCCTCGCTGGACGACCGCATCGCGACGCTCGCCAAGACCACCAAGCAGCCGGTCGACAAGGTTCGCCAGGCCTTCATCGACCGCCAGCCCATCGGCCGGCTCGGCAAGCCCGAGGAAATCGCGGCCATGGCCGTCTATCTCGCCGGGGACGAGTCGAGCTACACCACGGGCCAGATCTTCCTCGTGGACGGCGGCTTCGCCCTGTAACGTCAATGCGTTTGTATTGACAGTGCGCGCCTGGGAGTCCCATGCTCGTCGCCGGCTTCGATTGGGACGACGGCAATCGTCACAAGATGGCAAAGCACGGTTTGTCGGCGGACATCGTCGAAGGCGTGCTGCGGGGGCCGTTGAGGGTGGCGCCCGACCAGGCCCATTCCGGGACCGAACGGCGCTATCGCGCCGTCGGTCGCACGATGCAGGATGGGCGGGCCGTGTTCGTCGTGTTCACGTTGCGCGAGCTCGACGGTGCAGTCCGCATCAGGCCGATCAGTGCTCGCTACATGCACGCGAAGGAGATCAGGCGCTATGAAGAAACGCATTCCTGATTTCAAGACTGACGAGGAGGCAGAGGCCTTCGTCGAGGAAGCAGACCTCAGCCAGTATGATTTCTCCGACTTCAAGGCATTTTCCTTCGAGTTCGCGCCCAAGTCGAAGTCAGTGACCATGCGCCTGCCCGAGACGTTGCTAGACGCCGTGAAGGCTCGTGCGGCCGAGAAGGGCATTCCTTATCAGCGCCTTATCAGGCAGACGCTCGAGCGCGAGGTCGCACGCTTGCCGGCCCTCTCGAAAGTGAAACGCTGATTCCGAACACCAACTCGCCCTGAGAAAACACCCAGTAGGAAACGCTCCATGCACATCCTCATCATCGGCGCGGCAGGCATGGTCGGGCGCAAGCTCACCGAGCGGCTCGCGAAGGACGGCCACATCGGCGGCAAGGCCATCGAGCGGGCCACCCTGCACGACGTCGTCGAGCCGGCCGTCCCGGCGGGGGCTCCCTTCGCGGCCGTGACGGTCGCCTCGGACTTCTCCGAGCCGGGCGAGGCGGGCAAGCTTCTCGCCGACCGGCCGGACGTGATCTTCCACCTCGCGGCCATCGTGTCGGGCGAGGCGGAGGCCGATTTCGACAAGGGCTACCGGATCAATCTCGATGGCTCGTACCGGCTGTTCGAGGCCATCCGGGCGATCGGCGACGGCTATCGCCCGCGCGTGGTCTTCACATCCTCGATCGCGGTGTTCGGCGCGCCGTTCCCCGAGGCCATCGGGGACGAGTTCTTCACGACGCCGCTGACCTCCTACGGGACCCAGAAGGCGATCGGCGAGCTGCTGCTCTCCGACTATACGCGCAAGGGAATCTTCGACGGCGTCGGCATCCGGCTGCCGACGATCTGCGTGCGCCCGGGCAAGCCCAACAAGGCGGCTTCCGGCTTCTTCTCCAACATCATCCGCGAGCCGCTGGCCGGCCACGAGGCCGTGCTGCCGGTCTCCGAGGACGTCCGCCACTGGCATGCCTCGCCGCGCTCCGCCGTGGGCTTCCTGCTTCACGCGGCCACCATGGACACGGCGGCCATCGGTCCCCGGCGGGCTCTGACCATGCCGGGCCTGTCCTGCACGGTCGGGGAGCAGATCGAGGCGCTGCGGCGGGTGGCCGGCGACAAGGTCGTCGCGCGCATCCGGCGCGAGCCCGACGAGACGATCATGAAGATCGTCGCGGGCTGGCCGCGCAACTTCGCACCCACGCGCGCGCCGGCGCTCGGCTTCAAGGCCGAGACCAGCTTCGACGAGATCATCAAGGTGCACCTCGAGGACGAACTCGACGGCAAGATCGCGTGAGTGTCAGCTGCGCCGCGAGGTGGTGCGTCCTTCGACACGCCGCCTCCGGCGGCTGCTCAGGATGAGGACGATTGGGGTGTTTGAACCACTATAAAGGTCCTCATCCCGAGCAGGCCGCGGAGCGGCCGTGTCGAAGGACGCAGGACGGCTCCTTGCCGCCCTACTGCTTCTTCAGGAAAAGCTGCGCCCCGCTCGGCGGGTCCTTCTCGAAAACGCCGTCCTTGCCCGGGGCAAAGCTCTGCTCGTGGCCTTTCCGGGCGACGAGGAGCAGGCGCCCGCGCTCGGTGCGCCAGCCGATCGGCTCGAACACCTTGAGGCCGGTGTCGAGGCAGCCGCCGGAGAGCACGGCGACATACTGCCCGCGCCGCGTCGAGGGGCGCTCGGTGAGGTCGATCGAGCAGATCGGCCGGTTCTTCTCGCGCGACACGCCGTAGAGACCCACGATGGTGGCGGGCTGGAGCGGCGGGAGCTCGGCGGCGACGGGATGATGCTCGAGCGCCGCGGACACGGCGCCCACCCGGTCCGGCGGCAGGGCGGCCGGAGCGGCCGTCTTGGCGCCCGGTTTGGTGATGGCGGCCGCGGTCGCCGCGTTGATCGGCGTCAGCACCAGCTCGCCCTGGGCGGTCTTGGTGCCGAAGCTCGGCCCCGGGCGGTCGCGCCGCAGGTCGAGCACCGAGACGCCGCCCGGATCGCGCAGGCTGATGGAGCCGTCGCTGTTGTAGGTCCAGCTCGTCACGCCGTTGACGACCGGCAGCGCCATGCGGCAGGCCGGCGGCATTCCGACCAGATAGCCGTGCAGGACGGTGTCCGTGGTCAGGTTGAGCCGGCAGGCCTTCGAGGTGAGCGGGTCCGTGAGCTCCCAGACGCCCGCGAGCGTCTTCACCAGCGCGGGCGGCTCGGGCTTCTTCGCCGCCTGCTGGGCGGTGGCCGTGCCCGGCCCCAGCATGGCGGCGAACGCAGCGAGGAGGAGGGCGCCAGCGGCGCCACGGCTCCGGTCTAAAGACATCCCGTCATCCCTTCGGTCGCGGCCAGGGCGTCTCGGCCACCGGCGTGATCGGCCCCTTGCCGGAAAACCACGAGACGATGTTGTCCACGACGAGCTGTCCCATCAAGCGCCGCGTGTGCTGCGAGCCCGATCCGACGTGAGGAAGAAGGACGATGTGCTCCATCGCCAACAGTTCCTCCGGCACCTTTGGTTCATTTTCGAACACATCGAGGCCCGCCGAGGCGATCGTGCGGTCCTTCAGCGCCCGGATGAGGGCCGGTTCGTCCACCACGCTGCCCCGCCCGATGTTGATCAGGATGCCCTGGGGACCGAGCGCCCGCAGCACCTCGGCGTCGATGATGTGGAAGGTGTCCGGCCCGCCGGGGGCGACGCTGATCAGGATGTCGACGTCGCGCGCCATCTCCACGAGGTTCGCGTAGTAGCGGTAGGGCACGCCCTTCTGCTCCGACCGGCCATGATAGGCGATCGTGAGGCCGAACGCCTCGCAGCGCTTGGCGATCGCCTTGCCGATCCGGCCGAGGGCGAGGATGCCCACGCTGCGCCCGCGCAGCGTGTGGGCGGTGAGCGGGAAGGGGCCCTTGCCGACCCACTGGCCGGCGCGCAGCCAGCGCTCGGCGGCCGAGAGCTCGCGCACCGTCATGAGGAGGAGGCCGAGCGCGGTGTCCGCGACCTCCTCGGTCAGCACGTCGGGGGTGTTGGTGACGAGGATGCCGTTCGGTCCGGCCCAGGCCGCATCCACCGAATCGTAGCCCACGCCGAAATTGGCGACGATCTCCAGCTTGGGCAGGCGACGCATGAACGCGTCGTCCATCTTGGCGTGGCCGCCGGTCGCGACGGCGCGAATCCGCGGGCCGACCGCCGCCATGAAGGCGTCCCGGTCCTGCGCGGCCGGAAGCCGGTGCAGCGTGAAGGTGGCCTCGAGCTGCTCCATGATCAGGGGCATCATCGTGCCGGTGGCGAGGACCTCGATGGTTTTCAACGTCATTCTCCCGCGATGGCAGCGCCAGCCGGGCGCAACCTTGTCGTCTCTTTAAATCGTTTGAGGCCGAACTGCTTCAGCTTTTGCAATCCGCCATGGCCGTGCCATGATGCCGTCGGCCGCGGTGGGGGACAAGCCGGTCGGCCGTCTCCCGCCCCTGCCGTCGTCCAACACACGCCCGACCGAAACGTGGCAAGGCCCGTGGCGGGCGCAAGGAGGGAACGCATGGCATCCGTCGACATCCACGACGTGCGCAAGGCCTATGGCTCGACCCAGGTCGTCCATGGGGTGAACATCGGCATCAACGACGGCGAGTTCGTCATCCTGGTCGGCCCGTCGGGCTGCGGGAAGTCGACCCTGCTGCGCATGATCGCCGGCCTCGAGAACATCACCGGTGGCGAGATCCGCATCGGCGACCGCGTCGTCAACGACGTGCCGCCGAAGGAGCGCGACATCGCGATGGTGTTCCAGAACTACGCGCTCTACCCGCACATGACGGTTTCCGAGAACATGGCGTTCTCGATGAAGCTGCGCGGGGCCTCCAAGCAGGAGATCGAGCAGCGCGTCAGCAAGGCCGCGGGCATTCTCGGCCTGGGCAACCTGCTCGACCGCTACCCCCGGCAGCTCTCCGGCGGCCAGCGTCAGCGCGTCGCCATGGGCCGCGCCATCGTGCGCGATCCGCAGGTCTTCCTGTTCGACGAGCCGCTCTCGAACCTCGACGCCAAGCTGCGCGTGCAGATGCGCACCGAGATCAAGGAGCTGCACCAGCGGCTTAAGACGACCACCGTCTACGTGACCCACGACCAGATCGAGGCCATGACCATGGCCGACAAGATCGTCGTGATGCACGACGGCATCGTCGAGCAGATGGGCGCGCCGCTCGAGCTCTACGATCGCCCGGCCAACCTCTTCGTCGCCGGCTTCATCGGCTCGCCGGCCATGAACCTGATGAAGGGCCGGATCAAGGACGGGCGCTTCGAATCCGACAAGGGCGGCTCGTTCCCGATCGGCGCCGTGCCGCACGGTTCCGAAGGGCGCGCGGTGACCTACGGCATCCGTCCCGAGCACATCCACCTCGCCGCCGACGGCCTGAAGGCCGAAGTGGTGGTGGTCGAGCCGACCGGCTCGGAGACCCAGGTGGTGGCCAAGGTGGGCGGGCAGGAGCTCGTCTGCGTGTTCCGCGAGCGCATCACGGCCAAGCCGGGCGAAACGCTCGGCATCGCCCCCGACGCCTCGCTCGTGCACCTCTTCGACGGCGAGACGGGCAAGCGTCTCGGCTGATTCGCGAACGGACCCCGGACGTTCCGGGGTCCACTCCACTGCCGGCCGGACCTCGATGTGCGGCCGTTCAAATCGTCATCAAAGGGAAGGAAAAATTTTATGTCGCATTTCAACCGTCGTTCCGTCCTCAAGGGCGGCGCCACGCTGGGCGCCCTGAGCGCCACGGGCCTGCTCGACTTCGCCAAGGCCTGGGCCCAGTCCCTGCCGTACAAGCCGGAAGCGAACGCCACCATCAACCTGCTGCGCTGGAAGCGCTTCGTGGAGGCCGAGGACGCGCAGTTCCTCAAGATCGTCGAGGCCTTCACCAAGGCCACCGGCGTGAAGGTGAACGTCTCCAACGAATCCTTCGACGACATCCAGCCCAAGGCGTCCGTCGCCGCCAACACGGGCACCGGCCCGGACATGGTGTGGGGCCTTCATTCCCTGCCGCACCTCTTCCCGGACAAGTGCCTCGACGTGACCGACCTCGCCGACTACCTCGGCAAGAAGCACGGCGGGTGGGTGCCCGCCGCGGTGGCCACGGGCACCAGCAAGGGCAAGTGGATCGCCATCCCGGTCGCCTTCAACGGCGGCTACATCAACTACCGCGTCGCGGCGGTGCAGAAGGCCGGCTTCAAGGGCGTGCCCGGCGATACGGCCGGCTTCCTCGAGCTCTGCAAGGCCCTGCAGAAGAACAACACCCCGGCCGGCTTCGCGCTCGGCCACGCCTCGGGTGACGGCAACGGCTGGATCCACTGGCTGCTGTGGTCGCACGGCGCCTACCTGATCGACAAGAACGAGAAGGTCATCATCAACTCGCCGGAGACGATCGCCGCGCTCGAGTACGGCAAGAAGCTCTACGAGACCTTCATCCCCGGCACGGCGTCGTGGAACGACTCGTCCAACAACAAGGCGTTCCTGGCGGGCGAGCTCTACCTGACCGCCAACGGCATCTCGATCTACGCCGCCGCCAAGGCGCAGGGCATGAAGGCCATCGCCGACGACATGGATCACGCGGCGTGGCCGGTGGGCCCGGTGGGCAAGCCGCAGGAACTGCAGCTCTGCTTCCCGATGCTGACCTTCAAGTTCACCAAGGCGCCGAACGCCTGCAAGGCCTTCACGGCCTTCCTGCTGGAGGCGGACAACTACAACCCGTGGCTCGAGGCCGCCGCCGGCTACCTCACCCAGCCGCTCAACGCCTTCGACAACAACCCGGTCTGGACGAAGGACCCGAAGAACACCGTGTTCCGCGACGCCGGCAAGCGCACGCTGCCGGCCAGCGGCATCGGCCCGGTGACCGAGAAGGCCGCGGCGGCGATCTCGGACTTCATCGTGGTCGACATGGTGGCCAACTACTGCACCGGCCGCGAGGACGCCAAGGGCGCCGTCGCGATCGCCGAGCGCCAGGCGAAGCGTCTGTTCCGCTGATGGCCAGGGACGGCTGCGGCGCCCGCCGCGGCCGTCCTTCTCCGACATGCCGGCGCGCGGGATGAGCCCCGCGCCGTTTTTCTGCCGGGGAGTTTTCGATGACAGACATGGCCGGCCGCATGGCTGCGGCGCGGCGACAGACCGGTTTTTACGACCGGCTGCGCGTCAACAAGAATTGGCAGGGCCTGTGGTTCATGGCCCCCGCCGCCGTCATCCTCCTGCTCTTCCTGGCCTATCCGCTGGGCAAGGGGGTGTGGCTGTCGTTCACCGACGCCAAGATCGGGCGGTCGGGCGAGTTCATCGGGCTCGAGAACTACGAGTGGCTCGGCTGGCCCTGGTGGAGCGACAAGGACGGCGTGTTCTGGCTCTCCGTGTTCAACACGATCGTCTACACCGTCGTCGCGTCGGCGGTGAAGTTCGCGGTGGGGCTCTACCTCGCGCTGCTCCTCAACGAGAAGATCCCGTTCAAGGCGCTGGTGCGCTCGGTCGTGCTGATCCCGTTCGTGGTGCCGACGGTGCTCTCGGCCATCGCGTTCTGGTGGATCTACGACAGCCAGTTCTCGATCATCTCCTGGTCGCTGAAGAATCTCGGCCTCATCGACCAGAACATCAACTTCCTGGGCGACCCCAACAACGCGCGGATGTCGCTGATCTTCGCCAACATCTGGCGAGGGGTGCCCTTCATCGCCATCACGCTGCTCGCCGGCCTGCAGACCGTGTCGCCCTCGCTCTACGAGGCCGCGACGCTGGACGGGGCGACCAAGTGGCAGATCTTCCGCAACATCACCTTCCCGCTGCTGACGCCGATCATCGCGGTGGTGATGACCTTCTCGGTGCTCTTCACCTTCACCGACTTCCAGCTCGTCTGGGCGCTGACCCGTGGCGGCCCGGTGAATGCGACGCACCTGATGGCGACGCTCTCCTACCAGCGCGCGATCCTGGCCGGAAATCTCGGCGAGGGGGCGGCCATCGCCACCGCGATGGTGCCGTTCCTGCTGCTGGCGATCATGGTGTCGTGGTTCGGCCTGCAGCGGCGGCAGTGGCAGCAGGGAGGCAACGATGACTGACCAGGCGGCGTCTTCCCGCGCGGCGCTCACCGATACGTCGGAGGGCATGAACTACCTCGACACGCTGCCGCGCCGGCTCGTGTCGGTCTACCTGCCGCTCTTCGTCATCATGATCGTGCTGATCTTCCCGTTCTACTGGATGGTGCTGACGGCCATCAAGCCGGACGAGCAGCTCATCGACCTCGACAACCACAACCCGTTCTGGGTCGTCACGCCGACGCTCAAGCACATCAACAAGCTCCTGTTCGAGAGCAACTATCCGCTCTGGCTGTGGAACACGATGTACGTGTCCGTGGCGGCGACGATCCTGTCGCTGATCGCCAGCGTGATGGCGGCCTACGCCATCGTGCGCATCCGCTACAGGGGGGCGCAGTGGGTGGGGGCGTCGATCTTTCTCGCCTATCTCGTGCCGCCGTCCATCCTGTTCATTCCGCTGGCCACCATCATCCAGGCCTACGGACTGTTCGACAGCCCGCTGTCGCTGATCCTGGTCTACCCGACGATCCTGATCCCGTTCTCCACCTGGCTGCTGATGGGGTACTTCAAGACCATCCCCTACGAGCTGGAGGAGTGCGCGCTGATCGACGGGGCGTCGCGCTTCCAGATCCTCACCAAGATCATCCTGCCGCTCGCAGTGCCGGGGCTGATCTCGGCGTCGATCTTCTCGCTCACGCTGTGCTGGAACGAGTTCATCTACGCGCTGACCTTCCTGTCCTCGACGCAGAACAAGACGGTGCCGGTGGCGATCGTCAGCGAATTCGTGGATGGTGACATCTATCGCTGGGGATCGCTGATGGCCGGCGCGCTCGTGGGCTCGCTGCCGCTGGTGATCCTCTACTCGTTCTTCGTCGAGCACTACGTGTCGGCCATGACCGGCGCCGTGAAGGAGTGATGGCATGAGCACGACCGTCGGTTTCGTGGGCCTCGGCGCCATGGGTTTCCCCATGGCGGTCAACCTGGTCCGGCGGCAGTTCCGGGTGCGCGGTTTCGACATGCGCCGCGAAGCCTGCGAGGCGCTGGCGGCGGAGGGCGGGACCGCCGCGACGAGCGCCGCGGACGCGGCGAAGGGCGCCGAGGTCCTGGTGCTCATGGTCGTCAACGCCGCCCAGGCGGAGAGCGTGCTGTTCGACGCGGGCGCGTGCGAGGCCATGGCGGAGGGCGGCCGCATCGTGCTGATGGCGACCTGCCCGCCCAGCGTGGTGGCCGCGCTCGCCAAGCGCGTGGCGGCGACCGGGCGGGTTCTGATCGATGCCCCGGTCTCCGGTGGCGTCGTCGGGGCGACGAAGGCGACGCTCACCATCATGGTCGGCACGCCGACGGCCGTCCTCGAAACGGTGAAGCCGGTTCTCGACGCGCTGGGCGACAAGGTCTTCCATGTCGGCCAGGAGCCCGGCCAGGGCGCGGCCGTGAAGACCGTGAACCAGCTGCTGTGCGGCGTTCACATCGCCGCGGCGGCCGAAGGGCTGGTGCTGGCGGAGAAGGCCGGCGTGGACCCGGCGCTGGCGCTGAAGATCCTGCAGGGGTCGGCGGCGGGCAGCTGGATGCTGAACGACCGCGGGCCGCGCATGCTGGAGGACGAGCCGCGCGTCACCAGCGCGGTCGACATCTTCGTCAAGGACCTGGGGATCGTTCTGGATGCCGGCCGCGCCGGCAAGGTGGCGACGCCGCTGGCCGCGCTGGCCCACCAGATGTTCCTGTCCGCCTCGGCCCAGGGGCTGGGCACCCAGGACGACAGCCAGGTGATCGAGGCCTACCGGTCGCTGGCCGGGCTGATGGGCGAGTGAGCCGCTGAAGGGTTCTACGTCCTTCGACACGCCACCTGCGGCGGCTGCTCAGGATGAGGACCTTTGCGCGAAGACACTGCGAGTGATGTGGCTCAGCGATTGGTGCGTGTTCA
>NZ_CAMFHB010000007.1 GCF_945952055.1 uncultured Alsobacter sp.
GGCGAAGAGCGCCCGGCCCGTCGCGACCGCGACGCCCCGCGCGGACGCTCTGCCCGTGACGAGGCGGCCGACGAGCGCCCTGCCCGTCCGCCGCGCCGGCATCCCACCGAGCCCGTCAAGAGCGTCTGGCGCGCCGAGGCGGACGCGGAGGATCGCCCCAAGGTCGCGCACGTGCCCAGGCGCGGCGCCGATCCCAAGGCGGCCCGCGCCGAGAGCGCCGAGCGCGAGCACGTCCGGGCCGGCAAGGTGACGGCCCGCAGCGGACGCTCCGTGCTCGTCGAGAAGGTGGCTCGCGATCCGGCCGCGCAGGCCGTGCGCGAGGCCAAGCCCCGCCGCACCGAGCGCCCTGCCCGCTCCGCCTGGTCGGACGAGGATCGTCCGGCCCGCCCGGCGCGCGACGGTGACGACCGCCCGCGGCGTCCGCGCTTCGACCGCGCCGAGGGTGACCGTCCGGCTCGTCCCCAGGGCGACCGGCCGGCCGGTGGCCGCAAGCCCGGTGGTTTCGGCGGCAAGCCCGGCGGCTTCGGCGGCAAACCCGGCGGATTTGGCGGCAAGCCCGGCGGCCGTCCGCCGCGCGGTCCGCGCCGCGACGGCTGAGGCCGCCCGTGCGGATCGTCGGGGGCCGGTTCAAGGGTCGCGCGCTCGCCGCGCCGAAGACCCATGCCGTGCGCCCGACCTCCGACCGGCTGCGCGAGACGCTCTTCAACGTTCTCGCGCACGCCTACGACGATCCGGTGGCCGACGCCCGCGTGCTCGACCTCTTCGCCGGCACGGGGGCGCTCGGCTTCGAGGCGCTGTCGCGCGGCGCGGCCTATGCCCTCTTCGTCGACGACTCGGCGGAGGGCCGCGGCCTGGTCCGCGCCAACATCGACACGTTGGGCGTCGCCGGCATCACCAAGGTGTTCCGCCGCGACGCCACGCGGCTCGGGCCCGCGCACCCCAACCAGCCGTTCTCGCTGGTCTTCTGCGATCCGCCCTACGGCAAGGGCCTCGCGACGCCGGCCCTCGCAAGCGCACTCTCGGGCGGCTGGCTCACGCCCGGCGCGCTGTGCCTGGTCGAGGAAGCCGCGGAGGCGGAGGTGACGCTGCCGGAAGGCTTCCACCTGCTGGAAGAACGCGCCTACGGCGACACCAAAGTCCTCTTCGCGCAGGCGGGCTGAGACCGACCGCCTAGAGCATCATTCCACCGAGTGGATGCCGGTTGGTGGAAAAAGATGATGCTCAATCAAGATCCTAGAGCGCAAACCGACCTGACGCAGTGAGGTCGGTTTGCGCTCTAGCGCCGCCCGAACAGCCGCTCCACGTCGGCGAGCTTCAGTTCGACATAGGTCGGACGGCCGTGGTTGCACTGACCGGACAGGGGCGTCGCTTCCATCTCGCGCAGCAGGGCATTCATCTCCTCGGGCCGCATGCGACGGCCCGCGCGCACCGAGTGGTGGCAGGCGAACGTCGCCAGCACGTGGTCGAGCCTGTCCTCCAGGGCCAGGGTGCCACCCCACTCCTCGAGGCTGGAGGCGAGGTCGCGCACCAGCGCCGACACGTCGGCCGCCGCCAGGGCGGAAGGCATTTCGGTGACGGCCACCGCGCCGGGGCCGAAGGATTCCAGCACGAGCCCGAGTTCCGCGAGCAGGCCGGCCTTGTCCACGAGACGCTCCGCCTCGACCGGGTCGAGATCGATGACGGCGGGGATCAGCAGCATCTGCCGGGCGATGCCGCGCTGGGCCCGGTCCTTCTTGAGGCGCTCGTAGACGAGCCGCTCATGGGCGGCATGCTGGTCCACGATGACGAGGCCGTCGCGGGTCTGGGCGATGATGTAGGTCTCGTGGATCTGCGCCCGCGCCGCTCCCAGCGGGCGATCGAACAGATCCACCACGCCGTCGTCGGCCCGCGCGTCCGCGGACGGCTCGGCGAGCGCCGCGAAGGCCGCCTGTGCCGCCTCGGCGAATCCCGAGGGTCCCGTTTCGCTCCGCCAGTCGGTTTCGCTCCGCCATGACGGACCGGGCGAGGACGACGGCGCCGCCGGCGACGCGCGCCAGTTCCAGTCGGCGACACGGGGCGCGTCGCGCCGGTCGAAGGACTGCAGGCTCGCGCCCGAATGCGGCACGATGGCGGGGCGCAGGGCATCGAGCGTGCGGGCCGAGACCGTGTTGGCGGCCCGGTGCCCCGCGCCGGCGAGCGCCTCCTTCAAGGCTCCGACGAGGAGCCCGCGAACCAGCCCGGGATCGCGGAACCGCACCTCGCTCTTTCCGGGATGCACGTTGACGTCGACGGACCGCGACGGGCACTCCACGAACAGGGCCACGGCGGGATGGCGGCCGGCCGGCACCACGTCGGCATAGGCGGCTTTCACCGCGCCCATGAGCAGCTTGTCGCGCACGGGCCGTCCGTTGACGAAGAGGTGGACGCCTCCCGCCGTCGGCCTGTGAAACGTCGGCAGGCCGGCGAGCCCGCCCACCACGATCTCTTCGCGGGTGGCGTCGATGGGGACGCTGTTGGCGACGAAGTCGGTGCCGAGAACCTGGCCGAGACGACGGGCCAGCGCGTCCGGCCCCTCGCCCTGGACGGCGGGATAGTCGAGCGCCGGCGTTCCCTCGCCGGCCAGCGCGAAGCGCACGCCGGGATGGGCCATCGCCAGCCGGCGCACCACGTCGGCCACGGCCTGGGCCTCGGCGCGGTCCGTCTTGAGGAACTTGAGGCGTGCCGGAGTGGCGAAGAAGAGATCGGCGACCTCGACGCGCGTCCCGCGGTCGAGCGCGGCCGGACGAACGGGGTGCTTGAGGCCGGCATCCACCAGGATCGAGGAGGCCTGCGTCGCACCGGCCGGCCGGGTCGAGATGGTGAGGCGGGCCACGGCGCCGATGGACGGGAGCGCTTCGCCACGAAACCCGAGGGTCTGGATGGCGAACAGGTCGCCGTCCGGGAGCTTGGAGGTCGCGTGGCGCTCGACGGCGAGTTCCAGGTCCTCCGGTCCCATGCCGCAGCCATCGTCGACCACGCGGATGAGGCGGCGCCCCCCGGCCTCGATCACCACCTCCACGCGGCGCGCGCCGGCGTCGAGCGCGTTCTCGACCAGTTCCTTGACGGCGGCTGCGGGACGCTCGACGACCTCGCCGGCGGCGATGCGGTCGACGAGCACGGGATCGAGGCGGCGGACCGGCATCGGCGGCTCCGGAGGCGAATCGGGCCCCATTCTACCCCGGCCGGGCGACCTGGCGCCGCTCCGGTTGAAGGCATCAATTCGGGTGCGAGATCACAACCCGACTGGCTTGCCGGCCACCGCCACGAGCAGCTTGCCGTCGCCATAGAGCCGGCGCGCCGTCCGCGCCACGTCCTCGCCGGTGACGGCCGCCACCAGCCCGTTGCGCCGGTCCATGTAGTCGATGCCCAGATCGTCGTTCTGGATGCGGACGAGCTGGCCGGCGATCTTCGTCGAGGTGTCGAAGTTCAGCGCATAGGACCCGATGAGATACTTGCGCGCCTTGTCGAGTTCGTCCGCCGTCGGTCCTTCCGCGACGAGAGAGGCGATCTGCTCCTGGATGATCGAGATGGACTCGGCCGCACGCTCGTTCTTGGTCGAGGTGCCACCCATGTGGAGCGCGCCGTGGTCGAACGGGGCGAGCTGCGACCAGACCGAGTAGGCCAGCCCGCGCTTCTCGCGAACCTCGCGGAAGAGGCGCGAGGAGAACACCCCGCCGCCCAGGATGTGGTTCACGACGACGGCCGCAATCCAGTCCGGGTCGTTGCGCATCAGGCCGCGGGCCCCGAAGCGGATCGAGGACTGGGGCACGTCCAGGGTGACGACCTTGGACGTCCCGACGCCCTGCGGGTCGGCCTGCGGCACCGGCACCAGGGACGCCTGCGCCGGCAGCGGCCCGAACACCCGGTCGAGTTCGCCCGCCAGCGTCTGCGCATCGATGGCGCCGACCACCGCGATCTTCAACGTGCTGCGGGCCAGGACCCGGCGGTGATAGTCGACGAGATCGTCCCGGGTGATCGCCGGCAGGCTCTCCAGCCTACCGTTCACCGTCCGCCCGTAGGGATGGTCGGGAAAGGCCGTCGCGAAGAAGGTGCGGCTCGCCAGCGAGTCCGGGTCGTTCGCCTCGTGCCGGATGCCGGCCTCGATCTGGGCCCGCACGCGCTCGAGCGGCTCCTCGTCGAAGCGCGGCTCGGTCAGCGCCAGCCGCAACATGTCGAACGCCTCGGCCCGGTGCCGCACCAGCGTGCGCAGATGGCCGCCGAAGCCGTCCCGGTCGGCGTTGAACCGCAGTTCGATGGCGAACTCGTCGAGCCGCTCATGGAAAGCCGACGACTCATAGGGACCCGCGCCCTCGTCGAGCACACCCGACAGGAAGTAGCCGAGGCCGGACTTGCCGGCAGGGTCCTGGGACGCGCCGCCGCGGATGGAGAACTCCAGCGCGACGAGAGGCACCGTGTAGTCTTCCACGAGCCAGGCCTCGATCCCTCCTGGGGAGACGACGCGCTGGATCCTGGAGGCGGAACTCTTCTCGATGCGGGTAACGGGGGCGTTCATGGCGGACTCGGTCGGTGCAGGACGGGAGGGCGTTCGTGGGCGGGCCGGGAGCCCGGTCAGGCAGCCTCGTCCTTGAGGAGATAGCCGGTGACGGCGCGGCGCCCGTCGAGCCAGCGCTGGGCGGCCTTCCGGACGTCCTCGCCGGTCACGGCGTCGATGTCGCGGGGCCACGCGGCAACGCTTTCGACGGTGCCGCCGGTGGCCAGCGTCGAACCGTAGATGCGGGCCAGCGATGCCTGGCTGTCCTGGGCGTAGACCGTGTCGGCGATGAGACGGGTCTTGGCGCGCGCGAGTTCGCGCTCGTCCACGCCGCCCGAGACGATCTCCGCGATGCAGGCATCGAGGTCGCCGTCGAGCGACTGCAGGGTCACGCCCGGGCGCGGCACGGCATAGAGGAGCAGGCGCGAGCGATCCAGCGCCGAACTCTGGTACCAGCCGCCGGCGGCCACCGCGACCTTCTGTTCCACCACGAGGCGCCGGTGGAGGCGTCCGGTGGAATGGGCGGCCAGGATCTGGACCAGCACCTCGAGGGCTTCGGCCTCACCCGGAGCGCCCGTCGTGTAGGACGGCACGAGATAGGCCTTCTGCAGCGAGGGCTGCTCGACCTTGGGGTCGGCCAGCGTCACGAGGCGGGCGGCGCGGGGATCGGGCTCCTGCGGCCGACGGCGCACAGGGGGCTCGCCACGGCGCGGGATCTGGCCATAGGTGCCCTCGGCGGCCTTGCGCACCTCGTCGGGCGTGACGTCGCCGGCCAAGACGAGAATGGCGTTCTCGGGCGTGTAGAAGCGCCGGTAGTAGGCCAGCGCGTCCTCGCGGTTCAGGCCCTCGATCTCGTGCATCCAGCCGATGATCGGCTTGCCGTAGGGGTGGTGCGTGAACAGCGTCGCCGCCACCGACTCGCCCAGCTGAGCGCCGGGATCGGTGTCGGTGCGCATGCGCCGTTCCTCGATCACGACGTCGCGCTCGGGATCGACGATGTCGTCGGTCAGCACGAGCCCCTGCATCCGGTCGGCCTCGAAGCCCATGACCGTGGCCAGGTGGTCGCGCGCCACGCGCTGGAAGTAGGCCGTGTAGTCGGTCGAGGTGAAGGCGTTCTCCTGGCCGCCCAGCTCGGCGACCACGTTGGAGAATTCGCCCTGCGGATGCTTCTCCGTGCCCTTGAACATGAGGTGTTCGAGGAAGTGGGCGATGCCCGACTTGCCGATTGGATCGTCAGCCGACCCGTTGCGGTACCAGATCATGTGGGTGACGACCGGCGTCCGATGATCGGGGATCACCACGACCTGCAGGCCATTGTCGAGCGTGAAGTCCGCGACGGTGGGCCCGGTGTCGGCGGTCGTCGTGGCTGTCATGGCGGCGGGCACTCCTGCGGGCGTGTTGAAACGGACGATGCGCGCCGGCGCGAAGGACGTCGGACGCCTTCCCTCATATAGAATGGGGGCCCGTCCAACGACAGACCCCCATGTCCTAAACTCTTCTTCAGGTCCGCCGGACCCGCAGTCGCGAAAGCCTCACTCGTCGTCAGGCGACTTGGGCTTCGGACGATAGGTGTTCAGCGGGTCCTTTTCCTCGCGGTCGCTCAGGCGCGGCGCGACCAGGGTCTTGCCGGCGTTCAGAGGCGCCTTGTTGGACGGAACACGCATGCCCGTGGGCGGATCGGTCAGGTAGCGGCGCGGAGGCTCCTGGCCGGCGACGAGCAGGTTCTGCTCCTGGGCCTTGGGCGCCATCGCCTTCAGCTTGTCGGGGGCGACCCAGCCGCTCTCCGCGAGGCTTCCCTCGACGACGAAGGGCGCGGGCTCGCTCGGCGTGGTCTTGCCATAGGTCCGGCCGCCCGGGATGTCGCTCGGCCGCCGCAGCTCGCCATCGAGGTACTTGCGGTCGGCACGCTCGCCGACCGGCGTCTTGCGGTACTTCTCCTCAGCGGCGCGGCGGGCGACGTCGGGATCGTTCGGCCACGCGGCGTTGCGCGCGGAGGCCGGAGCCTCAGGCGTCCGGAGCTTCATCTGCGGCGGCACGACCAGCGGTGCACGCTCGCGATACTCGATGTCGGGCTGCTCGTCCGACTTCAGCCCGAGGAGGCCGAGCATGCTGTCGAGCACGCCCGTCTGGGCCTGGGCCGGAGCGCCCGCGAGGAGAAACGCGCCGCACGCCAGGGCGGCAAGGCGGGCGCACATGCGCAGCTTGAGCACCATGGATGGCTTTCCCTGCTGTTGTGTCATCGAACTCTCGTGCCGCCTCATCACGGCTGATTTGAGGCGCCTTCGGACGTCCCGCCCTCGTTCGCCATGCGCGACGCGTGGCCGCGGCGTCCCTCGAGCACCAGCGAGTCATACAGAAGCAGGCCCACGCCTGCAACGATGGCCGAGTCCGCTAGGTTGAACACGTATGGAAATACAGGGATCCAGTAAAGAAGAACGAAATCGACGACCGCCCCGTAGACGAAGCGATCGACAGCATTGCCCAGCGCGCCGCCGATCAGCAGACCGAGGCCGAGCGCCAGGACCCACCCGGAGCTTCGCATGAGCCAGATGCCGAGCCCGACGGCCGCGGCGACGGACAGGACCACCAGGCCATAGCGGCCCCAATCCTCGTGCTGCTGAAACAGGCCGTAGGAAATCCCCCGATTCCAGACCATCACCAGGTCGAAGAGCCAGCCGACCCGGATGGGAGGGCTCTCCGGCAGGCGCAGGCCGTAGAGGATCCAGGCCTTCAGGGCCTGATCCAGGACGAAGGTCAGGGCGGCAAGGGAAAAGCCGAGCAGGCGGGGGGTCATGCCCCGACAGGTAGGACCTCGCCGGCGCGATGGCAACCGGCGAGGTGAAGGTCGGCGGGCCGTTCAGCCCGCGTGGGCCGCATCCCATTCCCGCATGGCGGCCGCATCACGCGGCGTGATGTCGGGGAAGTCGGGGTCGGCGCCGATCTCGGTGGAGAACTTCCATGACCGGGCGCATTTGCGCCCCGCGGCCGGCCTCGGCACGACGGCAACGCCCGGCACGTCGTCGAGCCGGAACGCGTCCCGCGGTCCTTCGCCGGTCATCAGCAGCAGGCCGGAGGTGATGCAGATCTCCGCGAGGTCGACGGTCGAGAGCAGGTCGCGCAGCCCGTCGTCGACGACGTGGAGCTCGGGCGCGGCCTCGAGCGACGCACCGATGCGCTTCTGGGCGCGCTCGATCTCGAGCGCCCCCGTCACCACCCGGCGCACGCGCCGGATCGTGGCCCACTTCTCGGCCAGAACGTCGTCGCGCCAGGACCCCGGGGTCTCCGGGAAGGTCTCCAGATGCACCGAGCCTCCGGTGTCTCCGTAGCGCGCAAGCCAGGCTTCCTCGGCCGTGAACACGAGGATGGGCGACAGCCAGACCGTGACCCGGCGGAAGATCGCCTCGATCACCGCCAGCGCACCCTGGCGGACCGCGCTCGACGCCGGATCGCAATAGAGCACGTCCTTGCGCACGTCGAAGTAGAACGCCGACAGGTCGCTGGTCATGAAGGACGACAGTTGCGAGACGACCCGCTTGTAGTCGAACTCCGCATAGGCCTCGCGCACCCCCGCGTCGAGCTCGGCGAGCCGGTGCAGCATCAGCCGCTCCAGTTCGGGCAGGTCGGCCGGCACGAGCGCGTAGTCGGGCCGGTGATGGGCGAGCGTGCCCAGCATCCAGCGCATCGTGTTGCGGAGCTTGCGGTAGGTCTCCACGAAGGTCTTGAGGATCTCGGGGCCGATGCGCAGGTCGTCCGAGTAGTCGGCGGCGGCCACCCACAGGCGCAGGATGTCGGCGCCGGAGTCGCGGATGACGTCCTGCGGGGCGGTCACGTTGCCCTTCGACTTGGACATCTTCTCGCCCTTCTCGTCGAGGACGAAGCCGTGCGTCAGCACCACGTCGTAGGGCGCCCTGCCCCGCGTGCCGCAGCTCTCCAGCAGGGACGAGTGGAACCAGCCGCGGTGCTGGTCGGACCCCTCCAGGTACATGACGGTGTCGCGGCCGCCGTCGACCCGCCGCTGCACGCCGGCGAGCCCCGGGAAGTGCTCGGGATCCTCCAGGGTGAAGGCGTGGGTCGAGCCGGAGTCGAACCAGACGTCCAGGACGTCGTTGACCTTCTCGTAGGCCGCAGCGTCGTAGTCGTTCCCCAGGAAGCGGGCGCCGGTGGCGTCCGAGAACCAGGCGTCGGCGCCCTCGGCGGCGAAGGCCTCGGCGATGCGCCGGTTGACCCGCTCGTCCTTCAGCACCTCGCCCGTCTCCCTGTTCACGAACACGGTGATCGGCACGCCCCAGGCGCGCTGGCGCGAGATCACCCAGTCCGGCCGGTTGGCGATCATGCCCGTGATGCGGTTCTCGCCGACCGCGGGAACCCAGCGGGTGTGGCTGATCGCCTTCAACGCGACGTCGCGCAGCGTCGCCTTGCGCCAGTCGGCGCCGAAGAGGCGCTGAAGGGTGGCGAGCGTCGCCGCGTCGGAGATGCCGTCGCCGATCGGCCGGTCCATCGCGATGAACCATTGCGGCGTGTTGCGGAAGATGAGCGGCGCCTTGGAGCGCCACGAATGGGGGTAGCTGTGCTGCAGCCGTCCCCGCGCCGCGAGCGAGCCCGTGGCCACGAGCCTCTCGATGACGCGGCGGTTGGCGTCGCCTTCGTTGCCCTTGTCGTCGAAGACGCGGGCGCCGGCGAAGAGCTTCACGTGCGGGAAATAGGCCCCGTCCGGCCCCACCGTGTGCGGCACCTGCTCCGTGCCGGCGGCGGCGAACAGCGCGCGGTTGGCGACGAAGGTGTTGTAGTCATCGGCGCCGTGGCCGGGCGCCGTGTGCACGAAGCCCGTGCCGGCATCGTCGGTCACGTAGTCGGCCGCCACCAGCGGGACGTCGAAGTCATAGTAGCCATCGGTGTCGGCAAGGCCGCGGAACGGGTGGCGGCACGCGCCGATGACGGACGGATCGACGTCGCAGACCCGCTCGAAGGCATCGGCCTTGGCCGCCTTCATCACCTCGTCCGCCAGCTTGTCGGCGATCACGAACAGTTCGCCGGGCTTCGTCCAGTTGCCCTCCGGCGCGGAGGCGACCCGGAAGAGGCCGTAGGAGATCGAACGCGAATAGGCGATCGCGCGGTTGGCGGGGATCGTCCACGGCGTCGTGGTCCAGATCAGCACCGAGGCCCGCGACAGGCTTTCGGCGATCCCGTCGGCCGCCGCTCCGCCGGCAAATCCAGCGAGCGTCCCCAACCGCTCGATCGGGAACTTCACCCAGATCGTCGTCGACTGGTGGTCGTGATACTCGACCTCGGCCTCGGCCAGGGCCGTCTTCTCGACCACGGACCACATCACGGGCTTCGAGCCACGGTAGAGCTGGCCCGACATCGCGAAGGACATCAGCTCGCGCGCGATCTGCGCCTCGGCCGGGTAGGCCATGGTGGAATAGGGGTGCGACCAGTCGCCCTCCACGCCCAGCCGCTTGAACTCCTCGCGCTGCACCGACAGCCAATGCTCGGCGAAGGCCCGGCACTCGCGGCGGAACTCGACGACGTCGACCTCGTCCTTGTTGCGCCCCTTCTTGCGGTACTCCTCCTCGATCTTCCACTCGATTGGCAGGCCGTGGCAGTCCCAGCCGGGCACGTAGTTGCTGTCGTGGCCCAGCATCTGCTGCGAGCGGGTGACCAGGTCCTTGAGGATCTTGTTGAGCGCGTGGCCGATGTGGATGTTGCCGTTGGCGTAGGGAGGCCCGTCGTGCAGGACGAACTTGGGCCGGCCCGCGGCGGTTTCGCGCAGGCGGCGATAGAGATCCATGTCCTTCCAGCGCTGCAGGAGCTGCGGTTCCCGCTGCGGCAGGCCGGCGCGCATCGGGAATTCGGTCTGGGGAAGGAACAGGGTCTTGGAGTAGTCGCGCGCGGACCCCTTGCTGGTGTCGCTGGCGGCGGAGGCGGCGTCGTTCATGGTGTCAACCGGATTGGGCCGGCCAGAATGGGCGGGCCTGACCTGAGAAGGGCATACGGCAAGGTATCCCGGACCTTCGCACGGCCTTTCGGCCTCACGCGAGGGCCGGGCCGGTAATTCGCGCAGCAAGGCGCCGTATCGTCGTCCGGACCACGGTCATGCCGCGCTTCTACCAGCGCCGGGCGCTGGAATAAAGCCCGGCCTGGCGCAAGCTGCCAAAAGCTGGAACCCGGCTTTTGCCCGAAAGCGTGCGACCATGGGGGGAGACCGAAGCGAGGTGCGTTCGCGTCGAAACGAAACGCGGCGTGCTTCAGTCCAGGGCCTCCAGGAGCGGCAGGAGTTCGCCCAGATGGGCGATCCGGTGGAAACGCGGTTCCTCCACGGGCTCGTCGGCGTGCTCGAGCGCCCAGGTGACGTGGTAGGGCACGTGCACCCCCACGGCGCCGGCGGCGATGGCGGGCAGGACGTCGGACTTCAGCGAATTGCCGACCATCAGGGCCCGGCTCGCCCCGTCGCCGTGGCGCGCGAACACCCGGTCGTAGACGGCCGGCGTCTTGTCGCTGACGATCTCGACGCCGTCGAACAGGGCGTCGAGGCCAGACTGCGCGAGCTTGCGCTCCTGGTCGAAGAGATCGCCCTTGGTCACGACCACGAGGCGGAAGCGCCCCGACAGGGCCTCCAGCGTCTCGCGTGCATGGGGCAGGATCTCGACCGGATGGGCGAGCAGCTCGCGACCGCTGCGCAGGATGTCACCGATCACCGCGGCCGGCACGTTGCCCTCGGTCACCTCGATCGCGGTCTCGATCATCGACAGGGTGAAACCCTTGATGCCGAAGCCATAATGGCCGACGTTGCGGCGCTCGGCGGCCAGCAGCCGGCCGCTGAGGTCCGCTCCCTCCGCGTGCGGGGCGAGCAACTCGGCGAAGCGTTCCTCCGTCAGGCGGAACCAGGTCTCGTTGTGCCAGAGCGTGTCGTCGGCATCGAACCCGACGGTGGTGATGCGACGGCTTCCGGACATCGCACCCGCCGTCTCAGCCGGCCAGCGGCAGGAGGCTCGGAGCGGGGATCTCCGCCCCGCGCGCCAGGGCCGTCCGGGCCTGCTCGCAGTCGATGGTCATGCGGGCGATCAGGGTCTCGATCCCGTCGAACTTCTCCTCGCCGCGGATCCAGGCGCAGAATTCCACGTCGAGCGTCTTGTCGTAGAGCGAGCCGGCGAAATCGAAGACGAAGACCTCGAGCAGCGGCGCGCCGTCGTCGAAGGTCGGCCGGCGCCCGAAGCTCGCCACGCCGTCATGCACCACGCCGTCGATGGCGAGGCGGACCGCGTAGATCCCGTGCCGCAGAGCGCAGTCGGGCGAGAGGCGGATGTTGGCCGTCGGAAAGCCGAGCGTGCGGCCCCGCTTGTCGCCGTGCTGGACCGTGCCGCGGACCAGCCAGCGCGAACCGATGAGCCTGGCCGCCGTCTCGACGTCTCCGTCGGAGAGCGCCGTCCTGATCGCGCTGGAGGAGACCGGGGCTCCGTCCTGCACGAGCGGGGCGATGACGTCCACGGCCAGGCCGAGTTGCTCGCCCTCCCGGGCGATGAAGGCCGGCGATCCCTCGCGTCCGCGGCCGAAATGAAAATCGTGCCCCACCGCGACGCCGCGCAGGCCAAGACGCCCGGCCAGGATGTCGCGCACGAACTGCGAGGCGGAGGTCGCCGCCAGCGTCGCGTCGAACGGCAGCACAACGGCGCCGTCGAGGCCCAGGGCCCGAGCCACGGCGAGCTTGACGGGCTCCGGCGTGAGCCGGAACAGCGGCGTGTCAGGCCTGAAGAAGCTGCGCGGATGCGGCTCGAAGGTCAGCAGCACGACCGGGGCGGACAACGCGCGGCCCATCGCCTCCGCCCGGGCGATGACGGCCCGGTGACCGCGGTGCAGGCCGTCGAAATTGCCGATCGCCGCGATCGCCCCCGATATGGCGGCAGGCACGTCGAGGCTGCGCGCGACGGTGAATCCGCGATCTTGTCGAGCACCGGACGGCGGGAGGGACGCTTCGCTCATGCAAGCCGTGTGTTTCTGCAAGCGATCTGCCGTGGGGAGCAAGCGGCTCCCGCAGCACGGGGGTCCGCCAAACGGCCGGCAACCTGACCGTTCACGCCGTTGCGGTCAAGCGTCGGGCGTTCCTCAGGCCGTCTGCGGGGTCGCGGGCACCATCACCCAGGCCTCGCCTTCGAGCACCGGCTTGCCATCGACCAGGCATTGGCAGTCCAGCCGCACCCGCCGGCCCTTCTCCACCATCTCCGCCACCTCGACCACGGCGGCCACGACGTCGCCGATCTTCACCGGAGCCAGGAAGCGCAGGGTCTGCGACAGGTAGACCGCCCCGGGGCCCGGCAGGCGCGTGCCAATGACGGCCGAGATCAGGCTGGCGGTGAACATGCCGTGGGCGATGCGCTGCCCGAACCGGCTGCGCGCGGCGAAGTCGTCGGACAGGTGGATCGGATTGACGTCGCCCGAGACCTCGGCGAACTGGTTGACCGTGCTGGCCATCACCGTGCGCAGCAGCGAATCGTGCATGCCGAGGCTGAGTTCCCCGTAGGTGTAGGTCTTGAGCGCCATGGGCCGTTCTCCTGTGCACTCCACCATCGCGTCCCGACCGCGTTCGGAAAATTAGACTTTGTTCGCCTAATTGCGTGTGCAACGCCGTCGTTAACACGTTTGCAATTGCGGTCGTCTATCTCTGTTGCTGTGGAAGGCTCTCACGGTCCGGACGCTGGTGGGGCGCGGCGGGCCGGAAAGCGGAGGCATTTATGAACATCAGTCCATCGACGCCGATCCTTGTCGTCGACGATTACCAGACGATGATCCGCATCATCAGGAACCTGCTGAAGCAGCTCGGTTTCGAGGACGTGGACGACGCGACCGACGGCACGCAGGCGCTCGAGAAGCTGCGCAAGCGCAAGTATGGTCTGATCATCTCCGACTGGAACATGGAGCCGATGACCGGCTACGAGCTCCTGAAGGTGGTGCGGGCCGACGACAGCCTCCGCGAGACACCCTTCATCATGATCACCGCGGAATCGAAGACCGACAACGTCGTGGCCGCGAAGAAGGCAGGCGTGAGCAGCTACATCGTCAAGCCGTTCAACGCCCAGACGCTGAAGGCCAAGATCGACGCCGTCGGCGAACCCTGAGCGAGGCCGGCCGGCTCCCCCAACCGGCCGCGACACCGCCCCGGCATGAAGTCCCGCACGACGCCCCCGCCACGCAAGCCGACGTCGGGCACCCGCCCGGCGGGCCCCGCTGCAGCCACTTCCCCGAACCGACCCTCGACTGCCGACGCGCCCCCCGATGGCGCCCTTCTCGTGCGCGAGATCGGCGCGGCGGCGGATTACCTGCGCCGTTGCCGCCAGGAGCTCGCCTCGCTCGGCGCCAACGAACTCGCCAAGGACCGCATTCCCGCCGCATCGCGTGAGCTCGACGACATCATCGGGGACGGCGCCGAGTTTTCGCACGCCATCATGATGGCGGCGGAGCGCGTCATGAACGCGTCGGAGGACGATCCGGCGGCCTACCGCGCCCTCGTGCACGAGGCGATCACGAGCATCATCGTCCAGTGCGCCTTCCAGGACATCACGGCGCAGAGGGCGCAGCGGGTGCGCGGCGCGCTCGACACCATCGAGCGTCGCCTGGCCCGGCTCGCGACCTTCGTGGCCACCCGCGAGATGCCGGACATCGTCGATTTCTCGGCGCCGGACGCGACGATCGTCGAGCCGAAGGCCGGCCCCGCCCCGCGCGGCCAAGGGAACGATCAGGCGAGCATCGACAGGATCCTGGCCGGTCCGGACCGCTCCTGACCGCACCAGCGGTCGGCGCGGGACGCGAGGCTCAGAGAGCGCGTTCGAACTTCAGTTGGCCGTTGTTGCCCTGGATGACGAGCTGGCCGTCCTTGAGATCCCACACGGCACCGGTGCGGAACAGGACGAGGAAGGTCTTCTCCAGGTCCATCACGCCCTTGTCGCAGGCGCGCTTGGTGACGGCGATCGGACCCACCGCGAAGCGCTGCTGGTTCAGCGGATAGGCCGTCGCCGAGAACGTGTTGCAGCCCGCGAAGCCGCGGGCGCGCAGCGCGTCGTCGATCATCACGGTCGGCCGGTTCTCGGTCACGGTCTTGCCGTTCAAGGTCACGAGCGTCCATTGCATGCCGACGGGAAACTGCTTCGGCTGCTTGGTCAGCGAGGGCACGTCGGAATCGCCGGCGGGCTTGGCCGGGGACGGGCGCTGCATCTGCGCGCTTGCCCCGCAGGACCAGAGACCGGCGAAAGCTAAAGCGGCGATGGCGGTCGACAGGCGGGCTGACATGGACGGCGGCGTCTCCGAATTTCGAGCGGCGGAGCATAGCCACCAAGGCCTTGCGCCGCAACGCCGGCCTCGAATGCCCGTCTTTGAATTTCTGACGGAGTGTCGGTGATCCGCCCCGGGGCGCGCTGCGTAGGTAAGGGCAGACGTTCCTCCCCGAGCGTCTTCCCCCAAAAGACCTCTGCATTCCCCCGGATGCAGGGAATTCCAAGGGCCGCTCGCTCCCCCGCGGGCGGCCCTTTTTTCCGTCAGCCGATGCGCCTGTCCAGGCGTTCCATCAGACTGTTGGTGGCCGTGAAGACGTAGTCCGCCTCGGCCACGGCCACGCGGACGGCGCCCTGTGCCAGGAGCCACTCCGCAAGCGCGAACATCGTCGCCTTGGGGCATTGCAGGATCACGCGGTCGCCCGCCCCGCGCTCGCCACCCTGCAGGCGGGCCGAGAAGCGTTCGTCCGCCTCGGCGAGGCCGGCATCGGTGACGCCAGGCCAGATCGCCCGCACCTCGCGCGTCGTGCGCGCCTCGCCCTCGGCCGCGATCCGCGCCAGGATGGTGCCCACGGCCTTGCGGGCGCGCGGTCCCCAGGTGGCTGGGATCGAGGCCACGAGATTGGCCTCGCTGCGCAGCATCACGCCGTCTTCGAGGACCTTCAGCGCGTTCGCCGACAGCGTCGCGCCCGTCGTCGTGATGTCGACGATCAGCTCGGCCGCGCCGGACGCCGGCGCACCCTCGGTGGCCCCCAGGCTCTCGACGATCCGGTAGTCGGTCACGCCGTGCAGGGCGAACCAGTTCCGCGTCAGGTTCACATACTTGGTCGCCACGCGGAGCTTGCGTCCGTGCCGCGACCTGAACTGCGACGCCACGTCCTCCAGATCGGCCATGCGCTGCACGTCGATCCAGGCCTGGGGCACGGCGACGACGACGTTGGCGTGACCGAACCCCAGCGGCGTCAGGAGTTCGAGCCGGTCGTTGGCGTCCGGAATGTTCTCGCGGATCAGGTCCTCGCCCGTGATGCCGAGATGCGCGCCACCCTGCGCGAGCTCGCGCGCGATCTCGGAGGCGGACAGGAAGAGCACGTCGACGTCCGGCACGCCGGAGATGGTGCCGCGATAGTCGCGGCTGCCGCGGCCCTGCACGAGAGGCAGGCCGGCCCGCGCGAAGAAGGCGAAGGCGTTTTCCTGCAGCCGGCCCTTGGAGGGAACGGCGAGTGTCAGAGGCTGGTTCGCGGTCATGCGGCGCCTCCCGGCAGGCGATCGAGCCAGATCGAGCAGCCGACCGCCGGCACCGGCGCGCTGGCGCCCAGCGTTTGCAGCAGGCGGTCATAGCGGCCGCCACCGACGACGGGCCGAGGATCCGCGCCCGCCCGGGAGCGGATCTCGAAAACCGCTCCCGTGTAGTAGTCGAGGTTCCGGCCGAAAGCGGCCGAGAAGGCCACGGCACCGACGTCCACGCCGCGGGCGGCCATGAACCCGGTGCGGGCATCGAAGCTGTCGAGGGCGGACGCGAGGTCGAGCCGGGCATCGGCGGCGAGCGCGCGGATCTCCGCCGACGCGGTATCGGGATCGCCCTGGACCGCCACGAAGCGCTTCAGCAGCGCGCAGATCTCGTCGGGGATGCCGCCATCCGCGTCGGCCGTCGCCTGGTTTAGGAAGCGCTCGGCGATCTCTCCCGCGGTGCGGCCACCGACAGAGGCGATCCCCGCGATGTTGAGGATGTCCTCGACGAAGGCGCGCGCGGCGGCGGGATCCTGCCCCTGCAGGGCCTGGAGCACGCCGGCATGGGCGCCCGGCGCGTCATGGCCGTTGGCCAGGCGGTCGATCGTCTCGGCGTCGAGGTGGCCCTGGGCATAGGCGCGCTTCAGCTTGCGCACCCGGGCGGGGGGAAGGGACAAGGCCTCCAGCAGCGCCGTGAACAGGCCGACGTCGCCCAGGCGAATGTCCGGATCGGCGAGCCCCGCGGACCCGACGGCATCGAGGGCGAGCCCCAGGACCTCGGCATCGGCCGCTTCCCGATCGGCCCGGCCGAAGGACTCGATGCCGGCCTGCACGAATTCGCCGACCTCCCCGGCCCTGAGCCGGAAGACCGGCCCGCAATAGGAGAACGACACGGGATCGCCGGCGCCGCGCGCCAGCCAGGCCCGCGCGACCGGAATCGTGAACTCGGGCCGCAAGGCCCATTCGTGGCCGTCGGCATCGGTGGTGACGAACATGCGGCGGCGAATGTCTTCTCCCGACAGGTCGATGAAGACATCGACCGGCTGGAGGATCGCCGGTTCGGTGCGCGCGTAGCCCGCCTCGGCGAATAGCGACAGGATCGCCTCGCCGCGGTCGATCCCCGCGCCCATTTTTGCGTCTGGCTGACGTGCCATTTCGATACAGACCCCTTCCGTCCGGGGCCTTCTAGCAGGACCGCCCGACCGGCGCGACCCTCATAGCATCCGAGTGTGAACGCCCCGTCACGGATGCGCCGCGCCGCCCCGGATCGCGGCCGCGTGGACGCAGGGGCGAGCGGGTGGAATGCCGCCGGTCAGCGGTGGCGGGCCAGCACCTGCGCAACCGCGTCCACCAGGGCGGTCTCCGGCACCGCGAACTGCGCCTCGGCCTGCTGGCGCAGATAGGTCTCACGGTCCGGGGCGGCAGCCAGGGTGGCACCGAGCACGAGGTCCTTGATGGAGACCTCGTTGGCGGCGCGCTCGTTGGAGCCCTGGATCACCGCGCAGACGGCGTTGCGCCGGTTGGCGTATTTGAGCTGCGCGTTCATGCCGCCGGCGCCGCCGAGGTAGAGCTCGGCGCGAATGCCGGCCTGGCGCAGGCGCGCCACGAAGCCCTGAAGCCGCGCCATCACCGCGCCGCGGTCCTCGGTCTTGTCGACCAGGGCCAGGACGACGACGGGTCCGACCGCCTTCTGCGAGCCGACCTTGCCCAGGACCTTGAGCGCCGCCAGCAGGCGCGACACGCCGATGGAGAAGCCGGTGGCCGGAACGGGTTCGCCGCGGAAGCGCGCGACGAGCCCGTCATAGCGCCCGCCGCCCGCGACCGAGCCGAAGCGGACCGGCTTGCCGTCGTCGCCCTTCACCTCGAAGGTGAGTTCGCCCTCGTAGACGGGGCCCGTGTAGTACTCGAGGCCGCGCACGACGGAGGGATCGATGAGCACGCGGCCATCGTCATAGCCGGCGGCCGCGACGAGGCCCGCGATCTCCGCGAGTTCGGCCACGCCCTCCTCGCCCCGCGCCGAGCCCTTCACGACCTCCGCGAGATTGGCGACCGTCTGACCGGTCGTGGCGCCGCGCGCCGCGGTGAACGCCAGCACCCGCTCGGCCGCGACGTCCTGGAGGCCCGCGCCCTTGGTGAAGTCGCCCGAGACGTCCATGCGGCCTTCGCCGAGGAGGGCACGGACGCCCTCGGGCCCCACCTTGTCGAGCTTGTCGATCGCCCGCAGCACCGTCAGGCGACGGCCGGCATTCTCATCGCCGGCCAGGCCGATCGCCTCCAGCACGCCGTCGAGCACCTTGCGATTGTTGACCTTCACCACATAGTCGCCACGCGGGATGCCGGCCCGCTCGAGCGTGTCGGCCATCATCATCGCCGCCTCGGCGTCGGCCGCCACGGATGGCGCTCCGACCGTGTCGGCATCGAACTGCATGAACTGGCGGAAGCGACCGGGCCCGGGCTTCTCGTTGCGGAACACCCACCCCACGCGATAGCTGCGGTAGGGCTTGGCCAGCGCATCGAAGTTCTCGGCGACGTAGCGCGCCAGCGGGGCCGTCAGGTCGTAGCGCAGCGACAGCCACTGGTCGTCGTCGTCCTGGAAGGAGAAGACGCCCTCGTTGGGGCGATCCTGATCCGGCAGGAACTTCCCCAGCGTTTCGGTGTACTCGACGAACGGCGTCTCGACCGCCTCGAAGCCGTAGAGCTCGAAGGTCTCGCGGATGGCCCGCAGCATGGTCTCGGTGGCCGCGATGTCGGCGGGACCGCGATCCGCGAAACCGCGCGGCAGGCGCGCCTCCACCTTGCGAGACTTGTCGGCAGGAGCATTCGTCATCGTGTTCGGTCCGGACGCGGCCAAAGGTGGGCGGGTGGTAACGCACGCCCCGCCCTGCGGCAAGCCGCGGCGCCGTCACGGCCCGGCGCGACGCTGGTATCCGGGCACAATGCCCCCCGCCGCGCCGAAGCTCGCTTTCGACCGTGCAACCACCTCTCCGCCGTCCGGGCCGACCCCGACCAGGACGCGGAGAGGGAGATGCAAGCCGGGCGAGCGGAAGGATCGACGCGCATTCAGCTGCCGGCGCCGGCCTTGCCCCATTCCTGGCGCAGGGCACGGGCCCGCGGGAAGCGCGGTTCGATCGCCAGCACCTTGTCGAGCTCGGCGATGGCCCCGCGCACGTCACCGCGCTGGCGGGCGATGCCGGCCATGCCGAACAGGGCCCGGGCGTGGCGGGGGTCGATCTCGACGGCCTGGCGGTAGTCCTCCGCCGCGCCCTCGATTTCCCCCTGGACGAAGAGGAAGTCGGCCCTGGCCGTGAGGATGTCGGGATTGTCGGGAGCCAGCGAAACGGCGCGGGACAGGTCGGCGCGCGCCTTGTCGGGCTCCTTCTTGCGGACATAGGCGGCGGAGCGCTGCACGAGGGCACGGGCCCGGCGCGTCTTGCTCTGGTCACCGGCGCCTTCGATGACGGCCGTGCAGTTGAAGACGATCCAGTCGGGCTCGGGATTTCGCTTGCACTCTTCCCAGGCGCGGTCGTCCACCTGGGCGAATGCGGGGAACGCACAGGCAAGAGCGAGCGCGGCGGCCGTCGCCAGAACGCGGGGGTTCGGCATCGCCTCGTCCTCCATTTCGAAAGTCGGGCGCATTCAACCTTGGATCGCCCCCCAAAGCGAGTCCCACACGCACATGCGAAAAGGGCGCCCGCGAGGGGCGCCCTTTCCGTTAAGCGAAGCGCTTGGAGCGGATCAGAAGTCCATGCCGCCCATGCCGCCGCCACCGCCCATCGGGGCAGCCGGCTTGTCCTTCGGCAGCTCGGCGACCATGGCTTCCGTCGTGATCAGCAGGCCGGCGACCGAAGCCGCGTCCTGGAGAGCCGTACGGACGACCTTGGCCGGATCGACGATGCCGGCGTCGAGCATGTCGACGAACTGCTCGGTCTGGGCGTTGAAGCCGAAGGTCTGCGACTTGTTCTCGCCGATCTTGCCGACGACGATCGAGCCTTCCACGCCAGCGTTCTCGACGATCTGACGGATGGGAGCCTCGAGGGCCTTCAGCACGATGTTGATGCCGGCCTGCACGTCCGAGTTCTCGGACTTCAGCTTGGCAACCGCGCCCTTGGCGCGCAGGAGAGCCGTGCCGCCGCCGGGAACGATGCCCTCTTCCACCGCAGCGCGGGTGGCGTTGAGCGCGTCGTCCACGCGGTCCTTCTTCTCCTTCACCTCGATCTCGGTCGCGCCGCCGACGCGGATGACGGCCACGCCGCCAGCCAGCTTCGCCAGACGCTCCTGCAGCTTCTCACGGTCGTAGTCCGAGGTGGTCTCCTCGATCTGCGCCTTGATCTGCTGGACGCGAGCCTCGATGTCCTTCTTCTTGCCGGCGCCGTCGACGATCGTGGTGTTCTCCTTCTCGATGCGGACGCGCTTGGCGCGGCCCAGCATGTTCAGGGTCACCGACTCCAGCTTGATGCCGAGGTCTTCGGCGATCATCTGGCCCGACGTGAGGACCGCGATGTCCTCGAGCATCGCCTTGCGGCGATCACCGAAGCCCGGAGCCTTCACGGCCGCGACCTTCAGGCCGCCGCGCAGCTTGTTCACGACGAGCGTGGCGAGAGCCTCGCCCTCGACGTCCTCGGCGATGATGAGCAGCGGCTTGCCGGTCTGCACCACGGCCTCGAGAACCGGCAGCATCGCCTGGAGCGACGACAGCTTCTTCTCGTGGATGAGGATGTAGGGGTCCTCGAGCTCGGCGACCATCTTCTCCGCGTTCGTGATGAAGTACGGGGAGAGGTAGCCGCGGTCGAACTGCATGCCCTCGACGACGTCGAGCTCGGTCTCGGCGGTCTTCGCCTCTTCGACCGTGATCACGCCCTCGTTGCCGACCTTCTGCATCGCCTGGGCGATCATCTCGCCGATCGAGGCGTCGCCGTTGGCGGAGATGGTGCCGACCTGGGCCACTTCGGCCGAGGACTTCACCTTCTTCGAGCGGTTCTGGATGTCCTTGATGGCCGCGGTCACGGCGAGATCGACGCCGCGCTTCAGGTCCATCGGGTTCATGCCGGCGGCAACCGCCTTGGCGCCCTCGCGGACGATCGACTGGGCCAGGACCGTGGCGGTCGTGGTGCCGTCACCGGCGATGTCGTTGGTCTTCGAGGCCACTTCGCGCACCATCTGGGCGCCCATGTTCTCGAACTTGTCCTCGAGCTCGATCTCCTTGGCGACGGTGACGCCGTCCTTGGTGATGCGGGGAGCGCCGAAGCTCTTCTCGATGACGACGTTGCGGCCCTTCGGGCCGAGGGTCACCTTCACCGCGTTGGCGAGGATGTCGACGCCGCGCAGCATCTTGTCACGCGCGTCGGAAGAAAAGCGAACGTCTTTGGCAGCCATGACGTCTTGCTCCTATCTGGGAATTACGATTGGCGGGGCGTCTTCGGCTTACTTGCCGACGATACCCATGATGTCGGACTCCTTCATGATGAGGAGGTCCTGGCCGTCGATCTTCACTTCCGTGCCCGACCACTTGCCGAACAGGACGCGATCGCCCTTCTTCACGTCCAGCGGGACGAGCTTGCCGGCTTCGTCACGGGCGCCCGAACCGACTGCGAGGATCTCGCCCTCCTGGGGCTTCTCCTTGGCGGTCTCGGGAATGATGATGCCGCCCTTCGTCTTCTCCTCGGAGTCGAGGCGGCGGACGACGACGCGGTCGTGCAGCGGACGGAATTTCATGGTGCTTTATCCTCTCGGCGACGCGCCGCTGGGCGCTGAAGCGATCCTGAACCATTGCTAGCACTCTCAAGAGGTGAGTGCTAACTGTGCCGGGAGATAAGCGGGCCATCCGGGTCTGTCAAGACGAGAACCCGACGAAAGGCTGAGGTCAGGGTTCCGTCGCCGACGCTCGGCATATAGGCGCACCGGCGGCCGAACGCCACCCCCGCCCTCTCGCCTCTGCACCCAAGCTTAACGCGCGAGCGGTACGGTCCCCCCCGACCGGCCGTGGCGACCCGACCGGCGATCTGCATGTCCCCGGGGCCCGTCTTGGCGCTGATTGCGAGCTTCCTGTTCAACGCCGTGGCCAATTTCGCGCTGGGTCTTCTCCTGGCGCGCTATCTCGGACCGCAGGCCTTCGGCGTCTTCGCCGTGGCGATGGCCGGCGCGGGCGCGCTCGCCGCCCCGGCGCTCGACTGGCTGCGGCACGCCGGCACGCGCTTCTATTCGGCCCGGTCGCGGACCGAGGCCCCGGAGGTCCGGGCCACCCTGGACGCGGCGGTCGCCGCCATCGCCGGGGCCCTGCTCACCGGCGCCGCTGCACTGGCCCTGTTCGCGCCCGCGGTGATCCACGACCCGGGCGTGGCGGCTCTCGCTCTCGTCTCCTGCGCGCTCGGGGGCCTCTTCGACTACGCCACCGCGCTCATGCGGGCCCGCTTCATGCAGCGCGACTATGCCGGGCTCGTCATTCTGAAGAACCTGCTCACCCTCGTCCCCATGCCCGTCGCCGCCGTCCTGACCGGGGACCCGCGGATCGTGCTCGCCGCCGGCTGCGTGGGGCAGGCCGTCTGCCTGGCCGTGGCGGTGATCCGGCTCGCCGATCCGGGCGTCCGGCTTGCCCTGGTCGACAAGGGCCTGCTGAGGCGGTTCGCCGTCTACGGCATGCCGCTGACCATGGCCGGCGGCCTCGCCATGGTGCAGGCCTTCTACAACCGCGGGGCGCTGGCCAGCCTGGCGGGCTACGCCGAGGCCGGCCGCTTCGCGCTGGCCTACGACATCGGCGTCCGGCTCGTCGCCGTCACCGCGATGGCGCTCGACGTGCTGCTGTTCCAGCTCGCCGTGCGGGCGGAAGCGGAAGGCGGCCGGGCAGCGGGCCTCGGCCAGGTGGCACGCAACCTCGGCACGGTGGTCGCCCTGCTCGCGCCGGTCACGGCGGGCTACGCCCTCGTCCTGCATCCGTTCGAAAGCGTGTTCATCGCGGCCGACTTCCAGGGCGCCTTCGCCGCCTACTCGCTGGCCCTGCTCCCCGGACTGGCCGCCTGGGCCTTCATGCAGTTCGGGCTGAGCCCCGCCTTCCAGATCACGGGATCGACCCTTCCCATGGCCGGGCCCAACCTCCTGGCGCTGGCGATCAACGTCGCGATGGGCTTCGTGCTCGCGCCGCAGATGGGACCGATCGGCCTCGCCCATGCCTTCTCGATCGGCATGATCGCGGGCCTCGCGTCGGCGGCGGGACTGGTGCGATGGCGGGCGCCGATCGACGTCCCGTGGCGCACCGTCGCCGGCGCACTCGTCTGCAGCGCCGCCATGGCGGCGGCGGTCCTGGCGGCCCGGCAGGCGTTTCCGGAGCGGCTCTCGGAGGGATGGACGGCCCTGGCGGGCAGCGCCGCCATCGGCGGAGCGGTTTATCTCGGCCTCGCCTTCGCCTTCGACCTCGCCGGCGGCCGCTCCTTCGCGCTGGCTCGCCTCAGGCGTCGGCCGGCGCCGTGACGGGAGCCTTGGTCGACGGCTTGCGCAGGAGCATCAGCGAGCCCGACACGATGAGGGCGGCACCGGCCAGCATCGGCAGCGTCGGCCATTCGCCGAAGGCGAGGATGCCGATCCCGGCCGCCCAGATGAAGCCGGTGTACTCCATCGCGCCGATCTTGGCGGCCGGTGCCCCCTTGTAGGCCTCGGCAAACAGGAGATGGCCGGCCGTGCCGAGCGCGCCGATGGCCAGCACCCCGAGCGTCTCGTCCCGCAGCAGCGCGAGAGGATCGCCCAGCAGGAACGCGGCCGGCACGGCCATGGCCGCGGCGAAGAGATTCTGGGTGACGACGATGGTCACCGTGGGGTCGCTCGCCGTGCGTGCCCGCAGCAGCACCATCGACAGCGCGTAGGCGAGCGCCGCCGCCAGGGCCGCGGCAACGCCCAGTCCATCGCCGCCGAAGCCGCCACTGCCAAGGCCCCGTCCCCCGGCGATGACCACAACGCCGGCAAAGCCGAGCACGATGGCCAATCCCGTGGCCCGTGCGACGGGCTCGCCCAGGATGACCCGCGCCAGGACCGCCATGAACACCGGCGCCAGGTAGCCGAGTGTCGTCGCCTCGACCAGCGGAAGGCGGGCCAGCGCGTAGAAGAAGAAGAGCGCGGTCGCCAGGACGACGATCGAGCGCATGGCGTTGGCCTTGAGCATGTCGGCGCTGGGCCGGGGCGGACGCACCACCGCGAGGATGGGAAGGGCCCAGACGAAGCCGCAGGCATAGCGCAGCGCGACGATGTCGATCGTGGACCGGCCGGCGCTGACGCCCTTGATGATGGCGTCCATGACCGTCAGGACGATGATGGCCGCGATGGCCAGGACAATCGGAACCAGGGTCCCGTCGTCACGCCCGGGACCGCGGCTCATCGGTCCACTCCCGGACAATCGCGGGCAAACCCGAACTCGAGCGTGTCCGCCGCGTCGTGCAGCGCCCTGATGCCCGGCACGCGGCGGAACCCGTTGCGCCGGTAGAAGCGATGGCCGGACAGAAAGCGCGTGTCCGACCACAGCACAACGCGTTCGCCACCGTGCGACCGGATGAAATCGTAGCCCCCCTCGAGCAGCGTTTGGGCGAGACCGGTGCCCCGTTGCCCGGCCGCGACGTAGACCTTGAACAGCTCGTAGGTGCCCGCGTCGAGGGCCTTCGCCACCGCCAGCGAGCCCACCACCTCGCCCGCGTCGTTCTCCGCGACCCACAGGGCCCCGCCCTTGCCGGCGTAGTGGGAGGCGGGCGCGGCGAGCTCCGGGAACTCCTCCGGCACGTAGGGACATCCCTCGTACTCGGAGAACACGGCGGAGATCAGTCGCGCGAGAGCGGGCCCGTCGGTGTCCCGGCCGGGCCGGATGGAAGGAAGCGTGGGGGATGCCATGACCTGGACCTGATGCGTACCCGTGCTTGTCGCACGGCGGGCCGGTTCGTGGAAGATGCACGGCCGACCCGGCTCAACCGGTCCTGTCATCCTCGAAGATCAGATCGATTTCGCCCTGGGTGAGATGCCCGTCATCCGACTGGAGGCGGGGCCCGTTCTCCAGCATGGAGGCGTTCGTCCTGCGGGGACGGACGAGTTCTCCGGCAGTGGAATCGACCTCGTCCAGGACGGACCGGACGGCCGCGAGCCGTGCCTCGAGGTCGGTGAAGAGACCGGCGACGTTGCCGATGCGCTGCCCCGTCAGGTCCTGAAAGTCGCAGGCCTGGATGATCATCAGCGACCGCTCGGCGATGTCGTCGAGAGCATCGGAGGTGACCGCGCCGCCGCCGGCGACGCGCAAGCGGTCCGCGGCCTCGTCGATCTCCTCGACCGCGGCGAGGATGGCATGGGCGGCCCGGGCGGTGTCGCTGACCACCGCCTGGAGTTCGTCGGCGGCGCGCCTCAGACCGGTGCCCGCAACGAGGGCGGCGCGGACGGCCGAACGCGCACGCTGCCCGAGAGCAGGCTCCACGGAGCGCAGGGTCTCGCCGCGCGGGACCGGGGCGCGGACGTGCGGCCCCGCCGGCGGCGAGGAGCGCTCGATACGAAAGACCTTCGGTGAAGGCATGCCCTGCCCCGTTTGACCCGGCGAGACCATGCCACCGTGGCGTTAAGGGACACCTACCCCCAATTGAAGCGACGAATTTTCAACCATAACAAACGATGTCCGGCGAACTGCAACTTGTCGGCGCCGGTAACCATGATCCTTCACGCCCCGTTGACCCTGCTCGGCCAGCGTCATGCCAACGCTCGGCCAGAAGGGCTGGGTCGGTCGAACGAGGGTGATCATGAAGAAGACATCGATCGTCGCCGCTGCCGTGGCCGTGGTGCTCACGGCCCTGCCCGCCTCCGCGCAGGTGGCAGCATCGCGGTCCGGCAATCTGGGCGGCGGCTTCATCGAGTTGCTGATGACGGGCCGCGATCCCACGCCCCGATCGGCGGCCCGCGCCGGCGAGCCCCTCACGGGGGCACCCGATCCCGCCACGGCCCCGCGCACCGTGCGCACCGCCGCCTACGCGCCCCCGGCGCTGTCCTCGCACATCGAGACAGCCCTCGATCCGCGCTTCGAGCGGCAGGAGGTGGCCTATGAGGGCCCGCACGGGCCCGGCACGATCGTCATCGATACCGACAACAAGTTCCTCTATCTCGTCCAGTCGCAGGGCCGCGCCCTGCGCTACGGCATCGGCGTCGGCCGTCCCGGCTTCGTCTGGACGGGCGTGAAGTCGATCACGCGCAAGGCGGAATGGCCGTCCTGGACGCCGCCGGCCGAGATGCTCAAGCGCCGGCCCGACCTGCCGCGCTTCATGGAGGGTGGGCCCGACAATCCGCTCGGATCGCGCGCCATGTATCTCGGCGACACGCTCTACCGCATCCACGGCACGAACGAGCCGAACACGATCGGCCAGAACGTCTCGTCCGGCTGCATCCGCCTGCGCAACGAGGACGTCATGGACCTCTACGAGCGCGTGCGGGTGGGCACGAAGGTCGTCGTCCTCTGAGGATGAAGGGCGCGGAGCCGGGCATCGCCGGCTCCGCCCCGAACGGTCAGGCCCAGTCGCCGCCGTCGTCGCCGCCGGCATCGAAGCCGTCGTCGAAATCGTTGCCGAGCGACGCATCGTCGATCTGCGGATCGCCGGCACCACCGCCCAGGAACTCATCGGACGCCGCGCTGGCAGGCGTCCCGCCGAGCGCGTTGGTCACGCTGTCCGAGAGGTTGCCGCCCCCGCTCAGCCCGGCTCCGTCGGCCAGGCTCTGGCCGAGGCCGCTGCCGTGGCTGCTGAACAGCGACTGGATTCCCGAGAACAGCAGGGCGCCACCGGCCACGCCGGCGGCGGTGGTCATCGCGCTCCGCAGGAAGCCGCCGCCGGCCGGACCCTGCTGGGCACCGAACGGCATCTGCTGCCCGCCGAAGCCGGGGGCCTGGGGCTGCTGGGGCTGGCCGCCCCACGGGCCGGAGGGAGCCTGCGGCATGGCCGCGGCGGCATCCCGACGCCCGAACGACGGAACGCCACTGCCCGACGTGCGCGGGGCGGACGAATCGCCGCCGAAGATCGACTTGCCGAGGCCGCCGAGAAAACCGCCCTGCGCCTGCGGCTGCTGCTCCAGCTGCGCCACGCGGGCTTCCAGCTCCTGGATCCGCGCGGCGGCGGCCTTGAGGCCTTCCTCCTGCACGATCACGGCCTGGGCCATGAGGTAGGGAGCATAGGGCTGCGCCCGCACGGCATCGGCGATCAACGCCTCCGCCTCCCTGTCGCGCGGCGCGGTGGCGGATTGCTTCACGCGGTCGAACAGGCCTTCGAGCAACTGGCGTTCTTCGGGGGTCATGGTCCGTCCTCGCTCCTTGTCGCCGGATGATCGCGCCGGCGTGTGGCGAAGATGTGGGGCGGCCTTGCGCCTTCACAAGACCTTGACATTCGACAGGGCGATCACCAGCGCGACCTCAGCCGCGCGTGGACCCGGGGGCAGACCCTGGCGAGGTCCGCGATGGGGCGCCACGCCAGGCCGGACACCTCGGCATCCTGGGCCGACAGGACCGCCCCGGGCTCGAGCACGAAGACGAACCGCATGTCGAAATGCACGTGGGCGGGCTCGCCCCTGGCGGGTCTTGCGGGGATGTCGTGGCTGTCGATGTCGATGGGCAGCGGATCCTCGACGGTGCCGTGCCAGGGATGCAGCCCGAGGCCCGCGGCGCCCGTCTCCTCCTCGGCCTCGCGGCGCGCCGAATCGACGAAGCGCGGTGCGGGTTCCCAGTGCCCGCCCGGCTGGAACCAGCGCCCGGCGGCCCGGTGGTGGATGAACAGCGTCTGCGACACGGCCGGATCGACGATCACCGCGCTCGTCGTCACGTGGCCCGGCACCGTGCGCCGATCGTCCAGCGCGTCACCGGCCGCCATGCGCTCGAGCAGCAGGGCGAGGTCGTCGGTCCCGTCGGCGACGGTCGCGCGGTAGCGCGCGACCGTGCCCTCGAGCATCCGCGCGAAGGCGGTCACGACCGTTCAGTCGAGCAGCTTGTAGGCCGGCAGCGTCAGGAACTCGGCGAAGTCCTTGGCCAGCGACATCTCGGCGAACAGCGCGGTGGCTTCCCCGAAGCGGCCCTTGTCGTAGAGCTCGGGTCCGATCGCCTCGCGCACCTTGGCCATCTCGTCGGCCATGACCTCGCGGAACAGCTCCGGGGTCACCACGCGGCCGTCCGAGAGGGTCGCGCCGTGATACAGCCACTGCCAAATCTGGGCCCGCGAGATCTCCGCCGTGGCGGCGTCTTCCATCAGGTTGTAGAGCGGCACCGCGCCGCGGCCGCGCAGCCAGGCCTCGATGTACTGAACGCCGACGCGGATGTTCTCGCGCAGGCCGTTCTCCGTGCGGCGGCCGGGATGCACCTGGAGCATGTCCTCGCGGATGATGTTCACGTCGTCACGCAGCTTGTTCAGCTGGTTCTGCGACGGCATGAGCCGGTCGAAGACCTCCATGGCCACCGGCACCAGGTCGGGATGGGCCACCCACGTGCCGTCATGGCCGTCGGCCGCCTCGCGCTGCTTGTCGTTGCGCACCTTGTCGAAGGCGGCCTCGTTGGCGGCCGGGTTGTTCTTCACGGGGATCTGCGCCGCCATGCCACCCATCGCGAAGGCCCCGCGCCGATGGCAGGTCTTGATGAGCAGCAGGGAGTAGGCGGCGAGGAAGTTGGAGCCCATCACCATGGCCGAGCGGTCGGGGGTGAGGAAGGCCTTGTTCTTGCCCAGGCGCTTGATGAACGAGAAGATGTAGTCCCAGCGGCCGCAGTTCAGGCCGACGATGTGGTCGCGCATCTCGAAGAGGATCTCATCCATTTCGAAAGCGGCCGGCAGGGTCTCGATGAGGATCGTCGCCTTCAGCGTGCCCTTCGCGATCCCGAGCGCCTCCTCGGCATGGGAGAAGGCATCGTTCCACAGCCGCGCCTCGAGATGGCTCTCGGTCTTGGGAAGATAGAAGGCCGGGGTCGAGCCACGCGCGACGATCGCCTTGGCGTTGTGGAAGACGTAGAGGCCGAAGTCGAACAGCGACGCCGACATCGGCTCGCCGTCGACCGAGACGTGCACCTCGGGAAGATGCCAGCCGCGGGGGCGCACCAGCAGGACCGCCGGCTTGTCGGACAGCTTGTAGGCCTTTCCGGTGGTGGCGTCGGTGAAGTCGATCGCGCCGGCCCAGCGGTCCTTCAGGTTGACCTGGCCCTCGATCATGTTGGCCCAGGTCGGCGAGGACGCGTCCTCGAAGTCGGCCATGAACACCTTGGCGCCGGAGTTCAGCGCGTTGATGATCATCTTGCGGTCGACCGGCCCGGTGATCTCGACGCGGCGATCCAGCAGATCGGCCGGGATCGGCGCCACGCGCCAGTCGCCTTCGCGGATGTGGCGGGTGTCGGCCAGGAAGTCCGGCAGCTCGCCGGCGTCGAAGCGCTTCTGGCGCTCCTCGCGCAGTTTCAGCAGCCGCTTGCGGGTCTCGTTGAAGCCGCGGTGCAGGCCCGCGAGGAAGGCCAGGGCCTCCGGCGTGAGGATCTCGGACGCCCGGGCTATCGCGGTGTCGGAAACGGAGACGCCAGGAACGACGGACGGCACGAGCGGCATGAGGATCCTCGCAGCAAAGAGCGTTTCGAACGGCATGTCTATACAGCCATTCGGTGTCTTTTCGATACGAGCGTGAATGCGAGAGAGTTTATTCCCCCGGGAATAAATGCCCCGAAAAGAGAGGCCAGGGTTGCCGAATGCCTACCGCGCACCCTGAAACAGCGCAGCCGTACCGTGTTGTTAACGGTGTGAAACTACCATCGCGGGAGCCGGGACGAGGAAGCCCGGGGACGGACTAGCACGGCCTTGGCATTATCCTGGCTCCTCCGACGCAAGACCCACGTGCCGGCGGCAGACCCCGTGCCGGCGGCCTTGCCCGTGGACGACGACTTCCTGACGGATCCGCCCGTCACCGATTCCATCGACACCGTCCTCAAGCAGCTCGAGGAAGACGTCTCGCTCACGATGAGCGTGATCGGCCATGCCGTCGCCGACGTCGGCTCCAGCGCCGGGCGGACCGTCGCGCTCATGACCGAGATGAGTTCGGCGAGCGCCGAGCTGTCCATGCTGTCGAGCGCCGCCTTCGACGTCGCCACGGGGCTCGCCGACACCACGCGCCAGCTGGAGCACACCGGCGAGGCGATCGGGGGACAGCTGTCGGGCACGGACGAGTTCGTCGGCGAGGCGCAGACGCTGGCCGGGACCGTGACGTCGAGCATGGCGGATCTCACGGCCGCGGTGGAGCGGATCGCGGGGATCGTGGCCGTGATCGGCGCCATCGCGCGCCAGACCAACCTCCTCGCCCTCAATGCCAGCATCGAGGCGGCCCGGGCCGGGGCGGCGGGGCGGGGCTTCGCGGTGGTCGCCACCGAGGTGAAGGCGCTGGCGGGGCAGGTCCAGGCCGCCACCAACGACATCTCCTCCCACATCGTGGGCCTGCAGCGGGTCGCCCGCGAGAGCGGCGCGAGCGTCGACGACATCGCCGACCTGCTCGGGCGGGTGGGACCGGTGCTCGGCACCATCCGTGACGCCATGCGCACGCAGATCGCCGGGGCCCGCGAAGTCGCGCAGAGGGCCGGCGAGACGCTGGAATTCGTCAGCGTCGTGTCCCAGAAGAGCGCCGCCATGAGCGAGCTGGCGGCCGCGGCCACGTCGTCCTCCCTGGAGGTCGGCGCGACGGCGGAGAAGATGAGCCCGGTGCTCCAGCGGCTGTCGCAGCGGTCGGAGACGTTCCTCCGGCACGCCGAAGGCCGCAACAAGCGGCAGGCTCCCCGCATCCCGGCGCGCCTGCCCGCCCGCTTCATTCCCCCGCCGGGCAGCAACCGTCCGGTCACGACGCTGTGGAGCCTCGACCTGTCGGTGGGCGGCGCGCTGTTCGAGCCGACGCGGGAGCCCCTCAGCGAGGGCGACGGCGGCATGCTGGAAATCGAGGGATTTGGGACCGTCGAGGCCGAGCTGCGCCGCTTCAGCGAGGATGGCATCCACGTCTCGTTCGGTCCGCTGGACGCCAGTTTCCGGGCGCGGCTGCGGGAACGGCTGATCCAGGCCGAACGGGAGAACCGGACGGCCATCAAGCTGGTCCAGACGGCGGCCGCCGAGATCAGCCGGATCTTCGAGGATGCGGTGGGGTCCGGCCGGATGCGGATCGACGACCTCATCACGGTCGAGTACCAGCGCATCGCCGGCACCGATCCGATCCAGTACGCGACCCCTGCCCTGCCCTTCTACGAAGAGGTCCTGCCCCCGATCCTGGAGCGCTTCCGGCGGCTGTGCCCCGAGCGGGAGTTCCTGACCGTGTGCGACCGCAACGCCTATGCGCCGGTGCACGAGCCGGACGCGTCGCTGCCGCAAAGGCCGGGCGAAACCGAATGGAACGACCTGCACGCCCGCAACCGGCGGATCTTCGAGCGGTCGAAGATGCTGATCGTGTCGCGCAACCAGGCGCCCTACCAGCTGAACTCGCTGATGCGCCAGACCAACGATGGGCGCTGGGTGGGCAGCAAGCTGATCGGAGCCCCGGTGAAGGTCAACGGCCGGTTGTGGGGCAACGTGCTGCTCGCGATGCCATACACGGCCATGCTGCAGGACAACGCGGCGGCCTGACCGCCCTCCCGAACGGTTATGGTTAAGATTCCAAAGCCCCGTTAAGGGTTCGGTAGGGAATCTGCGCTCCTGTAGGACACAACCCTTAACTGTTGTGGCGCCGTCCAACTCCCTATGGCTGCTGAAGCAATCGACGACCGGCGCGTTGCCGAGCTCAGCGGCCCCGAGCGGGCCGCCGTGCTCCTGCTCGTCCTCGGCGATGAGTACGGCGCGCCGATCTGGGCCTCGCTGGACGACGACGAGCTGCGCAAGGTCACGCTGGCCATGTCGACGCTCGGCACGGTCAGCTCCAAGCTCGTGGAGACCGTGCTCGGCGACCTGGCGAGCCAGTACAACAGGCTGACGGTGGTCGGCGATTTCGACCGCACGCACGAGCTGCTGCTGAAGCTGCTCCCGCGCGAGCGCGTCGACCCGATCATGGAGGAGATCCGCGGCCCCGCCGGACGCACCATCTGGCAGCGCCTCTCCAACGTGCAGGACAACCTGCTGGCCAACTACCTGAAGACGGAGCACCCGCAGACCGTCGCGCTGATCCTGTCGCGCATCCGCGCCGATCATTCCGCCCGTGTGCTGGCGCTGCTGCCGGACGATTTCTCGACCGACGTGATGGTGCGCATCCTCCAGCTCGACACCGTGTCGAAGGAGGCCCTCGACCAGATCGAGGACAATCTGCGCACCAACTTCATCGCCAATCTCTCGCAGACCTCCCGGCGCGACGCCCACGACCTGCTGGCCGAGATCTTCAACTCCTTCGACCGGCAGAACGAGACGAAGTTCATGGAGGCGCTCGAAGGAGTGGCCTTCAAGTCGGCCGAGAAGATCCGCGCCCTGATGTTCACGTTCGAGGACATCACCAAGCTGGACGCCAACTCCGCCCAGGTGCTGATCCGCAACATCGACAAGACGGACCTGTGCAAGGCGCTGAAGGGGGCCTCGCCGGCCACCCGCGAGTTCTTCACGTCCAAGATGACCCAGCGCGCCGCGACGGTGTTCATGGACGAAATGCAGGGCCTGGGCCCGATCCGCCTCAAGGAGGTGGACGAGGCACAGCAGCGCATTATCGCCATCGCCAAGGGCCTGGCCGACAAGGGAGAGATCATCATCTCCAAGGCCGGCAACGACGACGACATGATCCTGGAGTGAGCCGACCCGGAGGTTGCTGCGAAAGGGTCGAATCCGGCCTTTCGCGACGGGCATCCGACCATCGGGAGCCGAGATCGTACCCCGTTCTACCGCAAGACGACCGATCTAGCCGGCGACGCGGTCGATCTCGTCCATCAGCGACTGCGCCGTGAACGGCTTCAGCAGCACGTTCTTGATCTTCGCCTTCTCGAACTTGGACTTGTCGTAGGTCTCTTCCCGCGTCGTGATCAGCAGGAAGGGGATCTGCGCCCAGGTTCCGTTGCGGTCGATGACCGCCTTCAGGTCGACGCCGTTCATCGGCATCATGAAGTAATCGCAGATGACCAGACCGTAAGGTTTCTTGGACAGGAGCCGGATCGCCTCGGGGCCGCTGCCGGCTCCGTCGACTTCCTTGACGCCCTGGCTGTCCAGCAACGTCTTCACGATCCGGATGATGGCGAAGTTGTCATCGACGACGAGGACGGGGCGGGTGCGATCGAATGCCAATGGTCCGTGCTCTTCTTTCGCAAACTGTCCCGGTGCGCCGGAATGCGAAAACTTATGCCCGGTTTGAGCCGATTGACAACAGATTTGCGAAACCACGTCAGCCGCGCCCGGGGGCTATCTTTCCCTCGGCCAGGCGGGCGCGATAATCGGCCACCACCTTGGCCAGCGTACGGGCCAGTTCGACCGCCAGCGCGTTGGCCTCGTCGCGGATCCCGGAGCGCACGATGGAGGCGATCGCCTCGACGTAGCGCCGCATGATCACCGGCGGCAGGCCGATGTCTTCCTGCCGCTCCAGCAGGTCGCACAGGCCGCCGGCCAGCTGGGCCGCGATCGGGTAGCCGAACTGCAGGGCCTGCCCGCGCACGTCGTGCACGACGATGAAGAAGGACTTGGCCGCCTCCGGTCCGCGGTCGCTCGCCTCGAAGGTCGAGATGGCCTCGAACAGGCGGTGGATCTCGTTGCCCATCCACTCCGCGAAGCTCGGCGCGAGCGCCTCGAGCGCCCGGTCGGCCCGCTTGATCATCTCGTCGATGTCCTGCTGCCCGTTCTTGGCGCGCACGAGCGCCTTGGCCCGCAACGTGTTGGGCGGAACGATGACGGTATGGTCCTTGTGGACCTGCTTCTCCGGCTCGGGCGACAGCTTGTTCATGGCGATGCTCAGCCTTCCTGCACGAGCCCGGCCGCGAGCTTGCGCGGGGCGATGAGTTCGGCCTCACCGCCCGAGCGACGCTCCGGACCATTGTATTCGGTGGCCTTCGTCCGACGGCGGTCGGGACCGAAGAAGGTGGCGGTCCTGATGAACGGCCGCGGGTTGGCGATGACGCTGAGCACGCGCTGGTGCACGGTCTGCGCCGACAGGGGCTTCACGAGGAATTCGGTCACGCCCGCGTCGCGGGCTTCCATCACGCGGTGACGCTCGGAGTGAACGGTCACCATGATGATGGGGACATAGGGGTTCACGCTGTTGTCCGAGCAGCGCATGAGCTTGGCCATGTCGATGCCGTTGATGAGCGGCATCTCCCAGTCCGTGAAGACGATGTCCGGATAATGCGACGCAAAGGCGTCGAGCGCCGCGGCACCGTCTTCCGCCTCGAAGACCTCGCGCGCGCCGAACCCATGCAGCAGCGTTTTCACGATGCGGCGCATGTAGGTGTTGTCGTCGACGACGAGAAAGCGCAGCCGGTGATATTCGACGCGATACATGGGGGCCCGGGCGAGCGGCTACGGTTCAGTTCCGTTTACGCTAGACCCATCGGCGTAAATAATGTGTTTGCAACGCCCGCGCGAACACTCCCCGGTGTCATTCGGCCGCGACGGGCGGAGCCAGCGCGGGACCCTCGGCGAAGCCCGCCTCGTGCAGGGTCTCCGGCAAGGGACCGCCGAGCGCCCAGTCGATGAGTTCGACCGTGTGGACGACCCTGACCGCGCTGCCCCCGTCGGCCAGCCCCTTCCCGATCTGGGTCATGCACCCGATGTTGCCGGTGGCCACGATCTCCGGCCGGGTCCGGACGATGTTGGCGACCTTGCGCTCGCGCAGGCGGCCCGCGATCTCGGGCTGGAGGATGTTGTAGACCCCGGCCGAGCCGCAGCAGATGTGGCCTTCCGGCACGTCGCGCACGGTGAAGCCGGCCTGCTTGAGCAGGCGCTTCGGCAGGTCGGTGATCTTCTGGCCGTGCTGCATCGAGCAGGCGGAGTGATAGGCGACCACCTGCCCCGTCCGCCGGGAGGGCTCGGGCAGGCCGATGCGGTCCAGGTACTCGGTGACGTCGACCGCGAGGGCCGAGACGCGGGCGGCCTTCTCGGCATAGGCCGGGTCGTCCCGGAACATGAACCCGTAGTCCTTCACGGTCGTGCCGCAGCCCGACGCCGTGATGACGATGGCGTCGAGGCCGGCCGTCTCGATCTCGTGGGTCCAGGCGTCGATGTTGCGCCGGGCGGCGGCGTGGGAGTCGTGGTCGCGGCCCATGTGGTGGACGAGCGCACCGCAGCACCCTTCCCCGCGCGGCAGGACGACCTCCACGCCGAGGCGGTTCAGGAGGCGGATGGCCGCCTCGTTGATCGAGGGCTGCAGCACGGGCTGGGCGCAGCCCGACAGCATGGCGACGCGCCCGGTGCGCGGCACCGCCGGCGCGAAGGACGCCGGCCCCTCCATCGTCGAGCGCGCCGGCAGGCGCAGCGGGGCAAGGGCGAGCATCGCCGCCAGGCGCTCGCCGACGACCGGAAGCCGCCGCAGGATCGGGCGGAACGGCTTGCCCACCAGCGCGCCGAGCAGGGCGAAGCGGAACCGCATGGGGTGCGGCAACACCGCGGCCAGCACGCGCCGGATCAGGCGGTCGGCGAGAGGCCGCTCGTAGGTCTGCTCGATGTAGCTGCGGGCATGATCCACGAGGTGCATGTAGTGGACGCCGGACGGACAGGTCGTCATGCAGGACAGGCAGGACAGGCACCGGTCGATGTGCTTCACCACCTGGGGCGTCGCGGGCCGCTGGTTCTCCAGCATGTCCTTGATCAGGTAGATGCGCCCGCGGGGGCTGTCGAGCTCGTCGCCGAGGAGGAGGTAGGTCGGGCAGGTCGCCGTGCAGAACCCGCAATGGACGCAGGTCCGCAGGATCTTCTCGGAGCTGCGCATGGCCGGGTCGGCGAGCTGGTCCGGCGTGAAATGGGTCTGCATGATCTGGTCCTCGTCGCCGAAGGCGGCGCCCGCGTCGTCAATCAGGATGTCAGAGGCCGGCGTACATGCGGCCCGGGTTCAGAATGCCGGCCGGGTCGAAACTCGCCTTGACCCCCGCCGTCAGCGCCGCGATGCCGGCGGCCGGCGGATCGAAGACGGGCGCGCTCGCACGCACCTCCGCAGGGGCCCGCACCAGGGTGGCATGGCCGCCCGATCCCACGAGCGCGGCACGAACGGCCGCGACGCCGGCATCGGACGCGGACGTCCCCACCCAGACGAGTCCGCCGCCCCAGTCGTAGACATGACGGAAGGGCAGCATCTCCGAAAGGCCGGCAACGAAAGCCGCGGCCTTCGACGGTGCGATCGAGACGCGCCAGACCGCGGCGTCGCGCGGCTCCGCCAGAAAGGTCGCGTCCCTGATGCCCCGCCACAAGGCCGCGACCACGTCGCCCTCGAGCACGTCCGCCCGGCCGAAGCCCGACAGGAGCCGCCGCAGCTCACCCATCCTGTAGGCCACGGATGCGGGAAAGCCCTCGAGGCGGAGCAGCGTCTTGGGAACGCGCTCGATGACGCCGGGAAGATGGGCCGCGCCGGAGACCTCGAACGGGGAGCCGAGGCCCTGCGACAGGGCGTCGATGGCCCGACGGTCGTCGAGCCCGTGCAGCACCAGGGTCGCGGTGTGCGCGGGAGCCGGCGACACCTTGAAGGTGATCTCCGTGAAGACGGCGAGGGTGCCCCAGGACCCCGCGAGGAGACGCGCGAGATCGAGGCCCGTCACGTTCTTCATGACGCGCCCGCCCGACACCACCTCCTCGCCGCGCCCGTTGACCATCTTCACGCCGATCAGGGAGTCGCGGCACGCACCCGCCGCGATGCGGCGCGGGCCGGAGAGGTTTGCCCCGACGAGCCCGCCCACGGTCGGCTCGCCAACCGAGCCCAGGAGCGCGCGGTAGTCGAGCGGCTCGAACGGCAGCATCTGGCCGCGCTCGGCGAGCGTCCGCTCGATCTCCGCCAGCGGTGTTCCCGACCGGGCGGCGATGACGAGCTCGGCGGGTTCGTAGAGGGTGATCCCCGCCATGCGTCGCGTCGACAGGGTGCTCGCCGCCTGGGCCGGACGGCCCATGGCGGCTTTGGTCCCGCCGCCCTCGACGGCGAGCGGCGTGCGCGCCTCGGCGGCGGCACGCATGATGGCGGCCGTTTCCGGGGCGTCGGCGGGAGTCAGGACATCGGTCATGGACAATCCGGGCAGGAGGGCCGTCGGTGGATCAGGCGGCGATACGCCCGTCGAGCGGGAAGACCTTGGCGGGGTTCAACAGCCATCCACGGTCGAAGACCGCCCTCACCCGCATCTGCTGCGCGAGGTCCGTCTCGGTGAACTGAAAGCGCATCAGGTCCCGCTTCTCGATTCCGACGCCGTGCTCGCCCGTCAGGCAGCCGCCCACCTCGACGCACAGGCGCAGGATGTCGTTGCCCGCCTCCTCCGCCTTGCGCGCCTCCTCGGGGTCGTTGACGTTGTAGAGGATGAGCGGATGCAGGTTGCCGTCGCCGGCATGGAAGACGTTCGCCACGCGCAGGTTGTAGCTGCTGACGATCTCGGCCATCCGGCGCAGCACGAAGGGCAACTGGCCGGTCGGGATGGTGCCGTCCATGCAGATGTAGTCGGCGATGCGCCCCGTCGCGCCGAAGGCCGACTTTCGGCCCTTCCAGATGGCGGCCGTCTCCATGGCGGACTTCGATTCCCGGACGGTCTGGACGCCGTGCTCCCGCGCAATGGCGACGATGCGGGCGAGCGTCGCGTCCATCTCCGCGTCCGATCCCTCGACCTCGATGATCAGCAGGGCTTCGACGTCCAGCGGGTAGCCCGCCTTGGCGAAGGCCTCGCAGATCTCGATCGCGGGCTTGTCCATGAACTCCATGGCGACGGGCACGATGCCGGACCCGATGATCGCCGCCACGGCCGAACCGGCCTGCTCGCTCGACGGAAAGCCGAACAGAACCGGCCTCGCCCCTTCCGCCGCCCGCAGGATGCGCAGCGTCGCCTCGGTGACGACGCCGAGCTGGCCCTCGGAGCCCACCACCAGCGCCAGGAGGTCGTAGCCCGGGGAGTCGAGGGCATCGCCCCCGATCTCCACGATGGTGCCGTCCATCAGCACCATGCGCACGCCCAGCACGTTGTTGGTCGTGACGCCGTATTTGAGGCAATGGGCCCCGCCGGAGTTCATGCCGATGTTGCCGCCGATGGTGCAGGCCAGCTGCGACGACGGATCGGGCGCATAGAAGAAGCCTTCCGCCGAGACGGCCGCGCTGACGGCGAGATTGGTGATGCCGGCCTGCACGCGGATGGTGCGATCGCCGAAATTCACGTCCAGCACGCGGTTCATCTTGGCGAGGCCGAGGACGACGGCGTCCTCCTGGGGAATGGCTCCCCCGCACAGCGACGTGCCGGCCCCGCGGGGCACGACCTTCACGCCCTCTCGGTGGCAATAGGCCAGGACGGCCGCCACCTCTTCCGTGGTCGTGGGCAGGACGACGCCGAGCGGCATCCGGCGATAGGCCGTGAGGGCATCCGTCTCGAAGGCGCGGCACTCGTCCTCGGTGGTCACCAGCGATTCGGCCGGAACGAGCCGTCCCAGATCCGCCAGGATGGCGGCCCGCCGGGCAATGATGCCCGCATCCGGTGCGGGAAAAGCGATGCCGGCCATGGCGTCTCCTCTATCGACCTCTCGCGCGGCACCTCGGACGCCCCGCTGGCGAACACAATACCTGAACGCCCCGCACCCTTGCAGTGCGGCACGCGAGCGAAGATTATTTCCCCCACGGATAAAATCGAGCCCCGCCTTGGCCGGGCCGTGGAGTGCCGGCGGCATGAACACCCTCGCAGACCTCGACATTTTCGCGCGGGTGGTCACCGCGGGATCGATGTCCGCGGCGGGCCGCGAACTCGGCTACTCGCCCGCGGTGATCTCCAAGAGGATCCGCAAGCTGGAGGAGCGGCTGGGGATCCGGCTCCTGCAGCGCACCACCCGGCAGATCGCCATGACCGAGGCCGGCCAGGGCTTCTACGAACGCGTCGTCGCCATCCTGGCCAGCGCGGAGGAAGCCGAGGCCTGGGTCTCCCGCTCGTCCTCGGCCGTTCGGGGGGTGCTGCGGGTATCGGCGCCGACATCCTTCGGCCGGCTGCACGTCGCCCCGCACCTGGCGCCGTTCCTGGACGATCATCCCGAACTGACCGTCGAACTGGCGCTGTCGGACGCCTTCGTCGACATCGTGGGGGAAGGCTTCGACCTCGCCATCCGCATCGCGGACCTCCAGGACTCCAGCCTCGTGGCGCGTCGGCTCGCCTCCAATCATCGGCTTCTCGTGGCCACCCCCGCCTATCTCGCCGCCCGCGGGGCGCCCGCCTCGATCGCCGACCTGCAGCGCCATCGCCTGCTGACGCACAATGCCGACCAGTGGCGCCTGGAGGGTCCGGACGGCCCCGCCGCGGTGCGCGTGGCCAGTCCCCTGCGGACCAATTCGAGCGAGGTGGTCCGCGAAGCGGTCCTCGCCGGAGCCGGGATCGCGCTGCGCTCCACCTGGGACGTGGGCCCCGAACTGCGCAGCGGCCAGCTCGTGCAGGTCCTGCCGGGATGGGGAGGCTCGCGCCGCGTCGCCATCTACGCGGTCTATCCCTCCCGTCGCCACCTGGCGCAGAAGGTGAGGGTCTTCATCGATCACCTCGCGGCCCTATATGGTCCCACGCCGGCCTGGGACGAAGGCCTGGGCTGGCTTACCGGGGAGGCGGCCGGACGCACGGCGTGACATGCAAAGGGCCGCACGCGACATCGGCGCGCGTGCGACTTGGTACCAACTTACGCTCGGGCTCAGCCGTGCTAGAGAAGCCTCGCGAATCCGCCTTCCGCACACCCAAGGTCAGGAAACGACAATGAAGACAATCGCCACAAGCATCGCTGCTCTGTTGCTCACTGCCACCGCCGCCTCGGCCCAGGATGTCGCCGCGGGCGAGAAGTCCTTCCTCAAGTGCCGGGCCTGCCATCAGATCGGCGAAACCGCCAAGAACGCCGTGGGCCCCGTGCTCAACGGCCTGATCGGCCGCAAGTCCGGCTCGGTCGAAGGCTACAGCTACTCTGAGGCGAACAAGAACTCGGGCATCACCTGGGACGAGGCCACCTTCCGCGAATACATCAAGAACCCGAAGGCCAAGATCCCGGGCACGAAGATGATCTTCGCCGGCATCCAGCAGGACGCCGAGATCGACAACCTCATCGCCTATCTCAAGCAGTTCGGGCCGGACGGCAAGAAGCTCTAATCGCCGTCATTGCCCTGTCGGATGCGCCGGACGATCAGCGCGACGACGAGGATCACCAGGGGAACGGCGGCGGCCGTCGCCGTTCCCGGGTCCAGGGGAAGCCAGCCCACGTCCTTGGCGCCCTTGAACACGTAGGACAGCAGGCCGATCACGTAGTAGCTGATCGCCGCGACCGAGAGCCCCTCGACCGTCTGCTGCAGCCTGAGCTGCAGGCGCGTGCGGTCGTTCATGGCGCTGAGCAGGTCGCGATTCTGCCTCTCGATCTCCACGTCGACGCGCGTGCGCAGCAGGTTGGCGGACCGGCTGAGCTTCTCGGCGAGCTGGGCCTGCCGCTTTTCCAGAACCGCGCAGGTTCGCATGGCCGGGCTCATGCGCCGGGACAGGAAGTCCGCGAAGGTCGTCCACCCCTCCACGCTCCGCTCGCGGATCACCTGCAGGCGTTGCCGCACGATCTCGTCATAGGCCCGGCTTGCCGCGAACCGGTAGCCCGAGGCCGCGGAGTCGGCCTCCACCGTCGCGGCGAGCCCGGTGAGCTCGTCCAGGAGGCGATGATCGGCGTCGAGCCCGCCGCCGGCGGCCATCTCGTTGGCGATGCGGGTCAACTGGTCCTCGACGGCCTTGACCCGCGGCGCCAGCGCCTGCGCCTCCGGCAGGCCGAGAAGGGCCAGCGTGCGGTAGGTCTCGATCTCGAGGAGCCGCTGGGACAGGGCACCGGCGCGGGCCGGCGTGAGCCCGTCGTCGATCATCAGGATGCGGACGAACCCCGCCGGGTCGGCCCGGAAGTCCGACGCGATGACCGCCCCCTCGTTGTCGACGCGCGACACGGCGAGGCTGGCGCTGTCGAACAGCGAGGCCATGTCCGGCAGGCCGGGTGACCGCTTCATGAGATGCAGGTCGATGGCCGCCAGCAGCGGCCCCGGCTGCGGCAGGGCCTTCATCACGTAGGCGAGCACGCCCGAGGCCGGGGAAAACGGCAGGTCGGCGGCGCCGTCGAGCTCCCAGGTGTAGGTCGTGAACTCGGCGTGGAGTTCCCAGCGCAGCGCGCCCTGCGGCATCACCAGGTAATGGTGGCGGGCCGAGTCGCTGGGCACCGGCAGGCCCCGCGCCGTGCAGAAGGCGGCCAGCGCCGCGCGATCGGCGCCCGGCTGGGTGCCGCCCGTCATGAAGGCGAAATGCAGGAACCGGCGCGGCGTCGAGATGGGGTGAAACGGCCGGGCGTGCACCTCGCCCAGCACGCTGTCGCGCGACGGATGACTGACGAGCGAGAAGGAATCGGGAGCATCATCGGTCATGGGCGGCGCCGCATCGGTCCTGGCCGGCGCCGAGGCTGCGCCGGTTACGTTCCGCGAATATAGGGCACCGCCAGAGCTTGGGCAGGGTCGGCCTGCGACGGCTCTGCGATTGCGGCCTTCCATGCACACCGTTAAGGTCCGCCGCCGACAAGAAGACACCCGGAGACGCCCGTTCATGGCGCCACATTCTGCCTCCTCCCCGCCGTCCAGGCCGCGCGTCGCCCTGTTCGCGACCTGCCTGGTCGATCTCATGCGGCCCAGCGTGGGGTTCGCGGCGCTGAAGCTCCTGGAGGATGCCGGCTGCATCGTCGACGTGCCGAACCAGACCTGCTGCGGCCAGCCGGCCTTCAATTCCGGCGACCGCGCCTCGGCCCAGGCCCTCGCGCTGCAGATGATCACGGCGTTCGAGGGCTTCGACTACGTCGTGGCGCCCTCCGGCTCCTGTGCCGGCCAGATCCGCCGCCACTACCCCGAGCTCTTCGAGGGCGACCCCAACCTGATCCGCCGCGCCGAGGCGGTCGCCGCCAAGACGTGGGAGCTCACGAGCTTCCTCGTCGACGTGATGAAGGTGGAGGCCGTCTCCGCCTCCGTGGCCGGCACGGCCACCTACCACGACAGCTGCTCGGGCCTGCGCGAGCTCGGCGTGAAGGCGCAGCCGCGCAAGCTGCTGGCCAGCGTCGAGGGACTGACGCTCACGGAGATGAACGAGAACGAGGTCTGCTGCGGCTTCGGCGGCACCTTCGCGGTGAAGTACGGCGAGATCTCGGACTCCATCGTCGGCAAGAAGGCCGGCAACGTGACGCAGAGCGGGGCGGCCATGCTGCTCGCCGGCGATCTCGGCTGCCTCATGAACATCGCCGGCAAGCTGTCGCGCGAAGGCAAGGCGGTCGAAGTCCGCCACGTCGCCGAAGTGCTCGCCGGCATGACCGACGAGCCGCCGATCGGCGTCCCGCCCCAAGGCGCCCGCTAACGTCGCCCGCTGACACCCTCGCTGCGTCCCGCGATCCCGGAAGTCGATCCATGACCTCTCACATCACCTCGCCGCAGTTCAAGGAGAACGCCAGCCGCGCGCTCGTCGACGCGCCGCTGCAGCAGGCGATGGGCAACGTCCGCGTCAACTTCATCGAGCGCCGGCGCGCCGCGGCCGAGAAGCTGCCCGAGTTCGAGGGCCTGCGCGACAGCGCCCGCGACATCAAGAACCACGCTCTCGAGCATCTCGACCTCTATCTCGAGACGTGGGAGCAGAACGTCACGAAGGCGGGCGGCCACGTGCACTGGGCCCGCACCGCGGAGGAAGCCCGCGAGGCGGTGCTCGCCATCTGCCGACGGGTGGGGGCGAAGACCGTCACCAAGGGCAAGTCGATGATCTCCGAGGAGATCTCGCTCAACACGGCGCTGGAGGCCGCGGGGATCAAGCCGGTCGAGACCGACCTCGGCGAGTACATCATCCAGCTGCGCGGCGAACTGCCGTCCCACATCATCGCGCCGGCCGTGCACCTGAACGCCACCCAGGTGGAAAGCGATTTCCGGCGGGTGCACACCCACCTCGATCCCAAGCGCGACCTGTCGCAACCCGTGCAGCTGCTCACCGAGGCGCGCGGCGTCCTGCGCGACCGGTTCCTGGCCGCCGACGTGGGGATCACCGGCGCGAACTTCCTCATCGCCGAGACCGGCACCTCGGTCATCGTCACCAACGAGGGCAACGGCGACCTCACCCAGATCCTCCCCAAGATCCACGTGGTCATCGCCTCGATCGAGAAGATCGTGCCGACGCTGGAGGACGCCTCGCAGATCCTGCGCGTGCTGGCGCGTTCGGCGACCGGCCAGGAGATGAGCGTCTACACGACGCTGTCGACGGGTCCGCGGCGGCCCGGCGACCCGGACGGCCCGGAAGAGTACCATGTGGTGGTGCTCGACAACGGCCGGTCCTCCATGCTGGGGACCGCCTTCCAGGACATGCTGCGCTGCATCCGCTGCGGCGCCTGCATGAACCACTGCCCGGTCTACCATGCGGTCGGCGGCCACGCCTATGGCTGGGTCTATCCGGGCCCGATGGGCGCGGTGCTGTCGCCGTCCCTGATCGGGGTGGACAAGGCCGGTCACCTGCCCAACGCCTCCACCTTCTGCGGGCGCTGCGAGAGCGTGTGCCCGGTGCGCATCCCCCTGCCGAAGATGATGCGGAGCTGGCGCGAACGCGAGTTCGAGCGGCACCTGTCACCGGCGACCGTGCGCGGCGGGCTCGCCTTCTGGTCGTTCTTCGCGCGCAGGCCGGGCCTCTACCGGCTGGCGACCCGGCTGGGCATGGGCGCCCTGGCCTGGTTCGGCCGCGACAAGGGCAAGTTCGCGTCCCTGCCCTTCGCATCGGGCTGGACCAAATACCGCGACTTCCCCGCGCCGCAGGGCGGGACGTTCCAACAGCGCTACCGTGACACACGCAAGCAGGGAGCCCGGCGATGAGCGCCCGCGACGACATCCTCGGCACCATCCGCCGCTCGCTGGGCGTCACCGGGCAGGAAGCGCCCCGCCGCTCCATCGTGGAGAACCGGCTGGCCCAGGCGCCGCGCGGCGTGATCCCGCAGCGTGGCCAGCTCGATCCGCAGGCGCGGGCCGCCCTGTTCCGCACCATGGCCGAAGCCGCTCTCGCCACCGTCGAGGAGGTCGAGAGCCTCGACAAGGTGCCGGCCGCCGTCGCCGAATACCTGCGTCGCGGCAACCTGCCCGCGCGGGCCCGCGTGGGCGAGGCCCTGGCCGGACTGCCCTGGGGCGAGACTACCCTGGAGGTCGGCACCGGCCCCAGCGACGGACGCGACCTGATCGCCGTCAACCGCGCCTTCGCGGGCGCCGCGGAGACCGGCAGCATCGCGCTCGTCTCGGGTCCCGACAGTCCCACCACGCTGAACTTCCTGCCCGACTACGCGATCGCGGTGCTCAGGGAGAGCGAGATCGCCGGGGACTACGAGAGCGTCTGGGACCGTATCCGCGAGCGCTACGGCAAGGGCACGATGCCGCGCACGCTCAACTGGATCACCGGCCCGTCCCGCTCCGCCGACATCGAACAGACCATGCTGCTGGGCGCCCATGGCCCGCGCAGCCTGCACATCCTGGTGGTCAAGGACTGAGGCGGACCCGCGCGCCCTCGCCCCCGTGCGCCAGTGAATCCCTGAGGGCGGCCGGCGCATCGCGCAGCCTGCCGCCATTGGCGAGATCGACGGCGCCGGTCCACAAGGCCTGGGCTCTGAGCACGGCCGTGTCACGCACGAGGCCGGCGCCCGGCAGTCCGGCCACGGCGAGGTCCCACTGGCCGTCCGTGAGGTCGCGCCAGACAACGTCCAGATGCACGTCCGCGTGGCTCGCGAGGTGTCGCAGCGCCCGGACCGGAAGCGTCTCGGCGAGATCGAGCGCCGCCTCGTCGGTGTCGGCGATCTCGTCCGGGACCTTGCCCGCGGCCAGCGTGATGGCCTGGGCGAAGGCCCGGGCCTGCAGCGCCGAAGCGGCGACCAGGCGCCGACGCGACCACCCGGGCCTGGCCGAAGGCGCGTCGAGGTCGGCATCGGCCAGTTCGTTGAGCTTGCGCGAGAAATAGGCCCGGCCCAGCCGGGCCCACTGCAGGGGGACCGCCGGCGCGGCGGCCGCGTCGTAGCGGGCGCCGGGGCCCTGGCGGGCGCGCAAGGCCGCCCGCGCGTCCTCGAGCGGGTCCCGGCGATCGGTCACGCAGGCTGGCCTTCGACCCGCACGCGGTCGAAATGCAGGCGCTCCACGATGGGCGCGTCGGAGAAGTGGAACAGGTCGAACGTCGTCTCGGACTGCAGCGACCACGACACCCAGCTCGGCACGACGAAGATGTCGCCCTTCTCCAGCCGGTGCGTCTCGCCGCCCAGCACCACGGCCCCATGCCCCTCGAAGACCTGGAAGACCGAGGAGCCGACCTCCTGGCGCGCCGGGGTCTGCACGCCCGGCCGCAGGCGATGGAACTGGGTACGGATCGTCGGCATCACGTCGCCACCCGTCGTCGGGTTCACGTAGCGGATGGCGGCATGGCCCTGCTCGACGGTGGCCGGATGCCCCTCGTCCTCCAGGAGCAGCTGCTCGGTCAGGGCGCGGTCGGTATGCTCCCACCGGTAGGCCCCGATGGGCGAGGCGACGGTGTTCTGGAGCGCCGACAACGGCCGCAGCCCGGGATGGCACCACAGGCGCTCGCTGCGCGAGACCATCGGCGTGGCGTAGTCGGTCACCCGCTCGGCGCCGAACTCGAAGAAGCCGACGTCGTTGGCGTAGGTGAAGGGGATGTCGAGGCCGTCGATCCACGCCATCGGCGCGTCGCGGTCATTGTGATGGCCGTGGAAGCACCATCCGGGCGTGAGCAGCAGGTCACCCCGGCTCATCCGGACGGGATCGCCGTTGACGACCGTCCAGACGCCCTCCCCCTCGACCACGAAGCGGAAGGCGTTCTGGGAGTGCCGGTGCTCGGGCGCCGTCTCGCGCGGGCCGAGATACTGGATGGCGCACCACAGCGTCGGCGACACGTAGGCGACACCGCCCAGGCCCGGATTGGCCAGCCCGATCGCGCGCCGCTCGCCGCCCCGGCCGACCGGCACGAGGTCGCCGGACCGCTGGGCCAATGGATAGAGATCGGACCAGCGCCAGACATGCGGCACCGCCTTCGGGCGCGGATGCCGGGGCATGAGGTCCCCGGTCTGCGTCCAGAGCGGATTGAGGTGGTTCGCCTTGAAGTCGGCGTAGAGCTGGGCGAGCGCGGGCGTGTCGTCCGGCAGCATGGCGTTGTGCGGCTTGTCGTCCATCAGGCGGTCCCCTCCGACGCCCGGCCGGTGCGAAACCGGCCGTCAGGCGCTGGCGCGTTGTTCCGCGTCGCCGGGCGCGAAGGTCCCGTCGCCCTGCGGCTTCATCTCCACGTGGCGCCGATGCAGGGCCTGGAGCGTCGACCGGTGGCCGATGGACACGATGGTCGTGGAGGGCAGCGCCTCGGGCAGCATGCGGTAGAGCGCGGCCTCGGTGGTCTCGTCGAGCGCCGAGGTCGCCTCGTCGAGGAAGAGCCAGTCGGGCTTGGCCAGCAGCGCCCGGGCCATGGCGAGACGCTGCTGCTCGCCGCCGGACAGGCGCTGGCCCCAGGCCTCCTCGTCGTCCAGGCGGTTCACCAGGTCCGGCAGCCGCGCCGCGGCGAGCGCCTCCTTGATCGCCGCGTCGGTATAGGTGCCCGACACGGACGGATAGGTGACCGCGCCGCGCAGCGTGCCCAGCGGCAGGTAGGGCCGCTGGGGCAGGAGCATCATGCTCGATCCCTGGGGCACGGCGATGTTGCCCTGGCCATACGGCCAGATCCCGGAAATGGCGCGCAACAGCGTGGACTTGCCGGAGCCGGAGGGCCCGGTGATCAGCGTGGCCTCGCCGCGGTGCAGGTCGAGCGCACCGGCGGACACGATCTGCCGGCCATCGGGAAGCCTGAGGGCGAGGTCGCGGACGGTGAGATCGGCGGCGCTGCCCTGTTCGATGGCGATGCGGGGCGGCGTGCGGCCGAGTTGCCGGGCGGCCTCGATCGAACCGTGGAACGTCGTGAGACGATCGATCACCGCCTTGTAGTCCGCCAGGGTGACGTAATAGTTCAGGAAGAAGGTGAGCGCGCCCTCGACCCGCCCGAAGGCACCGGCCGTCTGGGTCAGCGTGCCGAGCTGCACCTTGCCGAGGAAGTAGAACGGGGCGGCGATCACATAGGGGATGATCGGGCTGATCTGGCCGTAGCCGGCGGTGAAGGCCATCAGCCGCTTGCGCAGGTTCACGATCTGCCAGAAGTTCCCGATCACCGACCCGAAGCGGTTCATGACGATCTGACGCTCGGCGCGTTCGCCGTCCAGCAGCGCAACCTGCTCGCTGTATTCGCGCAGGCGCGCCAGCGAGAAGCGGAAGTCGGCCTCGTAGCGCTGCTGCCGGAAGTTCAGGCCCACGAGGGACCGCCCGATCAGGTGCGTGATGAGGGTGCCGATGCCGGCATAGACGAGCGCCACCCAGAACAGCAGGCCGGGGATGACGATCTCCGTGCCGGGGATGGTGAAGCTCGATGAGATCGTCCACAGGATGATCGAGAACGACACCAGCGACGACACCGTCGCCAGCAGCTGGATCGAGAAGCCGTAGGTGCTGTCGATGAAGCGGTCGATGTCGACGGCGATGCGCTGGTCCGGGTTGTCGGCGGCGTTGCCCGCCAGGGCCATGCGGTAGTGGGTGCCCTCGCCCAGCCATTCGCCGACGAACCGGTCCGTCAGCCATTGGCGCCAGCGGATCGTCAGGCCCGACTGCAGCACGTATTCGACGATGGCGCTGACGATGTAGATGGCGGCCCAGAACAGGAAGACCGTGTAGAGCAGCGACCAGAACAGCTCCTGGTTCTTCTCCTGGATGGCGTTGAACCAGTCGCGGTTGAAGAAGGACAGCCTGACGTTGATGGCGACCTGGGCCTGGTTGATGAGCACCAGCGTCACGATGGCGATGCGGGCCAGCGTCGCCTCTTTCATCCGGATCGTCCCGACGGGCCAGAACGTCGCCACGCCCACTTCGCGGGTGTCGAAATACAGGTCGGCGATGCGCATGATCGTGCGGATCACCGGGATGTGGGAGATCGCGAAGACGATGATGCCGAAGATGCCGACGGTGACCGGCAGGCTGGAGGGCGGGACGAAGCCGGCCAGCGCCTCGGGCCAGATGCCGGCCTTGGTCAGCAGGCTGATCGCCCCGAAGCCGATGTACTCGATCGAGAAGATGGTCAGGAAGACCTTGAGGAACGACGAGATGGGTCCCGATCGAAACACCGCCGCGGCGAGCAGGAGCCCCACCACGCCCAACCCCTGGAGGGAGCGGTCGCCCCAGGCTGTGCCGAAGCCGCCAGCGATGGCGGCGAAGGCGAGGACGGCGAGTGCGAGGAGGGCCAGTCGCGATGAGGTCATGGGTCGTCTCTCGAGGGAACCCCGGTCGGGGCCGAATCAAGCCCTAGCACGCGCCCCGTCGCCGACCAATGCGATCACGCCCGCCCGTCGCGCGCTTTACCACACAAGCTTGTCAATGGCCGCGGTCGGCCGGACCGACGCCTGCGCCAGGAAGCGGGACAACCGCGCGTCGTCGAGCCGGGCATCGGCGAGGCCGAGCTCGTGCACGTGTATGCCGCGCGCGACGAACAGGCTGTCGATCCCCAGGCCCACGGCGCCGGTGACATCGGTGCGCAGTGCGTCGCCGATGGCCAGCACGCGCGGCAGCGGCGTCTCCTGCTTGCGGATCGAGGCCCCGACGTTGAGCGCCGCGTCGTACACGGGCCGGAAGGGCTTGCCGGCGTAGCGCACCGTGCCGCCGATCGCCGCATAGGCCTCGGCCAGCGCACCCGCGCAGTAGATGATGTCCTTGCCCCGCTCCACCACGAGGTCGGGGTTGGCGCACAGGAAGTCCATGTTGCGGGCCAGCGCGCCGGCGAGGTAGTCGCGATAGTGGTCCGGCGTCTCGACGGTGTCGTCGAGCAGGCCGGTGCACACGATCGTGCCGGCTTCCTCGAAGGGCACCGGTCCCGTGGCGAGCCCCTCGAACAGCGGCCAGTCCCGGTCGGGCCCGAGCCAGCAATAGGGCCGGTCCGCCTCCTCGATCATGCTGCGCGTGACGTCGCCCGACGTGACGATCCCGTCCCAGGACTCGCGGATGACCTTCAGCCCGTCGAGATAGGGAACCACCTCGATCGCGGGCCGCGGGGCGTTGGACACGAGAACGACCGTACCGCCCCGCGCGCGAAAGCGCTTCAGCGCCTCGCCGGCGCCGGGGTGCGCCTGGACGCCGTCGTGCAGCACGCCCCAGATGTCGCACAGGATGAGGTCGTAGGCGTCGAGAAAGGACGACACGCCGTGCAGCACGGGAGGAAACCCTGAGGAAACGGACATGCGCTCTTCCCTGTGCGGGGCGACCCTCGGCCGCTCCATCAGGAGGCGCGCCTACCGGCCGGGCGGCCGAGTGTCAAGCGGTGGTGCGCCGCAGGAAGGAGCGCAGGGACGCGCGCTTCGGCGGCGCTTCGGGCGGCGGCGCGGCCTGCTGCGCGCTTGCCGCGGCAGCCTCCTGGGCGGCCTGCGCCTCGGGCAGCGGCGGCGGATCCTGGGTGATGACGTCCTTGCGCACGGGGCGCGGGCCGGCGAAGACGTCGCCCTGGCCCAGCGTGGCGCCGTAGTCCATGAGCTCGAGGGCCATCTCCTCGTTCTCGACCTCGCAGACGATCATGGCGATCCCCTGCCGCGTCAGGAAGCCCGCCAGGTCCGCCGGATGGATCTCCGCGGGAACCGTTCCCTCCGCCGCGGCGAGGAGGAGCGCAGCCGGGACCTTGACGAAACGGATGCCCCGCCGCGCCAGCCCGTGCGGATCGATCCGCAGGTCCTCGACGCCGTCGACCAGAAGCTTCACGCCCAGCGCCCGCACCGCGTCCATGGCCTCGATCTGGCCGGGCGACGCCATCAGGAAGGGATCGTGCGCGATGCGCAGCACCAGCCTGGTGCCGACCGACTGGCCTTCCGACACCAGGTCGGAGAGCACCTCGAAGTAGCCGCGATCCGCCAGGCTCGCGAGCGAGACGGGACAGACCACCGCGACCTCCCGCTCCCGGGCGGCCAGATGCCGGATGACCTTCACCACCTGCCGAAGCACGTTGATGTCGTAGACGGAGCTGACCCCGAGCCGCCATGCGATCTCGGCGAGCTCGTCGCCCTGGGTCGCCCCGCCCTCCACTTCCTTGACCCGCGGCAGGGCCTCGTAGAGGCGGATCTTGCGCTGGGGCAGCGTGACCACCGACTGCAGGAACAGGTCGATCCCGGCGCCCGTCACGACGGCCCGCTTCGCCACGTTGCTGGCTTCGCGCACAGGCGGCGGCTGGGGCGCAGGCGGCGGCTGGACGGGCGCGGCAAGGGGCGCCGGAGTCGGCACGGGCGTCGGCGCGGGCGCCGGGCGCTGCGCAGCGGCAGGCTCGGCGACCGGCCCCCGCGCGGCCTGCGGGGTGGTCGGGACCGGGCGGTCCACGGGCGGCTCGACGGCGGGAGCCCGGCTGTCCAACGGTTCGTCGCGCGTCGCCTGCAGGGGCTTCGGCGCATGGGGGAGTGAAGGCTGGGAGGGCCCGGCGAACAGTTCGGCCTCGTGCAGGGCGACAGCCTCGGCGAGATCGCGCACGACGGAGCCGACCATGTCGAGCTCGCTCGCCACGGCGGCGACGGTGTCGCGGGTCCGTTCCAGGGCCTGCCGGTCGAGTTCCGTGATCCGCTGGTCGATCTGCCAGATGCGCTGGGCCAACGTGCGCAGCCCGGCCTCGACCGCTTCGAGCCGGGACGCCAAGGCCGGATCCGCCGCGCCGGCATGAAACGGCGGGGCGGCATGAAACGACGGTCCGGCGTGCGTGGAGGGAGCCAGGGCGGCCGAGGCGGAGGGCAAGCGAACCCGGCCGGGCTTCAGGCGGCGCATCGAAGCGGCGACGAGGGGCAGCTGTACGCCCAGGCTCGCCACCCCGGCCAGCAAGGCGAAGGGCCAGTTCAGGCCAAACCAGGCCCACAGCATCAGTCCGATGCCGACCGACACCGTGACGACGACGCCGCCAATGGCCGTGACCTGGAGCCGGTTGCCCAAGTTCAAGCTGCTCCTGTCCTCCAAAATATCCCTTGTCAAATTCCACGGCTTCGCAGAGACGGGACGAATCGACCCAAGGCCTCACCTTCACCTAGCGCCGCTTCCGCCGAAGCGACAACCGTGAAACGACGCGGGATCGGCCCTGCGCACCGCTTTCTCGCTTCAATTGCAAGACCATGCGGGCTCACGCACCGGAGAGCGTCTGCACCGACCGGTTGCACGGTTCTTCGGCTCATCGCCTCGACGGCCGCAGAATCTTCGATGCCGCGCGCGTGCGCTGCTCAAACTTCGCAGAGCCTGCCGGTCTGTCCGCCTTCCGCCACCGCCGCTGCTTTGCTAGGCTCGCGCCACGTCAACACTCAGGAGTCCGGCCATGTCGGCAGCCCACGAACAGTTCTCCGGCCGCGATGCGGCTCCCAATGACCTGGAGGCGTTCTGGCTGCCCTTCACGGCCAACCGCTCGTTCAAGAAGAACCCGCGGATGATCTCCGGCGCCAAGGACATGCACTACATCACGCCGGAGGGTCGCAAGATCCTCGACGGCGCGGCGGGGCTGTGGTGCTGCAATGCCGGCCACAACCGCAAGCCGATCGTCGAGGCGATCCAGAAGCAGGCGGCCGAGCTCGACTTCTCGCCGACCTTCCAGTTCGGCCACCCGAAAGCCTTCCAGCTCGCATCGCGCATCGCGCAGATGGCGCCCGGTGACCTCGACCACGTGTTCTACACGAACTCGGGATCCGAGGCCGTCGACACCGCCCTCAAGATCGCGCTGGCCTACTGGAACGCGCGGGGCCAGGGCCAGCGGACCCGCCTGATCGGCCGCGAGCGCGGCTATCACGGCGTGGGCTTCGGCGGCATCTCGGTCGGCGGCATCGTCAACAATCGCAAGTTCTTCGGCGGCCTGCTGACCGGCGTCGACCACCTTCCGCACACCTACAACCGCGCCGAGCAGGCCTTCTCGGTCGGCCAGCCGGAATGGGGCGCCCACCTGGCGGACGAGCTCGAGCGCATCGTCACGCTGCACGACGCCTCGACCATCGCCGCCGTGATCGTCGAGCCGATGGCCGGTTCCACCGGCGTGCTTCCGCCGCCCAAGGGCTACCTCGAGCGCCTGCGCGCCATCTGTGACAAGTACGGCATCCTGCTCATCTTCGACGAGGTGATCTCGGGCTTCGGCCGGCTGGGCACCGCGTTCGCCGCCGAGCGCTTCGGCGTGCAGCCGGACATGATCTGCTTCGCCAAGGCCGTGAACTCGGGCACCGTGCCCATGGGTGGCGTCATCGCCCGCAAGGGCATCTACGACACCTTCATGAAGGGTCCGGAGCACGTCATCGAGCTGTTCCACGGCTACACCTATTCGGGTCACCCGCTGGCCGCCGCCGCTGGCCTGGCGACGCTCGACCTCTACCGCGAGGAGGGGATGTTCGAGCACACGAAGGCCATCGAGCAGCGCTGGGCCGACGCCGTGATGACGCTGCGCAGCCTGCCCAACGTCCTCGACATCCGGACGCTGGGCCTCGTCGCCGGCATCGACCTCGCGTCCAGGCCGGACGCCTTCGGCCAGCGCGCCTTCGACGCGATGGACAAGGGCTTCCGCGACCACGACGTGATGATCCGCATCACCGGCGACACGCTGGCCTTGTCACCGCCGCTGATGATCACCGAGGCCCAGATCGACGAGCTGATCGACAAGGTGGGCAAGGTCATCCGCGCGGTGGCGTGACCGGGCGCGCGGCCCCGGCAAAGACGGGGCGTCCGGCTCGACCGAAAGCGGGACGGCATCGGCCGGCGATTCCGACGATTGCTTAACCATTCTCGTTCACCATGAGGGTGTGAACGCTCGTCTTGCCTCGCCCGGCGGTGCCGACCGCCCCTTCCGCCCGCTGCGGTTTGCCGCGGCGGCCCTGCTTCTCGCCAGTGCGGGCATGGCGTTCGCCAGCCCCTCGGCCGCGCAACAGCCGCCCGGCCCGGTCCAGACCGCGCCGGACGTGCAGGGGCCCGTGACGCCGGAGACCGCGCCCGCCGCGATCCCCAAGCCCAAGGTCGTCGCCAAGCCCGCGCCTCCGCCCGAGATCAAGATCTCGCAGGACCCGCGCCCGAGCTTCCATCCCGAGAGCGCGGCGATGATCGCGCAGGCCTCCCGCGCCTATGCCGCCATCGCCGAGCGCGGCGGCTGGGTTCCGGTGCCCGATGGGCCGGCGCTGAAGCCGGGCCAGGAAGGCGCCGCGATCCCCTTCGTCCGCGCCCGCCTCGCCGCCGAAGGAGAGCCCCTGGCGGATCTCGCCGGCCAGCGGCTCGACGCCGACCTCACGGCGGCCGTCCGCCGGTTCCAGCAGCGCTACGGCCTGCCCGAAACCGGCATCGTGGGGCCGGCGACGGTGAAGGCCATGAACGTGCCCGCGGCCGACCGCGCCAAGGCGCTGGGCTACTCCGCCGAACGCCTGGCGTCCTCAACCTTCGCCTTCGGCGATCGCTACGTGGCCGTGAACATTCCCTCCGCGGCGGTCGAGGCCATCGAGTTCAATGCCGTGGCGCGCCGCTACGTCGCGGTGGTCGGCGATCCGGCCCACCCCTCGCCGGTGGTGGAAGCCCGCATCGGCGCGATCAACCTGAACCCGACCTGGACGGTCCCGGTCTCGATCGTGAAGAACGAGATCATCCCGAAGATGCGCAAGGATCCGGGATACCTCGCCAAGTCGAAGATCCGCATGTTCGGCGCGTCGGGCCAGGAGATCGATCCGGCCCGTATCGACTGGTCGACCGAGCGCGCGGTGAACTACACCCTCAGGCAGGACTCCGGCACCGCCAACGCGCTCGGCCAGATCCGCATCGCGATGCCCAATCGGCATGCCGTCTACATGCACGACACGCCGTCGAAGCGCTTCTTCGGGCAGGATTTCCGATTCCTGTCGCATGGCTGCGTGCGGGTGGCAGGGGTCACGGACCTGGCGGCGTGGCTCGCCGAACCCTACGGCTTCGGCAAGGCGGCCATCGAGGCCGGCATCGCGGGCGGCGAACGGCGCGACATCGCCCTGCCCAAGCCGGTGCCGGTGGCCTGGGTGTACCTGACGGGCTTCGTGACCGCCGATGGAGCCATCCACTTCCGGAACGACGTCTACGGTCTCGACAAGCCCGATCCGCTGGACGAACTCGTGACGGCCACCATCGCCCAGCCGGTCCGCTGACGGGCCGGGCGATGCCGCTCCAGAACAGGGTGGCACCCGACGCGAGCATCTGGGCCCGGCCGGAACGCGGTCTCGTCATGGGCAACCGGGGCGGACGCATCCACGATCCCGTCACCAAGACGCTGCGCACGGCGCGCTGGTCGTCGCGGGCCTGGATCTGCTGCACGCTGGCCTTCAAGGGCCGCCACCACGACGTGTTCGGCCGAACCTATACCGCCCTCTTCTTCTGCGACGAGGTGACGGCGCTCGCGGCCGGCCACCGCCCCTGCATGGAGTGCCGCAGGCGCGATGCGCTGGCGTTCCGCGCGGCCGTCGTCGCCGGCCGCGGACTGACGGAAACGCCATCCTTCCCCGATCTCGACCGCCTCCTCGACGCCGAGCGCCGCGACGGGCGGGACAAGAGGCTGCACGAGGTCGCCTTCGACGACCTGCCGGACGGCGCCATGGTGAGCGAGGGACCGGAGCGGTTCGCGGCCATCCGGGGCACCGCGCTTCTGCCCTGGAGCTTCGCCGGCTACGGCGCGCCCCGGCCAAGGCCGCGCGGCAAGGCGCAGGTGCTCACGCCGCCGACGACATTGGCCGCCCTGGCATCGGGCTACAGCCCGACCTGGCACCCCGGCGCCGTCACTCCGTCAGGCGGGTGAGGTCGAGCTCGACGACGCGGATGTCGCGATCGTCCGGATCGCTGTGCGACTGGAACCCGAGCGCCTCGCACATGGCCAGCATGGTCGTATTTTCGCGCAGGACCTGACCCGACACGCGCTTCAGGCCGTCCGCCCTCGCATACTCGATCATCAGCTTCATCAGCGCCCAGCCCAGTCCCCTGCCCTTCAGGTCCGACCGAAGCAGGATGGCGTACTCGCCCTCCTCGTGGTTGGCGTCGGAATGCAGGCGCACGACGCCCATGAGGTCGCCCGTGCTGCGCTCGATGGCGACGAAGGCCATGGCGCGCGCATAGTCGATCTGGGTGAGCCGGGCGATGAAGGCGTGGCTGAACTCCTTCACCTTGGCGAAGAAGCGCAGGCGCAGGTCCTCGGCCGTGACATGGGTGAAGAACTCTTCGTAGAGCCGCTCGTCCTCCGGACGGACCGGCCTGACGTCGACGGTCCAGTCGCCCTTCAGCGTGAGGCTGCGCTCCCACTCCGTCGGATAGGGCCTGATGGCGAAGCGCGGGTTGATGCCGTGGCGGCGCGAGGACGGCGGCGCCGGCTCGATGCGGACGCGCGCGTCGAGCGCGATGCAGCCCGTCTCGTCGGCGACCAGCGGGTTGAGATCGAGCTCGCGAACTTCCGGAATGTCGGCCGAGAGCTGCGCGAGTTTCACCAGCGTCAGCGCCACGTCGTGCTTGTCGGCCGGCGGAACGTCGCGGTAGCCCTGCAGCAGCCGGTACACCCGGGTTCGGGCCATCAGCGTGTCCGCCAGCACGAGGTCGAGCGGCGGCAGGGCGAGCGACTTGTCGTTGATCACCTCGACGGCCGTGCCGCCGCGTCCGAACACCACGACGGGCCCGAAGGTGGGGTCGTCGGCGAGGCCCGCGATCAGTTCCCGGCCGCGCGGCCGATGGATCATCGGCTGCACGGTGACACCGTCGATCACCGCGTCGGGCCGGGCGACCCCCACGCGGGCGATCATGGCCTGCGCCGCCTCCACCACCGCCTTCTCGCTGGAGAGGTTCAGCACCACGCCGCCCACGTCGGACTTGTGGGTGATCTGCTGCGACAGGATCTTGATGGCGACGGACGAGCCCGTGGCCAGGAAGCCCGCGGCAACCCGACCGGCCTCCTCGGGTGTCGCCGCGGCCCGCACCGGCGCGACGGGCACGCCATAGGCCTCCAAAAGCCCCGTCACGTCGACGGGATCCAGCCAGCGCTGGCCCGCCTCAAGCGCCCGGCGGACGATCGCCCGCGCCGCATCCACCTGCGGATTGAAATCCGCCGGCATGCTGGGCGGCGTCTCCATCAGGAGGTCCTGGGCCTTGCGATAGGCGACGAGATGCATGATGCCCTGCACGGCATCGGCTTCCGTGGGGTAGCTCGGGATGCCGGCCGCCTCGAACACGGCGTTGGCCTCGGTCTGGTCGCCGAGCCACACGGCGAAGACCGGCTTCGGCCGGAACACCCCCGTGCGATAGGCCTTCACCGTATCGGCGACCGCCTGGGCCGCCTCGCGGCTGGACACCAGGGCCGTCGGGCAATTCATCACGAGGATGGCGTCGGTGGCCGTATCGGACAGCATGGCCTTGAGCGCCTTGGCGTATCGGCCCGCATCGGCATCGCCGATGATGTCGATCGGATTGGGCCCGCTCCAGCCCGGCGGGAGCTCGGCGGCGAGGCGGTCGAGCGTCTCCTGCGTCGGCGTGGCGAGGGTGCCGCCCAGGTCGATCAGGCGGTCCACGCTGAGCACGCCGAGCCCGCCGCCATTGGTCAGCACGGCGATCCGTTCCCCCTGGAACGGCGCCACGCGCGACAGCGTCTCGGCCGCGGCGAAGAGTTCGTCGAGATCGTTCACCCGCAGCAGGCCCGCGCGCCGCACGGCGGCCTCGAACACGGCGTCGGCGCCGGCGAGCGCGCCGGTGTGGGAGCGGGCGGCCGTCGCCCCCGCCTTGTGACGACCGGCCTTGACCACCACGACCGGCTTGGCGCGGGCCGCGGCCCGCGCGGCGGACATGAACTTGCGCGGATCGTTGACGGATTCGACGTAAAGCAGGATCGCCCGCGTCCCACGGTCCTGGGCGAAGTGGTCGAGGCAGTCGCCGAAATCGACGTCGATCTTGTCGCCGAGCGAGACGATGCCCGAGAAGCCGATCCCGCGCGGCTCGGCCCAGGCGATCAGGGCCGTAGCGATCGCGCCGGACTGCGAGATCACCGCCAGGTCCCCGGCGCGCGTGGGCGTCGCCGCGAAGCTGGCGTCGAACCGCACCTTGGGAGCCAGCACGCCCAGGCAGTTCGGCCCGACGATGCGCAGGCCGTAGCGCCGCGCGGCCTGGGCCATCCGCTCCTCGGTGGACCCCGGCCCGCGGTCGAAACCGGCCGTGATCACGATTGCGACCTGGACGCCCCGCTTGCCAGCCTCCTCGAGGATGGCGGGAACCGTCGCCGGCGGCGTCGCCACGACGACGACGTCGGGGACGCCCGGAACGTCGGCCAGCGAGGCGAAGCACGGCAGGCCGTCGATCTCGGCATGCTTGGGGTTGATCGGCCAGATCGCGCCCGGAAATCCGGCCCGGCGGATGTTGCGCATCAGCGCATGGCCCATCGACCCTTCGCGCGGACTGGCGCCGAAGACCGCCACGGAGGACGGCGCGAAGAGAGTGTCGAGGCGGTAGGTGCTCATGCGGATGCTCCAGGCGATTCGTCCGGCGCGTGCCGAAGTCGTCGCTGATAGGACGTCACCCGCCATGCTGCACTGCGATATCGCAATGCACAATGCGGGAGGATCCGGAGGTCCGGATCCGTCGCGTCACTCCGCCAGAACGCGCGTGGTCGGAAAAAGCACCTCGACGAGCGTTCCGCTGTCGCGGGCACTGCGGATGGTGAGCGCCGCGCGGTTGGCCTCCACGAGCGCCTTGGTGAGCGGGAGACCGAGGCCGGTGCCGCCGGCCCGGCGGGCGGTCGCGACCTGCCGGAAGGGCTCCAGCGCGGTCTCGATCTCCTTCTCGGTCATGCCGATGCCGGTGTCGCGCACGCGGATCGCCACCTCGCCACGATCGGTCATCGCGGTCGAGACGATCACCTGGCCGCCCGGATCGGTGAACTTCACCGCGTTCGACAGCAGGTTGAGCACGATCTGGCGCAGCGACCGCTCGTCGGCCACGACCCGGGGCAGACGCTGGGCCAGGGCGGTGCGCACGACCACGCGGCCGGACCCGGCCTGCGGCTGGATGAGGGCGACGGAGCGCGCGACGCTTTCGTTCACGTCGACGCTGACGAAGGCGAGGTCGAACCGCCCGGCCTCGATCTTGGACAGGTCAAGGAGGTCGTTGACCAGGCTGATGACGTGCCCGCCGGAGGCATGGATGTCGCGCAGGTACTCCAGGTAGCGCTCGTTGCCGACGGGGCCGAAGCGCTCCTCCATCATCACCTCGGCGAAGCCGATGATGGCCGACAGCGGCGTGCGGATCTCGTGGCTCATCTTGGCGAGGAAGTCGGACTTCTGCGCGCTCGCCTCCTCGGCGGCCCGCTTGGCCTCCAGGAGATCGGCCTCGGCCTTCTTCCACGGCGTGATGTCGCGCAGCACCGCGCAGAACTTGCGCTCCGGCGGATCGGAGATCGCGCCCAGCGTCATGAACAGCGGGATGCGCCCGCCCTGGCGCACGCGGCCGACCACCTCGCGCCCATCATTGAGCACGCTGGCGACCCCGTTGGACTTCAGGCCCTCCAGGTAGTCGAGCGCGGTGGCGTGGCTATCCGGGGCGAACAGGGAGATGAAGGTCTCGCCGGCGACCTCGTTCTGGTCGTAGCCGAAAAGCGCCTCACCCGACCGGTTGATCGACAGGATGCGCCCGGCCTCGTCGAGGACGATGACCCCGTCCGTCGCCGTGTCGAGCATGGCCCGCAGCTCGCGAACCTCGCCTTCTCGGCGCCGCAGGTCGAGTTCCGTTGCCTTGAGCTTGGGGCCGAACTCGACATCGACGGCCCGCCGGAAGGTCATCAGCGTCGCGGGAAGATCGTCCCACGGCACGGTCTGCAGCCGCGCGTCCACGCCGATGATGTCGCCATCGCGCGTCGAGAGCGCCACGGTGCCACCCTCGGCGCCGATCAGCGTCGGCGTGCCGCGCCCGCGGAACAGGCGCTGCATCCCGCCCTCGCGGTGGAAGCTGTCCATGTCCTCCCAGCCCAGCAGGTCGAGCAGGGTGCGGTTCATGGTGATCGGCACGTCGCCCCGGCTGACGAGGACGCCCACCGGAAGCCGGTCGAAGATCGCGTCGGCATGCCGGGCCAGGTCGGAGAGACCGGGCTCCGCCTCCGCCGCCGCCACGGCCGCCGTGTCGTCGTGCTCGGCCCCCTGCTGCTCGGGGGCGGTGAGGTGCGCGGGCGCGGCAGGCTCGACACGATCGACGGGGACCGGCGTCGCGCCGTCGGTCGAGGACACCTCGCCGCCGTCGGTTGCCTCGTCGGCCGGCGTGGGCTCGGCGGGCGTGGCCTCGCTCGTCCGCACCGGAGCTTCGGACAGCATCGGCACGGGCTGCGCGGGCGCCTCCAGATCGCCTTCGAGGCGCGCGCCGAGGGCCCGGGCGATCTCGCGGAAGGCATGCCGCTCGCTGCGGCTGAGACCGGACCGGCCGTCGTCGGGCATGTCGGCCCGCACTCCGGTTCCCGCACGGATCGGCACGACCTTCGAGTCGGCGAGCGTGGCACGAACGGCCCCGCGCACCTGTGAGAACGGCACGACCGACGTCTCGGGCGGACGCGGCTCGATGCTCGCGGCCGGCCGCTCAGGCTGGTCGGCGGGCGCCTCCGGCTCGCGCCATTCGACGTCGATCTCCGGCGCCGCGTCGGCCGTGTCCTCCTCCTGGGCTTCGACCGGCGTCACCGCGACGGGCTCCGTCGGGACCGCCGCCTCGGCGCTGGCGTGCGGTTTGTCTTCGGGCGTCTCCTGCACGGGATCCGCCGCAGCCGTCTCGCCGGCGGAGCCTTCGACCTCCGGCCCATCCGTCATGACGGCATCGTCGGCATCCGCGACGACGGCGTTCGCCACGGGCGGCACGTCCTGGGCCTCGTCCGGGGACGGGTCCTGCGCGGGAGCCTCGACGGGATGATCCGGCTCCACCGGCTCGGCGGCCTCTTCGGTCTCGATGTCCGCTTCCGGAGCGACGGCATCGAGCGCGCGGGCGGACAGGCCCTCGATCCGCACCAGCCCGAAGCCGCGCATGCCGGGGGACACACCCTGGCGCATCGGGTCGGGGACGCCGGACAGCGCCACGGGGACGGACTGGCTGCCATCCCCCACCGGCCAGCTGACGTCGATGTTGGTGAAGGTCGTCGCCGCGTCCAGCGCCGCGCCGACGAGCCCGTCGTCCTGCACGCCGCGGGCGAAGACATCGCCCCACGTCTCTCCGGCGCGAATCGCCCAGGCGGGTCCCACCAGCTTTTCGAGAGCGGGCGCGGGCGCCACGAAGCGGCCTTCGCCGTCCGTCTGCCAGACGAAGCGCAGGAGCGGCCGACCGCCTGCCGCCGCGCGCAGGCTCTCGACCGTCGGCTGGGACGATCCCACCGGTGCGGCATCCGCCGGCAGCTCCGCCGCGAGCGGGGGCGCGGGCGGATCGAGGAGTGCGGGAAACGGCGCGGGCTCCGCCCCGGCGCGGGGCAGTCTCCGAGGCCCGGGAACGACCAGCAGGAGCAGAGGATCCTGCCCGTCCAGGAGGACGCGGCGGACGGAGAACGTCACCGTCTCCACCCGACGGCCGTTCAGCACCCGCAGCCGCTCGAGCCGTTGTCCCTGCAGGGGCGCGGCACCGGCAGCCAGTTCGGCGAAGCGGTCGACGGGCAGGCGATCGGGATGCAGGTCGGTCCCGGCCAGTTGGGCGGCGGGCACGGCGCCGACGAGATCGGCCCCCGCGGGCGTCGCCCAGACGACGCGTCGACCGTCCGCCGCCACGAGCAGCGCTGCCGCCCCCGCGGCGCCGAGGGCAGAGAGATCGGAACGGAGTCGCTCGGCAGTGGCAGACGGACGCGACGTGTCGGACACGAGAACTCCCGGCGGGCGGACTGGCCCATCATGGATAACGAACGCTTAATTCTAGGCGGGTGAACGCCGCGCGTCCATGAAGGGTCCCCCTCCCCACGGCGGCCTCTGGGGTTTACCTTAACGCCCGTTCGGAGCGCCTCTTGACCATTGTGCATCGCAACATTATGTTGCAGCGCACAATGACGCAGCACGCCGTGCCCGGGAGCCACGCCGGCGAGGTGCTTCCCACGCTGGCTCCAAGCAGGACACACGACCATGGCCAAGAGCCCGATGAACTACGAGATCCCGTCCGAGTTGCGCGACTTCGCCGAGAAGAGCGTCGAGCAGGCCAAGAAGGCCTTCGACGGCTTCCTGGGCGCGGCGAGCAAGGCCGCTTCCGCGGCCGAGACGCAGACGGTCGCCGTGCAGACGAACTCGAAGGAACTCGCCACGAAGGCCTTCGGCTACGCCGAGCAGAACGTGGGCGCCGCTTTCGAGCATGCTCAGAAGCTGGTCCGCGCCAAGGACATCCAGGAGGTCTTCCACCTCCAGCAGGAGTACCTGAAGGCCCAGGCTGCGGCGCTGCAGGTGCAGATGAAGGAACTCGGCACGCATGTGCAGAGCTCCGTCCAGAAGGCCGCCACCGAGGCCCAGGCGACCCTGCAGAAGGCGACTGTCGAAGTGCAGGAAGCTGCTGCCAAGGTGCAGAAGGCCGCCACCGACGCGACCAAGCGCAAGTAACCCGCGCATCCGCCCGTGCGGCACCGCTGCACGGGCCGGTTTGCACGACCCATTGGTCCGGACAGGCACGATCCTGCCCGGACGATCCATCGGGGCGGCTCGCGGGGCCACTCCACCTCGCCGCCGGCCCTCCCTTCCGCGCCCGTCCGGGTGACGGCCGCGAAGCCGTGTGACGAGAGGTCCGACCATGCCCACGAAGGAAAAGTCCACCCCGCCGCGCGCCGTCGCGGCGAAGCCCACCCGCAAGGCGCTCCCGAAGGCCGCGGCGCTGAAGACCGCCGCCGTGAAGCCCATCGCGGCGGTGAGCCCGGCGGCCGCCAAGGCCGCGCCGGCCGTCAAGGTCGCCCCCGCATCGAAGGCTGCCCCGGTCGTCAAGGCCTCGGCACCGGTTGTCGCCGTCGCGGCGCCCACGCCGCTAAAGCCCGCTCCGGCCAGCATCGCACCGGCCAAGATCGACGCTCCGAAGCCCGCCGTCGCCGCCAAGGTGGACATCCCCGCGAAGGCCGAAGCCCCTGCAAAGCCCGCCGCGCCCCTGGCGATCCCCGGTGCGCAGGCTCTTCCCAGGGCGCTGAAGGGCGCCGCGGACACCCCTGTCGCCAAGGCGCGTGACGCCTTCTCCGCGGCCCGCCAGTCGACCGAGGCGCTGGCCGCCGGCTTCGGCACCAGCGGCGAGGCGGCCGCCAAGGGCCTCAAGTCCTTCCAGGCCGCGCTGATGGAAGCCGTGCAGGCCAACACCGACGCGACGCTGGGCTACTTCCGCTCCCTCGGAGAGGTGAAGACCCTGTCGGACGCCATCGAGCTGCAGGTCCACACGGCCCGCAGGCAGTTCGAGGCCTTCAGCACCCAGGCCAAGACCCTCGCCGGCATCGCCAGCCGCACCGCCCAGGAAGCGACCGCTCCCGTCCGCAAGGTCCTGGATTCGTCCCTGCGCCCGGGCTCCTGAGCTCCGGTCGGCACGCGGGCCATCCGTTTCGCCAGACGCTCGCGGTCACGGCCCGCCAAGGCGGCCCGACTGCGAGTCGCCATTCGCCCGTATCGCAGCCGCCAGGCTCAGGCCACCCGTTCCACGTCGTCCGGCTGATCCTCCCAGCCGGACTTCGCCTGCGTCTCCCACACGGCATAGGTCTGGCGGAAACGCTCGGCCCATTTCGGCGAGGCACTGGCCACGCGTTCCAGCCAGCCCCCGGTCTCGCGCCCCGTGAGCGCGGCCTGAAGGGCGCGCTCATGCGCCGCGAGGAAGCCGGCGAACGCATTGCCCAGGGTGTTCGTCTCGCCCACCAGCGCGTAGATGCGCGTCGCGCGGGCCTGTCCCTTGAGCCGCAGCACGTCGAGCGGCACGAACGCAAATCCCTTGGCGGCCTCCACGATCTCCTCTGACACGACGATGGGCACCCCATATCGCTTGGTCAGCGGCTCGAGCCGCGCCGCGGTGTTCACCGCGTCGCCCACGATCGAGTAGTCGAAGCGCAGCGCCGAGCCCATGTTGCCCACGCAGGCCATCCCGGTGTGAAGACCGATGCCGAGCGTCACCGGATCGTCGTCGCACGCCGCTTCCCCGATCTCCGCGTGGAGCGCCGCAGCAATCTGGGGCAGACAGTCCTGCATGCGCAGGGCGGCGGCGCAGGCCTTGACCGCATGGTCGGGCACGTCGAGCGGCGCGTTCCAGAACGCCATCAGCCCGTCGCCGATGTACTTGTCGATGGTGCCCCTCTCGGCCAGCACCGCATCGGTCAGCGGCGTGTGCATGCCGTTGAGGAAGCGGATGACGCTTTCGGCGCTCATGCTCTCCGAACGCGAGGTGAAGCCGCGCAGGTCGCAGAACAGGATGGACAACGGCTTCGTCTCGCCGCCCAAGCGCAGGGCCGAGGGGTCCTGTGCGATCGCCTCGACGATCTCGGGCGCCACGTACTTGGCGAAGGCGTCGCGGATGCGCTGGCGTTCGTTCTCGGTGCGGCGATGTCCGCCGACCGTGGCCGCCAGGAGCGTGGCGAGCATCCCCGCGCTGGGAAACACCGGATCGAGAAGGACGCCCGCATGGCTGAACGCCAGCCAGCTCGATGCCCAGACGGCGCCCACCAGCACGAGAGACGCGGCCGCGGCCGTCAGCGGACGAAGGCTGCGCACGAGGCCGGCCGTGACGAAGCACCCGATGACGACGATCACGAGTTCCAGGCCACGGACATAGTCGGGGCGCACCAGGACCTCGCCGGAGAGGACCTGCTCGAGCAGCTCGGCATGGATGTGGATGCCCGCCACGCTGCCGTCGAGCGGGGTGGCCCGAATGTCGCCGAGGGCGGATGCGCCGGCCCCGATCAGCACGATGCGGCCCTCGATGGCTTCGCGGCTGACGAGGGCGGGGTCGAGCAGGCGCCAGGCGGGGATGGTGCGGCTGCGGTGGCCGCCGGAGAAGTGCACCCGGACCGCGCCGTCCGGGTCGGCGGGGATGATCAGCCCTCCGGCGCGCACGGCCTCGATGCCGCTTTGCTGGCCGAACGCGGCGACGGCGTTGGCATTGGAGGAGCGCACCGCGAGCGAGGGCGATGCCTGCGCCACGCGGAGCGTTTCGAGCGCCAGCGACGGCACGAGGCGGCCGCCCGCCGAGAAGAGCAGCGGGACCCGGCGGATCACCTGGTCGCGGTCGGGCCGCCAGTTGACGGCCCCGATGCCGGTGGCCGCTTCGGCGAGCTGCGACAGGGGCGGCACCGCGCCCCGGAAACGCGGGACGAAGGCGGACGCCGGATCGCCGAGTTCGGCGACGCCGGCCTTGGCGGACGGCACGCCCCCCACCGCGTCATCCGACAAGGCCAGCCCCAGCACGGACGGCAAGCGGCGCAGCGACTGGGCGAGCACGAGGTCGTGGGACTTTTCGCCGGCGGCCTTCACGATCCGGTCGCGATCCGGCCCGGGCGGCAGGCTGGCGGCGATCTCCTCTGGAGACGTCCGGTCCGGCTCGGACAGGATCACGTCGATAGCGACCGCAGCGGCGCCGAGCTCGGACAGCCTGTCGAGCATGGCGGCGAGCCGATGGCGCGGCCAGGGCCACTGGCCGAGCCTGCGCAGCGACTCGTCGTCGACGTCGATCACCCGGACCTCCCGGGACGGATCGCGCTGGCGGGGCTCGACCCGCTGGTAGGCATCGAACACGAGGTCGCGAAGTCCGTCCGACACGGAGCTGGGCGCAAGCACGAAGAGGCCGGCCACCGCGGCCGGGATGGCCGCGGATGCCAGCGCCGCGATCATGTCGGCGAGTTTTCGCGCCATCGTCCGCACCTGCCTCCACGCACTGTGAAGGCTAGCACGCACACATTCACGGAAAATGAGCGCAAACGCACAGGGCAAGTGCCATGGCGGATCGAAAGTCCTGCGAAAAACTTACCAATACATGCAAATTTTGATCTTTACGTCTTTAGGTTGCTGATGCACGTGCAGGTCCACCGGCGGCTTGACCCGCCGCGCGACAGTCTGTTCAAGCCACGCACGCGCAACGACGGAGAGAGCCATGGATCTCGGATTGAAGGGCAGGACGGTTCTGGTCACGGGCGGATCGAAGGGGATCGGCCTCGCCTGCGCGGCGCTCTTCGCGGCGGAGGGAGCGCGCGTCGCCATCTGCTCCCGCACGAAGGCCAATCTCGAAGCGGCCGCGGGGACGCTCGCTGGGGTCGTCGGCATCGCCGCCGATCTGCGCGACGAGGCGGAGGCCTTGCGGGCCGTCGACGAGGCCGAGGCCGCGCTGGGGCCGCTCGACATCCTCGTCAACTCGGCCGGGGCCGCCGCCCGCACGGTGCCCGCCGAGCTCACCCCGGCACGCTGGCGGGCCGCGTTCGATGCGAAGTTCTTCTCCTACGTCAACGTCATCGATCCGCTGGTGAAGCGCATGGGGGCGCGCGGACGCGGGGTGATCGTCAACGTCATCGGCAACGGTGGCAAGATCGCCTCGCCGACCCACATCGCCGGCGGATCGGCCAATGCGGCGCTGATGCTGGCGACGGCGGGCCTCGCCAACGCCTATGCCGCGAAGGGGGTGCGCGTGGTGGGCGTCAACCCGGGGACCACCGCGACCGACCGCGTTCGGCAGGGCCTGGAAGCCGAAGCGGCCCTTCAGAAGACGACCGTCGCGGCGGCGGAAGCCACCGCGGTGGCGCGAATTCCCCTCGGCCGCTTCGCGGCGCCGGACGAGGTCGCGCGGGCCGTCGTGTTCCTGGCCAGCGATGCCGCGTCCTACATCACCGGCGTGAACATCTCGATGGACGGCGGCACCGTTCCCTCCATCCTGTGAGAGCGCGTCGGCCCGCCGACCCCAGCGCCGAGAGGTCGCACCAGGCGTGACGGTCCCTCGACAACGGAAAAGGCGGCGGGAGACATCCCCCGCCGCCTGAAAGCGTCGTCGCGTCGGTCAAGCCTGGATCAGGCGGCCTTGGCGAGCGGAACGGTCGCGATCGTCTTCAGGATCTGCGAGGCGATCTGGTAGGGGTCGCCCTGGGAGTTCGGGCGGCGATCCTCGAGATAGCCCTTCCAGCCGTTGTTCGCGAAGCTGTGCGGCACGCGGATCGAAGCACCACGGTCCGCGATGCCCCACGAGAAGGTGTGGATCGAGGCCGTCTCGTGCTTGCCGGTGAGGCGCATGTGGTTGTCGGGGCCGTAGACCGCGATGTGGTCGGCGCGGGCCGCGCCGAAAGCCGCCATCAGGGACTCGAAGTAATCCTTGCCGCCCACCTCACGCATGTGAGTGGTCGAGAAGTTGCAGTGCATGCCCGAGCCGTTCCAGTCGGTGTCGCCGAGCGGCTTGCAGTGCCACTCCACGTCCACGCCGTACTTCTCGGTCAGGCGCTCGAGGATGTAGCGGGCGAGCCACATCTCGTCGGCGGCACGCTTGGAGCCCTTGCCGAAGATCTGGAATTCCCACTGGCCCTTGGCCACCTCGGCGTTGATGCCCTCATGGTTGAGGCCAGCCGCGAGGCAGATGTCGAGATGCTCCTCGACGATCTGGCGGGCGACGTCGCCGACGTTCTTGTAGCCGACGGCGGTGTAGTACGGGCCCTGCGGCGCCGGGTACCCGAAGTCCGGGAAGCCGAGCGGACGGCCGTTCTTGTACAGGAAGTACTCCTGCTCGAAGCCGAACCACGCGCCCTCGTCGTCGAGGATGGTGGCGCGCTTGTTCGACGGATGCGGGGTCTTGCCGTCCGGCATCATCACTTCGCACAGCACCAGGGCGCCGTTCTTGCGGGTGACGTCGGGAACGATGCGCACGGGCTTCAGCACGCAGTCGGAGCTGTGGCCCTCGGCCTGCAGGGTCGACGAGCCGTCGAAGCCCCAGTACGGCAACTGCTCCAACGTCGGGAAGCTGTCGAATTCCTTGATCTGCGTCTTGCCACGCAGGTTCGGCGTCGGGGTGTACCCGTCCAGCCAGATGTATTCGAGCTTGTACTTGGTCATCGGTCGTCTCTCACGCTTTGACGGGTCGTCGCGCCCTCGCGGTGGGTCTCGAAAACCCCGGTGACGCGCACGGTCCCCCAGTGCAAAGCAGAGAACGTGCCAGAGCTGACGATACGCCGCGCGCCATCGTCATCCTCGGAGCATCTGCATCTTGAGCCGGCCCGGGTTGCCTCACTCTCGACGCATCATGGCCGGGCCTTGGCCCGGCCACCCACGACGGGAGAATGGCGCCGGCCAAGTCGCGGGTCCCGGGCCCGAGCCCGGGGATGACGGCTGGGTGGCGGGCTTCGAACGCTATGATCACAAAATAGCCTGACAGCCTAAAAAATAGGCGCGCTCGAACTTAATAAAGATGCAATCTGGGAACCTTATGCTTGTCCGGACGTTGCCGACAGGGTCACCGATCCAGTCCGGAAGGGAGGCACACATGCCTGAGCATCCCGAGCGCAAGTCAGCCGTCATCTACCCGTTCCCGAGCCGCCCGCGCGTGGCGGGAGGTGATCTTCGCCAGAAGCTCCGCGACCCGGCCACCCCCGGGACCGGCTATCCGGCGACGACTTTCGGCAGCGGCTGGTACCACGACGCCGCCATCCGCGAGAGCGCGCCCGACCGCAAGCCCTGAACGCCGGGCCAAGCCTGACGGCGCGCCTCGAGCCGCGCCGGCCGCCGGTCCGTGTCGACGACCGTGTAAACGCATGGGCAACCGTCCCGACGGGATGAGCTTGCCGCCACCTCTGATTGCGGGTTCCGTGGAGCCGTTTCAGTAGGTGTTGTTCGTGATGTCGTCTATTGCCGATTACCTGGACAAGTGTACCTCCCCATCCTCACGCGACCCGATGGGCAGGCTCGACTACGCGCTGTTCGCGACGCTGAATCTCGCCGGATGGGTCCTGCTGGACCAGTGGCTGGGTCCGTACGGGCCGCAACGCCAGGCTGACGCCGTCACGCTCATCGAGACCTTCTGGCCGGTCGCGCTGGTCCTCGAATGGACGTTCCTGTGCGCGACCCTCAACCGCGCCGCCGAGGCGCGACTGCTGCCGAAGGAGATCCTGCCGTTCTATCTGCCGGGCCGGTTGCTGGCGCTGGTCCACGTGGTCGTGTTCGCCCAGGGCTTCCAGCTCGCTCTGATCGCCTGCGTCGCAGCCGCTCCCATCGTCTTCCTCCTGATCTGCCCGGCTCCCAGCTGGTCCCTCGATCCGCAGCGCCCTGCCTCTCCCGCCCCTCCGGAGCGGCGCAGCAAGCGCCGGGACGACGACGACGACAGCGGCTCAGGCTGGTCGGGCAGTTACGGCGGGGACGGCTCGTCCTGCAGCCGGGAACCCTCGTCCTGCGACATCGGCTCCTCCTGCTCCGATGGCGGATCGTCGGGAGACTGAGGGCGCAACACGAAGGCCGGGGAAGCCTCATGCCCACTGCGCTCGATAGACGGTTGCGTCGCACCAGAATTGAACATCCAGAAACCGTATCGATTGATACGATTTGAATTTGCATCAATATTCGATTTGGATGGCGATGCTTTCATATCGCGAATATTGTCATGAGCTCTCTTCAAGACTATTGCATCAAGGTGACGAGGCCGTGGTCAGACCTCACGATGACCAGGGTCGACTTCGCCCTGTTCACGGCTCTCAACCTGGCGGGGTGGGCCCTGCTGAACGTCATCCTCGGTCCCTACGGTCCGGACAGACAGGCCCATGCCTGGGCCCTGCTGCAGAAGGGCGGGTTCATCGCCTTCGCGCTCGAATGGACCTACCTGTCCGCGAGCTTCAACCGCGCTGCCGATGCAGGGATCGAGAAGCACAAGTTCTTCCTCGGCTATTGCCCCGGGCGCATGCTCGCGCTGACGCACGTCATCGTCGTGCCCGATCCGCTGACGGCCGTGATCACCGTGATCCTGGCGGCTGGCCCCGTCCTCGTCCTCTTGCTCTGCGGAACCGGCAGGTGGCTGCCCGGGATGATCCTGCCCACCGCGCTGGTCATCATGGACGCAGCCGATACCCCGAACTACCCCACGAACGACGGGGGGGCCGGCTCGTTCTTCGCCCAACGCTTTTTCGATGCAACGGGCGAGCGGCATCGGCGCGAAGCCGCCCGCAAGCGTTCCACGAACGGTTCAACGGCCGGGCCAGCGAGCAACGGCCCTGGATGAGGCCGCTCTCCTGACCAAACGACGCCGGACCTGCCATGCAGAGGGCGCCCGGGCGTCGCGTGAGCGGCCACTTCCTCAGGTGCTAGTTCCGTGGGCTCCATTCGCGACTTTTCGATCCTGATCACCCGTCCGTGGTCCGACCTGCCGATGGGAAGGATCGACTACATTCTTTTCGCCATCCTGAACCTCGCCGTCTGGGCCCTGCTCAACATCGTTGCGGGTCCGTACGGGCCTGCGCGGGAGCTCATGGCCCAGGCCCTGGTCGCCCGCTACGGCCTCCTCGCGGCAGCGATCGAATGGACCTTTCTGTCGGCCAGCCTGAACCGCGCGCACGACACCGGCTGCCCCAGGCTCAAGTTTCTCTGCGTCTACGCGCCGGGGCGGATGCTGGCCCTGTACCACATGCTGGTCGTGCCGACGCCGTTCATGGCCTGCGTCACCCTCGTCGCGGTCGCCGTGCCGTTGGGCTTCCTCATGATCTGCGGACCGGAGCGTTGGCTGTCGGGACTGACGTGGCCGACGATCGACCTCATCTTCAACACGATCATCTACATGCTGTTCTTCGGCCGGGACCATACGGGCCTCGGCTACAGGCCTCACCACGAGTTCCTGGAACACGTGGCGGCGTCCGACTATGAGCGCCGCCAGCGTGCGCTCGCCAGGATGGACCCGCGAGACCGGCTGCCCTGGTCACCCGAAGACCGACCAGCCCATCCGGGTCGCTAGCGCCTCGAGCGCGATCCGTCCCAGGTGCGAGTTGCCGGAGGCGTCCAGACCGGGGGACCAGACGGCGATGGATGCCTGACCGGGAACGATGGCGAGGATCCCTCCCCCCACCCCGCTCTTGCCGGGCAGGCCGACGCGATAGGCGAACTCGCCCGAGCCGTCGTAGTGGCCGCACATCATCATCAGCGAGTTGATGCGCCGCGCCCGCTCGGGCTTCACCACGAAGAGCCCCGTGGAGGGATTGCGGCCCTTGTAGGCGAGGAAGCGGCCGGCCATGGCGAGCTGGCGGCACGACATCGCCAGGGCGCAGTGGTGGAAGTAGACGCCCAGCGTGTACTCGACCGGGTTCTCGATGATCCCGAACGACTTCATGTAATTGGCCAGCGCCGCGTTGCGGAAGCCGGTGCGCTGCTCCGAGGCCGCCACCTCGCGGTCGATGTGGATCGTCTGGTCGTCGGCCAGGAACTGCATGAAGCGCAGGATCTCGCCCAGCGCCTCCTTGGGCTTGTGGCCGGAGAGGATGACGTCCGTCGTGGCGATGGCGCCGGCGTTGATGAAGGGATTGCGGGGAACGCCCTTCTCGAACTCGAGCTGCACGATCGAGTTGAAGGCGCTGCCCGAGGGTTCGCGGCCCACCCGCTTCCACAGCCTGTCGCCGACCATGCCGAGCGCCAGGGTCAGCGTGAACACCTTGGAGATGCTCTGGATGGAGAACGGCACCTCCGCGTCACCCCCCATGAACACCTCGCCGTCCGCATCCACGACGCACAGTCCAAAGCGCGCGGGATCGACCGTGGCGAGCTCGGGGATGTAGCTCGCGACGGTCCCCCGGTCCGGACGCGCGGCCATGACCTCGGCGATGTCGGACACGGCGGTCCGCAGGAGCGACTTGTCGGTGGTGGCGGCGATGCTCATGGGCGTGCGCGGGTTCCGGACGGGCCAGCGGTGTGCATCGCTTGGGCCGCCGAGGCAAGCCTATGTTCCGGGCAGTTCCGGGGGATTGGCCCCGCGGGGCGTTATCGGCGGCTGTCTCCGGAAAGGGTCGCTGCACTCCCGCCGCGCGTCATGGCGGGGCTTGGCCCGGGCACCCACGACGTCAGGATGGCCCCGGAAAAGTCGTGGATGGCCGGGCCAGGCCCGGCCAGGACGGCGGAGAGGTCCGAGCTGACAAGGGGCATTGGGGGCGGATGGCCCGAAGGGGCTACCCGCCCTCCGCGGCGCGCAGTCTTCTGTGCCTCAGCATGCGGCCGGACGAGCGTTGCCAGGCGTCTTCCATGAGGGCCATGCGCCAGTCGAGCACGGCGTTGATGGCGGCCGGGTCGCCGGACTTCAGCGCCGCCAGGGTCTCGTCCTGCGCCCGCATCGACAGCTCGCCGCTGGCACGCTCCACGAGCGACTCGATGCGCAGCGGTTCCAGCCAGTCGAGCAGGGTGCGCATCACCTGCACCAGCAGCCGGTTGCCCGTGGACTGCGCCACCGCCAGGTCGAAGCGGATGCAGGAGATGTTGAGCTGGAGCTTGGACCGATGGTCCAGCGCCTTGCGGTCCGCAGCGAGCACGGCGCGACCGAAGGCGATCGCCTCGCGCATGCGGTCGAAATCGTCGTCGCGAGCGTAGAGGGCCGCCGTCTCGCAGATACGCGGCATGAACAGGCGACGCGCCTCCAGGATCTCGTCCATCTCGCCGGGCCGCAGCGCCATCGGGCGAACCGGCACCAGCTCGTCGGCCACGAACATGCCTCCGCCGGCGCCGGGCTTCACGACCAGGATGCCGCCCTCGACGAGGTGGCGGACGGCCTCGCGAATGGTCGGACGGCTCGACTGGAACTGCCCCACCAGCGCGCGCTCGGAAGGGAGCTTGTCGCCGAGCCGCAGGGCGCCCTCGCGGATGGCGGCGGAGATGCGGTCCGCCACCTCGCCGCTCTGGCTCGGCACGTCGAGGGGCGCGAACCAGATCGAGCGTGGCCCGCCGCCGGTGGGCACGGACCAGCCGACGATGTCGGAGGTGAGCCGGTCGAGAAAGGCGCCGGGCGCGGGATTCACGGGTTCAGGTCCCGAGATAGGCGCGGACGATCTCGGGATCGGATCCGATGGCGACCGGGTCCCCGGAGGCCACGATTCGCCCGAGCTCCATGATGTGCACCTCGTCCGAGATGCGCAGGGCCTGTTCCGCGTTCTGCTCGACGACGAGCACGGTGATGCCCTCGCGCCGCCGGATCTCCTGGATGGCGTCGAACATCGCCTCGACCAGCAGGGGGGCGATGCCGAGCGAAGGCTCGTCGAGCAGGATCACCTTCGGCCGGGCGACCAGCGCGCGGGCCACCGCCAGCATCTGCTGCTCGCCGCCCGAGAGCGACCAGCCGAGCTGGTCCTTGCGTTCGGCGAGGCGCGGGAAGAGGTCGTGGATGGTGTCCAGCACCGCGGGAAAGCCGCCCGGCGCCCGGGACGTGGCCTTGGTGCGGGCCACCATCAGGTTCTCCCGCACGGTGAGGCCCGGGAAGATGCGCCGCCCCTGCGGCACGTGGCTCATGCCGAGCCCGACGATGGTTTCCGCCGGCAGCCCCTGGACGGGCTTGCCGTCGAGCATCACGCGCCCCGCCGTCGGCGCGATGAGCCCAGACAACGCCGCCATCAAAGTCGTCTTGCCGGCACCGTTGGCGCCCAGCACGCCGACGATGCGGCCGGCCGCCACGCTGAACGACACGTCGCGCAGCACCGGCAGCTCGCCGTAGCCGGCATGGAGCCCCTCAACCGTGAGCATGGCGCTGCTTCCCGAGATAGGCGGCGACGACATCGGCATTATCGCGGATCTCGCGCGGCGTGCCCTCGGCGATCTTGCGGCCGAAGTTGAGCACCACCATCCGGTCCACGAGCCCCATGACGAAGCGCATGTTGTGCTCGATGACGATCACCGACATGCCGCCGGTGGCCATCTCGCGCACCAGCGCGGCAAGCTGGTCGGCCTCGCCGTGGGAGAGGCCCGCGCAGGGCTCGTCGAGCATCAGGATCCTCGGCCGCGTGGCGAGCGCCCGGGCCACTTCGAGCAGACGCCGCTGGCCGTAGGAGAGCGTGGAGGGAGGATCGTCCTCCCGCCCGCCGAGACCCACCCGCACCAGCAGCGCCGCGGCTTCGTCCCGGGCAGCACGTTCGGCGGCGCGGGCGCCCGGCAGGCCGAACACCGTGGGCAGCACCCCTCCCCGCTGCCGGTGATGGGCCCCGGTGAGCACGTTCTCCAGGATCGAGAGGCCCTGGAAGATCTGCAGGTTCTGGAAGGTCCGTCCGAGCCCCGCCTGGGCGATCCGGTTGGGCTTGCGCCCGTCGATGCGCTCGCCGTTGAAGGCGACTTCTCCGTCGTCCGGCACGTAGACGCCGGAAAGCACGTTGAGCATCGTCGACTTGCCGGAGCCGTTGGGACCGACGAGGCCCATGACCTGCGCCGGCGCGACCTGGAAGCTCACGTCGTCGAGCGCCTTCAGGCCTCCGAACCGCACCCCGATGCCGCGAACGTCGAGCAGCGGCGCGGTCATGACGCGCGTCCCTGGCGGGCCGGCCGCAGCCGCGCGACGAGGCGGCCGAGGCTGCCCGCGAGACCGTCCGGCAGGTAGAGCGTGCTGAGCCAGATCACCAGGCCGAAGCCGATCAGGTAGTACTCCTTGGCGAAGCGCAGCGCCTCCGGGGCGATGGTCAGCATCGTGGCGCCGATCACCGGGCCGAGGATCAGACCCCTCCCGCCGATCAGGATCATCGCGAGCAGGGTGATGGTGAGGCCGAGGCTGAAGAACTCGGGACTCACGAAGCGCAGCGTGTGGGCGTAGAGGCTGCCCGCGATGCCGGCGTAGACGGCGCTGATGGCGAAGGACAGAACCTTCATGCGGTTGGTGTCGATGCCGATCACCTCCGCGCCGATCTCGCTGTCGCGGATGGCCTTGAAGGCGCGGCCGAAGCGCGAGCGCTCGAGGCGCCATGCGAACAGCACGCCCGCCGCGGCGATGAACAGCAGCAGCCAGTAGAGGTCGGGCGCGGTACGGAACGGAACGCCGAAGATGGTGGGCCGCGAGATCCCGCCGATGCCGCTGGAGCCGTGCGTCAGCCAGTCGAAATTGCGGATCAGCAGGCGGATCACCTCGCCAAGCGCCAGCGTCAGCAGGGTCAGGTAGTGGCCCTTGATGCGCAGCGCCGGGATGGCGATGGCCGTCCCGAAGGCGCCCGTCACGACGGCGGCCGCGATCAGGCAGGCGAGGAACGGCCAATCCAGCGAGGTCTGCAGGATGGCGCTGGTGTAGGCGCCGATGGCGAACAGCGCCACGTGGCCCAGCGACACCATGCCGGTGAAGCCGAGCAGGATGTTGTAGCCCGTCGCCAGCACCACGTAGATCAGCGCCTGGTGCGCCACGCCGTAGTGGTAGTTGCCGGAGATGACCAGCGGCGCCGCGAGGAAGGGCACCAGGGCCGCGGCGAGCCACCAGGGCGAGCGCATGGCCGGCGGCGCGTTGGAGGGAGGGGCGGCCATCTCAGAGCTTCTCGGCGATGCGCTCGGGGAACAGTCCCCGCGGCCGCAGGACGAGGACGGCGACGATCAGTCCGAAGGCGATCACGTCCTTGTAGTCGGAGGAGATGTAGGCGGCGCCCAGCGCCTCGATCAGCCCCACCATGACCCCGCCGAACACGGCGCCTTTCAGGCTGCCCCAGCCGCCCAGCACGGTGGCCGCGAAGCCCTTGAGCATCAGCACGAAGCCCATGCTGGTCGTCACCACGGCGATCGGCGCCACCAGGAACCCGGCGAAGCCCGCCAACGCCGCCGACAGGCAATAGGCCAGCGTGCGCATGCGCTTCACGGGGATGCCCATGAGCCGCGCGGCGGGCACGTCCTGGGCGGTCGCCTGCAGGCGCAACCCGATGTCGGTGCGCGTCAGCGCGAGCTGCAGGCCGGTGATCAGGATCGCGGTGGCGGCGATGGTGATCACCGCGTGCGGGAACACCACGAGGCCACCGACGTCGATGCCGCCGATGCCGAAGAAGGGCGGCAGCACGAGCGGATAGGGCCCCCAGATCACCGTGGCCGCATTGGCCATGGCGATGCCCACGCCGATGGTCCCGGCGACGATCGTCAGGAAGTGTCGGCCTTCCAGCGGGTTGAAGACCGCCAGCTGGAACAGGTAGCCGATGGCGGCGGTCGACAGCACGGTGGCGATGAGGGCGAGCCACAGCGGCAGGCCCAGCACCACGGCGAACGTGACGCCGAGATAGGCGCCGTAGGTGACGATCTCGCCGTAGCCGAAGTTGACGATGCCGGCGGCGGCGATGGTCAGCGTGAAGCCGAGCGCGACGAGGGCGTAGATCGCCCCCATCGTCAGCCCGCTGAACACCACCTGTGCGAAGGTGATCATGGCGCGGTCGAGGATCAGCGGATGTTCGTGACGAACTCCACGCCGCTGCCCTTGATCTGCACGATCGCGACGCTCTCGCCGCCATCGCCGTCATTGGCGTAGGTGTAGGTGTTGCCCATGCCGGGTGCCTTGGCGAGCGTGCGGAGCTGGGCCACGAGCGCCTTCTTGTCCGTGCCCTTGGCCGCGATGGCGGCCGCCAGCATCATCACGCCATCGTAGTACTCGGCGGCCGAGTAGTCGGACTCCAGGTTGAACATCGCCTTGTAGCGGGCCGCCCACTCCTTCGATGCCGGATCGCCCGACGGCAGGCTGTCGACGGTGCCGTAGACGCCTTCGCCGGCACCCTGCTGGTAGAGGCGGATGGTGGTGGGCAGCACGCCGGCATTCGACAGGATCAGCTTGGCGGGCAGCGCGAGCTGCTTGGCCTGCTGCACGCCGACGACGAAGTTCGGCGGATTGCCGGCCATGATCACGACGTCGGGGCCGGCGTTCTTGATGCGCAGGAGCTGGGCCGTGAGGTCGCGGTCGGCGTCCTCGTAGCTCTCGTTGGCGACGAGCTGCACGCCCTTCTGCTTGCAGACCTCCTCGACCTCGGTGCGCCAGCCGTTGCCGTACTCGTTGTTGATGCGCAGCAGCGCGACCTTCTTGGCGCCGAGCGTCTCGGCGGCGAAGCGCGCCGCACCCGAGGGAACCTTCGTGTCGCTGGTGCGGATGCGGAAGAGGTTCGCTGCGCCACGCTTGCTGGGCGCGAGCTGGGCGGACGCCGCGCCGGTGAACACGGGCAGGCCCTCGTCCTTGATGGTGCCCATCATGGCGAGCACGAAGGGCGAGAGCGTCGTGTTCATGATCGCGACCGGATCCTTCGACAGCATCCGGTTGAAGGCGTTGATGGCGCCGGTCTGCTCGGAGCCGGTGTCCTCGATCACGAGGTTCACCTTCTTGCCGGCGATGCCACCCTTCGCGTTGAGGTCCTCGACGGCCATCTTCACGCCGTTGAGGAGCGGCGCCTCGCCGCTGGCGAAGGCACCGGTGGTGCCCACCACCATGCCGAGCGTGAGACCGGCACCCTGGGCACCGACGCGCGATGCCACGAGGACCGCGGGAGCTGCGGCGAGGAACGCGCGGCGATTGAGGCCGGACGGAACGCGGGTCATGGAGGTCTCCACGGATGGTCGTTGAGGGACGGGGCTCAGTGGCCGCCTTCGAGCAGGAAGAAGGGACGGCCCAGCCGGCCCTCGATGCGGATGTAGCGATCGAGGCGAACCCCATCGACCGTGGTGCGGACGCGGTGGATCATCGCCGCGAGCACGTCGATCGAGGGCACCTCGAAGATGAGGTACCACGTGAAATCGGGAGCGCCCGGCTCACCGACCATGAACAGGTCGTCGTCGACCGTGGCGAGCACCTTGGCTCCCATGTCCGACCACTCCTGGATCATCTGCTTGAAGCGGGGCAGGACCTGCTGGCGCCGCTCCTCGTCCGAGGCGTTGAACCAGCCCTGGGTCGCGGCCCCGAGCAGCACGGCCCGCAACGGCGTGGGCACCTTCGGGACCTGGAATTCGACGGCCATGGAGTCTGCTCCCCTTGTGTCGCGCCTTCAGCGCATGAAGATCCCACCGTTCACGTCGAGCGTCGTGCCGGTCACGAAAGCCGCGGCGTCGGAGGCGAGGTAGACGGCCGCGGCGCCGATCTCGCGATCGTCCCCGAGCCGGCCGACCGGAATGGTCTTGGCCATCGCCTCGACCTTCTCGGGCGGCATCTCGTCGGTGATGGGCCCGCGGATGGCCGCGGGCGCGATGGCGTTCACGGTGACGCCGGCGCCGGCGAGCTCCTGCGCGAACACCTTGGTGAGCACGATGATGCCGGCCTTCGACGACGAGTAATGGGCCCCGGCGACGACCCCGCCGCGCTGGCCGGCGAGCGAGCTGAGATTGAGGATGCGCCCCCGCTTGCGCTCGCGCATGGCCTTGCCGGCGAGACGGCAGCCGAAGAACACGCCCCGCAGGTTGACGGCGAGCACGTCGTCCCACTCCTGCGCGCTGATGTCCCAGACCGAACGCGACACGGTGCGCGCGGCGTTGTTGACCATGATGTCGAGGCCGGGTCCGGCATCCGCCAGCGCGATGGCGGCGGCGAAAGCCTTCTCGTCGCGGACGTCGAGCACCACGCCCTGGGCGCGGCCGCCCGCGTCGAGCGATTTCGCGACGTCGACCACGTCGGTGGAGACGTCGGCGAACCAGACGCGCGCCGTGCCTGCATCCAGGAAGGCCTTGCCGATGGCCAGGCCGAGCCCCCTCGCCGCCCCCGTGACGAACGCCGTCTTACCCGCGAGTGTATCGGCCAATGCGGCCTCCCCTGACCATTTTTGGTATGCTAGCATGACCAAGATCGCCGTCAATCGGGCGCTTGCCAAACCTCGCGTGCACCCATGTCTTTTCTCCCCAGGGATGTTCCCTCCCAGCCGCCCCGTCGCCTCTATGCGGGACGCGACGTCAGCCGGGCCCTCACCATCGCCGAGTTGCGGGCCATGGCGTTGGCCCGCCTGCCTCGCTTCAGCGCCGAGTACCTGGAGGGCGGCGCGGAGGAGGAACTGACGCTGGCCGACAATCGGCGGGCGTTCGACGACCACGTCTTCGCCCCGCGCGTCCTCGTGTCGGTGGACCGTCGCAGCAAGAGCCGCATGATCTTCGGCCGCCCCTCGGCCCTGCCGATCGGCAGCGCGCCCACGGGGCTCAACGGCCTGCTCTGGCCCGGCGCGGATGCCGCCCTGGCCCGTGCGACCGCCGCCGCCGGCATCCCGTTCGGCCAGAGCACCGTGTCGAACGCGCTCGTCGCCGACCTCGCGGCCCTGCCCGGGGTCCGGCACTGGTTCCAGCTCTACGTCTTCGGCACGGACGACATCTGGGAGACCCTGGTGGACAACGCCCACCGGGCGGGCAGCGAGGTGCTGCTGCTCACCGTGGACGGCGCCGTGATGGGCAATCGCGAGTGGGATATCCGCAACTACGCGCGCCCGCTGGAACTGACGCTGTCGGCGAAGCTCGATGTCCTCGCCCACCCGCGCTGGCTGCTCGATCTGTGGCGCGCGGGCTACCCGCGCTTTTCGAACCTCGAGCCCTTCGTTCCCGCGGCCGACCGGACGTTCTTCGGCGTGTCGAACTGGTCGAAGTCGAGCCTGCGCGCGGCGCTGGACTGGAGCTTCGTGGACCGGCTGCGCAGGCGCTGGCCGGGCAAGCTCGTCATCAAGGGCGTGCAGACCGTCGAGGACGTCCTGGAGGCCCGCCGCCATGGCGCCGACGGCGTGGTGCTGTCGAACCACGGCGGCCGACAGCTGGACCGCACGACCTCGCCGCTGCGCCTGATCGCCCCCGCGCGCGCCGCCGTGGGCAAGGACTACACGCTGCTGGTCGACTCGGGGTTCCGCCGCGGCACGGAGATCGTCATGGCCCTGGCGCTCGGCGCCGACGCCGTGCTGCTCGGCCGGGCCCTGCTCTACGGGCTGGCGGCCGGAGGCGAGCGGGGCGCCAAGCGCGCGATCGACATCCTGGCCACCGAGATCGACCGGACGCTCGCCTTGCTGGGCGTGGATTCGGTGGATGAGCTGACGCCTGACGTGCTGAGGCCGGCGCCTTAGCGCTCCACGTCTCCGCGTCATGGCCGGGCTTGGCCCGGCCACCCACGACTTGAAGATGGTCCCGGCAAAGTCGTGGATGCCCGGGCCGGGCCCGTGCAGGACGTGGAAAGAGAGAGGCCAGGACTCTCGGTCCCCATTTCCTCAAAAATTCTGCCGTCGCTTCACCGCCGGTTAACCATGCGGGCGCCTCATGGAGGGAGCAGCGCTGGCCGCGGTCCACCCCCGGGCACGGCGCCGGGAAAGACCGTGGCAGGGCCGCGGCGTCGCGCAGAAGCGCATCGGGGTGTGTGTCAGTTGCCTTGAGTGCGAAAGCGTAGCGCATGTCTGAGTATTTCGGCCGACGTCACCAGAAGTCCGTCCGTCCGCTCTCTCCCCGCCGGTCCGCACCGCTCTGGTTCCTGCTGCTGCCCGCCATCCCCGTCGGCGTGGGACTGTGGGCGAGCCTGCCGCTCCAGCCCGTCCCCGACGCGCCGCGCATCGACCTGAGCCGCCTGCTGCCCGGCAGCGCCGAACCCGCCAAGGCTCCAGGCCCCCATGAGGAGATGATCCGGCTGGGCTTCGCGCACCAGTCCACCGGACAGGCCGCGCCGCTGGCCTCCACCTGGCAGCCCGTCGCGCCGCCGGCCCCGCCGATCGTGGCAGCGGCGCCGGCCCTTCCCGAACCGGCGAAGACGGCGGCCCTCCCGCTCCCGCCCCCGCCCACCGAGGCACGGCCCGTGCCGGCGCCGCGCCCTGCGGAGCTCGTCCAGCAGACGCCCGTGCCCGAGCGCCCGCGCGTGGCCAACGCCTCGATCCAGCGCCGCGCCCGGATGAGCGTGGCCAGCGCGCCCGCGGCCCCGGCGCAGGACAACCGCAGCTTCTTCGAACGGCTCTTCGGCGGAACGGCGAAGCCGGCCGGCGACGCCATGGCCTATGCGCCCTCCCAGGACGACGGCGCCGACCTGAACCGCTCGCGACGGCTCGGCCGCGTCACGCCTTCCGCCGGCGAACTGACCGCCGTGTACGACATCTCAGCAAAGGCCGTTTACCTGCCCAGCGGCGAGAAGCTGGAGGCCCATTCCGGCCTCGGCGATCACCTCGACGATCCGCGCTACGTCCACGTGCGGATGAAGGGCGCCACGCCGCCGCACGTCTACGACCTCACCCTGCGGGAAGCGCTGTTCCACGGCGTGCGGGCGATCCGCCTGACCCCGATCGGCGGAAGTGGGGCGATCCACGGCCGGGACGGCCTGCTGGCCCACACCTACATGCTCGGGCCCAACGGTGACAGCAACGGCTGTGTCTCGATCCGCAACTACGAGCGGTTCCTGCAGGCTTATCTGAAGGGCGAGATCCGCAAGCTCGTCGTCGTGGCCAGCGCGAACTGAGCGCCGCGGCCTTTGACAGGCCCGGTGAGCCGGCCGATGCTCGTTCATCCGTCGGCTCCCGGTATCCTCCTCACTTGAAACTGCGACAGATCGAGATCTTCCGTGCCGTCATGAGCGGCGGCTCCACGACGGCGGCGGCCGGCGCGCTGGGCCTCTCCCAGTCGGCCGTGAGCCGCCAGCTCACACAGCTGGAGGACGAGCTCGGCTTCGAGCTCTTCGAGCGCAGCAAGGGCCGGCTCCTGCCCCGCCCCGAAGCCCACGCGCTGCTGGAAGAGGTGGGCGAACTCAGCGGCCTGCTGATGCGGCTGCGCCGCTACACCGAGGACCTGAAGGCCGGCACCGTCGGGCAGCGCTTCCTGAAGGTCGCGGTGCCGCACTCCTTCATCGGATCGGTCATGCCCGCCGTGGTCGAGACCTGGCTGTCGGCCCGCCCGGATGCCTCGCTCGAGATCCTGGGCGGACACTACGACGCCATCGAACACATGGTGATGACACGGGTCGCGGACATCGGCTTTGTCAGCCTGCCGCCGCGCGACAAGGGCTTCGACGTCCGGCCCATGCTGCGCTCCGGGTCCGTCTGCATCATGCCGGCCGGCCACGCGCTGACCCGCCGCCAGGTGGTGCGCGCCGGCGACCTCGCCGGCCACCCGCTGATCCTGCTGGGCCGCCAGCGCCCGGCCCGCCGCGACTTCGAGCGCATGCTGCGCCGGGCCGGCGTGCACCCGTCCGCGCGCGTCGAGGTGCACTCGGTGGAGGCCACCTGCTCGCTCGTGGCCCGCGGGCTCGGCATCGGCGTGGTGACCGAATTCATCGCCCGGCTCTTCGCCCACCTGCCGATCGAGCGCCGGCCGTTCGAGCCCGGCACCCAGGGGGACTACGGGATCATCTCGCTCAAGGGCCAGCCCATGTCCCGGGCCGGCGAAGCCTTCGCCGCGATCCTGCAGGAGCACCTGACCGCCTAGGATGACGCCGCTTCAAGCATTCTTGAGATCGGCACGACCCTCTCCGCGTCTTGGCCGGGCCTGGCCCGGGCAGGACGAGCGGAGGGGTTGGCGCCATGGCAAGAGCCGGAGACGATCCGCCAAGACGGCGATGGCCCAGGACGGGCGCATAGATCGATGCGCTTTGCTCATAAGGTTGCGTGACGCTCCCGGGCACCCCCATTCTGCACGAACCGCGCATCGTGCCGGGAGGGAGACACCAGCCCCATGACGGTCTTCGTCATCCGGCGCCTGCTGCAGAGCCTCGTCGTCCTGGCGGCGACGGCTGTGATCGTGTTCCTCGGCGTCTATGCCATCGGCGATCCCGCCGAGATGCTAATCGCGCCCGACGCCACGCCGGCCGAGCGCGCCCAGGTGGAACGCTCGCTGGGCCTCGACAGGCCGCTGCCGGTGCAGTTCCTGGCCTTCCTCGGCAACGCGCTGCACGGCGACCTCGGCCGCTCCTTCGTCTTCGACCAGCCTTCTATCTCGCTGATCCTGGGCCGGCTGCCGGCCACCCTCGAACTCGCCTTCGTGGCGCTGGCGATCTCCCTCGTCCTCGGCATCCCGCTCGGCCTCGTCGCCGGGCTGAAACCGCGCTCGGCGGTGGACGAGACGATCATGACCGGTTCGATCCTCGGCTTCAGCCTGCCGAACTTCTGGCAGGGCATGATGCTGATCATGATCTTTTCCGTGTGGCTCGGCTGGCTGCCCTCCACGGGGCGCGGCGCGACCGGCACGATCCTGGGAATCGAGACCAGCCTCGCCACCTGGGACGGGCTGAAGCACCTGATCCTGCCGGCCGTGAATCTCGCGCTCTTCAAGCTCTCCCTGGTGATCCGCCTGACGCGCACCGGCGTGCGCGAGACGATGCCGCTCGACTTTGTGAAGTTCGCGCGGGCCAAGGGCCTCACCGAGCGGCGCATCGTGCTCGTGCACGTGCTGAAGACCATCATGATCCCGCTCGTCACCGTCATCGGCATGGAGATCGGCTCGCTCATCGCCTTCGGCGTCGTGACCGAGACGATCTTCGCCTGGCCCGGCATCGGCAAGCTTCTGATCGACTCGATCATGCGCCTCGACCGGCCGGTCGTCGTCGCCTACCTGCTGGTCGTCGTCAGCCTGTTCATCGTCCTCAACTTCCTGGTGGACGTGCTTTACTCGCTGCTCGACCCGCGCATCCGACTGGGGCGCAGCTGATGAGCGACGCCGCCCTCCCCGCTCCCGCCATCCCGCCCGCCGACAAGCTCGGCGCGCGCGCCCTGCGTGGCCTGCTGGCCAGCCCCAAGGCGACACTCGCCGCCATCGTCTGCGTCCTGCTGCTGGCGGCCGCCGTCGCGGCCCCCTGGCTCGCCCCGCAGAACCCCTACGACCTCGCCGCCCTCGACATCATGGATTCGAAGCTGCCGCCGGGCGCCGAGAGCATGGACGGCACGCGCTTCTGGCTCGGCACCGACGGCCAGGGCCGCGACATGCTGTCGGCCATGCTCTACGGGCTGCGCACCTCGCTGTTCGTGGGCGTCTTCGCCGGCCTGGTGGCCCTCGCGGTGGGAACCACGCTCGGGCTCGCCGCGGCCTTCTTCGGCGGCCGCGTCGACAGCCTGATCATGCGCCTCGTCGACCTGATGCTCGGCTTCCCGACCCTGCTCGTGGCGCTGATGCTGCTGGCCCTCCTCGGACAGGGAACCGGCAAAGTGATCTTCGCGCTCGTCCTCGTGCAGTGGGCCATGTTCGCGCGCGCCGTGCGGGGCGCGGCCCTGGTCGAGAAGAACAAGGACTACATGGAGGCCGCGGTGATGCTGGGGCTTTCGCGCCCGCGCATCCTCTTCGGCCACCTGCTGCCGAACTGCCTGTCGCCGCTCATCGTCATCGGCACGCTGCAGGTGGCCAACGCCATCTCCGCCGAGGCCACGCTCTCCTTCCTCGGCATCGGCCTGCCGATCACGCAGCCCTCCCTCGGGCTGCTCATCGCCAACGGCTACCAGGTGCTGCTGGCGGGCCTGTACTGGATGAGCGTCTATCCCGGCCTGCTGCTGCTCGCGCTCGTCTTCAGCATCAACATCGTCGGGGACCGGCTGCGCGAGGTGCTCAACCCGCGGCTGGCGGAGCGCTGAACCATGGCGCCGGTGCTCACCGTCGAAAACCTCCACACCACCTTCGGCACGGGCGCGAAGGCCGTGCGCGCGGTCGACGGCGTCTCGTTCTCCGTCGCCCGCGGCGAGATCCTCGGCCTCGTCGGTGAGTCCGGCTCCGGCAAATCGATCACCGGCTTCTCGATCCTCGGCCTCGTCGACCCGCCGGGTCGGGTGACTCAGGGAAGGATCCTGTTCCAGGGCGAGGACCTCGTCGGCGCGGGCCACGAGACCATGCGCCGGTTGCGCGGCAAGCGCATCGCCATGGTCTTCCAGGACCCGATGATGACGCTGAACCCGGTCCTCTCCATCGAGACCCAGATGGTGGAGGCCGTGTTGGCGCACGACGACGTGTCGCGCCGCGAAGCCCGGGACAGGTCCCGCGACGCGCTGGGCCTCGTCGGCATCCCCTCGCCCGAGGAGCGGCTCGCCGCCTATCCGCACCAGTTCTCGGGCGGCATGCGCCAGCGCGTCGCCATCGCCATCGCGCTCCTGCACCGCCCCGAGCTCGTCATCGCCGACGAACCCACGACCGCGCTCGACGTCACCATCCAGTCGCAGATCCTCTACGAGGTCCGCCGCCTCGCCGATGCCATGGGCATGGCGCTGATCTGGATCAGCCACGATCTCGGCGTCGTCGCCGGCCTCGCCGACCGCGTGGCGGTGATGTATGCCGGCCGCATCGTCGAGAGCGGCAGCGTCGACGACGTGCTCGACCGACCCCGCCACCCCTACACGCGCGGCCTGATGGACGCGCTGCCGGGCTCGGCGAAGCGCGGCGAGCCGCTGCATCCCATCCCGGGTCTCGCGCCGCCACCCACCGCACGACCGTCCGGCTGCGCGTTCCGCACACGATGCGCGTTCGCGACGACCGCCTGCGCCGCCGATCCGCCCGAGGGGCGAGATGGCGGACAGGCCTGGTGGTGCCACCACCCGCTGCTGATCAGGGGCGCGGCATGAGGGGCGGTTGGATCACAAGGAGCTCCTTCTGGACCCTCAATCTTTCCACCGTCATGGCCGGGCCAAGCCCGGGCATGACGTGCGGAGAGATGGAGCCAGAGCAGGAGCTCACCTCATGAGCACGCCCCTCATCGAAGGCCGCGGGCTCGTGCGGCGGTTCAGCAAGGGTCTCGACATCGCCGAGAAGCTTGCCCGCTCGCTCGGCGCCACCGTGAAGGACGAGATCGTCCACGCGGTCGAGAGCGTCGACGTCGCCGTGCATCCCGGCGAGGTGCTGGGCGTGGTCGGCGAATCCGGCTGCGGCAAGTCCACGCTGGGGCGCATGCTCGCGGGTCTGCTGCCGCCGACGGATGGCACGCTGCTCTGGCGCGGCAAGGACGTCCGCGATCTCTCCGCGGCCGAGCGCATGGAGATGCGCCTCGCCGTGCAGATGATCTTCCAGGATCCGATGTCGTCGCTGAACCCGCGCAAGCGTATCCTCGACCTCGTCGGCGAGGCGCCCCGCGTGCACGGCCTGATCCGCGCCGGCGAGCAGGAGGACTATGTCGCGGGCCTGCTGGCGCGCGTCGGCCTGGATCCTGCCTATCTGCGGCGCTACCCGCACCAGGTGTCCGGGGGCCAGCGCCAGCGCATCGGCATCGCCCGCGCGCTCGCCGTGAAGCCGCGCCTCATCGTCTGCGACGAGAGCGTCTCGGCCCTCGACGTCTCGGTGCAGGCGCAGGTGATCAACCTGTTCATGGACCTCAAGCGCGACCTCGACCTCACCTATGTCTTCATCAGCCACGACCTCGGCGTGGTGAAGCATGTGAGCGACCGGGTCGCGATCATGTATCTGGGCCGCGTCGTCGAGACCGCGGGGGCCGACGGCTTCTTCGCCGCGCCCAACCACCCCTACACGACGGCGCTGCTGTCCGAGCTCCCGTCGATCCACGAGCGGCGGCGCCGTTTCGCGCCGATCCGCGGCGAGATCCCCTCCCCGCTCGATCCGCCGCCGGGCTGCGCCTTCCATCCGCGCTGCCCGAGCGCGATGGAGCGCTGTCGCTCGGTGCTGCCGGCCCTGCGTCCCATCGCACCCGGCCACGACAGTGCCTGCCATCTCAACGACGACGCGCCCGCGATGGCGCGCCCCGGAAACGCCGCCTGACGGAGAAAAACCATGAAGCATCGCCTCACGCTCGCTCCCATCGCCCTGCTGCTCGCGCTGAACGCGCCGGCGCTGGCCGCCGACCTCGTCATCGGCACGGCGACCGAACCCTCCGCGATGGATCCACTGTTCTCGCGCACGGGCCCAAACCAGAACATCGCCCAGCAGATCTTCGACCGCCTGGTCGAGCCCGACGCGAAGCTCGGCATGCATCCGGGGCTGGCGGAGAGCTGGACGGTGGTGAACCCCACGACGTGGCGCATCAAGCTGCGGGCGGACGCCAAGTTCCACGACGGCAAGCCGGTGACCGCCGACGACGTCGTGTTCTCGCTGGAGCGCGCCCGCAACGTGCCGAACAGCCCGGCGCCGTTTTCCAACAACGTCTCGGGCGTGACGGGCCTCACCGCCGTCGACGCCACGACGCTCGAGGTGAAGACCGAGGCGCCGACGCCCGATCTCATGGAGCGCATCGGCTTCGTCTACATCCTCCAGCGCGCCGCCGCGCAGGGGAAGAGCCTGCAGGACTACAACAAGGGTGACGGGACGATCGGCTCGGGCCCCTACAAGTTCAAGGAGTGGGTGCCGGGCGACCGCGTCGTGCTGACCCGCAACGATGCCTACTGGGGCAAGAAGCCCGACTTCGAGAACGTCACCATCAAGTTCATCTCCAACGACGCGGCGCGCGTCGCGGCGCTGCGCTCGGGCGCGGTCGATCTCATCGACGGCGTGCCGCCGGCCGACCTGCCGACGCTGGAGAAGACCGCCGGCATCAAGGTGCACACGACGCCGTCCGCGCGGCTCATCTACCTCGCGCTCGACGGGACGCGGGACGAGTCGCCTTTCGTCACGGACAAGGACGGCAAGCCGCTCGTCCCCAACCCGCTGAAGGACGTCCGCGTCCGCACCGCCATCGCCAAGATGATCAACACGCCGGCCATCGTGGAGCGCATCCTCAATGGCGCCGGCGTGCCGGGCGCGCAGCTCGTGCCCGACGGCGTGCAGGGCAGCGACCCCACGATCAAGCCGATCGCCTTCGACCTGAACGGCGCCAAGGCGCTGCTCGCCGAGGCGGGCCTGAAGGACGGCTTCGGCATCACCATCCACTCGTCCAACGACCGCTTCGCCGGCGACAAGGACATCGCCCAGGCCATCGGCCAGATGCTGACCCGCGGCGGGCTGAAGGTGAACGGCGTCGTCACGCAGCCCTACAACGTCTATGCCGGCAACGCGACGAAGCAGAGCTTCTCGGCCTTCATCTTCTCGCTCGGCAACACGACCCCGACCTCGGGGCCGGGCCTGCGCAACCTGTTCATGACCAACGACCCGAAGGCCGGCACGGGCGGGTTCAACCGGACGCGATACTCCAACCCCGCCTTCGACAAGGCCCTCACCGAGGCGCTGTCGAAGTTCGACGAGAAGGAGCGCATCACCGGCATCCAGGCGGCGACCCGCATGGTGTTCAAGGACATGCCGATCGTGCCGCTCTACTGGCAGACCGTGTCCTGGGCGTCGAAGGCGACCATCGCCTACGAGGCGAACATGTCCGAGGACACCGCCGCCAACCTCGCAAGGCTCGCGAAGTGAGCGCGGCGACCATGACCAAGGGAGCCGATGCGATCGCCGACGACGTCGCCCTGCTGCGCGACACGATGGTGACGGTCCGCGACGGCATCCGGCTCGCCACCGACATCTACCTGCCGGCGCGCGACGGCGTGCCGCTGGAGGGTCCCTTCCCGGTGGTCATGGAGCGCACGCCCTACGGCAAGGCCGCGAGGTCCCGCTCGGAGATCGAGCGGGGCATGGCGACGCCGATGACGCGCGGCGAACTCGCCGCGCAGTTCGTGCGGGCCGGCTTCGCCGTCGTGGTGCAGGACTGCCGCGGGCGCTACGGCTCCGAAGGCGAGTTCGTGAAGTACCTGTCGGACGCGCAGGACGGCTACGACACCTGCGCCTGGATCGTCGGGCAGCCCTGGTGCAACGGCAAGATCGGCACCATGGGGCTGTCCTATGCCGCCCATACGCAGGCGGCGCTCGCCTCGCTCGCCCCGCCCGGCCTCGCCTGCATGGTGCTCGACTCCGGCGGCTTCTCGAACGCCTATCTGTGCGGCATCCGGCAGGGCGGCGCCTTCGAGCTGAAGCAGGCCACCTGGGCCTACAACCGCGCCCACGAGGCGCCCATCGCCCAGGCCGATCCGCTCGTCGCCGCCTCCCTCGAGGCCGAGGACCTGCATGCCTGGTTCCGGGCCATGCCCTGGAGCGAAGGCCGGTCGCCGGTGCGGTGGGTGCCGGAGTACGAGGACTACCTGCTCGAGCAGTGGCGCGCCGGGACCTTCGACGACAGCTGGAAGAAGCCGGGCCTCTGGCTGGAGGGCCACTACGACCAGGTGCCCGACATCCCCATCCTGCTGATGTCGAGCTGGTACGACGTCTACGTGAAGACGACGTTCGACAACTTCGCCGGGCTGCGCAACGGCCGCCGCCCGCTCCAGGTCATCATGGGCGCGAACCTTCACGGCGACCGCCAGAAGGACCACGCCGGCGACGGCAATTTCGGCCCGCAGGCGCCCTTCGGCGGCAATGTCGGCGACACGTGGGTCGGCTTCCGCCTGCGCTGGTTTGATCGCTGGTTGCGCGGCTTCGACAATGGCGCCGACCGCGACCCGGTGGCGCGGCTCTTCGTCATGGGCGGCGGCCCGGGCGACCGTGGCGAGGACGGCCGCATTCGCCTCGGCGGACGCTGGATCGAGGCCGCGGACTGGCCGCTGCCCGGGACAGAAACGCAGGCCTGGCACATCCACGCGAACGGCCGGCTCGCGCCCGAGCCCCCGGCCGAGGGCGCCGAGCCCTTCACCTACGATTTCGATCCGGCCGATCCGGTGCCCACCATCGGCGGCGCGCTCACCAGCGGCCAGCCGATCTTCGAGGGCGGCGTCTTCGACCAGCGCGAGGCGGAGCGCTTCTTCGGCAGCAAGGCCCCCGGCATGCCGTTGACCGCGCGCCGCGACGTGCTCGCCTTCGAGAGCGCACCGCTCGACCACGACCTGCATCTCGTGGGCCCGGTCACCGTCGACCTGTGGGTGGCGTCGGACGCCCCGGACACCGACTTCACCGCCAAGCTCGTCGACGTCCATCCCCCGTCGAAGGACTACCCGACGGGGTATTCGGTGCTCCTCACCGACGGCATCTTCCGCTGCCGCTACCGCAAGGGCTGGGACCGGCCGGAGCCGATCGAGCCGGGCGTGCCGTTCCGCATCACCATCGAGCCCTTCGCCACGGCCGCGCTGATCAAGGCGGGGCACAGGCTTCGCCTCGACATCTCGTCCTCGAACTTCCCCAAGTTCGACGTGAACCCGAACACCGGCGCCCCCGAGGGCCGCGGCCGTACCCGAGGCATCGCGCGCAACACGGTGTTCTGCGATGCGACGAGGCCGACGCGGGTGTTGTTGCCGGTCGTGCCGGGCGAGAGCCTGAAACCGATGAAGAAGGTCGCGACGGGGTAGTTCGCTATGACGCGACGGCTCCCTCTCAGCCGTCCTGCCCGGGCTTGGCCCGGGCATCCACGACTTTGCGGGGGCCATCCTCCAGTCGTGGATGGCCGGGCCAAGCCCGGCCAGGACGCGGAGAGGGAGGTGCAGGCTGGACTGGCGGATCGTTTCGCAGGCGCGGAGTCACGACCGCAGGCGGCGCATTGAAGAACGCGCAATCGTTGCGGGCTTAAGCCTGGATCCGCTCGACAAGAGCCCGCTCGCCGGCGCTCAGCCCCCCGGCCAGCCGCTCCATGATCGCATCGGCATCGTCCCCACCAAGCGGTACCGGCGGCGGGCTCGGGCCCTCCCTAGCCTCCTCCGGCACCGCGACCGGCAGCACGGAAAGCTTCTCGAACGTCCCATCCCCGGCGAAGCACGCGCGCACCACCGCGCCGCGAAACACGTCGACGCCTTCACGACGGTAGGTGTCCCCGCGCCGCGTGTGGAACACGAGGTTGCCGAGGCCCGAGAGGATCGGCTTGCCGGCATGGAAGGAGACGCCCTGCAGGACCGGCGCCCCGTGCCCCACGATCATGTCCGCGCCCGCGTCGATCAGGCGCCGACCGAGCCCGGTGAGCCAGGCCGGCGTGACGGTCCAGTCGGAATCCCAGTGGTGGGAATGCAGGCTCACGGCCACCAGGGCTGCCCCGGCCGCCCTCGCCGCGGCGATGGCCTGCGCCGCGCGCGCCATGTCGGTGGGGTCGGCCTCGCGCCCGTCGCCGAGCGCGTCGCCGGAGCGGATCCGCGTGCCGAAAAGATCGAACCCCTCCGTCGGTCCGGCCGCGCCATACCCGACGGCCGCCCGTGCCGCGGTGCGGCGACGGTCGCCGAGCGCGTCCTCGAACCCGGCAAGCGTCGCGAAGAGATCCGGCGGCACCGCAACGACACGCTGCGTGGCCACCCGGGCGATGCCGGCCCGCGAGGGCGCCGCGTAGACGATGTCGGGCTGCGGGCCGAGATCGAAGGCGATTACCGCGACCTGTCGACCCGCGATGCCGACCAGCGCCGGAGCCCACGCCGCGTCGAGCGTGGCGCCGCTGCCGGCGAAGGCCAGCCCGGCCGCGAGCGCCGTGTCGCGGGTGCGGGCGAGGCCCGGCGGACCGAGATCGAAGGCGTGGTTGTTGGCATGCGTGACGGCCGAGAAGCCCAGCGCGCGCAGGCTCCCCATGGCGCCGGGCGCTGCGAGGTGCAGCGTCTTGGCCTTGGTCGGCCAGGCGCCCTCGGTCTCGACGCAGGCCTCGAAATTGGAGAACGCCACCGCATCGGCGAGGGCACGCCGAAGGGGAGCAGCGGCGTCGCCGCCGTCGAGCGGTCCGTGGACGAGCAGTTGGCCGCCGGTGGCGATGGTGAGCGACACGACGGCCGTCCTCCTCAGATTCCGGCCAACTTCCGCAGGTCGACGGTCGGATCCCCCACCTGCTCGGGATCGATCGAGCCGCCCTTCTCGAGCACGCGCCGGCCGATCATGTAGCCGCGCCCGTCGTTGAGCGCGTCGACGGCGAGGAGCCGGTCGCCGTCGTAGGACCAGAACGAGAGGGCCGTGCCGGATTGCCGCCGCACCACGCGCGTGGCGCCTTGCGACAGGCCGGCGATCTGCAGCTTCACGTCGAACTGGTCCGACCAGAACCAGGGCACGGGATCGTAGGGCTTGTCGGCCCCCATGATGTTGTCGGCGACGCGCTCGGCCTGCTCGACGGCGTTCTGGACGCTTTCGAGACGGATGCGGCGACCGCGCCAGGGGAACGAGGCGCAGTCGCCGGCCGACCAGACGTGCGGATCGCTGGTGCGGCCGCGGTCGTCGACGGCGATGCCGTTGTCCAGCGCGAGGCCGGCTGCGGCCGCGAGTTCGGTGGCGGGCACCACGCCGATGCCGACGAGCACGACGTCGACGGGGATCTCCGCCCCGCCCTCCAGGCGGACGCGCACCGCGCGGCCGTGCTGGTCGGCCTCGATCGCCTGGAGGCGCGCGCGCTCGAGGATCTCGACCCCGTGACTTGCGTGCAGCGCCCGGATCTCCGCGGCGGTGTCCGGTCCGACGGCCCGCTTCAGGATGCGATCCTCGGCCTCGATCACGGTGACCTGCATCCCCGCCTTGCGGCCGGAGGCGGCCGCCTCGAGACCGATGAAGCCGGCGCCCACGATCAGGATGCGTGCCCCTTCGACGAAGGAGGAGGCCATCGCGTCCACGTCCGCCAGGCTGCGCAGCACGAAGACGTTCGACAGCGCACCGCCGATGGCGGCCGGCAGCCGCCGCGCATGCGCGCCGGTGCACAGCACCAGGTGATCGTAGGGCACGCTGCCTCCGGCGGTGGCCACGGTGCGCGCCGCGCGATCGATGGCCGTGACCTTCGTTGCGGTGAGCACCACGATGTCGCGCTCGGTGTAGAAGGCTTCGGCGCGCAGATGGAGCCGCGTCCTGTCACGCGCGCCGAGCAGGTAGCCCTTCGACAGCGGAGGCCGCTCGTAGGGGATGTCCGCTTCGTCGCCGATCAGCGTGATCGGACCCTCGTGGCCGATCGTCCGCAACCGGGCCGCGAGACTCGCGGCGGCCTGTCCGGCGCCGATGGCAACGATGCGGGAGCTTCTCATGGCGGTCTTCCTCAGGGCCGGAAACGCAGCCGCCCGGCGGTTGCGCCGGGCGGAGTGTCGCGCCAAAGCTCGGGAATGAAAAGATCGATCTCGATATAGTGGCGGCCGATCAGGCGGCGGCCTTCGCGCGGCGCAGCAACGGGACCAGCAGCACGGCGGTGGACACGAGCAGGAGCCCCGCGGCCACCGGCGTCGAGACCAGCGTCATGGGATCGCCCTGGCTGATGGCCAGCGCCCGGCGCAACTGCAGTTCCGCCATGGGCCCGAGGATCAACCCGATCAGCGCCGGCGCGATGGGCACCGAGTAGCGTCGGAACAGGTATCCCGTCGCACCCAGCGCGCACAGCATGAGCAGGTCGACCCACGACCGCGACACGCCCCACACGCCCACCAGCGAGAACACCAGGATGCCGCCGTAGAGCTGCGGTGCCGGAACCGACAGCAGCTTCACCCAGACCTTCGCCATCGGCAGGTTCAGGATCAGCAGCATGAAGTTGCCGATGTAGAGCGAGGCGATGACGCCCCACACGAGCTCGGTGTTGGTGGTGAACAGCGTGGGACCGGGATTGAGGCCGTAGTTCTGGAAGGCCGCCAGCATGACGGCCGCCGTCGCCGACGTCGGCAGGCCGAGCGTCAGCAGGGGCACCATGACGCCGGCCACGGCAGCGTTGTTGGCGGCTTCCGGCCCGGCGACACCCTCGATCGCGCCGTGGCCGAATTCCTCCGGCTTCTTCGCCAGGCGGCGCTCGACGGTGTAGGACAGGAGCGTCGGGATCTCGGATCCGCCGGCCGGCATCACGCCGATCGGGAAGCCGATGAGCGAGCCGCGCAGCCACGGCTTCCACGAGCGGGACCAGTCTTCCCGCGACATGGCGATCGGGCCCTTGATCTCGATGACCTTCTGCGGCGTGCTCGACAGGCGCCCGGCCACGTAGAGGAGTTCGCCCACGGCGAACATGGCCACGAGCACGATGGTGATGCCGACGCCGTCGAGCAGTTGTGGGATGTCGAACGCGAGCCGTGGCTGGCCGGTCTGGTAGTCGACGCCCACGAGAGCCATTCCCAGGCCCACGAGAAGCGACAACAGCCCGCGCGACACCGATCCGCCGAGCACGACCGACACCGACGTGAAGGACAGGATCGCGAGCGCGAAATACTCGGCCGGGCCGAAGATGAAGGCGATCTCGGAGATCGCCGGGGCGGCGACGGTGAGCAGCATCGTGCCGATGGTGCCGGCGACGAAGGAGCCGATCGCGGCGGTCGCCAGCGCGGCGGCGCCGCGCCCGCGCTTGGCCATCTTGTTCCCCTCGAGCGCCGTGATCATCGACCCGGATTCGCCCGGCGTGTTGATCAGGATCGAGGTGGTCGAGCCGCCGTACATGGCGCCGTAGAAGATGCCGGCGAAGATGATGAAGGCCGCCGTCGGCGACAGCGACACCGTGACGGGAAGCAGCAGCGTGATGGTCAGGGCCGGGCCGATGCCGGGCAGCACGCCGATGGCGGTGCCGAGCGCGCAGCCCACGAGTGCCCAGAACAGGTTGAGAGGCTGCAGCGCGACCAGGAAGCCCTGGAGAAGTGCGTCGAGAACACCCATCAGCGGGCCCCGAAGGAAAGGAAGGGCCCGAGCTGGACACCGAGCTTGGTGAAAGCGAACCACGCGGCCGCCGAGAGCAGGCCGCCGAAGACGAGGTCGAGCAGCGGCTTCTTCGAGCCGAAGGCGCGCGCCACCAGCGTGAAGGCCAGCGTGGCGCCCAGCGGAAAGCCGAGCTGCGGGAAGGTCACCACGGGCGAGAAGACGCCGGCGGCCGCAAGCCCCAGCCGCGGCAGCGAGACGGGCGCCGAAGCGTCCGCCCCCTCCGCTTCTTCCGGCATGAAGCGCTCACCCTGGAGAACCTGCCAGACGAGGCTGGCGGCGACCCCCAGCAGGCCGAGCCCCACGGCCATGGGCATGAAACCCGGCCCGAGCCCGGTGTACTGCTCGAACAGCGGCAGGCGGGTGCCCTCCAGGACGAGGAGAGCACCGCAGATGCCGGCGAAGGCCGGCAGCACCCAGTCGGCAAAGCGGGGCGCAGAGCGCCCCGCATCGTCGTTCGCGACGTCGTCGCGATTCACTTCACCAGACCCATGTCGGTCAGGATGGGCAGCATGCGCGCATGCTCGTCGTTGAGGAACTTGCCGAAGGCGGCGCCGCCGAGGAAGGCGTTCTCGAGGCCCTGCTTCTTGAGCTCCTCCTGCCACTCCTTGGTCTGCGACATCTTCTCGAAGCGCTCGACCCAGGTCTTGGTGGCCTCGGCCGACATGCCGTTGGCGCCGACGATGCCGCGCCAGTTGCCCATCACGATGTCGACGCCCTGCTCCTTCAGGGTGGGGACGTCGATGCCCGGGATGCGCTGCTCGGAGCTCACCGCGATCAGGCGGATGCGGCCGGCGTCGTGCAGCTGCTTCATCTCCGAGGCGCCCTGGATGAGCACCTGCAGCTTGCCGCCGGCGAGCTGCGTCACGGCTTCGGCACCGGAGGCGAACGGGATGTAGTTGAGGCGTGGCACCTCGGCGCCCGACGACCGGGCGATCAGGCCCGCCATGATGTGGTCGACGCCACCGGCCGAGCCGCCGCCGAACGGCACCGCGCCGATGTTGGCCTTCAGCGCCGCCTGCAGGTCCTTCATGGTCTTGATGTTGGAGGACGCCGGCACGCCGATGCCGCTGAACTCGAAGGTGAGGCGCGCGATCGGGGTCACCTCGGAGAAGGGCAGCGAGCCCTTGGTCACGATCTGCGAGCCGACGAGGATAACGCCCATCGCCATCAGGGCGTTGTTGTCGCCCTTGTTGTTGCGGATGAACTCGCCCATGCCGAGCGTGCCGCCGGCGCCGGGCTTGTTGGTGAACACCGCGCCGTCCTTGAAGATGCCGGCCGAGTCCAGGACCTTCATGGCCAGGCGGCCGGTCGTGTCGTAGCCGCCGCCGGCGCCCGCGGGCACCATCACCTTGGCGGGCTCGGCCCAGGCGCCGACGGTCATCCCGGCGAGCGTGGCGGCAGCGAGCAGCGTTTTCTTGATCATGTGTTTTCCTCCGAGTGGATTTTGCGATTGTATTTTGATTGCCTGTAGCACTTGTTTTTGGTGCTCACAACCGGTAGGCACGGCCCTCGTGCAGGATCGTGCAGGGACGCCATACGATGGACGTGACGACGCTCAATCTGGCCGATGAATCATCGGACATCGTCCCGATCCACGCGGTCCCCGGCATCGAACGCCTCCCGTACAGCCTGCGGATCGTGCTCGAAAACCTGCTGCGACAGCAAGCCCTCCGCGGCGAGAGTTTGTCGCAACAGGTGCAGGACCTGCTCGATCGCAAGGTCGGGGCGGCCTTGAGCTTCATGCCCAGCCGTATTTTTGGGCAGGATATCCTGGGCAAAGTGATGATGGTGGACATGGCGGCGCTGCGCGGTTCGCTGGCCCGCAACGGCCGCGACCCGGCGGTCGTCAACCCTGCCGTGCCGGTCGACATCATCATCGACCACTCCTTGCAGGTGGACGTCTACGGCACCCGCGAGGCGTCGCGCGTCAATCTCGAGATGGAGTACCGGCGCAACGCCGAGCGGTTCGCCTTCCTGCGCTGGTGCGCGGAAAGCTTCAAGCAGGTGCGCGTGGTGCCGCCCGGCAAGGGCATCATGCACCAGCTCCACATCGAGAAGATCGCGCAGGTCGTCCGGGCCGACGAACGCGACGGTCGCCGACTGCTCTCGCCCGACACCTGCGTCGGCACGGACAGCCACACGCCGATGGTGAACGGCGTCGGCGTGCTGGGCTGGGGCGTGGGCGGCATCGAGGCCGAGGCCGTCATGCTCGGCAAGCCGGTGGCGATGGCCCTGCCGCGCGTCGTCGGCGTCGAGGTGACCGGCAGCCTGCCCGAAGGCGCCATGCCCACCGACCTGGTGCTCGCGATCACGCAGATGCTGCGCCGCGTCGGCGTCGTCGCCGACTTCGTGGAGTTCTTCGGTCCCAGCCTCGACGCGCTCGACGTCGGCGACCGCGCCACCATCGCCAACATGGCGCCCGAATACGGGGCCACGGCCGTGTACTTCCCCATCGATCGGCGCACCATCGACTACCTCCGGATGACGGGGCGCGAGCCCGCCGACGTCGCCCGGATCGAGGCCTATGCCCGCGTGCAGACGCTGTGGCGCGACGACGCGGCGCCCATCCCCGTCTTCGACCAGGTCGTCCGGCTCGACCTCTCCACGATCCGGCCGAGCATCGCCGGCCCCAAGAACCCCGAGGACCGCATCGACCTGGACAAGGCCGCCGCCGCCTTCACGGTGCACAACGGCGAGATCGCCGGGCGCACGCCGTCGCCGGAGCCTTCGCCGGTGGCGGGCACGGACTACGGCCTGCGGGACGGCGACGTGGTGATCGCCGCCATCACGAGTTGCACGAACACCTCGAACCCGACCGGCATGATCGCGGCCGGCCTCGTGGCCCGCAAGGCCGCGGCGCTGGGGCTGCGCTCCCGCCCCTGGGTGAAGACCTCGCTCGCACCGGGCAGCCACGTCGTCTCCGCCATCCTCGAGCGCTGCGGCCTCCAGGCGGATCTCGACAGGCTCGGTTTCAACGTCGTGGGCTTCGGCTGCACCACCTGCAATGGCGGCTCGGGACCGCTGCGCCGCGAGATCGCGGAGGCCATCGAGGCGCGCAAGGTGGTGGCGACCGCGGTGCTCTCGGGCAACCGCAACTTCCAGGGACGCATCCATCCCAACGTGCGGGCGGCCTACCTCGCCTCGCCGGCCCTCGTCGTGGCCTATGCCATCGCCGGAACGCTGACGCGCGACATAACCCGCGAGCCGATCGGCGAGACGCCGGACGGCAGGCCCGTGTACCTTCGCGACGTCTGGCCCACCTCCGCCGAGATCGCGGCGCTCGTCGCTACCGCCTACACGCCCGACGTGTTCAAGGAAAAATACGCCGATCTCTTCGACGGCGGTCCGATGTGGGACGACCTGCTGCGCAGCCCCTCGGCGCTGTTCGACTGGCAGCCCGACAGCACCTATGTCCGCGAGCCGCCCTATTTCGAGGGCCTCTCGGCAAAGCCCGCCGCGCGGTTCGACATCGCCGACGCCCGGGCGCTCGCCATCCTGGGGGATTCGATCACGACCGACGACATCTCGCCCTCCGGCGCGATCAGCCTCGGCACCCCCTCGGCCGATCTCCTGCTGTCGCTCGGCGTCAAGCAGGCCGACTTCAACAACTACACGACGCGGCGCAGCAACCACGAGGTCGCAGTCCGGGCGACCTTCGCCAACATCCGGCTGCGCAACCGCATCGTGCCCGGCGTGGAGGGCGGCTACACCGCCGTCCAGCCGGAGGGCACGACGATGCGCATCTTCGAGGCGGCCGAGGAGTACGGCCGCCGCGGCACGCCGCTCGTCGTGGTCGCCGGCCGCAACTATGGCTGCGGCTCGTCGCGCGACTGGGCGGCCAAGGGCGTGGCCCTGCTGGGCGTGAAGGCGGTGATCGCCGAAGGCTTCGAGCGCATCCACCGCACCAATCTCGTGGGCATGGGCGTGCTGCCGCTGCAGTTCCGCGACGGCACGACGGCGCAGGCGCTGGGCCTCGACGGCACCGAGCTCTACGAGGTCACGGGTCTCGACGAGGACTTCCCCGTGAGAGGCACCGCCCACCTCACGATCCTGCGTCGCGACGGCCGGCGGGAGCAGGTGCCGCTGACCATCCGGCTGGATACGCCGGAGGACATCGCCTACTGGCGCAACGGAGGCATTTTGCCCTTCGTCTGGCGCGACTACATGGGCGCCCGCCGCGCCTCCGGGAGGCCGTCATGACCCAGCGCTTCATCCCCTGCGTCTTCTACCGCGGCGGCACGTCGAAGGGCATGTTCTTCCATCCCCATGACCTGCCGGCGGAACGCTCCGCCATCGACAGGATCCTTCTCGCCGCCATCGGCAGCCCGGACCCCTACGGTCGCCAGCTCGACGGCATGGGCGGCGGCATCTCGTCCCTGTCCAAGGCCGTGATCATCGGCCCTTCGACGCACCCCGAGGCCGACGTCGACTACACCTTCGTGCAGCTCGCGGTGGACGAGCCGGTCGCCGACTGGACCAACAACTGCGGCAACCTCTCCTCGGCCGTCGGACACTTCGCCGTGGACGAGGGCCTGGTGCCAGCCACCGACGGCGAGGTGCTGGTGCGCATCCACCAGACCAACACCCGCAAGCTCATCCATTCACGCTTCACCGTGAAGGGCGGCAAGGCCGAGACCCGGGGCGACTTCGTGATCGCCGGGGTCGCCGGCACCGGCTCGCGGGTGCGGCTCGATTTCCTCGATCCGGCGGGCGCCGTCACCGGCAGGCTGCTGCCCTCGGGCCGGCCCGTCGACACGCTGACCATCGGCCCCGGCGAGACGGTCGAGGCGACGCTGATCGATGCCACGTCCCCGATCGTCTATGTCGAGGCCTCGGTCGTCGGCCTCGACGGCACGGAATCCCCCGACGCCATCGAAGCGACGCCCGGCGTCATGGAGAGGCTGGAGCGCATCCGCCGCGCCGGCGGCGTGGCCATGGGGCTGGGCGCGACGCCGGCCGAGATCGGCCTGCAGACACCGCGCGTCGGCATCGTCGCGGCGCCACGTGATTTCACGAGCCTCGACGGAGCCCGCGTCTCGGCCGCGGATTTCGACATCGCGACGCGCATGCTGTCGATGGGGCGCGCCCACCGCGCCATTCCGGGGACGGCGGGGCTCAATCTCGGTGTCGCGACCCAGGTCCCCGGCACGATCCCGCACCGGGTCTCGCGTCCGGCGAGCGTCGCGGGGGAGGTCCGGGTCGCCAACCCGTCCGGCCTCGTGTCGGTGGGCGCCGTCGTGCGCGAGGGCGTCGCGGGCTGGACGGCCGACAGCGCCGTCCTGTTCCGCACGGCACGCCGCCTGATGCAGGGCGCGGTCGCGGTCCCCGACGACCTGTGAGGCGCAAGGTCCCATGGCAGGCCCGACCGACCTCCAGTCGAGCATCGCGGCGCGGATCGTCTCCCACGCCCGGCAGATGAACTGGCCCGTCGGTCATCACGTCACCGAGGGGTCGCTGGAGCCCGTGCTGGGCACGTCGCGGTCGCCGATCCGGGCCGCCCTCGCCCTGCTCGAGGCCGACGGCGTGCTGGAGCGCCGGCCGAACCGCGGGTTCTTCATCAAGACGCTGCCGACCGCGTCTCCCGACGGTCCCGCGCCCAGCGTGGAGACCGGCGACGGCGAGCGCGTCTACCTCGCCATCGCGATGGACCGGCTGGCGCGCCGGCTCCCGGAGGTCGTCAGCGAGAACGAGCTGATGCGCCGCTACGACCTGACCCGCGCGCAACTGCGGCTGGTGCTGACGCGGATCGCGAGCGAGGGCTGGGTGACCCGCCGCCCCGGCCGCGGCTGGATCTTCCCCGCCCTGATCGACACGCTCGAGGCCTACCGCGAGAACTACAGCTTCCGGCAGATGGTCGAGCCCGCCTCCCTCCTCGCACCCGAGTTCCGCATCGATCCGGCCACGATCGAGCGGCTTCGGTCCCAGCAGCGGGCGATCCGGGACGACGGATACCTGCGACTGGGACAGGTGGAGCTGTATGCCATCAACGCCGACTTCCACGAGTCGCTGGCGGCCATGGGCCACAACCGCTTCGTCGGCCAGGCGCTCGCCCGCGTGAACCACGCGCGGCGCCTCATGGAATACGCGCGCCCGCTCGACAGGCTGCGCGTGCGTCGCGTCTGCGAGGAGCATCTCGGCATCCTCGACGCGCTGGCGGCGGGCGACACGGGCGAAGCCGCCCGACGCCTCGCGGCACACCTCACGGAAGCCGCCGACGAAAAGACGGCGGACGCCACCATCTTGGACAGCAAGGAGCCGACGTGACCTATCTCAGCGATCCCCAGCAGGCGCCCGCCGGCCAGCGCTTCCGCCAGCTCGTCGAGCGGCAAGGCATCCTGCAGATGCCCGGCACCCACAACGGCCTCGCCGCGCTGCAGGCCCAGCGCGCCGGTTTCGAGGCGCACTACCTGTCGGGTGCGGCGATGACCGCCTCCATGGGATTGCCCGACCTCGGCATCATCACGGTGGACGAGGTCTGCTTCTTCATCCGCCAGATCGTCCGCGCCACCGGGCTGCCGCTGCTGGTCGACGGCGACACCGGCTACGGCGAGGCGCTCAACGCCATGCACATGGTGCGGGCCTTCGAGGACGCGGGCGCCGGCGCGGTCCACATGGAGGACCAGGTGCTGCCGAAGAAGTGCGGGCATCTCAACGACAAGAAGCTCGTCAGCGCCGACGACATGGCCGCGAAGGTCGCCGCCGCAGCCCGCGCGCGCCGCCACCTCTACATCGTCGCCCGCACCGACGCGGCGGCGAGCGAGGGCATGGACGGCGCGGTGGAGCGCGCCAAGCGCTACCTCGCGGCCGGTGCCGACGCCATCTTCCCCGAGGCGCTGACCACGGCCGAGATGTTCCGCGAGTTCGCCAGCCGCGTGAAGGCGCCGCTGCTCGCCAACATGACCGAGTTCGGCCGCACCCCGAACTTCACCGCGGGCGAGTTCGAGGCCATGGGCTACAAGATGGTGATCTGGCCCGTGAGCTCGCTGCGCGTCGCCGCCAAGGCCCAGGAGGAGCTCTACGCCACCATCCGCAAGGACGGCGGCCCCGCCGCGATGATCCCGCGCATGCAGACCCGCGCCGAGCTCTACGAGACCATCCGCTACGCCGACTACGAGGAGCTCGACCGCACCATCGTCAAGACGGTTCTGCCGGGGGCGTGAGCGTCTGCTGCGCAGGCGCCCGAGCCGTGATGTTGATCAGGGCCGGGACGACGTCGGCCCCGGCGCCGCACGACGGCTGGACGGGCACGTCACTCGGCCCGTGACTGCCCCTCGACCAGCATGTCGCGGAAGCGCTGCGCGGCCGGCGACAGCCTCGCCATCCGGCGCTCCACCAGGCCGATGGTCCGCGTGATGTCCGGCGAACCGATCGCCTTGGTGACGATCAGCGGGTGCTTGCCGGGCGGCGTGGCCAGCTTCGGCAGGACCGAAATGCCGAGACCGCGCTCGACCAGGCCGAGCGACGTCGTCAGGTGGTTGACCTCATACTGGAAGGTCAGCCGGACACCGGTCTTGCCCAGCGCGCTCTCCAGGATCATGCGGTTGCCGCTGGCCCGGCTGACGCCGATGAGCTTCTCGCCCTGCAGATCCTTCCAGGTGATCGACCCCGCCCGCGCGATCGGGTGGTCGTTGCGGCAGGCCAGGACGTAGGGGTCCTCGAGCAGGGGCGTGAACACGAGATCGGGATCAGAACTCCCCATCAGGTTGATGCCGAACTCGGCCTCGCCCCGTGACACGCTCTGCAGGCCCTCGTTGGCCGACAGGTCGAGGATGCGAAAGCGGATGCGCGGGAAGCGCGCGTTGAACGCCTCGATGGCGCGGGGCAGGAAATAGAACGCCGCGGTCGGAACACAGGCCAGCGTGACCTGCCCGGTCTGGGCTTCGCCGACGCCGGTCATCTCCAGCAGCGAGCCCTCGAACTCGTCGAGCAGGCGCCGGGCGAGAGGCGCGAGCGTCGCGCCGACGGTGGTCGCGGCCACCCTGCGCGTGGTGCGCTCGAGGAGGGGCGCACCGACGGCCGCCTCGAGGGACTGGATCCGGCGTGACAGGGCCGGCTGCGACATGTGCAGCGCTTCCGCGGCGCGATGGAAGCCGCCCAGATCGAGGACGGTCAGGAAAGCCCGGAGATCCTGAAGTTCGAAATTGATCCGCATATCGGATCAATAGAGTGAATCTTTGCATTTCACAACATCACTCCATCTCAATAGCACATCGGTCAGGCGCATTGATGCCCGTTCGGGATGAAACGCTTGGTGGTGTGACCGATGCCGACCCTGAAAATTCCCTGCGTGCTGATGCGTGGCGGCACCTCGCGCGGAGCCTTCTTCCTCGCCGGCGACCTGCCCCGCGACCCGACCCGGCGTGACGCCGTGCTGGTCTCGGCCATGGGAGCCGGGCACGCGCTCCAGGTCGACGGCATCGGCGGCGGCAACGCGCTCACGAGCAAGGTCGCCATCGTCGGCCCCTCCTCGGTGCCCGGCGCGGACGTGGACTACCTCTTCGCCCAGGTCAGCGTCCTCGAGCGCCGCGTCGACACGTCCCCGAACTGCGGCAACATGCTGGCCGGTGTCGGTCCGTTCGCCATCGAGCAGGGCCTGGTGCGGGGCCAGGACGGCGTCACGCGCGTCCGCATCCACAACGTCAACACGCGCAAGATCATCGAGGCGCGCATCCCGACTCCGGGCGGCGTCGTCGCCGACGAGGGCATGACCGCGATCGACGGCGTTCCCGGCACCGCCGCGGCCATCCACCTCGCCTTCGTCGATGCGGCGGGCTCGCGCACCGGCGCGCTGCTGCCCACCGGCGCCGCGCGGGACGTGATCGACGGCATCGAGGTGACTTGCGTGGACGCCGCCATGCCGCTCGTCGTGATCCCGGCCTCGAGCCTGGGCAAGACAGCGGCCGAACGTCCCGACGAACTCGACGCGGACGAGGCCTTCCTGGCCCGCCTCGAGGCGATCCGTCGTGAGGCCGGCCGCCGGATGGGGCTCGGCGACGTCAGCGGCAAGGTGATCCCCAAGCCTGTCATCGTCGGCCCGGCCCGGGACGGAGGCGCCTTCACCGCCCGCTACTTCATGCCGGCGTCCTGCCACAAGGCCCTCGCCGTGACCGGCGGCGTCGCCCTCGCCAGTGCCGCCACGCAGCCCGGGACGGTCTTGCAGGATCTCGTCGAACCGCCGTCGCTGCCCTGCGACCTCGTCGTGGAGCACCCCTCGGGGCGGCTGCTCCTGAACGTCTCGCAGGCGGCCCCGTCGGCGGCGCCCGTCGTCTCGGTGGTCCGGACGGCGCGGCGGATCTTCGAGGGAATCCTGCACGTGCCCGATCCCGCAGCGGCCGTCACCGCCGCGGCCGCCGCCTGAGCCGACCCCGGTCCGCGCCGGCCCTCGCGCCGGCGCCGGTGACCACGACCACAACAAGCCATAACCTGAACCGGAGGAAACCCATGTCCCTGCTGAAATCCGTCATCATAGGCGCCGCAGTCGCCCTCATCGCCGGCACGGCCGCCGCCCAGACCGCCTACCCGATGCGGCCGATCAAGCTCGTCGTGCCCTATGCCGCCGGCGGCGGCACGGACGCCATCGCGCGGCTGGTCGCGCAGGGCGTCGGGGAGCGCCTCGGGCAGACGATGGTGGTCGAGAACAACGGCGCGGCGGGAGGCAACATCGCCACCCAGCAGGCCGCGGGAGCCGCGCCCGACGGCTACACGGTCCTGATGGCCAACCAGGGACCGATGGTCGTCAATCCGCACATGTTCAAGTCGGTGAAGATCGATCCCCTCGCGGCGTTCGATCCCGTGACGATGATCGCCTCCGCCCCGCTCGTCCTGGTCGTTCCGAAGGCGTCGCCCCTCGCCTCGTTCGAGGATTTCGTCACGTTCGCCAAGAAGAACCCCGGCAAGCTGAGCTACGGTTCGGCTGGCAACGGCTCGGCCAGCCATCTCGCGGCGCTGCTGCTCGGCCAGGTCGCCAGGCTCGACATGGTCCACGTGCCGTATCGTGGCGCCGGTCCCGCCCTCAACGACCTGGTCGGCGGCCAGACCAACTTCATGATCACCACCCTTCCCTCGGTGGCCGGCCTCGTCGAGGGCGGGCAGCTGCGCGCCCTCGCGGTGACGGGCAAGTCCCGCGTCGCCAGCCTGCCGGCGATCCCGGCCGTGGCCGAGAAGGGCTATCCGGATTACGAGGCGTCCGCCTGGTACGGCTTCGCCGTTCCCAAGGGCACGCCCAAGGACATCGTGAAGGCCCTGCGCGAAGCCACCATCGCCGCCATCACCGGATCGGTCCTGAAGGAGCGGCTCGCATCCGAAGGGGCGGTGCCGGTCGGCAACTCGGCGGAAGCCTTCGGCGACATGATGCGCCAGGAATCGACGCGCTGGGCGTCGGTGATCAAGGAGTCGGGTTTCAAGCTGGATTGATGAACCGACGGCGGGCACGGGCACGGGGCCGCCGGACCGAAGGTCCCGGCGGCCATCGACCGGCTCGGGCTGGAAGCGACGGGCACCCGCGCTGCAACCTTTTGCCGCGACACGGCTTTGTCCGAGGCAACCGCCTGGATCGGACGAAAGACGCATGCCAAAGCCCGTCGTCGTGACCATTTCCCACACCATGGGTCGCGCCCAAGCCGCAGCCACCTTGCGCGAGCGGATCGGTGCGGCGCGCGGGATGCTCGACGCCTATCGCGTCGCCATGGTCAAGGAAGAGTGGGAAGGCGACCGCCTGCGTCTCCAGCTGGGCGCCCTCGGGCAGACCGCCCTGGCCATGGTCGACGTGACGGACGACCAGTTCCGGGTCGAAATCCAGCTGCCATGGCTTCTGGCGGCCTTCGCGGAGAAGGTGCGAACGGTCGTGGAGCAAAAGGCCCCGGCCCTGCTGGCTCCCCCCGGACGCCGCGAGTGAAGGCCACGGGGCGCGAACCCGGACGCGAGGGGCGGCTCGCCCCTGGCCACACCGCAGGAACGCCCCCCGGACGGCGACGTTGTCGGACATTCATCCAGCAACGGGAGATCGGCCATGTCTGCCTTTTCCGCCTCCGCCAGCACCTCCGGAAATCCTCTCATCGCGAGTGACAGGGTCGAGGGAACGGACGTCTATGGCGCCTCCGGCGACAGCATCGGCTCACTGAAGCGGCTGATGATCGAGAAGGTCAGCGGCAAGGTGTCCTACGCCGTGGTGTCTTTCGGCGGATTCCTCGGCCTCGGCGCGGACGAGTACACCATCCCCTGGGGCAAGCTGAACTACGACACGAGCCTGGGCGGGTACCGCACCGACATCACCGAGACGCAGCTCAAGGGCTCACCGTCGTTCTATCGCGGCTCGGACTACGAGTGGCGCGACCGCGAACGCGAGCGTGAGCTCCACGACTACTGGATGGTCCCGTACTACTGGGGCGGAATGTGATGGTGCGGGGCCGCGGACAAACCGCAGGATTCCGACGTCGAAGTGGTACAGCTGCCCCGGCTCGAACGGGGGACCTCTAGATCCACAATCTAGCGCTCTAACCAACTGAGCTACAGCTGCACTCGCTTGCGAGGGCTGTCACTTACGGCCATTGGCCGCCGTTTTCAAGCCGAAAACGACGGCCAAGGGTCAACGGGGAGACGCGCTCAGCGGTGAGGCCCGCCACCCCAGTCGCCGCGGCCCGACCAGCGCAGCGCGTCGCGCTGCTTGTCGTCGAGCTTGGCGTAGAGCGTGTCGAAGGGACCGCGCACCGTCTTCAGCGCTTCGAGCCCGGCGGTCATGCGCTTCTCGGCCAGGGCGAGGCGGGCCGGGGGCGCGCGGTCGGCGCGCTCGGCCTCGGTCGGGCAGGACGCCTTGAGGGTCTGCTCGGCCTTGGTCATGGCGGCCTTCAGGGCCTCGAAATCGACCCGCTGAGCCTCCGTGGGCTTCAGGCTCCAGCCGGGTGGCGATCAGCGGGGCCAGCGGGTCTTTGGCCGAGCAGAGGCGCTCGCCCATGCGGCCGCCCATCATGCCGGGTCCCATGCCCGGGCCCATGCGCATCATTCCGTCGCCGTGCCGGCCTTCGGCCAGCGCCACGCCACCGGCAGCCACCAGAGCCGCGATCCCGGCCACAATCACAGTCTTGCCAACAGCCATGTCGTGTCTCCTTCGAATGAGCCGAACTGCCTCGGCCTTTGCCATGTAAGCAGGGCTCACCTCTCCGCGATCTGGCCGCCACATGAACAAACCGCAATGTTCGGAGTTCTACGAAGGCGTTGATTTCAGTCGTGCCGCGCCGGGAACGGGCGTATGATTGTCAACGATCGGTTAACCATCCTGGCTGCGGGAGCCGGACATGACCCTCGATCGTATCGGAACCTTCGTTTTCGCCCTGATGCTCGCGCTGTCACTCGGCGCCGTATCCCTCCTGCCGATCTGACGCGCAGGCCACGGCCGACCGCACGAGAAGCCCTGCCATTCGGCAGATACTTCGCTATAGTTGCGTCGCGGAATGCCAGTTCCGCCACGGACGGCGCTTAGGCCGGGGGGACCTCGTCCCTCTCCGGCCCCACTGCTGCCCGCGAGGGGTCCCAGTCAGCGCCGGTTGCCGAAAGACATGGATCGCAGCCTTTTTCGTTACGTCTGGCAGACCAGCCGGCGCGAGCAGATGCTCATCCTGGGCGTGGTGCTGGTGTCGCTGCCCTTCTATTTCATCTCGCTGGACCTGCCGAAGTACATCGTCAACGACGCCATCCAGGGCCGGTCCTTTTCGGGCGGCAAGACGGAAGCGGTGTTCATGCCGATCGCGATCCACGCCCCGGCGTGGCTCGGCGGCTTCCAACTCAAGATCTTCGACGGGATCCCGCTGGAGCGGATCCCCTATCTGTTCGGGCTCAGCGGCCTGTTCCTGATCCTCGTCCTGATCAACGGGGCGTTCAAATACTGGATCAACGTGCGCAAGGGTGCGCTGGGCGAGCGGCTGTTGCAGCGCCTGCGCTACGACCTCTTCTCGACGCTGGTGCGCTTCACGCCGGAGAGCTTCCGCAACGTGAAGCCCTCCGAGATGGCCACCGTCATCAACAACGAGGTCGAGCCCATCGGCGGCTTCGTCGCCGATGCCTTCATCGCTCCCGTGTTCCTGGGCGGCCAGGCGATCACCGCCCTGGTGTTCATCATCGTCCAGAGCCCCAGCCTGGGCGCCATCGCGGCCATCATCGTGGTCGGCCAGGCCCTGCTGATCCCGCGCCTGCGGCGCGAGCAGCTGCGCCTGGGCAAGGAACGCCAGATGGCGGCCCGGGCGCTCGCGGGCCAGATCGGCGAGGTCGTGGAAGGGATTTCCGCGATCCACAGTCACGGCACCGCGCCCTACGAGCTCGCGCGCGTCGACCGCCGGTTGAACCAGCTCTTCACCATCCGGTTCAAGCTATACAACCGGAAGTTTATGGTGAAGTTCATCAACAACCTGATGGCACAACTCACCCCGTTCATTTTCTATTCGCTGGGCGGATACCTGGCCTTGACGGGAAGACTTGACATCGGTCAGTTGGTTGCTGTCATTGCGGCCTATCGCGAGTTGCCGCCCCCGGTGAAGGAACTCATCGACTGGGACCAGCAGCGGCTCGACGTCCAGGTGAAGTACGACCAGGTGATCGAGCAGTTCGCCAACAGCCCGCAGATCGCGCCGCCCGGACCGGCGCCGGCCGCTCCCGCCTTCGGCGTGAGTGGGCTGGAGGTCAGCCAGGTGAAGGTCGCCGACAGCCGGGGCCACGTGCTCCTGGACAATCTCAGCCTGTCGCTGCCCCTGCCGGCCCACGTCGCGTTGACCGCCGACGGCGGCGACGGGCCGGACATCCTCGCCCGCATCATGGGCCGGCAGCTCCTGGCGTTCTCGGGCAAGGTGCGCGTGGACGGCGAGGACGTGACGACCTTGCCGGCCGACTTCGTCGGCCGGACGATCGCCTATGTCGGGCCGGAGTCGGTCATCTTCCAGGGCACGATCCGCGACAACATCGCCTACGGTCTGCATCTGCGCACGCCCGAGGCGGGGCTGGCGGCCAGCGACACCGACTGGCTCGACTACGAGGTCGCCGCGGCCAGCGGGCCCGAGGACCTCGACAAGCGGATCATCGAGACGTTGCGCATCGTCGGCCTCGACGAGACGGTGTACCGGTTCGGCCTGTCGGGGCTCGTCAAGAAGAAGCGCTTCCCCGGCCTGGCGGAGCGCGTCGTCGAGGCCCGCCACGCGGTGGTCAAGGCCCTGGAGGCCAGCGGCTCCAGCCAGCTGATCGAGCCCTTCGATCCATCGCGCTACAACCGCAACGCCACGGTCTCGGAGAACCTGCTGTTCGGCATCCCGATCGGCCAGACGTTGGCCGGAGACGGGTTCATCGATCATCCCTTCGTGCGCGGCACGCTGGCCAAGAGCGGCCTGACCGCGGACCTGGAAGACATGGGCGCCGCCATCGCGTCGACCATGCTCGACATCTTCGCCGACCTGCCGTCCGACCACTTCCTGTTCCAGCAGTTCTCGTTCATCCGGTCGGAGGACCTGCCGGACTTCGCCGCGATCATGACCAAGCGCGGCCGCGGGGACGTCCTGGCGGAAGGCGACAAGGCGCGCCTCATCGGCCTCACGCTGGGCTATGCCGAGCCGCGGCATCGCCTGGGCCTGATCGACGACGAGCGCGAGAGGCGCCTGGTGGAGGCGCGCCACCTGATCCGCTCGACGATCCCGGCGGATCTGGCGCGGGCCATCGAGTTCTACGACCCGGATACGTTCTGCAAGGCCGCGCCCCTGCGCGACAACCTGCTGTTCGGCCGCATCACCTACGGGGTGGCAGGCGCCGAGGCGCGCGTGCTGTCGGTGGTGCGCGACGTGATCGCCCAACTCGGCCTGGACGACGACGTCTACCGGCTCGGCCTCGACTTCCATGCGGGAGCCGGCGGTCGGTCGCTGACGCCCGCGCAGAGGGCGGCGGTGTCCCTGGCCCGCGTCCTGGTCAAACGTCCGTCGATCCTCGTCATCAACGACGCGCTGGTCCAGTTCGGCGATGCCGAGCGCAAGGCCATCTTCGAGCGCATCGTCGAGGCCACGGCCGGCCGGACGCTGCTCTTCGTCCTGCGCGGCAAGGACGACGCGGCCGTCTTCGACCACGTCGTCGCCTTCGCCGGACCGCGCCTGCGCGGCGTGACCGACCAACGCCATTCGACCGGATCCGCTCCCCTGGCGGCCTCGGCATGACTTCTCCAGTGACGGGTACGGGACCACACAACCATGGCGCTTGAAGCCGAAGTCGAGACCTTGCGGGCCGTCCCGATCTTTCGTGGGCTTGATCCGCGCCGGCTGAAGCTGATCGCCTTCACCAGCCAGCGCCTGTCGTTCCGCAGCGGCGACGTGATGTTTCGCCAGGGCGACGACAGCGATTGCGCCTATGTCGTGCTGGTCGGGGCCGCGGACGTGGTCATCGACACGCCGGCCGGCCCCCTCGTCGTGTCCCGCATCGGGTCGCACTCGATCGTCGGCGAGATGGGCGTGATCACCGGCGCGCCGCGCTCCGCCACCGTCGTCGCCCAGACGGAGGTGACGGTGCTGCGCCTTCCGAAAGATCATTTTTTAAGTCTGCTGGAAGAGTTTCCACAACTATCGCTTGCAGTGATGCGCGATCTCGCACATCGCCTCGAAGCGACAAACCGTCTACTGGCGGCTCGCGCCGAGCCGGCAAAGCACTGAATCGAACTCGGGATCGCACCTCGAGCAGGACGAACGACGCCGGGGACCGTACCGGCAGCGTGGCAGGACCAAAGACGATGTCACCATCCGGCCGCTCCGGCCTCGACATGACCGGCACCAACCCGGCCGACACCCCCCAGCCCGGGATCTCGGTTCGGTTCTGGGGCGTGCGCGGGTCGTTCACCGTGGCCGATGCCCGGGCCCGCCGCTACGGCGGCAACACCGCCTGCGTCGAGGTTCGCCTGGGCGAAGAGGTGTTCGTGATCGATGCGGGCTCCGGCATCATCGGGCTGGGGCAGGAACTGGCCCGCGAGGGACACGCCTTCACCAACCTGCTGATGAGCCACCTGCACCACGACCATATCGCCGGCCTGGCCTTCTTCGAGCCGCTGTTCCACCCGGGCCGCACGGTACGCATCCATTGCGGCCACCTGGGCGGCGCCACGGCCAAGGCGGCCCTCGACCGCATGTTCGACCAGCCGCTGTTCCCGCTGCGCCTCGCCGACCTGCCGGGCGCCATCGAGCATGTCGGGTTCAAGGCGGGCGAAACGCTCACCTTCTCCTCGGGCACGCAGGTGCGCACCTGCCGCCTGGACCATCCCGGCGGCGCCACCGCCTACAGGTTCGATCATGCCGGCCGGAGCCTGTGCTACGTCAGCGACGTCGAGCACCCGACCGAGGGCCCCGATCCCGACCTGGCGGCCTTCGTGGCGGGCGCCGATCTGGTGATCTACGACACCACCTACACCGAGCAGGAATACGAGGGCCACGTCGGCTGGGGCCATTCCACGTGGCAGTCGGGCGTGGCGCTGTGCAAGGTCGCCGGAGCCAAGGCGCTGGCCGCCTTCCACCACCATCCCTTCCGCGACGACGCCCAGCTCGATGCCATCGAGGCCGAGCTCGCGGAAGCGCTGCCGGGCTCGTTCGTCGCCCGCGAGGTCCAGACCCTGACGCTGGCCACGCCCGCGGACTATCCCTACATGATCGGCGTGTGACCGGCCCGGGCCGTCAGCCCGCCTGCCGCCTGGCGTAGCTCTCGATCATCGCGTCGAGCTTCGCGCGGTCGTGGATTCCGGCCGGGTCCGCCGTCGTCGCGAAGGCCTGCGAGAAGGGGATGAAGCGCTCGTGCGCCACGCCCCACAGGCGACGCAGCTCCACCAGCGGATCGGCATGGTCGTCGACCCGCATGTCCAGGATCGGATAGCTCTCGGTCGACCAGATGCGCAGCGCGGCGGACTGCTTGCCGCGCTTGTCGCCGCCGGCCGCCTCTCCCGCCTCCAGCGCCAGGATCAGCCGCTCGGCCAGGGGCTTGCCGGCGCTGGCCTTGTAGGTGGCCAGGGTGTCGGCGACGACGCGCGGCCCGGCCAGCATGTTGCCCGCCACCGAGACGTTCTCGTCCACCAGGTGCCCGCACCAGTCCACGCAGGAGGGGCCGGTCCAGGCGGCGTTGCGGCCCTCCCGGTCGATGACGTGGAGTTGCCGGCTGTCGCGGCCCTCGTCGGCACCGGTCAACGCGTCGACCACGGTCTGCGCCGGGAAGCCGCGGTCCAGCATCGCGATCCCGCGCGGACCGTAGAGGGGGTTGATCAGGGCCTGGGTGGCGAGCGCACCCACGCCCCCCGCGCCGTTGGGGCACAGCCCCCCGACGGCGAAGAAGCGGGTGGCCACCGCCACGGCGAAATGGCCGGTGGCTGGGTCGCGCGCGACGATCGACCAGGTCATGGCGCCGCCCTCAGCGCCCGACCGCGTAGGCCTGCATCAGGCGCGGCGTCGCCGCGGCGCGCAGGATCCCGTCCGGGCCCTTCTCGGCGGCCGTGAGTCGGCCCACCGTCCAGGCCGGAGCCACCTCGACCGCGTGCCCGCGCCGCCGCAGGTCCGCCAGCGTCGCCTCGCCGAAGCTCTCCTCGGCCATGAGGTGCCCGGCGCGGGACTCGCGCGGGAAGAAGGACGAGGGGAAGTGGTTGGTGTGGAACAGCGGCAGGTCGATCGCTTCCTGCAGGTTGAACCCGTGGTGCACCTTCCGCAGGAACAGGGAGAGCTGCCACTGGTCCTGCTGGTCGCCGCCCGGCGTGCCGAAGACCATGCGCGGAACGCCGTCGTAGAGGGCCAGCGACGGGGTCAGCGTCGTGCGCGGCCGCTTGCCGGGCGCCAGGCTCGAGGGCAGGCCGGGCGTCAGCCAGAACATCTGCGCCCGCGAATTCAGGGGGAAGCCGAGCTCCGGCACCACGGGCGAGGACTGCAGCCAGCCACCCGACGGCGTCGACGAGATCATGTTGCCCCAGCGGTCGATCACGTCGATGTGGACCGTGTCGCCGCGCCGGGCCGTGCGCAGATGCGCCATGGTCGGCTCGCCGACGCCCGCCCCGCCCTGCGGCTTGCCGATGCTGGCGAGCTGCGCCAGGCCGGCCTCCACCTGGGCTTCGAACCCGGGAAGGATGCTGGGCCGCATCTCGAGCGAGGCCGCTTCGCCGATGAGCGCGCGGCGCTGGGCCGCATTCTCCTCCGACAGCAGCGCGTCGATCGGAACGTCGACGACGTCCGGGTCGCCGTAGTAGGCCTCGCGGTCGGCGAAGGCGAGCTTCATGGACTCGATGACGAGGTGCACGAAGTCGGCGCCCTTCGGGTCGAGCTTGCCGATATCGAAGCCCTTGAGGATCGACAGCGTCTGCAGGAAGGCCGGCCCCTGACCCCAGGGGCGCTGCTTGGCCACCGTCCAGCCGTGATAGTCGTAGGTCTGCGGCGCCTCGAAGGACGCCTGCCAGGTGGCCATGTCATGGCCGGTGAGCACGCCGCCATTCTTGTGTCCCGAGGCGTCCATCACCTCGGTGGTGCGGCAGAAGCGGTCGATGGCCTCGGCCACGAAGCCCTTCATCCATGCGGCGCGAGCGGCCTCGATCTGCGCCTCGCGATCGCCGCCCGCCGCCTCGGCCTCACGCACGATGCGCTCGTAGGTGTCGGCCAGAACGAGGTTGCGGAACAGGGCGTTGGGCTTGGGGACCTCGCCGCCCGGCATCCAGGTCGCCGCGGAGGTCGGCCATTCCTTGCGGAAGAACTCGGCCTGCCCCTCGATCGTCTCGCTCACCCGCGGCAGCATCGGATGGCCTTCGCGGGCGTAGTAGATCGCCGGTTCCAGCACGTCGCGCGGGCGCATGCTGCCGTGCTCCTTCAGGAGCAGCATCCAGCCGTCGAAGGCACCGGGAACCACGGTCGCCAGCAGGCCGGAGCCCGGAATGACGGAGAGGCCGCGGGCCTTGTAGGCCTCGATGGTGGCGCCGGCCGGGGCCGGGCCCTGGGCGCAGAGCACCTCGACCTTGTTCGTGCGGCTGGAATAGAACACCGCCGGCATGTCGCCGCCCGGCCCGACAAGATGCGGCTCCACGATCTGCAGGACGAAGGCCGTCGCGGCGCAGGCGTCGAAGGCGTTCCCGCCCTTCTCCAGAATGGCCATGCCCACGGCCGACGCGATCCAATGCGTCGAGGTGACGACACCGAAGGTGCCCTTGATCTCGGGACGGGTGGTGAACACGGCAGACACTCCCAGGCTACGTTTCTTGGTGGTTCGACGGGATCAGCTTTCGCGCGGATCGAGAGCGTCGCGCAAGCCGTCTCCCAGAAGATTGAAGCCGAGCACGGTGAAGAAGATCGCGACGCCGGGGAAGACCGACATCCACCATTGCCCCTGCTGGACGAAGTTCTTGCCCGTGTTGAGCATGGCGCCCCAGCTCGGGGCCGGCGGCTGCTGTCCGAGCCCGAGGAACGAGAGGCTCGCCTCCGCGATGATCGCCTGCGCCACGATGAGCGTCGCCTGGACGAGGATGGGCGCGAAGATGTTGGGCAGGATGTAGCGGATGATGATCCACCGGTGCGGCAGACCGACCGCACGGGCCCCTTCCACGAAGTCCTCCGTCTTCACGGCCAGCGTCTGGCCGCGCGTCAGGCGGATGAAGAGCGGCGCCGCCGCGATGCCGATGGCGATCATCGCGTTGACGAGGCTGGCGCCCAGCACGCTGCCCAGCGCGATCGCCAGGATCAGGAACGGACAGGCCAGCAGCGCCTCCGTGCAGCGCGAGATGATGCTGTCGGTCCAGCCGCCGAAATACCCGGCCGCGATGCCGAGCGGTCCGCCGATGGCGATGGCGATGCTCACGGACACGACGCCGGCCAGGAGCGAGGCGCGGGCACCGGACAGCACGCGGGCCAGGACGTCGCGGCCCAGTTCGTCGGTGCCGAACCAGTGGGCGGCCGAGGGCGCCTTGCGCACCGCGCTCCACGAGGTCTGGACGGGATCCCACGGCAGGACCCAGGGCCCCAAGATCGCGGCCAGCGCGAACAGCACGACGAGGCCGCCGCCGAAAGCGGCCGTCCGGTTGCGGAGGAGCTTGCCCCAGAAGCGACTGCGCGGAGCCGCGGCGGCCGGGGAGGCCGTGTCGAGCGCGAGCGTCATCAGCCGGTCCTCAGGCGCGGGTTGAGCACGACGTAGAGCACGTCGGCCAGCAGGTTGAGCCCGATATAGCCGATCGCCGTACACAGCACGACGCCCTGGACGACCGCATAGTCGCGGTTGAACACGGCATCGACGATCAGCTTGCCGAAGCCCGGAATGGTGAAGATCTGTTCGGTGAGCACGGCCCCGGCGAGGAGTTCGCCGAACAGCAGGGTGCCCACGGTGACGACCGGAACCAGCGCGTTGCGCAGGGCATGGCGCAGGATCACGCGCGGCTCGAGCAGGCCCTTGGCCCTGGCCGTGCGGATGTAGTCCTGGCGCAGGACGCCCAGCATGGCGCTGCGCGTGTGGCGCATCATGCTGGCCGCCAGCGCGTTGCCGAGCACGAAGGCGGGCATGATCATCGTGCGCAGGTTCTGCGACACGCTCTCGGTCAGCGACACGTAGCCGGAGGCCGGCAGCCAGTTGAACTGCACCGACACCAGGAAGATCAACATGATCCCGAGGAAGAAGTTCGGGATCGACAGGCCCCACAGGGCGATCCCCGTGGCCGCGTAGTCCCAGGCGGTCCCCTTGCGGACCGCCGCCATCACGCCGGCGGGAATGCCGATCAGGAGCGCGAAGGTCATCGCCATGGCGGCGAGCTGCAGGGTCACCGGCAGCTTTTCGGCGATGAGATCGAGCACCGGCGCATTGGTGCGCAGCGAGATCCCGAGATTGCCGTGCAGCGCCTGCCAGGCCCACGCGATGTACTGGAGCGGCAGCGGATCGTTGAGCCGGTACTTCTCGCGAAGGGCGGCGATGACCACCGGGTCGCGCTCCTCGCCGGCGAGCACGAGGATGGGGTCGCCGGGCAGCAGCTTCTGCAGCGTGAACACGAAGATCGAGACGAGGATGATCGTCGGGATCGCGATCAGCAGGCGCCGCGCGATGAAGCTCAACATGGCAGGACTCTCGGGATGTTCGCGGAGGCACCGCGAGCACGCGAACCGGCGACGGAAAAGCTCCGTCCCTCCCCTGCAGGGGAGGGTCCCGGAGCGAAGCGAAGGGGGGTGGGGACTACGGTGCCGGAGATGATGAGACGCCCGGGACGGCCCCGACATGGCACCTCTCGCCCGGCGCACGCCCCACCCGTCAGCCGCTCCGCGGCTGCCACCCTCCCCTGCAGGGGAGGGAGGGGGCGATCCCCCGTGGCATCCGCGCGAACGACTTGGTGCATCGTCAGCCCTTGACGTTCTCGAGGCGGATCATCCCGTCGGGATGGGCCACGAAGCCGTCGATCTTCTTCTTCATCCCCCAGATCCAGCTCTCATGGTAGAGATAGATGTTGGGCAGGTCCTGCAAGAGGATCTGGGTCGCGGCGGTGTACTTGGCCTTGCGCGCGGCCGGATCGGCGAGCGTGCGCGCCTCGTCGAGGATCTTGTCGACCTCCGGATTGCAGTACTTCCAGTCGTTCAGCCCGCCCTTGCAGGTGACGAAGGCGTGGATGTTGCCATCCGGATCGGGACGCCCGGACCAGCCGTACTGGTTGGCCTGGAAGTCGCCCTTGGTGCCCTCGTTCAGCATGGTCGCGAACTCGGTGGCCTTCAGCTTGATGGCGAAGCCGGTCTCCTGCGCCATCGACTGGATCACCTGCATGATCGCCTGCGACCGCGGCGCGTTGGACATGGTCACCTCGACCTGGATCGGGGTGGCGACGCCGGCCTCCTTGATGAGCGCCTTGGCCTTGTCGACGTTGCGCGCCGGAATCGGGATTTCCTTGGAATTGTAGGGATTGGCCGGCGGGAAAGGCTGGTTGCCCGGCGCGAACTGCCCTTCGAACACGACCTGGTTGATCGCGTCGCGGTCCAGCGAGAGCTCGAAGGCCTGGCGGATGCGCTTGTCCTGGCCGAGCGGGTTCTTGGAGCGGTCCCCGTTGGCGACGTTGATGTTCAGGCTCTGGAAGCCGAGGCCGACGGCCGCCGCCGACTTCAGGTTGGCGTCGCCCTTGACGATCTTCACGTCGGTGGGCTCGACGCGCTCGATGATGTCGAGATCACCCGACCGCAGGTTGGCGAGCCGCACCGTCGAATCCGGGATCGGCAGGTAGGTGATCTTGTCGAAGGAATAGGCCGCCTTGTTCCAGTGGTCGGCGAACCGCTCGAGGACGATGCGATCGTTCTGCACGCGCTCGGCGAACTTGTAGGGGCCGGAGCAGACGGGCTTGGCGCCGTAGTTGGCGCCGGCCGCCGCTGCGGCCTTCGGCGACACCATCATGCCCGAGCGATCGGAGAGCTGGGCGAGCACGGTCACGTCGGCGACCGAGAGGTTGAGCCGGACCGTCAGCGGATCGACCACGTCGACGCTGGCGACCGAGGTGATCTCGCTCTTGCGGCGGGATTCCGGCAGCGTCTTGGCGCGTTCGATGTTGTACTTCACCGCCTCGGCGTTGAAGGGCTCGCCGTCATGGAACTTGACGCCGTCGCGCAGCTTGAAGGTGAGCGACTTGCCGTCCGCGCCCCATTCCCAGGAGGTGGCGAGCCGCGGCACGAACTTCAGCTCGGGCGTCACGTCGATGAGCTTGTCGCACAGCGCGGTGAACACGATGCGCCCGACGAAGGTGCGGGCCTGGTGCGGATCCAGGACGTCCGGATCCTCGGCGAGCCCGATGCGCAGCGACTGGGCGGCCGCCGGGGCGGCGAAGCCCGCGAGCAGCACCGCCGCCGCCACGCCGCGCAGCAGGGCGGCGGACGGACGGAACGAATGGCCTGTCGAACTCATGAGTGGTGATCTCCCCTCGGTTGCTTACTGTTCGGTGCTTGGCGTCGCGCCCGCGGCACCCTTGTCCTGGCGCTCGCGATGCGCGCGGTACAGGGCCATGCGCCGGGCCTTGGCGCTCGTGTCTGCGGGAACGGCCAGCCTGGCGGCCTCGTCCCCGGGCAGATCCTCGTAGAAGTGACAGGCGACCTGCCGGCCGCCGGCATCGCGCAGGGCCGGCTCCTCGGCGCTGCAGCGCGCCTGCGCGTAGGGGCAGCGGGTGTGGAAGCGGCACCCGGACGGCGGCGCCGCCGGGCTCGGAATGTCGCCTTCCAGCAGGCGCCGCTCGCCGCGCACTCCCGGCGCCGGGACCGGAATGGCGGCCAGGAGGGCCCGCGTGTAGGGATGCAGCGGTTCCTTGTAGAGCGAGGCGGTGGGCGCGACCTCGACCACCTTGCCGAGGTACATGACGACGACACGGTCGCTCATGTGCCGGATCACGGCGAGATCGTGCGCCACGACGATCAGCGTCAGGCCGAAGCGCTCCTTCAGGTCCTCCAGCAGGTTGATCACTTGCGCCTGGATCGACACGTCGAGCGCCGACACGGGTTCGTCGCCGATGACCAGGCGCGGCTTGCAGGCCAGCGCCCGGGCGATGCCGATGCGCTGGCGCTGGCCGCCGGAGAACTCGTGGGGGTAGCGGCCGGCGTGGTCCGGGCGAAGCCCGACCGTGGCCAGGAGGTCGAGCGTCGTCTCGCGCTGCTCCCGGGCGGTGCCCATGCCGTGCAGCCACAGGGGCTCGCCGACGATCTCGGCGACCGTCATGCGCGGGTTCAGGGACGCGAACGGATCCTGGAAGACCATCTGCATGTCGCGCCGCATGCGCCGCAGGCCGGCCTCGTCGAGGGCGCCCAGGTCCCGCCCCTCGAATCGCACGTGGCCCGACGTCGGCTCCAGCAGGCGCAGCGCGAGGCGGCCCACCGTGGACTTGCCGCAGCCCGATTCCCCGACGATGGCCAGGGTCTCGCCGGTCGCCACCGACAACGTCACGCCGTCGACCGCCCGCACGATCGTGGGCTTCTGGAACAGCCCGCCGCCGCTACGGAAATGTTTCCTCACATCGTCGAGTTCGAGGATCGGCGTGGCGACGCTGGTCCCGGGGCCGGAGGTCATCAGGCGGCCTCCCCGACATGGGCTTCGAGCGGCGCCCTGATGCAGGCCACGGAGTGCCCTCCCCCGAGATCCGCCAAGGGCGGCGGCGCGGCCGAGCAGGCGGCGATGGCGAAGGGGCATCGCGGGGCGAAACGGCAGCCGGCCGGCATCCGGTCGGCCGGCGGCACGCTGCCCGGGATGGTGGCGAGGCGCTCGCGGCCCCCCTCCCCGCCGGACAGCGACGGCAGCGAGCCCATCAGCCCGAGGGTATAGGGGTGCTGAGGATCATCGAAGACGTCGCGGACGCTGCCCCGCTCGACGATGCGGCCCGCATACATCACGGCCACCTCGTCGGCGACCTCGGCCACGACGCCCAGGTCGTGGGTGATGAGGAGCAGCGCCGTCCCGGTTTCCTTCTGCAGCGCGCGCACCAGCGCCAGGATCTGGGCCTGGATGGTGACGTCCAGCGCCGTGGTGGGCTCGTCGGCGATGAGCAGCCGCGGCCCGTTGGCCAGCGCCATGGCGATCATCACGCGCTGCCGCATGCCCCCCGACAGCTGGTGCGGGTAGTCGTCGAGCCGCTTCTCCGCCGCCGGGATGCGCACGCGCTTGAGCATGTCGAGGGCGACCGCGCGCGCCTTGGCCTTGTCGACACCGCGATGGCGCACGACCACCTCGGCGATCTGGTCGCCGATGGTGAAGGCCGGATTGAGCGAGGTCATCGGCTCCTGGAAGATCATGGTCATCCGGTCGCCGCGCAGGTCCGCGCGCTGGCGCTCGTCGAGCCGCAGCAGGTCGATGTCCTCGAACCGCACGCGACCGGAGGTGACGCGCAGCGGCGGTGTCGCCAGGAGCCCCATCACGGCGAGCGACGTGACGCTCTTGCCGCAGCCCGATTCACCCACCAGGCACAAGGTTCGTCCGGAATGGATGGTGAAGCTGACGTCGTCCACGAGCGTCGTGGCGGTGCCGCGGCCCTCCACGGCGATCGTCAGGCCTTCCACGGTCAGCGTGGGCTGGGCGATTGGAGACGTGGCGACTTCGGACATGGACACGCAATCGAACCGGGAGTGACGCCGGGATCGTAGTCCTCACCTTCGGCCCTGCAAGGCCTCATCGCCGATATTTTACGCATTAAACATCGCGAGATCGTGTGCCGCCCGAAATGAAGGCGGCTTGCCGCGATTTCGCGCTCCCGCGGCAGCGCTCGGCTGCATTCTTGTGCATGCGTGCCGGCCGGCCTCACGCGGCCGGGGTCGCATGCCGCCTTTTGAGGAGCCAGCCCAGGGCGAGCACGATGAGGGTCCCCGCGATCGCGAGGGGCAGTTCGAGGCGGTGGAGGAGTTCCTCCCCGAACCGTTGCACCAGCCAGGGGTCGGCATCGAGCATCTCGCCCGCCACCCAGCCCAGGAGGCCCGCGCCGGCCCAGACCAGGATCGGAAACCGCGCCAGCAGGCTCATGATCAAGGTGGCGCCGGCGACGATGAGCGGGATGGAGATCAGGAGTCCGAACACCAGCATGGCCATGTTGTCCTTGGCCACGGCGGCGATCGCGAGCACGTTGTCGAGGCTCATCACCATGTCCGCCACGGCCACCGTCCAGACGGCATGCAGCAGCTTGTCGCTGGCCTTGATGTCGTCGCCCTCGTCACCGTCCTCGGCGACGAGCTTCACCGCCACCCAGAGCAGCAGGACGCTCCCGGCGATGCGCAGGAACGGGGTCTGCAGCAGCTTCACGACGATGAGCGTGAACACGACGCGCAGCAGGACGGCCACCGCGGAGCCCAGGACGATCCCCATGCGGCGCTGCTTCGGCGGCAGGCCGCGGCACGCCATGGCGATCACGACGGCATTGTCGCCCGACAGGATGATGTTGACCCACACGACCTCGAGGACCGCGAGTGCGGATTGCAGTGTGAGGTCCATGAGTCTCCCCGGGCTCGGTTCGGACGGTCGCGTTCAGACGGGATGCTGGGCGCGGCGCGACCTGCGCAGCGTCCAGGCGATGGCGAGCACCAGGGCGGCCCCGACGCTGGCGCCGATCAGGTGCCATTCCCCCGCGCCGTGGCCCAGGCGGGCGACGATCCACGGGTCCGTGACGATCATCTCGCCGCCGATCCAGCCCAGCAGGCCGGCGCCGGCCCACACGAACAGCGGAAAGCGCGCGATCAGCGACATGATCAGGGTCGAGCCCATGATGATGAGCGGGATGGAGACCACCAGGCCGAAGGTGAACAGGGCGACGTTGCCGTCGGACGCGGCGGCGATCGCCACCACGTTGTCGAGGCTCATGACCGCGTCGGCGATCGCGATGGTCTTGACCGCCTGCCAGAGCGTCTCGCTCTCGGAGACGTGCGCCTCCTCGTCCTCGCCGACCACGAGCTTCACGGCGATCCAGAACAGCAGCAGGCCGCCGATGGCGCCCAGCAGCGGGATCTCGAGCAGCCAGCTGATGATGACGGCGAAGAGGATGCGCAGGCCGACGGCGGTGCCCGCCCCCAGGACGATACCCATGCGCCGCTGGTGGGCCGGCAGCTTCCGGCAGGCGAGCGCGATCACCACCGCGTTGTCGCCCGACAGCAGCAGGTCGATCCAGATGATCTGGGCGATGGCGATCAGGGTCTGGGGGCTGAACTCCAAGGCGTCACCTCTTGTTCTGGTTTGACCGGCGTCAGCCGTCGAGATGATCCGCGACGGCGCGGCCGCAGGTGGTCGTGTCCGCCGCGCCGCCGAGATCCCTGGTGCGCAGCTTCGGCTCGGCGAGAACCCGTTCGATCGCGGCCTCGATGGCCCGGGCCGCCTCGGGCTCGCCGAGATGGTCGAGCATCATGGCCGCCGACCAGATCTGGGCGATCGGGTTGGCGAGGTTCTTTCCCGCGATGTCCGGCGCCGAGCCGTGGACGGGCTCGAACAGCGAGGGGAACTCCCGGCTCGGATTGATGTTTCCGGACGGAGCGATGCCGATGGTGCCGGTGCAGGCGGGCCCGAGATCGGACAGGATGTCACCGAACAGGTTGGAGGCGACGACGACGTCGAACCAGTCCGGGTGGAGCACGAAATGGGCGGTCAGGATGTCGATGTGGTACTGGTCCCAGCGAACGTCGGGATAGGCCTTCGCCATCTCGCTGACCCGCTCGTCCCAGTACGGCATCGTGATCGAGATGCCGTTCGATTTGGTGGCTGAGGTCAGGTGCTTCCTGGGGCGCTTCTGGGCGAGCTCGAAGGCGAAGCGCAGGATCCGGTCGACGCCGGTCCGCGTCATCACCGTCTCCTGGATCACCACCTCGCGGTCCGTCCCCGGGAACATGCGGCCGCCCACCGAGGAATATTCTCCCTCCGTGTTCTCGCGCACGACGTAGAAGTCGATGTCTCCGGGCTTGCGGCCGGCCAGCGGCGACGGCACGCCCGGCATCAGGCGCACGGGGCGCAGATTGACGTATTGCTCGAATTCACGCCGGAACAGCAGCAGGGAGCCCCACAGGGACACGTGGTCGGGCACCGTCGCCGGCCAGCCCACGGCGCCGAAGAAGAGGGCGTCGTGGTTGCCGACGCGATCCTTCCAGTCCTCCGGCATCATACGGCCGTGCCGTGCGTAATAGTCGCAGGACGCGAAGTCGAAGTGGTCGAACTGCAGCGTGAAGCCGAAGCGCCGGCTCGCGGCCTCCAGAACGCGGAGGCCTTCAGGCACGACCTCCTTGCCGATGCCGTCGCCCGGGATCACGGCCAGACGATACACGCGGTTGCTCGCCATGTGTCAGGACACTCTCGAGTTGCTGTCAGGGCTCTAACGGGCGGCCCCTGCTTGACGATTGCTGCGCCTTCTCTATTGCAACATGGAGAGGACAACAACAGCGGGACACCGCGGTTTCCGACGACAGGTCAGGGGAGAGGGTCACGATGACGACGATGGACAAGGGCGCCCCCAGGGCGGGCGGCGCCGTTCGTGCGCCACAGGATTTCGCAGCCGGCCTCTTTCTGATGGCCGTGGCCGCTCTGGCGCTGTGGCTCTCATCCGACCTCCCCCTGGGCACGATGCGCGCGATGGGGCCGGGCATGCTGCCCCGCGCCATTGCCGTCCTGGTCGGGCTTTCCGGGCTGGTGCTGGCGGCTTCGGCCTTCGTCTCGGACGGGGAGGCGCTGACGCGCTGGCACCTGCGCGGCCCGATCCTGATCCTGGGCGCGGTGGCGGTCTTCGCCCTGACGATCCGCACAGCCGGCCTGATCGTGGCCGGTCCGGCCTCGATGATCATCGCGTCCTTCGCCACCGACGAGGTGCGCTGGAAGGAGGCGGTGATCTTCTCCGTGGCCATGACCGCCGGCTGCATCCTTCTGTTCAAGGTGGCCCTCAAGCTGCCGATCCCCGTCATCGCCTTCATGTGAGCGGAGGCGGAGATGGACCTCTTTTCAAACCTCGCGCTGGGCTTTGCGACGGCGCTGTCGCTTCAGAACCTCGCACTCTGTTTCGTGGGCTGCATGGTGGGCACGCTGATCGGCGTCCTGCCGGGCGTCGGCCCAATCGCCACGATCGCCATCCTGCTGCCGATCACCTTCGGCCTGGATCCCACCGGCGCGCTGATCATGCTGGCGGGCATCTACTACGGCGCCCAGTACGGCGGCTCGACCACCGCCATCCTGGTCAACATCCCGGGTGAGGCGACCTCGGTCGTGACCGTTCTAGACGGTCACCAGATGGCCCGCCAGGGCCGCGCCGGCGCGGCGCTGGGCATGGCCGCCATCGGGTCCTTCATCGCGGGCTGCGTGGCGACGGTCGTGATCGCGGCGCTCGGCGCACCGCTCACCAAGCTCGCCCTCCTGTTCGGACCGGCCGAGTACTTCTCCCTGATGGTCATGGGCCTGGTGTTCGCCGTGGTCCTCGCCCGCGGCTCGATCGTGAAGGCCATCGCCATGATCCTGGCGGGCCTGCTCCTGTCGACCGTCGGCACGGACCTGGAGACCGGCCAGGAGCGCATGACCCTCGGGATCCAGGATCTCTCGGACGGCATCGACTTCGCGGTGCTCGCCATGGGCCTCTTCGGTTTCGCGGAAATCCTGCGCAATCTGGAGAGCCCCGAGGCGCGCGACGTGGTGAAGGGGTCGATCGGACGCCTGCTGCCGACAGCCGCCGAATTCCGCCAGTCCTTCTGGCCGATCGTGCGCGGCACAGGCCTGGGGGCCCTCCTGGGGATCCTGCCGGGCAACGGGGCCGTGCTCGGACCGTTCGCCTCCTACACCCTAGAAAAGAAGATCGCGAAGGATCCCCGTCGCTTCGGGCGGGGTGCCATCGAGGGCGTGGCGGGACCGGAATCGGCCAACAACGCGGGCGCCCAGACCGCCTTCATTCCCCTGCTGACCCTGGGCATCCCGCCGAACGCCGTCATGGCGCTGATGGTGGGCGCCATGACCATCCATGGGATCATCCCCGGCCCGCAGGTCATGGAGAAGAACCCGACCCTGTTCTGGGGCATGGTCGCCTCGATGTGGATCGGCAACCTGATGCTGCTGGTGATCAACCTGCCGTTGATCGGCCTGTGGGTGCGGCTCCTGAAGGTACCCTACCGGCTCATGTTCCCGGCCATCCTGATCTTCTGCTGCATCGGCATCTACTCCATCAACAACAACCCGACCGACGTCATGGCCACGGCCGTGTTCGGCCTGGTGGGCTACGTGCTGTTCAAGCTCGGCTTCGAGCCCGCGCCCCTGCTGCTCGGCTTCGTGCTGGGCAAGCTGATGGAGGAGAAGCTTCGCCAGGCGCTCATCCTGTCCCGCGGCAGCTTCTCCACCTTCATCGAGCGGCCGGTGTCGGGGACACTCCTCGCGGTTGCAGTCGTGATGCTCGTGCTCGCGCTTCTTCCCTCTATCCGGAAGGGTAGGGATGAAGTGTTCACGGAATGAGGATAGAAAAGCGTCCGAAGGCGCCTATCTAGAGTGACCAGAGCCCGGCTCGACCCGGGCTTTTCTCCAACAGGGAAGCAACGCCATGACCTTGCGTATCGCTGCCGCGCTTGCGGCTGTGCTCGCTGCCGCCACACCCGCGGCAGCACAGACCTATCCGGCCAAGCCGATCACCATGATCGTGCCGTTCGCGGCCGGCGGCCCCACAGATATCATCGCCCGCATCGTCGGCGAGCACATGGGCCGTACGCTGGGCCAGCAGATCGTCATCGAGAACGTCGCCGGCGCCGGCGGCACGACCGGCACGACCCGCACCGCCCAGGCCGCGCCCGACGGCTACACCATCATGATGGGCCACATGGGGACGCACGGCGCCGCCCCGGCGCTCTATCCCAAGCTCAAATACGACCCGACCAAGGACTTCGAGCCGATCGGCATGGCGGCCGGCACGCCGATCCTGATCGTCGCGAAGAAGGGGCTCGCGCCCAAGGATCTCAAAGAGTTCGTGGCCTTCGCCAAGCAGGGCGGCGACAAGCTGAACCTGGCCCATGCCGGCATCGGCAGCGTCTCGCACGCCACCGCGCTGCTGTTCAACGCGTCGATCGGCACCAAGCCGACCTCCGTCCCCTACAAGGGCACGGGACCGGCCATGAACGACCTCGTCTCCGGCCAGGTCGACTACATGTGCGACCAGATCGTCAACGTGGTCGAGCAGGTGAAGGCGGGCTCCATCAAGGCCTACGCCATCGCCACGCCCGATCGTTCGCCGGCCCTGCCCGACGTGCCGACCACCAAGGAAGCCGGACTGCCTGACTACCAGGTTAGCGCCTGGAACGCGATGTTCGCCCCCAAGGGCACCTCGCCCGAGATCGTGGCCAAGCTCAGCGATGCCTTGAACAAGGCTCTCGCAGACCCCAACACCGCCAAGCGGCTCACGGACCTCGGCGGCGTGCTGCCCGAACCCGCCAACCGCAATCCGGCCTGGCTCAAGGGCTACGTGGCCCAGGAAGTCGCCCGCTGGACTCCGGTGATCAAGGCCGCCGGCGAAACTGCGGAGTGACGCGGCGCCGGCCGCTGTGGAACTCAGGCCCCCCGGGCTCACACCCGGGGGCTTTTGTTTCTTGAGACCTCTGCCACCATCTCCACAGCCGAGGACCGTGCAAATCGATTTCGTGCGCTGTTCCAGGGCTCCCCGATCAACTCCGCGACCATCTCTTCGCCGTCCTGCCCGGGCTTGGCCCGGGCATCCACGACTTTGCCTGGGCCATCCTGAAGTCGTGGGTGGCCGGGCCAGGCCCGGCCATGACGCGGAGAGGAAGGTGCTTTCAGGACGGTCGGACGATGCACAAGCTCTGAACAGACCGCGCAGCGGGCGTGTCGAAGGATGCAGGATGGCACAGCGTCGAGATTGTGCGTCCTTCGACACACGGCCTACGGCCGCTGCTCAAGATGAGGACTTTGGGGCAGCTGCGGGAGGTCGTGCTGCTCAGGATCGAACCCCGGAGAAGTGAGACGCGGCCTGCCTCCTACCGGCTCAGCCGCTCCTTGATCCGCCGCGTCAGAAGGTCGCGGACGCTGCGATAGGCGTCGAGCACCTGGTCGCGCGAGCCCTGGACGAGCGTTGGATCGGGCGTGGGCCAGTACTCGACTTCCACCGCGCTGGTGCGCGTGAGTTCGAGGGCCTTGTGGTGGGCCTCGGGGCTCAGGGAGACGATCAGGTCGAAGTTGAGCCCCTCCCAGTCCTCCAGCTCCTCGAGCGTGCGCGGACGGTGCCGGCTGGCATCGATGCCGATCTCGTCGAGGACGGCGACCATGAAGGGGTCGACCTCGCCCTTCCGCGCCCCGGCCGACTGCACGTAGACGGACTTGCCGAAGAAGTGTCGCGCGATGGCTTCCGCCATGGGCGAGCGGACGGCGTTGAAGGCGCAGGCGAACAGCACCGCGCCGACGCGCCGGGCGCCGGGTGCCGCTGCGCCGGAGCCCGGCCCGCCCCCCTCGGCCATGCTCAGCCTTTCCAGTGCAAGGCCGTGATCAGGGTGAACAGGCGCCGGGCGGTGTCGAAGTCGATCTCGATCTTGCCGGCCAGGCGCTCGACGAGGATGTTGGCGGCCTCGTTGTGCAGGCCGCGGCGACCCATGTCGATCGCCTCGATCTGGGCGGCGCTCGCGGTGCGGATGGCCGCGTAGTAGCTCTCGCACACCAGGAAATAGTCTTTCACGACGCTGCGGAACGGCGCCAGCGACAGGATGTGCGTGATCAGCGGCGAGCCGGCGGAGTCCCGGACGTCGAAGGACAGCTTGTTCGCGGTCAGCGAGAGATGCAGGGCGTAGGGGCCGCCCTCGTGCCCCGGCAGGCCGAAGCTGTTGCTCTCGATCAGGTCGTAGATGGCGACGGCCCGCTCGTGCTCCTGCTCCGGCATGCCGCGCCCGATCGACACCTCGTCGAGCGTGACCGCCATCAGGCGGCGGGCGGGGCTCCTGGCGGGCGGCGCGTCGGCCATGGCCTATCCCTGGTTGATCCGGATGGCGACCGAACGGGCGTGGGCGTCCAGGCCCTCGGCCTTTCCGAGCGTGATCGCCGCCGGCGCCAAGGCCCTCAGCGCGTCGGGCGAGCATTTCAGGATCGAGCTGCGCTTCATGAAGTCGAGCACGTTGAGGCCGGAGGAGAAACGCGCCGACCGCGCCGTGGGCAGCACGTGGTTGGGGCCGCCGACATAGTCGCCGATGGCCTCTGGCGTGTGGCTTCCCAGGAAGATGGAGCCGGCATTGCGCACCTTGAGGGCCAGGTCTTCGGCGCCCTCGCACTCGATTTCCAGGTGCTCGGGAGCCAGCCGGTCGACCAGCGGCACCGCGGCCTCGAGGCTCGGCACAACGACGATGGCCCCGTGGTCACGCCAGCTCGCCCCCGCGATCTCCGCGCGTGGCAGGGTGCGCAGCTGCCGCTCGACGGCCGCCGCGACCGCGTCGGCCAGGGCCTCGCTGTCCGTCACGAGGATGGATTGCGCCGCTGTGTCGTGCTCCGCCTGCGCGAGCAGGTCCGCGGCCACCCAGTCCGGATTGGCGCCGTCGTCCGCCAGGACCACGACTTCCGAGGGTCCCGCGATCATGTCGATCCCGACCTGCCCGAACACGCGCCGCTTGGCGGCGGCGACATAGGCGTTGCCGGGACCCACGATCTTGGCGACAGGAGCGATGGTGGCCGTGCCGTAGGCGAGCGCCGCGACGGCCTGGGCCCCCCCGATGCGATAGATCTCGGTGACGCCGGCGATCCGGGCGGCGGCCAGCACGAGCGGGTTGAGGACCCCGTCCGGGGAGGGCACCACCATGACGACGCGCGGAACCCCGGCCACGCGCGCCGGCACGGCGTTCATCAGCACCGACGACGGATAGCTCGCCGTGCCGCCCGGCACGTAGAGCCCGACGGCCTCGATCGCGGTCCAGCGATGGCCCATCTCCACGCCCAGGGCATCGGTGAAGCGGTCGTCGGACGGCTTCTGCCGGACGTGATAGGCCTCGATCCGCCGGTGCGCCGTCTCGAGCGCGGCGACGGTGTCGGGATCGCACCGGGCCACGGCCGCGTCGATCTCGGCCGCCGCGATGCGCAGGCCCGAAGCGTCGAGCGAAAGCCGGTCGAAGCGGCGGGTGTACTCCACCACCGCCGCGTCGCCGCGCGCCACCACGTCGTCGACGATGGCCTTCGCCGCCTGGTCCACGTCTTCGGAGACCTCGCGCTTCATGGCGAGCAGGCTGTCGAAGGCCGCCGGAAAATCCTTGTCGCGTGCGTCGAGCCGCAAGGGCATGAAAAAGTCCTCTCGAAGGCGTGCGGCCTCAGGCCGCGCCGGCGTCGTGCTTGGGGGTGCTGGGGGTCTCCCACATGGGACCGAGATCCCGCATCTCGCATTCGAGGCACTCGACCTCGAGGCGCAGGGCTCCGCCGCCCGAGAACACCAGCGTCACGGCTCCGGAGGGCGCCTCCCCCTCCTCGAAGGTGACGGCCAGCAGGTTCAGCACGGCGTCGGGACCCGCCTCCTGGAGGCGATGCTGGACCTTCAGCACCCGGCCGAACTGCAGGCCGGTCCGGCGGCGCCGGCGCTGGCCCGCCTCGGCGCTCTCCCAGTCGAAACGGTTGCACACCAGGGCGAAGCGCTTTTCCCTGGCGAGCCAGGCCATGTCCGCAACCTTCACCACCGCGTCCTGCAGATGCGCGGACACGACGGCGAGATCCTCGGAATCGAGCGCGACGAGCTTCAGCTTGTCCATGACGCGGGCGGCTCCTGTTCTGGCTCCCTGTAGCGGTCCCGTCCCGGCGGCGCAACGCCCCCCGCCGTCACGGGTCACGATGTGGCGAAGCCGTCCACCCCAGGATGACCTTTTTGCCGCCTTAAAAGTTGTAGATTGCCAATTAAGCTCGTGATCGGTGAGATTGTGTCGACGGAGGTAACGTCTATGCGGAAGATTCTATCGCTCGCCCTGCTCGCCGTGACGGCGGGGCTCGCCGCGCCCTCGGGCGCCCAAGCCCAGTATTACGGCGGAGGTGGCGGCTACTATCCGGCGCCGCCCCCGCCTCCGCCGGGCTACTACCGGCCGCGCCCCGACTACGGCCCGCCCCCCGGCTACTACGGCGGTGGCGGCTACGGCGGGGGCTACGGCCGCGTCCGGTTCGGCACGATCTGCGTGACCTCGCGCGGGCAGTGCAGCGTCGGCCGTCCGCTGCCGCTCCAGACCGGCTGCAGCTGCTACATCCCCGGGTTCGGCCAGAAGCGCGGCGCCGTCGGCTACTGAGACGCCTGACGGCAAGGTCACCGGCCTTCCGGAGGCCGGGACCCGAGACTCAGCACGTCCTGTCCGGGCCCTGCCCGGCCAGGGCGGCCGGGGCGCCTGGCTCCGAAAGCGGGCCACCTGCCATGCCGGAGGAGACGGGCTTCTCCCGTCCGGCCATGCGCCTTGCCCGCGAGGGCCGGCGCCTAGCGCTCGCCCGAGATCCTCTCCACCACCGCCCCGCAGGCCCCGAGCTTCTTTTCCAGGGCCTCGAAGCCGCGATCGAGATGGTAGACGCGGTGGATGGTGGATTCGCCTTCCGCCGCGAGCGCCGCGATGACCAGCGACACCGAGGCGCGCAGGTCCGTCGCCATCACCGGGGCGCCCTTGAGCGTGCGCACGCCCTCGACCACCGCCAGATCGCCGTCGAGCCGGATCCTGGCACCGAACCGGGCCAGTTCCTGCACGTGCATGAAGCGGTTCTCGAAGATCGTCTCGCGGATGCGCGACGTGCCCTTCGCCTTCGTCATCAGCGCCATGAACTGGGCCTGCAGGTCGGTCGGGAAGCCCGGGAACGGCTCCGTCGTGATGTCGACCGGGTCGATGCCGTGGCCGTTGCGCTTGACCCGGATGCCGTCATTGGTGGTCGAGATCTCGGCCCCGGTCTGGACCAGCACGTCGAGGGCGGCCTGCAACAGGTCCGGCCGCGTGCCTTCCAGGTGCACGTCGCCGCCGGTCATGGCGACCGCCATGGCGTAGGTGCCCGTCTCGATGCGGTCGGGCAGCACGCGGTGCCGGGTGCCGCCGAGCGAGGCGACGCCCTCCACGACGATACGCGACGTGCCGGCGCCGGAGATGCGGGCGCCCATCTTCACCAGGCAGTCGGCGAGGTCGACGACCTCCGGTTCGCGGGCCGCGTTCTCGATGACGCTGGTGCCGCGCGCCAGAACGGCGGCCATGAGCGCCGTATGGGTGCCACCCACCGTGACCTTCGGGAAGACGATCTCGCCGCCCTTCAGGCCTCCGGGAGCGCGGGCCACCGCATAGCCGCCGTCGATGTCGATGACGGCGCCGAGCCGCTCCAGCGCCATGAGCAGGAGATCCACGGGCCGCGTGCCGATGGCGCAGCCGCCCGGCAGCGAGACGCGGGCCTCGCCCATGCGGGCCACGAGCGGCGCGATGACCCAGAAGCTGGCGCGCATGCGCGACACGAGCTCGTAGGGCGCCGTGGTGTCGACCACGGAGGCGGCATTGAGGCGGATGGTGTCGCCGGTGGTCTCGGTCTGGCCGACCCGCTTGCCGTCGATGGAGGCGTCGACGCCGTGGTTGCCGAGGATGCGCATGAGCTGGCGCACGTCCGACAGGCGCGGCACGTTCTCCAGGATCACCGTGTCCGACGTCAGCAGGCTCGCGATCATGAGCGGCAGGGCGGCGTTCTTGGCCCCGGAGATCGGAATGCTGCCGGTGAGCTGCTGGCCCCCCACGATGCGGATGCGATCCATGACGTCTCCTGCGGCCGAGCGGGCCTGATGATGCCTCGGAGCCGGACGCGACACGCGGTCGCGCCCATGGTGCGCCGCACGGGCGCTGCCGCGTGCATGCCGGTCCCCGCGGGCGCGGTCAAGCCGGCCGCGGCCGGCGGGCGGAATCAACTGCCCGTTCAACGGCTCGTACCGTTTCGGCACAGCTCTGGCGGGAGACGCCTTGGGGGCCGGAACGCGGCTCGGGCGGGCGATTCGCGCTGAATCCTGTGAAAATGAAGGGCCTGTCAGGAGCCTTCGGGCGGTTCCCCGGCCGGTCGGGGGGGCTTCCCCTCGGTCGGCGGGTCCTGCGCGCGGCGGGCGCGATCCTGCGCCTTGCGCCGTTTCAGGTTGTCGCGCAGGGCGGCGGCCAGGCGCTTGCGGCGCTCCTCCTCGCTCCGGTCTCGCTCATTCGGCATGGGTCATCTCCCCGGCGGACACGCCCCTTGAGAAGCGGCAAGCGACGAAAAGCGTCAAGGCTTCCGCAGGAATGCGGATTGAAGCACGCCGGGTGCCGTGCCATGTCACGGCGCATGACGTATCAGCGCTTTTTCGCCGAGGCCGTCGAGGCCCTCAAGGCCGAACGCCGCTACCGGGTCTTCGCGGATCTGGAGCGGGTTGTGGGCCGTTTCCCGCACGCGATCCGGCACACGCCCGAGGGCGAGACGCCGGTCGTGATCTGGTGTTCCAACGACTATCTCGGCATGGGCCAGCATGCCGACGTGGTCGAGGCCATGGCTACCACGGCACGGCGCATGGGCGCCGGCGCCGGCGGCACGCGCAACATCTCCGGCACGCACCATCCCATCGTGCAGCTGGAAGGCGAACTCGCCGACCTGCACCGCAAGGATGCCGCGCTGGTCTTCACCTCCGGCTACGTGTCGAACGCCACCGGCATCTCGACCATCGCCCGCCTCATCCCCGACTGCCTGATCCTATCGGACGCGCTGAACCACAACTCGATGATCGAGGGCGTGCGGGCGGCGGGCCGCGACAAGGCGATCTTCCGCCACAACGACCTCGAGCACCTCGAAGACCTGCTACGCCGGGCCGGCAAGGAGCGCCCCAAGCTCATCGTCTTCGAGAGCGTCTACTCGATGGACGGCGACATCGCCCCCATCGGCCGGATCTGCGACCTCGCCGAGCGCTGGGGCGCCATGACCTATATCGACGAGGTCCACGCCGTGGGCCTCTACGGTCCGCGCGGCGCCGGCGTGGCCGAGCGCGACGGCGAGATGGGCCGCATCGACGTGATCGAGGGCACGCTGGCCAAGGCCTTTGGCTGCCTCGGCGGCTACATCGCGGCCGACGGCGCCATCGTCGACGCCGTGCGCTCCCACGCCCCCGGCTTCATCTTCACCACCACCCTGCCCCCGGCGATCGCCGCCGCCGCCGCCACCTCCGTGCGCCACCTCAAGGCCTCGCGCGCCGAGCGCGAGCGCCACCAGCATCAGGTCGCCGCCACCAAGGACGCCCTGATCGCCGCCGGCCTGCCGATTCTCGACACGCCGACCCACATCGTGCCGCTGATGGTGCGCGACCCCGAGCTGTGCAAGGCGGCCTCCGACCGGCTGCTGGACGTGCACGGGCTCTACATCCAGCCCATCAACTACCCCACGGTCCCCCGCGGCACGGAGCGGCTGCGCATCACCCCGACGCCGTTCCACGACGCCGACCTGATCGCCGGCCTTGCCGACGCGCTCGTCGAAGTGTGGACGCATCTCGGCCTCCCCTTCACCGCCACCCAGGCCCGGGAAGCCGCCGAGTAACCCTTTTCACACCCCCTTCGCTTTCGCGAAAAAAGGCCTCCCCGCGCGCTTGCGCCGCCACACCCCTTGTGGCAGTAGTGGCGCCGCTTCGGACCCCCGGGTCCGACCTGCTGCCGTAGCTCAGTGGTAGAGCACTCCCTTGGTAAGGGAGAGGTCGAGAGTTCAATCCTCTCCGGCAGCACCAGTAAAATCAATGACTTACAGCCGATTTTGGGTGCCTGTTTTTCCCGTCGCTTGTCCTTGGCGCCACCATGGCACCACCGGTCGTATCGCTGCCGTCTGCAATCCGGGAGTAACCAGCGCCGGGCGACACACCCCGGCTGGAGGATTGCCGAAGACGTAGATCGCTGCCACGTTGGTGGCCCGGATTCAGGAATGGACCCAGATGCGCGGATATGCGATTGCGGCCCTGGGATCGTTGCTCGTCACGCCTCAGGCCGATGCGGCAACAATGGCGTGGATCTGCCAATTTCCGACGTTCGACGAGCCCATCACGTTCGTTTGGGAGGTAGGCAAGCCGATGGCAACGATGATCGGGAATGCGGGAACCGCGCCGGTAAGGATCCACGGTAGCGACCGGATTATCTCGTTCGTCGAGTTCGTTGACAGCGGCGCTGTGATGTCGACCACCATCGTGCTGGCAAATGGCAGCGCAGTGCATAGTCGCAACACTGTGTTGCGCGGCAATTTCGTTGTCTCCCAAGCGAAGGGCACCTGCCAGCAGCGCGACTGATGGCGCCCGCTCCAGTGGCGGGACAGAGAGTAGGCACTATTTGCCGGTCGCCAGGAGCCTAGAAGGGGCCACGGCTTCAAAACAAAACCCCCGCGGACTGCGCGGGGGCGTTAACCTTAGGCCTTAGCTAACAGCTATGCCTTCGCTTTGGGAACATCGGCGCACGGGATATTTTCCGCGCCACTGTACTCGAGCACACGCGCACGCTGCTCATTGCTCAGCTGAGCGAACAGGCCATTCATCGGCCGCGGGGCGCCGTATACAGGCTCCGGCGCAGCCAACGGCTTATCGGCGAGCTTCACGCTCCCCAACATCCGCCTTACTGCTCGTGCCAACATGGTCAGATCTCCCGTACTAAATACCCTAGTCCGCGGGGCTCGGAAAATCCATACCCCTCAACATAGAGTTTTTTGAGGTCGTCGTTAACGGGCGACACTCGGATCGAGCGCTTACCAAGCGCCTGCGCGTAACATGCCGCTGCTTCCATAACAATTAACGCGCGGCGCCCGCGAAGGGGGCAGTCGGGCCGCGGATCGCCTTCCACGCACTTCACTGTCACATAGTCCGAGCCCGTTTCGACAAGAGCGACGCCTGCTAGGCGCTGGTCGATCCAGATCGCCACGGAAAACACATCAGGGTTACGCTTGTTCCGTCGAAACCACTCCGGCCAGTCGAATCCGCCGTCAGGGTGCCGGTCTGCCGTCGCCCACTGCCGCTGGATCGCCTCGGCAACCCGACCGCTCCATTCTCCCAAGTTGAAGGTCACGCCCAGCGTAGCCTGCAGGTTGAGCGCAGCTTTCCGGCGAGCGGCAAATGCCGCCTCTCTGTAACGCGCCTGGGCTGCTTGAAGGGAACTGCCGGTCAATTCGGACATCCTCAGCGAATCAGTCTCACCCGAGACAGTTACTGCGGCGCCGGCCTAACCGCGAATCCAGATCGCCATTTTCCACGCTAAGCGAGGGCGAAAGCCACATAAACACAACAAGAACGCTTCGGAATCGCGCTTACTCAATCTGTCAACCCACATTCCTGCCACCACTTCCTCCGCCCGAAGCCATCCAGGAGGCCCAGGGTGTGACGTCGGTTGGTGCAGGCCGGCCGCCGCACCGCGAGCACCGGAGGCGGCCTACGATGGCCGGGAAGGGCGTCTCCGGGGTTACAGGGAGCAGGTTCCAGGGCACCGCGGTGACGATGCTGCAGCACGCGATCCGCACGTGCGTGACGCGGCGGGCTTCAAGTTGGGCGAGGGTCTCGGTGGTCATGGCCGAGAAGTGCCACCACGGGGCGTCGGTTCCTGTCGCCCTCTCCAGCAACGGTTTCGAAACGGGCGACCTCTACAGTGTAATCACAGGGGCGCGGCTCCCCGCCTCCGGGGGCGTCGCCCCGGATCGCCGCGCCTAAGGTCCGGACGCCCGTCGTGTCACCACGGCGGGCGTCTGGCGTTTCAGCTTGCCCGCAGGTTTCGTCACCCGCGAGTGGCAATCTCCGACATGGCTATCGTGGCCAATTGCTTGAGGACGATCCTTTGGCCGAACGACAAGGTGCGCGGCACCCTGTCGATGATGCACACGGTGCCAAGCCTTATACCGTTCCGCAGCACCAAAGGTGCGCCTGCATAGAACCTGATGAAGGGATCACCCGTCACCAATGGGTTCGAGACGAACCGGGCGTCCCGCTTAGCGTCCTCCACGACCATCACCTCGTCGGACAGGATCGTGTAACGGCAGAAAGCTTGGCTCCGGTGGGTTCCGGCAACGCCTAGTCCTTGGCAACCGACGAAGCATTGCGCCGTCTCGTCGACGAGGCTAACCAAGGCGATCGGCACTTTGAAGTGATCTACCGCCACCCTGGCGACATGATCGAGAGCCGCGACGCGCTCGCCCGGCATGTACTTGAGGTCGTGAAGAGCCCGGATCCTCTCCGGCTCGTTGGCGTCGCGGACGTGCATCGATGCCCCAGGATATCGGCGGAGGCCCATACCCCGGCGCGCAAAAATTCTATAGGCACCGATTAATGAACCAGCGATTACCTAACCGGATAATTTCAAGTAGTTCGTGCATGTTAAGCGAGCAGCGCTTCCTCGATTGGCTGCGGCAAATTGTCATTCTGCAAACGTCGAATTCAAACACAGCGACCGCCGATATAAGTGGTGATTGCCTGCTTTGGGCAGGAGTGCAGAGCCGCCAACGACGCCGGTTCTCATGCTGGCTGGCGGCCGGGCCCGGAAGCGCATCGGGGCCCGGCCGTTTAGCAGCCGACTGAGGGCCGAACGAGACGGATCACGCCCTCGATCTACTTTATCGTGACTTATCGCTCGCTCGATCGATCCCAAATGCTCAGCTTCGGGCCTTGGCCCACGCCGGGCGCACCGCCATTCGCACGTCTTTGAAGATCACCCCCGTAGCGTGGAAATCGTCCTGCGGCGGGCGTCTGCCCAACTCATCCTCGAGCGCCAGGTTGTGCACCTGATTGGCGAGGACCCGCGCGCGCTTCGTGGCTGACGCGATTTTGCCAGGCGCCCAATCCAATTCGTAGAAGCCCATTTCAGACCAGGCGATTGCGAGGTCTATCGCTGCCTTGAACCCCCGATTCATGGCGCAAGCATCAACGCCGGGAAGCTGGCGGGGAGCGGCGTGCCAGGCCAAGTTCAGCGCCTGCACTAGTTCAAAGCGCTGGCCAGTCGTGATCCGATCCTTGGCCGACGACAACTCTAGTGAATGGAGCGCGAGAACCAAGTGATGAGGCGCCCGCGGTTCGACAGCGAACTTCCTTAGACGGTCGGAAGTCATCGCGGCGCTTAGATCACACCCGCCCAACATCGAAATATCCCTTCTGAATTGCCACAGGAAGGGCAGTTTTCCGCATATTCGACTCTGCTTAAACGAAGCGAAACGGGCGAATATGTCGAAGCGCTGAAGTGGGTTTCTTGAGCCTTTCGCCGGTCGGTTGCTCTGCGCCGGCCGCGGCAAGGCTTGGCGTGCGGGAGAGCTTCAACTGCTAGGATGCCCACGCGCCGGACAGTGGCGCCCAAAAGTTGGGGCGGCGCGAAATTTTGTATCGGCGTCAGCCGAAGATTCTGCCGCGCGGCCCGGACTGTGGGCGGGGGGTAGGCCGCGTGTTCGCCAGCCATGCCGGCGGCTTGGCAACGCTTGCGCGGGAGCGCCGGGCGCGGCAGCAATATTGCACTTGCTCCATTGCTGCCGACGCAATGTGCGCGGTCTGTGGCGAAGCCGGCAGGGCGACCTCGCGCCGCATGCAAATTCTCACCCCCGGGGGTGGCATCGGCCGATCGTTCGAAATTGCCCCTGCCGTGCGCGGGGACGGCCTCACCAAGGCGCAGCGAGGCCTGCCCATCGCCATCGATCGCTCGCCGCCAGGTTGCCAGCGGTCGGATAGCTCTCGCGCTCGGCAGGCGCGGCGTGGGTCAAATCATCCCAAGGACTTCCCTGCCGTGCGCGATAGCCTTGGCGGCCGCCACGCGGACACGCGCACTATCGCTGTGAAGCGCAAGCGCTTCTAGCTCATCCAACGTTTCCACCGCTCCCTCTGCGTCTCCGCTGGCCAGCTGAGAAAGCATACATGAGCAGAAACGCCAGAATGCCTGCGTCTCCATGGCCCGCGTCAATATAACTTCCATTTCTGATCTCCATTTCTAGGCGTTTGATAGTACGGAACGCGGGATATGTCTGGCAACAACGAATGATTCGTGCGACATCTGCCAACAATTCCAAACAACAACAACAACAACAACGACTTTCACTTTCAGACGCGAAGCCGCGCTAAGCCGCTTGCTGCTCGGCTCATAGGCTGTTACATATCATCGCAACGCACGTAGCGATGATATGTAACGGAAGCGGCAAATGGCTCAGGGACGGTTCGTCAGCTACCTGCGGGTGTCCACTGACAAGCAGGGTCGCTCAGGCCTGGGCCTCGATGCCCAGCGCGAAGCCGTGATGCGCTACCTGAACGGCGGCTCGTGGAGCCTAATCGAGGAATTCGTGGAGACGGAGAGCGGCCGGAAGAACAACCGGGTGCAGTTGGCGGCAGCGCTGGCAGCGTGCCGCGTTCACCGCGCCACTCTCGTGATTGCCAAGCTCGACCGCCTTGCCCGCAACGCATCGTTCCTCATGGGACTGATCGACAGCAACGTGGATGTCGTTTTCTGCGACCTGCCGGAAGTTCCGGCCGGCTCGACCGGTCGGTTCATGCTGCAGCAGATGGCGGCGGTGGCAGAACTCGAAGCCGGGCTGATCAGCGAGCGGACTAAGGCCGCGCTAAGGGCGAAGGTCGCCCGCGATGGCCAGTGGGACCGGAAGGCCTCGCACCACCTAGTGGCAGGCGCTGGACAGGCCGCAGCCGTAGCAGCGCGGAAAGCCAGCGCAGACCAACGAGCAGCCGACTTGGCGCCCTACCTCAAAGCGCTGCAGTCGGAAGGTGCCGCAAGTCTTCGGCAGTTGGCGGCAGCCCTGAACGCTCGCGACGTGCCGTCGCCCTCGGGTGGCCAATGGTCGGCCGTGGGCGTGAAGCGGGTACTGGACCGGCTCTAAGCCTCGCACAGTCCGGGCCATTGCCGAAGACCTGCCAATACCCTCTAGGAAGGCCAGCGGAGCCCATGGGCTCGTGTGTGGCCGCGACGCTGGCTCCGCACGTCATCGGCGCCACGATCGCCGCTGGCGTGCAGCCCTGCCCCCGCCTCAATCGAATAGGTCTGCGCCTTCGTGCACTTCGCTCGCCGCGGCATTGTCACCAATTGCACGGAGTGACTTCGCAACCGCCCGGCTCAACTGTTCCGCGGTCATCTCGTGCGGTTGCAGCTCATCTTCACTTTCGGCATCGAACATGCCCGACACCTTCAACACAGCGTTCATTGCCGTTGCTCGTGCCGCGGCAGGCGTGCCCGTGTCCCGAAGCATGTCGATAGCCGCTTGGGTGGCCGCGTCGAGGCCTTCCGTCTGAAGCCTGCGCAGGTTTCGGGCGAAAGCATCCTGCGGGGTATCAGCGCTCATCGTTCCACTCTCCACCTGATTGAACATCCGCCGCGTTCGTAGCGGCCTCGCGCCGCTTCCTGCGCGCCTCGAGTAGGTCAATTACCCGCTGCAGCTCCACAGCCTCGCCGGTTGGTTCGGCAGCGCGTGGCACCGTGCCCTCGATCACGGCGCGGGCCTCCCTGTTGCGGCGAGCGACTTCGCGCTTGCCGCCCGGCCCATGGGTCGCCTGCCATTCCCGGTGGCGCTGTAGCTCATCCGGCGACATGGCATTGACGCGCGCTTCCCTCTTCGCCTTACGCCTTGCCAGGTCGCCCAGCTTGCGGTGAGCTTTCTCCACAGACCCGCTTTGGTTCGCCACCTGGGCAACGTGCCAATGCTTGCCGGCTGGCGTCTTCCCGCCATGCATGTGGCATCGGCCGTTCGGAAGCGCCGGCTTCTGACAAGGCTCGCCAGTTGTCTTCGCTCGCGCTCCACAGTGAGGAAGTGTGGCCGTCTTCCGGAATGCCTTCGCAAGCGCCGATGCTCTCTGCTCTCGAGAGGCCGCGGAGCCGTAGTAGGCAATCTGCTTTTTCGACAGCGGCGGACGTGGCCCACGCTTGCGAGGCATCTTAGCGCGCTCCCCTTGAACTATGATCTTCCACAGCCTGGTTTGATTGTGGACGCTCCGGCCCGATACGAGGGAGGCGGCGGCTTCGCAGCCGCGAAGCCTCCCCGTAGGGGTGCGATGCCTGCGATCTGCGAAGCATTGATATCGTTGGGTTTTTTCGAGCTTCGCAGCCAAACAAAAATGCGAAGCTGCGAAGCTGGCCAAAAATCCCGAATTGTTGAACGATTTCAAGCTTCTCAAACATCGCAGCCGCCTTCACCTGCGATGCTGCGAACCTCACGGCCAATAAGGGTCTGCGACTTAGCCGTCTTGCTCTTCGGCCGCCTGTAGATGAGGACAAGTTGTCCGCCTTCCTCGATTTCCACGCCCGATGCCGAGATGTGCTCGCGAGCCAATTTATCGATTGCGGACACTGAGACACCGCCCGTGTAACCGCGGGCCACCAACTCAGCGCCGACCCTCTCTTTGACGCTCGCCTTGAATTCCATTTCGGCTTCTTCGCCGAGCACGTTGCTGATTGCGCGCGCGAGCATGGCCGGGAGAGCAGCGCCATCTTCAACGCCCCCTGTGGACTGCTTTCCCCGTTTGCCTGGGCCGCGTGCCCCGAACTTAAAGGCGCCGATGTAGCGGAGCACCGCGGCCTTGTCGGACGGCGCACGGTGAAAGACCGAAGCAGCATCGCGCGGCCTCGAGCCCTCTTCCTCTCCGTTGCCCACGTCTCCGCCGTACACCGAAAATACCTGGGCCTTGTCATCCTTGGCGCTGTAGTTGCCGCCGCTGTCGTCCAGCCGGACGTGATGCCCGGGCGGAAGTTGCGCCGCCTCGGCATCCTCTTCCGATACCGGCATCAGGGTCAGCCCGGCCCGAACAGCGCCGTAAAGGGCTCCAGCTCCGCGGGCCGCCGTCTGGTCGCCTGCGCTTCCGGCTTTGCTCTTGCTCGTGTGGTGGATAATGAGCGCCGTAGCTCGGGACAATGCGGCGATCTCCGCGAGGGTGCGAACCAGCAAATCCATCTCGGCATTGTCATTTTCCGAAAGTCCGATCGACATACTGGCGAGGCTGTCGAAAACGATCAGGTTCGGCTGGAAGTGGCTGGCAAGGGATCGGAGTTGATCGTAGCCGGCCCCTGGCGTCAGTCGCCCTTGCTCGCGCTGCAGCACCCGCAAGGGTTGCCTGCCGGCGTCGCCGCCTGCCCACACCTTCAGCTTCCCTGTGGCCGGCGCACGGCCGGCGGCATTGGTTATGGCGGCAAGGCGCCGCAAGATTTCATCCCGGGTGTCCTCGTTGTTCACGATGAGCACGCGGCCGGCTTTGAAGCGGCAGAATTGCGCACCCGCCTGGCCGAAGAGGTAGACCGGATCGCCAGAAGCTACGCTCAGCGCAAGGCCGTTCACGAAGGCCGACTTCGACACCTTCGGCGGGCCGGCGAGCAAGACGGGTTCGCCGTCGGGGATGTTGAGGGTGGCACCGCTGGCGAGCCACTCCCGGCGCTTGATGCTCTTCACGTCGATCGGGAACGTGATGTCGAGATGATCCCAATCTGCGGGCGCGGGAGCCATTTGCGGCGCCTGCAGAGCCGCTTGGCTTTCGTCGGAGAACACATCCTTCGTCAGGCGAGGCTTTGCCGTCTGCAGCGCCCTCGAGACCGTATACAATGCGTATTGCTCACCCCGCCCTGCCTCCTCTTTCTCGAGCAGCTTCGCGGGCGATAGGGAGAACGTGACCTGGCCAATCTCTGTGGCTTCGGACAGGCCGCGCTCGACGCACAAGCACGCAATGTGGAAGTCACGCTTCGACCGATCCGCGTCGCCCGCCAGCATGACGGCAACCGACTTGATCCGGCGCAGGTCCGCGGCGATGACCTTGAGGTGCTCCGGCATCGTCTCCGGCGCTTCCGCCGCGTCCAGGACCGCGATGAAGTCGAAGTCGTGGCGATCGATCGCGGGGCTTACCTCGGGTGCTTCTAACGGCTGCACGAAGCGCGAGAGGCCGGCGAGCGTGTACCGGCTCCCCGGGTCGGCGTGGATGAGCCTGGCGGCGGTCGCGGTGCGGCCCTTCGCAATCTTTCCAGCATTCGGGATGTTGACGGTGAACGGGATCCGGAACAGGTGCTCGACGCTTTGCACCTTGTCAGCCCCCGGCCCGAAAAGCTCTTGCAGCCCGCGCGCCTGCGCCTTCACCGCGGCTCGATTGGTGACTGTGTTCGGCAGCGGTTCCTCAAACCGCCAATGCATTTGGATGCCTGCGCCGCTGTCTACGATGAACGTAGGAGACAGCACGAAGTGCTCGCGCCATTCATCGGCAATGGTGTGCAGCCTTGCCCGCTCTCGCTCCAGCCCGCCCGGCGTTGCCTCTACAGAAGCGATTGGATCCAGATCCACACTGATGGCCCTGATGAGGCTTATATCATCCTCATTGCAGCACCCCCGTGCGCCTGTCTGTTCAGCCACAGGCTTGGGCTCATTGGTGCGAAAATAAAGATTGTGTGTCCCGTTGTGACGAGACAGCCATTTGCGCAATTTCGGGCGCTCAAACGGGAGTGTAAAAGTCTCCCCAGAAGTCCTATTGATGCCGCTCGGATCAATGCAAGCAACGGCTATTCTGCCAACGCACTCGACGCTTTCAAGAAATTCAACAGCCCCGTCAATATTGACTTCGGGAGCATCCGCCCTTACGTTTTCCATCGTCTGATTATCCTACATTGGCGCCGCTGGCTGGCAGGCCTTCGCGGCGCCTTTTCTTTTCAACCGTTGTCGATGACGAGCTTCAGCATCGGCCGGCCGCGGCGGAATCCGGGGCGGTCTATCGGCCGTGCTGCGGCGGCAAGGCGCTTCACGTCAGCCACGGCAATCACCCTGGGGCCACCTGTGGCAGGCTCGTGAAGCTCGATCTTCCCGCTGATCCACGCATTTTGGATCCGGCAGCGTGAGCACCCAAGGATGTCCTGGGCTTCGCGGATCGTGACGAACTCGCGTTGTTCCCAGCGGACACCCTCGCCAACGTTTTTCGTATCCATTTTGTCAGCCTCCGGCGCGTGTCGATCGGAGAATCGCCGTTGCCGTTCTCGGCTTAAACGGGCCGGGGCGCGGCATTTAATGACGACGCCGGAGCCGGCGGCGCTGCGTGTGGTCGTCAAATTTTTCGATTGTGTCGCGGAAGCAGATGATCGCTAGCAGCAGTGCTTCGCTCCACTTTTCATCAATGCTTCCGAGGAGCCGGGAGAATTTTCGAGCAATAGGCCGAACATGATGTGCTGCAACGCCAGGCCCCAGCGCTTGGGCTGTAGCTTCCGACAGTCGGTTGCGGCTTGATCCACGCGGCAACTCTTCAATCTGACGAGTGTATTCCGCAAATATGATCAGTTCAGTTGTAGAGTTACCCCCGGGATTGCCCCGCTTCGGGGGCTTCTGGGGACCCCGCAGGTAGTCCAGCGTCACCAACCGAAACTCTCTCGCCACAAAGGGCTTGATCGCTTCCATATCGGGGCTGCCAGGGGCCACGTTGTGCCGGATCAGAAAATCTTCGGCATTTCGATCCGCCCCTTGCAGCATGAGTTCATAAAGCTCGGGTTCCCCCTCGGCCATGAGCTTGTCGAAGTGGTCAGCGAGATTTGCCAACCGCGAGCCGGCTGGCGGGTTGGCCGCAGGCCTCACAAGGCTGTGCCGTGCCTCACCCATGACGAGCGTCCGCAGGTTCATCGGCAAAGAGGTCGGCCCGGGATGCGTCGCCGGCCATCCAGGCCCGTACGTCCTGCACCCGATAGCGCGGGCAACCCTCTACCTTCGTCAGCTTTGGACCGCGGCCCACAAAGCCCCACTTCCGAACGGTCTGTTCGCTGAAGCCGCTGACCTGAGCAACCTGCTTTGTCGTGAGGAAGGCTTCCGGCGGGAGCGCCGCAAGATTGGGAATAGGTTTCGGCTTGTGCAGCCGGCGCATGCTGACCGAAGTTGACTGGATTGTTGCGGAAGCCATAGCTGAACCTCACAGTGTGTACCGTGATGTAGCTATTGGCTTTTGCAAAAGGTGTCGCAAGGGGTCTCCGAATGGACACCATATCTAGTGAACGCCTGTTGCGCCCAACTCGAGTCCTGAAGCCAGCCGAACTCAACAAAAGGCGCAATTAGATTTCGGCCTGGGGCGAACGATTATTTCTCTGGCCTCAAATTCTCAGCGCCCGCGCTATCCGGCTTGTTGGCACGTCGCTCCGCTCTTGGCGGCAACCAATGAGCTGACGTGCTTTGCCCACTTTGCGAAGGCCGGCCGCAACCGGTCGAGGCCATCGTCGTGATTGTAGATTGCCTCGAGCCCCTGTCGTGCATGGCCCTGTGCCAGTTCGGCGGTGTCCGGATCGATGCCAAGGCGTGAGAGGCCGGAGCGGAAGGTGTGCCGCAAGTCGTGGAGCGTGAAAGTCACTCCGCTGGCTTTGCACGGGCCAGCCACGAGCTTCGTCCAGCCTTTCATGACGCCCCCCGACCGGGGCGACGGGAACACCAGTTCCGGGCTCCGGGCGTCCATAGTGCAGGCCTTCAGCAGCGCTGCCAAAGTCGGCTCGATCGGGACGACATGGCCCCTCCCCTGCTTCGTGAAAACGGCCGGCAGTCGGATCACCTTCGCCTTTGCGTCGATCATGTCACGCCGCAGCCCGGCTGCCTCTCCTCGGCGACAGCCCGTCAGGATCAGGAAGCGGATGAGCCGGCCGAACACCGTCGCCGGGTCGGCGGCATTCCACACCTTGGCGAGGTCGACCGCTGACAGCTCCCGTTCACGCCCGACCCGCTCGACGGCCTCGGCGCGGGTCGCGCGCTCCTTCCGGTAGCCCAGCATGGGGTGAGCAGGGATGGCGTGCGCCTTGGCATGGCAGAACGACAGGAAGGCCCTGCAGCGTGATCGGAAGTCCTGTGCCGCGCCGGCTTTGCCCTGAGCCTCCAGCCGCTCGACAATGGCCGCAATGTCGGCGCCGGTCAGCTCGGATACATCGCGCTGGGCGAAGGCTGCGAGGCGCGTCCTGAGGCCGCTCATGACAGTTGTGCGGTTCACGTAGGCCCGGCGCTCCAGATCCTTTTCGTAGCGGTCGAGCAGGTCTGTCACCTTCGCCCCGCCGCGCCGCTTCTCGCGGGCGCGCTCGGCGGCAGGATCTTTCCCATCCGCCACCTTGCCGAGCACCGCCAGCGCTAGCCTCCGGGCCTCCTGTGCCGTCTTGATCGTGTGCGGGTTGCCAAGCTTGACCCGGCGCTTCGTCGCTGCCCTGCCGCCACCCTGGGGCCGATAGCTGACGATGTAGGTCTTTGCGCCCGCGGTGACACGAAGCCCGAAGCCGGTCACTTCGGTATCCCACAAGACTGCTTCTGTGGCATCCTCAGGTAGGCTGGCCTTCGCAACGACAGCGTCGGTAAGCTTGGCTTTCGGCATATCCGGTCCCTGCGTTTTCGTCTCCATGGCACCACCGGGGCACCACCACTCCGCGGATCAACGCAAACCGACGGTAGCACGACGTAGCGCACAGTGACGAGAAAAGACCCGATTATTCAATGGGTGTGCGTTCGCTCGCTACACATGCGTAGCGCTCCGAAGCGTTGGAAAGGCATCTTTGGTAAGGGAGAGGTCGAGAGTTCAATCCTCTCCGGCAGCACCAGCAAGATCAATGACTTACCTCCGATTTCGGGCGCCAGCGGTTACCGCTGCTTTTCGGGGGACCATCAGGGCACCATGCGCGATAAGTTTAGGCCAAGTGTCGGACATCGGGCATGTTGCCTGAGCCTTGTGGCACCGGTCACACCGCGAATCCATGCCAGGTAGAGTAGGCAGGCTCGCATACGGCAATCGGCCCTGCTGCCGGAACTGCACGGGGCATCGCTGCTCCTGGCATCGCAAGGATAGGCCGGACCCGAGTGCGCGGACCCGGCATAGTTGGCGGCCATCTCGGCAACCACGGCCCAGCCTACTGGGGAGAGGAAGGCGCAGGCATTTAAGAATTAGCACGCGTCGAGCGCGACTAGGTCGCTAGGGATGCGCCAGCAAATGAAAAGCCCGATGGGATGCCCGAAGTCGGCAATCCAATGCAGATGTGTCAGGCTGGCTCATCAGCGAGCTAACCGGTGTCAGGAGCAGGCGCAGCCTTCGGAGGCGCAGCGGCCGGAGGCGGGGACCTGTCTGCCAATCCAGGTGCAGTCGAGCACGAAGGGCAAGCCGAGAAGGGCGTCGTCAAAGGCCGTGCTGTGGCCCCCTTCAACAAGCCGCACTTCGCCACGCTCAACCTCAACCCCACCGTCGAAGCCCAAGCGAAAGCCGACCCGGCCGGCTTCCTCGATCACAACCGTCGGAACCTGGCAAAGGCCTTCAAAAAGAACTTTGGTTATGTTCCCGATTTCCTGATTGTCGCAGGCGACGAGCACAGGCGGCTCCACCAGCACATTATCATCATCATGGACGACAACGAGCTTCTTCGCGCACGCGAGGCGTTCCTCGCCGCTGGCGGCACTTGGTCGCACAAGCGCGGCGCCGGCCGGCAGCTCGACATTCAGGCTCTGCCCACGCCCGCGGACGTGGACACCGTCGCAAACTACCTGGCCAAGAACATGAACCAGGCGAGCGCCCAGCTCGGCGACAAGAAGCTCTATGTCTCCCGGCCGGCCCGCGCCGTCGCCGAGCGCCTCTACGAAGCCGAGCGCGCCTAGATCAGCGACTACCTGCATAAGCACCGCGCCGTGGACTCAGAGCGGCCCGTGGAAGCTGCCAAGCCCGATCCCGCACCCAGGATGGCGCCGAGGCGAGCGCCTGCCGCAGGAGGCTCTCTGAACGGCTTCCGGAGCCACGCAGAGCGGATGCTTTTTGAGGTCTGGAAAGGCGGGGTTCCGCCAAGCTTAAAACCGGATCATACGGCCTCATACGGTATTAAATGATTCCATACGCTTCGACACTTGACATAGCCCTATACGACCATACGATGGCGCCATCGTAACAGAGCCCAGGGAGGGCAACTCGATGACACCCGGAACAGATCTTTCCGCCACAACCCTCAAGCGTCTGGCGGTTTACGCCGAGCCGTTCGTGGACACCGTCGACTCCGTCGTGAATCGCATCCTCGACCACTACGAAGCCGCTCAGAACGCGACAGCGGCCCAGCCCGACGCGATGCCAGGCGTTCCCCTGGTCAGCGCAGCATCTCCGCCGAACCTGTCCTACACGACGCCGAAATCGATCGAGATCGACGGCGAGATCATGCCGCCGGCGCAGGCCTATTGGAACCTTGCATTCTTGAAGGTCGTCGAGATCGCGGCGAAGAAGGGCAAGACGGCGAAGGAACTGAAGAACATGATCTCCGCTAACTCGTACGTCGGCGAGAAGGTGGACAACGGCTACAAGTTCCTGCCGGAGGTTGGCTTGTCCATCCAAGGCCTCGACGCCAATTCGGCCTGGAAAGCGACCTACAATCTCGCTCGCACGATGAGGATCAAGGTCGATGTGGTGTTCGCCTGGCAGAACACCGAAAAGGCAGCGCGGCCGAACGAGGTGGCTCGCATGACGGTCGGCTGATGGGATGCGCAGAAAGCGGGGCACTTGTGCAGCCCCGCTTCCTCCCGCCCGCTACGGACTACCGGAAGAGTTCACGCAGATTTCGCTTCAATACGGCAACCGGAACCTCGGCTATAACCAGGGCGATGTGGGGCTATGGCGAGCCGCCCCACACGCACCAACTTGCTCTTGAACTCCCGGCCGGCGAGACCCGCCAGCGTGCGGAAGAACCAGTAGAACGGCGAGTTGCGGATCAAGATCCAGATCAGGATCGCCAAGTCCGACGGCGACAACGACACGCGCGTCTTGTAGTCGCCCTTCAGGCCCTGCGGGACGCTCATGCAGAAGACGATCTCGAGGTGCCCGTTACCCTTGAGGTAGATCTCCGACTTGGATTTGGCCTCGATTGGCGAGAGACTTTCATGTGCAGGCAGCGTGATCAACGCGAGCTTGCGGGATCCCATATCGTGACCTCAGCCCGATGCTTCTATGCTCATTGAATTATCCTCAGTTGTTGAGGATACCTATTAGACAAACGGAAGTTCCACGATCAAGTAATAGGCTTCTAATACCTTGCGCATACTCTCGAAGACTTAGAAATTGAAAGGGCCGGTCAAAGCCGGCCCTTCCGTCAACTAGCTGGCAAGCGCCGCCTGGTTCGCCATGAGGTCGCGGAAGGCGACCGACTGGTGGAGTGTCTCCCAGTGCGTCCGGCTCTTCCCGATCGCGTTCGAGTTGCCGCCCAGCTCCTTGCTGCGCTCGATCGTCTTGCGGACGAGATCCGGCCCGACGTCCTTCCAACGCTTCAGCACTGCGTCGAATCCGCCGCGCCAACGATAGTTGCCGTCGTCGCCCTCCTCGACCATCCAGCGGAACGCAGCCAGGATCGGGTAGAGCGCCCCGGTCTGCAGGCGCATCTTCGCCTTCTTGCCCGTAAAGTAGAAGGGGAATTCCGTCTTCGCCTTCTCGTCCTTCGTGTTCATGATCTTGAGGTGGCCAGCCTTGCCACCGTTCTTGTTATGAACGACTGCGAAGTCCTGGCGAATGATGTCATGGAGCCGCAGGATCTCCTTGAGAAGCGGACGCAGCTTCATGAACTCGTCGTCACCGCTCTCATGGTCATCGCGGAAAGCGTCGAGTGCCTTCGACTTCTTCTCGTAAGCCTCAACCGGGTGGCTGCCGCTGGTCGAGTTCGGGTAGAGGCCGATGTTCATGCAGGTCAGCAGGCTCACGATGTCACGGGCATCGTAGGTTCCGCTGTCGTTCTCGCTCCAAGCGATGTCCTTGTAGTAGGGCTCGCCGCGCAACTCGTCCTTGATCCAGTCGAAAGCACCGGCAAGGTCATCCAGCGACATGTCTTCGACCTGCAGCGCGGTGTTCAGACCGCCCGCAATCTCGGCGAGCCACGCGGCGGGCACACCGGTCCGAACCTCGATCTTCACGAACTGGCCCTTGATGGCCTGTTCGTTAAGGTTCTTGACGATGAGGTCGAGCGTGTGCCCGCCGTTGAGCACTCCGTGCTGCTCCTCGTCGGGCAACTCGACATGATATTCGTTGTCGTTGATGCGCTTGACCGAGGCCGCATTGATGACAATGCCGAGGTTCTTCAGGTGGAAGGTGTTCGGGAGACAGTCCTCGTTCCGCAGGCTGTCGTCGACGCGCTTGTAGACCTGCTTCTTCGTATTCGGCCGGCGCGCGTTCGGTCCATACGAGATGCCGTCAACGAGCGTGTGCGCCGGAACGTAGAAGATGTGGTGGACGATCTCGGGGTTCGCGTGGAAGACCGGATCGGGGATGCGCCGCGCAAACAGCGGGCGCAGCACGAGCGTGCTGAGCGTCATGTTTTTCGTCTCCGTAGGTGTCGCTATCCAGCGACCCTGTTGCTGATCGTCGTACGGTCATCCAACCGCCGACCCTGCATTTGAATTGCGAATCGCGGACATGTGTCAAGGACTTAGTGGCGAGACAGCCGAGTTGACGCCAGCGGCCAGGCAGAGAAGATTGTGAAGATCCCGCTTCCACTTCAGCCTAGTCTTGCAACATCGAGCGCCACGCTACATTGCTACACATTCACAAAGATTGACAATAATTCTGTTGGCTTTTCAAGAACTTATTGATATAGACGAGTTCAATCCTCTCCGGCAGCACCAGAAGAACCAATAATGTGTCGATGACGTCGCTCCGCGACTGTCTCCTGCATCGGTTCTTCGCACCGGCTGGACAACGCCGGTTCAGTGTCGCGTCTCGCCGCACCCAATGTTCAGGACTGACTGCGAGGCGAATGCCCCTTCGGTGGGTTGAGAGATTACGAAGAAGATATCGTTCGGGCCTAGCGGAGCCGTTGCCGTCGCGTTGATGATGGCGTGTCATGCTGTCTCGTGACGGAGGGCGGTGCGCTGGACAGAATCGACTCGATCATCGAGCGGGTGGTCCGCGCGGCGGCGTGGCTGGCTCTACCCATTTCCGTACTGCTGTTCCTCCAGTGGCCGCTGCGCGATCTGGTTCGCGGCTATGCCCGCGAGGCGAACGACGTGGGGCAGGTGCTGTTCGCGCTTTATGTGGCGGTCGCGGTCACCGCCGCGACGCGGCGTGGAACCCATCTCGCGGCGGAGTCTCTCGCGCAGCGCTATTCTGCACGAGCGAGGATCTGGCTGCTGCGTGCAGGTCTCCTCCTGGCGTTGCTACCGTGGTCAGTGTTCGTGCTCATCGCGGGTTGGCCGCTTTACGCCAGTTCGGTGTCGCAACTCGAGCGCTTCGCCGACACGGGCAACCCTGGCTACGTGATCGTGAAGCTCTCGGCTGCCCTGATGGCCGCCCTCATGGTCCTGCAGGGCATTCGCGACCTTGTCCGTGGGACGAGAGGTCAGAGTTGATGGCCTTGTTCGGCCTGGGCCTTTTGCTGCTCGCCGCGCTGGGTCTCGTTCTCACAGGGCTGCCCGCATTCCTTGTCGTCTTCGCCGCGGCCGTCGTCGGCGCCTTGGGTGGTCTGCTGACGGGGCAGATCGCGCCTTCCATTCTCGCCGCCTTGCCAAGCCGGGTGGTGAACCTCCTGGAAAGCGACCTTCTGCAGGCTCTGCCGCTGTATGTTCTCATGGGCGCGCTCATGAATCGCCTGCCCGTCGGTTCGGCGCTGTTTCGCACGGCAGTGGGCCTGATGCCGAAGTCCGGCGCCGCCCCCGCCGTCGCGGGGATCGGATTCGGTGCGCTGCTGGGCCCCATGAACGGATCTGTGGGCGCCAGTGTCATGGCCCTGTCGCGCTCTGTCGTGCCCTTGCTCGAAGAGCGGGGCCTTCCGCCGGCCTTCATCTCCGCTCTCCTGGTGGTCTCCAGCACGCTCGGGGTGGTCATCCCGCCGTCCCTGGTCCTGATCCTCCTCGGGGACGCGATGATGGCGGCCCACACGATCGCATCCAACGCCATGGGTCGGTCTGAGCGGATCATGAACACTCAGGACCTGTTCCGAGGTGCTCTCGTGCCTGCCGCAATCTTTGTCCTGGCATCGCTCGCCATCGCCTGGGGTGCGGCCAGTCGGATAAAGGTCTCGGCGCCGCGATCCGACGTGATCACCTTGTCTGGTGGCGAGATCGTGCTCTCTTTGGCTACGGTTCTCGCCGTCGCCGGGTTGCTGGGCGGCGTGGCGACCGGCCTTTTCTATGCGGTTGAAGCCGCAGCTGCCGGTGTCGTCGTGCTGTTCATGGCCGCAGCACTTGGCGGCCGGCTACGCGGAGGCGCCATGGTCGGTCTCCTCGACGAGGTCATTGGCGGAACCGGTGCGCTGTTCGCCCTGCTCGTGGCTGCGACGACCCTGACGTTGGTCCTGAAGGTTCTCGGGTCGGACAAGCTCGTAGCCGACGCCGTTCGCAGCCTTCCCGGAGGTGCCCTCGCCGTCACCGCCGGCGTCCTCGCGTTGGTCGGCGCCAGCGCACTCATCCTCGACGCCTTCGAGATCGTGTTCGTCGTCGTCCCGATCGTGGCGCCTCCGCTTCTGGAGCGCGCGACTGACGCTGTCTGGGTGGGTGTCTTGTTCCTGCTCATTCTCCAGACGAGCTTCATGGCCCCGCCTTTCGGCTACGCGCTGATGTTGGCACAAGGTGTCCGACGCACCGCGGCCCTTCCCGTTTGGCGGGCCATCATGCCATACCTGGCCGCACAATTGGCCATCGTCATCCTCGTCCTGACGGTTCCTTCCCTCGTTCACCTGATGGATCCGCCGGCAGGCGGCGGCTTGTCGCCCGTCCTGACGGATGGCGAGGCCCGCAAAGCTCTGGAGACGCTGCCGCTGCCTGCGGACGACGATGCACCGCCACTGATTGCACCGAAGCCCTGAAGGGCTGGTCTCTCAGGCACCAATGCGCTGGTCGCGTCGTCGATCTGCGCCCGGGCCAGGCGGAAAACCCCGCCGGCCGGCAGGACGCATGGCGGGGTCCTCGTGTTAAGAGGACGTGCCTTCGGCCTGGATTCACTGGGGCTCTCGGGCCCGGATGTCAGAACGCCTTCTTCGCCTTCCGGGGCTTCTTCGTCGCCGTGTCGGCCGCCGGCTGAGGCGCCGGCTCCGGTCGCGGTGCAGCCGCCGGATCACGGGCGGGCGGATCGCGGTCGGCTTCGGTCTTCGGCTTGAACCTGATCATCGCGAATCCCCGTGCATTTCCCGGACTATAGCACGGCGTGGGAGGACAGGCGGCCGGGTGGCGAAGCCTGCGCCTCGTGCAACGCCTGGTACGGACCGCCCGCCCTGGCGAGGTCCGCGTGGCGTCCCTGTTCGGCGATCCCGGTTTCCGTGATCACGACGATCCGGTCCGCGTTGCGGATGGTGGCGAGGCGATGGGCGATGACGAGCGTGGTGCGGCCCACCGAGAGTTCGGCAAGAGACGCCTGGATCGCCGCCTCCGTCTCGGTGTCGAGCGCAGACGTCGCCTCGTCGAGAATCAGGATCGGCGGGTTCTTGAGAAAGATCCGCGCGATGGCGAGGCGCTGCTTCTGGCCGCCCGACAGCTTGACGCCGCGCTCGCCGACGACCGTGTCGAGCCCGGCCGGCAGGTCGGCGATCATGGCGTCGAGCCGGGCGCGCCGCGCCGCCTCCAGGATCTCGGCTTCCGACGCGTCGAGCCGGCCATAGGCGATGTTTTCGCGGATCGTCCCGGCGAACAGGAACACGTCCTGCGCCACGATCCCGATCTGCCGGCGAAGCGAGGCCAACGTCATGTCGCGGATATCGACGCCGTCGATGGTGATGGCGCCCGCGTCCACGTCGTAGAAGCGCGGTAGAAGCGAGAGCAAGGTGGTCTTGCCGGCGCCCGAGGGACCCACGAAGGCCACCGTCTCGCCGGCATCGATCGTCAGGTCAATACGCGACAGGACGGGCCGGTCCTTGGCATAGCCGAAGCCGACGCCCGCGAAGCGAATGTCGCCGCGAAGAGTGGGAACGTCGATCGCGCCCGGCTTGTCGACGATGTCGGGCTGGGTGGCGAGCAGTTCCTGATAGCGCCTGAAGCCGGCAATGCCCTTCGGATAGGTCTCGATGACGGCGGCGATCTTGTCGAGCGGGCGGTAGAACACGCCGACCAGCAGCAGGAAGCCGATGAAGCCGCCGATCGAGAGCGTGCCTTCGACGACGTAGTAGGTGCCCGCCAGCATCACCGCGACCTGGACCAGCCGCATGCCGAGATAGTTCAGCGCCTGGCTGGCGGCCATGATCGCGTACGCCTCGAGCTTGGTCGCCCGATAGCCCAGGTTGTCGCGGGCGAACAGGGTCTTCTCGTGCGCCTCGTTGGCGAAGGCCTGGACGACACGGATGCCGCCGATGTTTTCCTCGAGCCGGGCATTGAACGCACCGACCCTTCCAAACTGCGCCTGCCAGTTCTGCGTCATGCGCGCGCCATAGCGGGTGACGACGAAAACGGAGACGGGCACGATCAGGGCGGTCAGCAGGGCGAGTTGCACGTGCACCGTCAGCATCAGCGCGAAGGCGCCGACGAAGGTCATGATCGCGATGAAGAGATCCTCGGGCCCGTGATGGGCGACCTCGCCGATCTCCTCGAGGTCCTTGGTCACGCGGGCGACGAGATGGCCAGTCTTGCGCTCGTCGAAGTAGCGGAACGACAAGGTCTGCAGGTGCGCGAAAGCCTTGGCGCGCATCGCCGTTTCGATGTTGATGCCGAGCTTGTGACCCCAATAGGTCACGACGACGCTCAGGCCCGCATTCAGCGCGTAGATGGCCAGCAGGCCCGCCGCCGCGAGCAGGATCAGCGGCCAGTCATGCGCCGGCAGCAACACGTCGACGAACCCCTTCACCGCCAGCGGGTACGCCAGTTCGAGCAGCCCGGACAGAACGGCGCAGCCGAAATCGGCGAGGAACAGGGCCCGGTGCGGACGATAATAGGCAAAGAACGCGCGCAGCATGACGTGGTCATAGCAGGATCCGCGCGCCATGCACCGGTTTCGTCCGGGCCTGGACGGCTGGGCTGCGCGTCACCCCCAAGGACGCGAAGGCGTGCCCAGCCCCGGCATGTGCACTCCGGAAAACAGGGTGCGTTCGCCATCGGCGGCGCGAAGGAGACCGCCTCCGCGATCTTCGCCGCCCTCACGGACCCGACTGATGCTGGCTACAAGGGGATCCGTGCGGACGCCGACCAGCCTCCGGCTAGGTGCCCGGCGGCCCAACTTCGCACAAACCGACACCCGCCCTTTCAGCCCGCAGCCCCCACCTCACCCGAGCTGCATCTCGCGGATGATCGAGACGAACTCGTCGGCGTTTTCAGACAGCTGCTCGCCCTTTCGGCGGATGATGCCGTAGGGCGTGAGCGGGTTGTCGATGCTGATGGCCAGTCTGCACAGGCGGCCGATCCTCGTCTCCTCCTCGACGATCGAGCGCGGCAGGATCGCCACCATGCCGGCCCGGCGCACCAGATGGAGCGTCGCGAAAATCGAGGTGGTCTCGACGATGTTGACGAGGGGCGGCAGGCCCGAGGCGGCGATCGTTCCGTCGATCACCTGCCGCATCGGGCTCGACGATTGCTGCACCACCCAGGGGAACTGCATCATGTCGGCCCAGCTCACCGCACGCCGCCGCACGAGCGGGTGCTCCGGGGCTGCAAACGCCCAGAGTTCCTCGATCCCGAGCGGCTCGACCTCGAAGGCGGCCATGTGCCGCTGCTCGGTCGGGCGGCCGATCACGAGGTCGAGCTCCCCCTTCTCGAGAGCCTCGAGGAGACGGTCGCTCGTGACCGTCGAGACTTCGATGGTCATCAGGGGACGACGCCGCTTCAGCTCGGCGATGGCCAGCGGCAAGACGTCCGGGGCGGTGGCCATGATGGCGCCGATGGCGAGCATGCCGTAGCCGCCGTGCTTGAGGGTGCCCAGCGCCTTCTCGAACCGGTTGAGGCTTCGGATCGCCTCCTCGGCGAAGGCGATCACGAACAGCCCGATATCGTTGGGACGGGTGGCGCGCTGCGTTCGCTCGAACAGGCGCACGCCGAGGATGCTCTCGATCTCCTGCAGCATCTTGGTGGCCGCAGGCTGCGTGATGTTCATCTCTTCCGCGGCGCGATGCATGTTCCGGGTATGGCTGAGCGCGAGGATCAACCGCAGATGCCGGTAACGCAGTTGCCCCACGACAGGGCTGATGTCCGGAACATCGAAGGCCATCGATGCCTCTTTGGAATTGATCAAGTCGAAAATCTCATTATCCGGTTATCATAGGTCACGCTAGCGTCCCGCCCAATCGGGATGCGCGGGCCCTCACCGCGCACCAAAGCCCTGGGTGAGGAATGACCGGAAAAGCCACCATCGACCTGTCGTCGCGCGTTGCCATCGTCACCGGTGGCGCGCGGGGCATCGGCTACGCCGCCGCCGAGCGCCTGCTCTCCTCCGGCGCAACCGTGGTGCTGTGGGACATCGACGGCGAAGCGCTCGGCAAGGCCGCCGCCGCGCTGGCGGCCAGGGGTCGCGTGTCGACCGACGTCGTGGAACTGACCAGCGCGGAGGCCGTCGCCATGTCGACGGAGGCCGTGGTTGCGCGCCACGGTAAGATCGACATTCTCGTCAACAATGCCGGCATCACCGGCGGCAACGCCAAGCTCTGGGAACTCGATCCCGCCGTCTGGCGCAAGGTGGTCGAGGTCAACCTGGTCGGCCCCTTCCTGACCTGCCATGCGGTCGTGCCCAGGATGCTCGCCAACGGATATGGCCGCATCGTCAACGTCGCGTCCATCGCCGGCAAGGAAGGCAATCCCAACGCGTCGCACTACTCCGCGTCGAAGGCCGGTCTCATCGGCCTGACGAAGTCGCTGGGCAAGGAGTTGGCCACATCCAATATCCTGGTCAACTGCATCACGCCGGCCGCCGCCAAGACCGACATCTTCTCGCAGATGAAGCCCGAGTTCATCCAGTTCATGCTGTCGAAGATCCCGATGAACCGCTTCGTCGAGGTGGAGGAGATCGCCGCCATGATCGCGTGGCTGTCGAGCGAAGACCTGTCCTTCACCACGGGCGGCGTGTTCGACATCTCGGGTGGGCGGGCGGTTTACTGATGACGAAGGCCAAGGGAGTCCCCACGATCCGCCAGGTTCGTGCTTACACCGTGCGAGGCGGGGGCGCGGATTATCACGACCAGCCGGGCGGCCACTGGATCGATGCCCAGATCGCGACCCCCATGTCGCGCTACCCCGAGTACCGGCAGACACGCACGTCCTTCGGCATCAACGTGCTGGGCTCGCTCGTCGTGGAAATCGAGGCCAGCGATGGGACCGTCGGCTTCGCGGTGACCACGGGCGGCGAGATCGGCTGCTACATCGTGGAGAAGCATCTCGCCCGGTTCCTCGAGGGCCAGAAGGTCACCGACATCGAGAAGATGTGGGACCAGATGTATTTCTCGACGCAGTTCTACGGGCGCAAGGGCGTCGTGGTGAACACGATCTCGGGGGTCGACCTGGCCCTTTGGGATCTCCTGGCCAAGGTCCGGCAGGAACCGGTGCACCAGTTGCTCGGCGGCCCCGTCCGCGACGAACTCGTCTTCTACGCGACGGGTGCACGGCCCGACCTAGCCCGCAAGCTCGGCTTCATCGGCGGCAAGCTGCCCCTGAAGCATGGGCCGGCGGAAGGGGAGGAAGGCCTCAGGAAGAACGTCGAGGGGATCGCCGGATTGCGCGCGGAGGTCGGCCCGGACTTCTGGCTCATGCTCGACTGCTGGATGGCGCTCGACCTCGACTATGCGACGCGCCTGGCCGAGGCGACGCGTCCCTACGGCCTGAAATGGATCGAGGAGGCGCTCTCGCCGGACGACTACTGGGGCTACGCGGCGCTGCGCAAGGCCGTACCCAGGGGCATGCTGGTGACCACCGGCGAGCACGAGGCGACGCGGTGGGGCTTTCGGCTCCTCCTCGACATGGGTTGCTGCGACATCATCCAGCCCGACGTCGGCTGGTGCGGCGGGATCACCGAGTTGATCAGGATCTCGGCCCTGGCGGATGCCCACGGGGTCCCGGTCATCCCGCACGGGTCGAGCGTCTACAGCTACCACTTCGTCTGCACCAGGGCGAACAGCCCCTTCGCCGAATTCCTGATGATGTCGCCGCAAGCCGACGAAGTCGTCCCGATGTTCAATCCGCTCCTTCTGGACGAGCCGGTGCCCGAGAACGGACGCATGAAAGTCTCCGTTCTGGACAAGCCGGGGTTCGGGGTCCGGCTCAATCCCGCCTGTACGCTGCATCGACCGCACACGCACTGAGACAACTCAGGCCAACAAACCGAGGGAAGGACACGCCATGACGAGGTTTTCCAATCCAAGCCGCCGCACTCTGGGGCTGATGGCCGGGGCCGGCGCTTTGTCGCTGGCCATGCCCGGCATCGTCCGCGCACAGACCAAGCGCACCCTGCGCCTCGCCCACCATCTGCCGACCGCGTCGGAACAGCACCTCGCCGCCGAACTCTTCGCCAAGAAGGTGGCGGCCGCCTCCAATGGGACCATCACCATCCAGATCCTGCCCGCCGGGCAGGGCGGCGGCCAGCGCGAGGTGATCGAGTCCGTGTCGCTGGGCACGCTGGACATGGGCTACGGCGAGTCCGGGCTCTACGCCAACTACGTCCCGGAATTTTCGGTCCTGGCGCTCGCCTATCTCTACCGCGACATCGACCACTGGAAGAAGGTGGTGGACGGAGACGTCGGCTCCTCGCTCGCGGGGGCGCTCGAGAAGAAGTCCAACCTGAAGGTCTTGAACTGGATGGTCGGGGGCTACCGCTACTCGTTCCTGCGCAACAAGCCGATCAACACGCCGGACGACTTCAAGGGCGTGAAGATGCGCCTGCCGGAGGCCCCCGTGTTCGTGAAGACGTTCGCCGCACTGGGCGCGATCCCGACGCCGGTTCCCGCACCGGAGATGTACGCCGCGCTGCAGACGGGCGTCGTCGACGGCATGGAGGGCACGGCGGAGGTGGGCTACACCTTCAAGATCTTCCAGGTGACGAAATACCTGTCGAAGACCCGGCACATCCTGCTCGACGGTTCCTTCGCCATGAATGCCGCCAACCTCGCCAAGATGTCGAGCGAGGAGCAGGCCATCATCGTCAAGGCGGCCGTGGACACGGCGACCGAACAGCGCTCGGCCCACTTCGAGCGCGAAAAGCAGTGGATCGAGAAGCTCGTGTCCGAAGGCAAGATCACCGTGAACGAGCCGGACCTGAAGCCGTTCGCCGACAGGCTCGCCGCGCTCCAGAACGAGTTCGCGGCGGCCTCCAAGGCGAGCGACCTTCTCGACAAGATCCGCAAGCTCTGAACGGCCGACCCACCCATGTACACCGCGGTTGATGGTCTCATGCGGCTCGTCAAGGCCGTTGCGACGATGTGCTTCGCAGTCATGATCCTGATGACCCTCGTGCAGGTCATCAACCGCTACGCATTCAGTTTCCCCCTCTTCTGGACGGAGGAGTTCATCGTGCTCCTGCTCGTCTGGTCGATGCTGCTCGGCATGCCCGTTCAGCTGTGGACGCATGAGGAGATCGTGGTGGACGTCGTGCCGGCGACCACGCCCGTGATGGAAGAGGCGAAGCACTACCTCACGCTCGCCGCGTCGGTCGCGTTCTGCTGCGTCCTGGCCTGGTCGGGATGGGCTTACGCGCAGCGCGGCTTTCCCGTCCACTCGCCCGCTCTCGACCTCTCCCGGTTCTGGTTCTTCCTTCCCATTCCGCTGTCCGCGGCCCTGTCCGTCGTCGCGCTCCTGCTGCGGCCCAGAGCGCCATCGACCGGAGGCTTCGAGTGATGCTCTGGACCCTGGTACTGGCCCTGATGGCGTTCATCGCGCTGGGCATGCCGATCGCGTTCTCGATGGGCCTCGCGGCGGTGGTGGCGCTGGCCATCGACGGGACCGTGCCGCTCATCGTGCTGCCCCAGAAGATGTACTCGTCGCTGGACAGCTTCCCGCTCCTGGCCATCCCCCTCTTCATCCTGGCCGGCTCGGTGATGAACGTGGGCGGGATCACGGGCAGCCTGATCGGGCTGTCGCGGGTTCTCGTCGGCCATCTCAAAGGCGGACTCGGCCATGTCACGGTCCTGACGAACGTGCTGTTCTCCACCATCTCGGGATCGGCGGCGGCCTCCGCCGCCGCCGTCGGATCGATGCTGATCCCCGAGATGAAGAAGGACGGCTACAAGCCGGAGGATGCCGCGGTCATCAACGCCGCCGCGGCCATCCTCGGCCCTGTCATTCCACCATCGGTGGTGATGGTCATCTACGGGGCGATGACGGGCCTCTCGATCGGTACCCTGCTGCTCGCAGGCATCGGCCCCGGCATCCTCATCGCCCTCATCCTGATGTGCGCCGTCTGGCTGATGTCGCGCGCCAGCGACCTCAAGATCTATCCGCGCGCCACCCTGGCCGAGGCCCGCAAGGCGTTCGTCGAAGCGGTGCCGGCACTCATCATGCCCGGCATCATCGTCGGGGGGATCGTCTCCGGCCTGTTCACCGCGACCGAGGCCGGCGTCATCGCCGTCGCCTATGGCATGATCTACGCGCTGGCGTCGCGTCGCACGAGCCTCTCGGGGCTCATGAAGCAGATCACGGAGGCCACGGTCGTCTCCTCCTCCATCATGATCATCCTCGGCGGAGCGGCCCTCTTCGGCTGGATCGTCGCACGGCAGGGCGTGCCGGTCATGATCGCGGACTGGCTGCAGGCCATGACCGCGAGCCCGGCGATCGTCATGGTCCTGATCCTGGCCGTGCTGCTGATCGTGGGCATCTTCATCGAGCCCATTCCGGCGCTCGTCATGCTGGTTCCCGTCTTCCAGCCGATCGCCGCCGCCTACGGCTTCGATCCCTATCACTTCGCGATGGTCATGACCTTCGGCCTGCTGCTCGGGTCGCTGACCCCGCCGGTCGCCGTGCTCGTGCTGATCACGTGCAAGATCGCCCGCGTCGACGTGAACAGGGCCAATCGGCCGCTCGTGCCGATGTTCCTGTGCATGGTCGCCGCGCTGGTGCTGATCGCGTACATCCCCTGGATCTCGCTGGTCGGACCCAAGCTGCTGGATTGACCTGGCCGGTCGGTGCGACGCCGGCAATGACGACGCCACTGGAGCATGGACCGCGTTCCCCCTACACCCGCTTTCACTTCCAAAAAACAGAACGTTTTTGCCGAAAGAATGAATTTTCCAAAATAAGCGCGCCGCCCTATCTCCTCCGGACACACTGCTTCGGAGGTCACCCGTGTCGCTCGGCATCCCTGTCGCCCTGTTGTCTCCTCTCCTGTTCCTCATCGGCGCGGCGCTGGCTCTGCGCAGTCCGGGCCGGCGTCCCGGTTCGCTGCCGCGCGTGGCCGAAGGGCTGGCACTGGGCGCGTTGGGAGCAGCGGTGGCGGGGCTGGTGCAGTTCATGGCCGCGGGGACGACCGGCGTCTCCCTCGGCAGCGGAGCGCTCCAGGTCGCCCTGAAGCTCGACGTCATCGGCACCACCATGACGCTCCTCGTCGCATTCGTCGGCTGGGTCGTGGTGCGCTACGCCCGGACCTACCTCGACGGCGAGAGCCGGGAGGGCGCCTTCCACGGCCTCTTGATGGCGACGCTCGCCGCGGTGCTGGTGCTGGTGCAGGCCGGCAGCCTGCTCACGCTGGTCGCGGGTTTCGTCGCCGTGGGCCTCGGCCTGCGCAACCTGCTGCTGTTCTATCCCGAGAGGCCGGCGGCGCGGCGGGCGGCGGCGAAGTTCACCCTGGTGTGGAGCGCGGGCGACGTCGTGCTGATGCTGGGCTTCGTCCTGATCGGCTGGAGCCTGGGCACGGCGGACCTCGCGGGCCTCAAGACCTCGGCCGCGGACGGCCTCTCGGCCACCGCCCATGTGGGCGTGGCGCTGGTGGTGCTGGCGGCGGCGCTGAAGACCGCGACCTTCCCCGTCCATGGCTGGCTGACCGAGGTGATGGAAGCGCCCACGCCGGTCTCGGCGCTGCTGCACGCGGGCATCATCAACGCCGGCGGCCTGCTGCTCATTCGCCTGTCTGACCTCGTCCAGGCGAGCCCGGGCGCCATGGGCGCGCTGGTGATGCTCGGTGGTCTCACGGCCCTGTTCGGGGCGACGGTGATGCTCACGCAGAGCGCCGTGAAGACGGCGCTCGCCTGGTCCACCGTGGCGCAGATGGGCTTCATGCTGCTCCAGTGCGGCCTCGGCCTGTGGCCGCTGGCGCTGCTGCACATCGTCGCCCATGCGCTCTACAAGGCCCACGCCTTCCTGAGCTCGGGAGACGCGGTCGAGGCGGTCGCCGCACAGCGGCGGCCGGGCCCCGTCGCGGTGCCGGGCGGGGCCGCCGTCGCCCGCTCCTTCGCGGTGGCGGTGCTGCTCTACGCGGTGGTGGCGGGCGCCTTCGGCCTGCTCGTGGGGCCCAAGTCCGCGCAGGCGCTTGCGCTGGGCGTCATCCTGATCTTCGGCGTCGCCTACCTCGTGGCCCAAGGCCTGGCGGATGCCGCCCCCCGCGCCCTCACCCAGCGCACCGCCGTCGCGGCGGCGATGGCCGCGGTAGCCTACTTCGCCTTCCACATCCTGGCCGGCGCGCTGTGGGGCGGTGCCCTGCCCAAGGCGCCCTCCCCCGGTCCGCTGGAGTGGGCCCTGATCGTGCTCGCGCTCTTCTCCTTCGGCCTGGTGGCCGTCGCCCAGACGCTCTTCCCGCTCTGGGCCCACCACCCGGCCACCGTGGGGCTGCGCGTGCACCTCGCCAATGGGCTCTACCTCAATGCCGTCCTCGACCGGCTCATCGGCGGCTTCCGCATCGCCCGGACGCAGTGATCCGCCCGCCTCCCGCCAGACGCCCTGCTCCCAGGAGACCGCCATGTTCCTCAAGGACCTGACCATCGCCCCCACCCGGATCGCCGGCCTCCTCGATGCCGCCGAGGCCGCGGCGCGGGCCCTCCCGCCCGCGTTCCCCCTGTCGGCCACCGTCGCGGTGAACCCCTTCCTGGGCCAGTCGGGCGACGACCTCGCCACGACCTCCGCCCGGCTCACCCGGGTGGCGGGCATCAGGCTCACCCGCGCCCGGAAGGACCATGCGGCGCAGCTCGCCGCCGGCACGGTGAGCGACGAGGATCTCGCCGGCGCGCTCGAGGCCAGCCCGTCGCCGCTGAAGCCGCGAGACACCACCGCCCTCAAGGCCAGGCTGCGCACCGAGCGGGAGCTGCCGCAGGCGCTGCCGACGGTGGCGCACCTCGCCGCCACCGAGACGGGCATCGACTGGCCCGCGGTGATCGAGCGGACGATCGGCCTGTGGGCCGCCGGCCACTTCGACCGGGGCCAGGCGCTGTGGTCGCCGGCGCCGGGCAAGACCGCCTTCGCGGCATGGCGCGATTGGGCGACCCATGACCTGACGCCCGAGATCGCGGGGCTCAAGGGTTTCTGCGCCCATGTCAGCGCCGCGCCCGACACCGCGGAGCGGGCCATCCTGCGCGCCGCCGACCGGCTCGGCATCGGCGAGGCCGCGGCGAACACCGCCTTCCACCGGCTGCTGATGGATCTCGGCGGCTGGGCCCAGCACGCCCGCTGGCTCCTGTGGCAGGCCGAACTCGGCGGCGAGACCGACAGCACCGTGACCGACCTGCTGGCGATCCGGCTGGTGTTCGAGGAGGCGCTCCTCGCCCATGTGCCGGGCGTGGCCGCCGCCTGGCGGCAGGTCGTCGCGGCCCACGCCGAGCCTGTCGCACCCACGGCCGACGACGTGGTCGACGCGATCCTGCAGGACGCCAGCGAGCGGGCCCACCAGCGCCGGCTGGCCGGCGCGCTCGCCGGCACCGCACCGGTGGCCGGCCGGCCCGACCTGCAGGCCGCCTTCTGCATCGACGTGCGGTCGGAGGTCTACCGGCGGGCCCTCGAGACCCTGGCGTCCGGCATCCAGACCATCGGCTTCGCAGGCTTCTTCGGCCTGCCGCTGGCGCACCGGGCCCACGGGACGGACGAGGCCGAGGCACACCTGCCCGTGCTGCTGCGGCCGACCATGATCTCCTGCAGCCATGTGGGGCCGCAGGAGGAGCAGGACGCGCGGATCGCGGCCCGGGCGAAGCGCGCCTGGGGCCGGTTCCGGCAGGCCGCCGTCTCCTCCTTCGCCTTCGTCGAGTCGGCCGGCCCGGCTTATGGCTGGAAACTGGTGCGCGACAGCCTCGCGCTGGCGGGCGAAGCACCGGCGCCCCAGCCCAGGCCGCATTTCGAGACGACGGTTCCCGCGGAGACCAAGGCGGCCACCGCAGCCGCGGTGCTCAAGGCGATGAGCATGACCGAGGGCTTTGCCCGCCTGGTGCTGCTCCTCGGGCACGGCGCCAGGGTCACCAACAACCCGCACGCCAGCGCCTATCACTGCGGGGCCTGCGGAGGTCAGACGGGCGAGGTCTCCGCGCGCATCCTGGCCCAGCTCCTCAACGATCCCGAGACCAGGGCCGGCCTGCCGGCACACGGCATCGACATCCCGGCGGACACCCTGTTCGTCGCCGGCCTGCACGAGACCACGACGGACACGGTGACGCTCTACGAGGACGGCGAGGCCGCCACCCATACGGCCGACATGGGCCGCGCGCGGGTCTGGCTCGACAAGGCGGCCGTCTTCACCCGGGCCGAGCGGGCCAGGCGCCTGCCGGGGTCGTCGGGAGAGACGATCACGGCGCGGGCGATCAACTGGGCCGAGACCCGGCCCGAATGGGGCCTCGCCGGCTGTGCTGCCTTCATCGCCGCTCCCCGCGGCGCGACGGCGGGCGTCGACCTCGGCGGACGGGCCTTCCTGCACAGCTACGACTGGCGTCGGGACAAGGGCTACGGCACGCTCGAGCTCATCCTCACCGCGCCCGTCGTGGTCGCCAGCTGGATCAGCCTGCAATACTACGGCTCGTCGGTTGCGCCCGACGTGTTCGGCGGCGGCAACAAGCTCATCCACAACGTGGTCGGCGGGATCGGCGTGGTGCAGGGCAACGGCGGAAGCCTGCGGCCGGGCCTGCCCTGGCAGAGCGTGCACGACGGCGAGCGCCTGGTGCACGAGCCGATGCGGCTTTCGGTGATGATCGAGGCCCCGAAGGAGGAGATCGCCCGGATCCTCGATCGGCACCCCGCGGTGCGCGCCCTGTTCGACAATGGCTGGCTCCACCTGTTCGTGCTGGAGAACGGCCGGGTCTCCGCGCGCTACCGGAAGGGCTCCGACTGGCAGGGCCTGGACTCGCTGCAAGCAGCGGCATGATCGGGTGCCGGGAGGGTGTGGAGCCGGCCTCCACCCTCCCGATGCGTGCCGCGAAGGGGGGATGCGGTTTCACGCCAGAGGCCTCCGCTCGCACCGGGATCGAGAGCACGCTGCCTTTCCGGGGAAACCCGGCCTGTTCTAGGATCGCTCCCGGCGCCGCCACAGGACGCCCCGGGAGAACGCCATGAAGCTGACGAGGCTGGATCACAGCGCCCTGATCGTGCGCGACCTGGACAGGACGCGCCATTTCTATGGCACCGTGCTCGGTCTCGAGGAGGTGCCGCGCCCCTCGAGCTTCAAGTTCGGCGGATGCTGGTTCCGCGGTCCCAATTTCGAGCTGCACTTCATCCTGGAAAAGGACACGACCTCGCCGGCCGGATGGCTCGATGCCGGACCGGGGCTGAAATCGGGCCTGGCGCACCACCTCGCCTTCGCCGTCGACGACCTGGACGAGGCGACACGGACACTGGAAAAGCACGGCGTGCCCCTGTCGGCCGGCCCCTTCCAGCGCGGCGACGGGATCGTGCAGATGTATGTCGACGATCCCGACGGCCACTTCATCGAGCTCTTCGCCCGGGTCGACCGGCCCGACATCGCGGGCGGCGATCGCCCGGCCGTCACCCGGTGACGGGCCGGCCGTGACGCTCAGCCGGTGAGGTTCATCCCCTCGCCGCCTTGGCCTTCTGCAGCCGGAGCGCCAGGTCGGGCCGGTCACTGGTGATCTGGGCGATGGGCTGGTCGAGCCAATGGTCCAGGTCGCGCACCGTGTTCGGCACCCACACGCCCAGCCGGTCGCTGCCCACGATCCCGACGGCGCGGTCGAGCACCAGTCCCAGCAGCGATTGCTCGACGGCGATGATGCAGCCCAGATCCACGAAACGCCGAAGCGTCCGGTCGAGACCGCCGAAGGCCTCGCAGGAGCGGCGGTCCACCGAGGCGAGGCGGCGCCAGTCGGGCGCCTTGCCGCGGATCTCTTCCAGCACCTCCGGAACGAAGCAGGTGAGCACCACGCGCGACGCCATCCCGCGGGCCTCGACCAGGCGGATCACCTTGTCGATGGCCCCGGGATAGGGGCTGCCGGTCGCGTCCATCTTGAACTCGATCTCGAGCTCGATGCCGGTGGGCGCGAACACGTCGAGCACCTCGTCCAGGGTCGGGATCGTCTCGTCCAGCGTGTCGAGGAGCTTCACGCGGCGCAGGGCCTCCCGGCTCATGCGGCCCAGCGCCCCCTTGTGGTCGGTCGTGCGCTCGAGCAGCGGATCGTGGATGACCATCAGCTCGCCGTCGCTGGACAGGTGGACGTCGAGCTCGACGGCCTGCACGCCCAGCTCGCAGACGTTGCGGAAGCCGCCGAGGCTGTTCTCCGCCCAGATGTTGCGTGCGCCGCGATGTCCGATGATCCGCATGGGTCCAGCCCCGTCGTGTTGACTTGCCGATGATGTCTATTTGCCGCTGTCGACCAGTCCCTTCACGAACCACCGCTGGAGGGCGAGGATTACGATGATGGGCGGCAGCATGGTGAGGAAGGCCGCGTTCATGAGCAGGTGCCAGGTCGGCAGCGAGTCGCTCTGCGGCATCAGCTTCTTGAGGCCGATCACGGCCGTCGCCATGCTCTGGTCCGTGGTCAGCAGGAGAGGCCAGAGATACTGGTTCCAGCCGAGCAGGAAGAGGATGATCGCCAGCGCCACGAAGTTCGAGCGCGACAGCGGCAGCAGGATCAGCCGGAAGAACTGCATGGGGGTGGCCCCGTCGATCCGGGCCGCCTCGCACAGTTCGTCGGGCACGGTCAGGAAGAACTGCCGGAACAGGAAGGTCGCCGTGGCCGAGGCGATGAGCGGCAGGATCAGCCCCGGATAGGTGTTCACCATGTTCCAGTCGAGGTCGACCAGCGCCGTGATGCCGAGCCATTGCCCGACGAGGTTGAGCGGCAGGGCGACGTTGGCCGCCGACTCGTAGGTGGGCACGATGCGCACCTCGATGGGCAGCATCAGCGACATGAACACGAGCCAGAACGCCGCGATCCGGAACGGGAAGCGGAAGTAGGTGACGGCGAAGGCCGCGATGACGGAAACGCTCAGCTTGCCCACCGCGATGCCGACGGCGACGATGAAGGAGTTGAGCAGCAGCCGCCCGAAATCGGCGTTGGCGAAGACCGTCCGGACATTGGCGAAGAACTGGTTGCTGGGCAGCCACGAGATGGGCACCCGCATGATCTCCTGCTGCGACATCGACCCCGTGACGATGACGAAGTAGATCGGCAGGCACACCAGCAGCGCGCCCGCGAGCAGGATCAGGTGACAGACGGCGTCGAGGATGGGCGTGCGCTCGTTCATGGCCGCCTACACGCTGTAGTTCACGCGCCGTTCGACGAACTTGAACTGCGCATAGGTGAGCGCCAGCGCCAGGATCATCAGGACGACGGACTGGGCGGCCGAGGCGCCGAGATCGAGCGTGACGAAGCCGTCGAGATAGACCTTGTAGACGAGGATCGACGTCGCGCCCGCGGGGCCACCCCGAGTGGTGGCGTCCACGATGGCGAAGGTCTCGAAGAGCCCGTAGACGAAGTTGATCACCACCAGGAAGAACAGGGTGGGCGCGACCATCGGGATCTGGATCCTGAGGAAGCGCTGGATCGGTCCCGCGCCGTCCATGTAGGCGGACTCCAGGATCGAGTGCGGGACGGAGAGCAGGGCGGCGACGAGGAAGATGTAGTTGTAGCAGATGTGCTTCCACGACGCGGCCATGACGATCAGCGCCAGGGCGTGGCCGGAGGTCTTCGTCGGGTCCCAGTCGAAACCCGTGGCCTGCAGCATCTGCGCGACCGGACCGACCCGCGGGTTGAACAGGAAGGCCAGCATGATGCCCGCGATCGCCGGCGCGATGGCGTAGGGCAGCAGCAGGATGGTGCGGTAGGCGCCACGCCCACGGGCGATGTGGTTGGTGGCGAAGGCCAGCACCAGCGCCACGGACAGCGTCAGCGCGTTCTGGGCCAGCGTGAAGACCACCGTCACCTGCAGCGACGCCCAGTAGACACCGCTCTGGAACAGCTCGCGGAAATTCTGGAAGCCGACCCACTGCGTCGTGGCCCCGAAGGGGTCCGTCAGTTGGAAGGCCTGGATGAGGGCGCGGACGGAGGGAATGAAGAAGAACAGCAGCAGGACGAACATCTGCGGCGCGAGCAGCAGGTAGGCGACGCCCTTGTCGCGGAAATGGGCGCGCTTCAGCCCGCTCTCGGCCTCGCCGTCGAGGCGCCGGCCGACGAGCGGCAGGCGGAGACGCCGCGCGCCCCCGCCCGCCGCCGCGATGGCTTCGGTGCTACTGCTTGCTCGCATTGAGCTGCTCGAAGCGGCGCAGGCCCTGGTTGCCGCGGGTGACCGCGTCGTCGAGCGCCTGCTGCACCGGCTTTTTGCCGAGGAAGGCGGCCGAGACCTCCTCCATGATCGACACGTTGATCTGGTTGGAGTTGCCCACCCGGAACCCGGCCGAGTTCTCGGACGGCGTGCCGCGCATGAGCTGCGTGACCGCGATCTCGCGGGTCGGGTTCTTCTCGTAATAGCCCTGCGCCTTGGCCATGTCGTAGGCCGTCGTGGTCACCGGCACGTAGCCCGTGGCCTGGTGCCACCAGACCTGCGTCTCGGGCTGCGAAATGAAGTTGTAGAAGGCGGCGACCGCCTTGTACTTCTCGGGTGTCTGGCCCTTGATGGTCCACAGCGCGGCGCCGCCGATGACGCTGTTCTTCGGGGTGACGCCCTGCTCGTAGGGGATGCCCTGCGCGCTCCAGTCGAACTTGGCGGCGGCGATGATGGCGGCGTGCGTTGCCGTCGAGGCGATGATCGTGGAGCACTCGCCCGAGGTGAACAGCTGCACCGGGATGATGCCCTGGCCGGCGATCTGCATGACGCCCGAGCCGATGAGGCGCTTCATGCGCTCCACCTGGTCGACGAGCTTGCCCTTGTTGAAGACGAAGGTCGCGTCCAGCCCGTCGAGCCCGTTGCGCCGCGTGGCGTAGGGGATGTCGTTCACGGCGCTGTGGTTTTCCAGGAAGCTCCACTCATAGTCGCCCGGCAGCACCATGGCGCACTTGGAGACGCCCTTCTCCTTGATGGCGTTGAGCTGCGGCTCCAGCTCCTGCCAGGTGGCGCCGGGCTTGTTGAAGCCGGCCGCCTTGAAGTGATCCTTGTTGTAGAAAAGGATCGGCGTGGAGGAGTTGAACGGCATCGCCTGCATCTTGCCGTTCATGGAGAAGTGGTTCGCCACCGGCTTGATGAACTTCGTCCAGTCCACCGTGTAGCCCTGCTCGCGCATCAGCTCGTCGGTGGGGACGATCGCGCCGGAATTGACCATGGTCAGCATCGAGCGCTCGTTGGACTGCACGATCTCGGGCGCGCGCTTGGCGCGGTAGGCGGCGATCATGCCGTTCAGCACCTCGTCGTAGGTCCCCTTGAAGGTGGACTTCACGACGTAGTCCTTCTGCGAGTCGTTGAATTTCTTGACGAGCTCGTCGACGCGCTCCCCGAGCGCCCCGCCCATGGCATGCCACAGCTCGATTTCCGTGGCGGCCAGAGCAGGTGAAAGACCCGCCATGACCAAGGCGCTGGCACCGGCAAGCGCACGAAAGACCGTTCGCATCGTATCCTCCCTCGATCGGTTATGGCGAGCATATGCTCATTTGTAGAGCAGATGATCCCATGACCGCGTTCGTTATGTCAAGGATGGACGACGGTTCGATGACAGGCCGGACCCTGCGGGCCGACAAGCTGGAGCGGAGCTTCACGCCGCGAGCAGAGCCCGGGCCGTCTCCTCGTCCGTGATCAGGCCGTTGATGATCCGGCCCTTGAGGGCGGCGCGCATGGCGGCCACCTTGGGTTCGCCATAGGCGACGCAGATGCGTGGCCGGGAACTCCCCGGCTCGGGGGGAACGCTGGTCACCCGCAGGTTGGTTCCACGGTCGAGGAACTGGCCGTCCGCATCGAACACCCACCCCGTGACCTCGCCGACGCCGCCGAGCCGGACGAGCTCCACCAGCTCCGCGCGGCTCATGAACCCGTCGCGGTGGAGCACCGCGTCGTCGCCGATCTGGCTCATGCCCATGAGCCAGACGTCCGCCTCGCCCGCGATGGCGCGAATGCGACGAACGGACTCGATTTCCAGGAGCTGCGAGCGCTCTTCGGCACTGGAGACAAACAGCGGCAGGGGCATGGGGAAATGCTGCGCCCGGGTGATCTCGGCGAGCTTGACGAGCGTGTCATAGGGGCTTGCGGAGCCGTCCGGCGAGATGGTCCCGACCAGGGAGACGAGCCGGTGGAGCGGGCAGGACATGCGCGGGACGCGCTCGATGCTGCTGCGCATGGCCCGGCCCGTGCCGAGCGCCATGACGAGCGACTTGCGCGCCCGCAGCCAGCGCTCGATGAGGAGGCCGCCCAGCGATGCCACCCCGACCGCCGCCGTGTCCCCGGAGCCGTCGGAGGGCGCCACGTCGCAGTGCAGCAGCTCGAAGCGGTCGCGCAGGCGGGCCGCCAAATCCATGCACTGCGCGATCGGGTGGTTCATCTGGAAGCTGATCAGCCCCTCGGACCGGCACAGCGACACCAGGCGCTGCGCCGAGGGACGGGAGATGTTCAGGATCTGGGCGATGTCGTCCTGGGTCCGGCCGGCGATGTAGTAGAGCCAGCCGGCGCGTGCGGCGTCGTCCAGGCGGCTGTTGTCGCCCTCCGCCACGGCCGCCTCAGGAGGCCCGGGCCACGGGCAGCTCGTCCCACGAGCCGAGCAGCCTGTCGGCACCGGCCTCCAGCAGCGCATCGCGCTGGTCGAGGATGGCGTAGTGGCTGCCCGCGGTCAGGCCGAAGACGGTCATGCCGGCGGCCTTGCCGGCCTTAACCCCGCTGACGCTGTCCTCGATCACCAGGCAACGCCCGGGATCGGCGCCGCGCTCGCGCGCCGCGAGCAGGAACAGGTCCGGCGCGGGCTTGCCGTGCTTGACGCGCGTCGTGCTGAAGACGCGCCCATCGAACAGATCCCACAGCCCCGTCGTGCGCAGGCAATGCTCGATCCGCTCCTCGTCGCTGGACGACGCGACGCAGTAGTCGCAGTCCAAGCCCTCGACGGCCGTCCGGATGCCCGGCACGGCCTGGAGGTCCCGGGAGAAGGCCGCGAACAGGCGCTGGCGCCAGTCCCGGGCGAACCCCTCGCCCGCCGGCCGGCCCGTCAGGCGCTCGTAGTCCTCCAGCACCGCGGTGGCGGGCCGGCCGAGATAGCGCTTGATGACGAAGGGCACGTCGAAGGCTGGGTCGAGCGGCAGGAACATCTCGGACAGGGTCCCGCAACTGATCGTCTCGCTGTCCACGAGGACGCCGTCGCAGTCCAGGATGACGAGGTCGAAGCCAGGCAAGCGCAAGCTCATGCGTTCAGGGACAATCCGAGCATCTGCTCACCGATAGAGCAATCATCCGATTTTTGTCAATGCGGCGCCGGAGCGGTTCGGATTGTCGATCTCTGCCGCTCTCGTGCTGAGACGCTGAGAATGAGGTGTCGGTGCCGCTTTGCAAACGACCTTTCCATCCAGTCCGCGACCACCTCTCCGCCGTCCTGCCCGGGCCCGGCCCGGGCATCCACGACTTTGCCGGGGCCACTCTCACGTCGTGGATGGCCGGGCCAAGCCCGGCCAGGATACCGAGATGGACGTGCAAGCTGGACCGCCGGAGGCGTCGCGAACTCGTAACCGCAGAGTAGCAGAGTGCTGCGTCACCCCAACAGCCGCCAGGGCAGAATGCGGCCGGTGACGACGTAGCCCAGGATCGAGAGCAGTTCCCGGCGCCCGCGCGGCCAGCCGTTTTGCGCGGCCCACGCCGCGGCCGGCGGGGGCGCGCGGGAGGGATCCGCTTCGAAGTCGACCGGATAGCCCACCACGTCGAAGCCGGCGGAGCGAAACGTCGCCATGGCGCGGGGCATGTGGGAGGCGCTCGTCACCAGGATCCAGCGCTGCCCGGGCTGGGGCCGCAGGAGATCGGCGCTGAAGCGGGCATTCTCGTAGGTCGTCGTCGAGCGATCCTCGACGACGATCCGTTCGCGCGCCACGCCGAGCGTCGCGAAGGCGTCGCTGGCGGAAGCCTGTTCTCGACCGGTATGGATCACGCGCGCCTTGGGAAAGCGGTTCGCCAGGGCGGCCGCACCCGTGATCCGCCCGCTTCGACCGCGCTCGTCCAGCGAATTGCCGAAATGGGCATCGACGACATAGGTTGCGAGCCCACCCCCCAGGACGATGATCCCGGCCGGGTCGGCGAGGCGTTCGACACCGCTGCCGTCGTATCGCGCCTCCAGCCAACGCTGCACCGCGCCCGACCGGACGGGTTCGGGTACCGCCAGCGCAAAGGCGCCGAGCACGAGCACCGCGGCCAGCAGCGGCTGCAGCACCCTCGGCGCCAGCGTACCGAGCGCCAACGCCAGCAAGCCATAGAGCGGCAATACGGGCAGCCCCGCGTCCATGGCCTCAGGCCGTGGCGTGGTGATCCCGGTACCACCGGTACGTGGATGCGATGCCCTCTTCCAGGCCGATCCGGGCCGTCCATCCCAGGGCCGCGAGCCGTGACACGTCCATCAGCTTGCGTGGCGTACCATCCGGCTTGGTGGTGTCGAACGCGATGGGACCGTCATAGCCGACGACCCGGCTGACGATGCCGGCGAGCTCGGCGATCGTGACGTCGCTGCCGCACCCGACGTTCACGTGCTCTTCCGCGCTGTAGTTCTTCAGGATGTGGATCAACGCGTCGGCGCAGTCGTCCACGTGCAGGAACTCGCGCCGCACCTTTCCCGTGCCCCAGATGGGGAGCGGGCCACCGTCGCGGCGCGCCGCCTCCGCCTTGCGGATCATGGCGGGAAGCACGTGGCTCGACTGCAGGTCGAAATTGTCCTCGGGCCCGTAGAGGTTCGTGGGCATGGCCGACACGTAGTCGCAGCCATACTGGCGGCGAAAGGCCTGGCACAACTTGATGCCGGCGATCTTGGCCACGGCGTACCACTCGTTGGTCGGCTCGAGCGGCCCGGTGAGCAGCGCGTCCTCGCGCAGGGGCTGCGGCGCCAGCTTCGGATAGATGCAGCTGGACCCCAGGAACAGCACCTTGGCGACGCTGGACAGGTGGCAGGCCTTGATGAGGTTCGCCTCGATGGCGAGGTTGTCGTAGAGAAAATCGGCCGGGTAGGTGTCGTTGGCCAGGATGCCGCCCACCTTTGCGGCCGCGATGATCACCGCGTCGGGCCGAACGTCCTTCACGAAGGCGAAGGTGGCGGCCTGGTTCTTCAGGTCGAGATCCAAGCGCGTGGCCGTGATGATCTCGCAGTCCTCGCCGGCGAGGCGGCGGACCAGGGCCGAGCCGACCATGCCGCGATGGCCGGCCACGAAGACCTTGCGTCCGGCCAGGGAAAAGGGCTGCGGGGATGTCATCGGGCGTCTCCCTGCCGGTGCCGTTCCGGCCCAAGCTTCTGATCAGTCATCGGTCGCATGAGTCGTCTGTCGGGTCAGTCGTCTGTCGGGTCAGTCTTGGGCCAGATGCCGGTCCTTCGAAACGGCCGCGATGTCCTCGCGCACCATCTCGGCCACCAGCGCGGGGAAGCTGACCTCGTGCCGCCAGCCCAGGACGGTGTTGGCCTTGGTGGGATCGCCGATCAGCAGGTCGACCTCCGTGGGCCGGAAGTAGCGCGGGTCGACCTCCACCCGCACCGCGCCGGTGGCGGTGTCGAAGCCCTTCTCTTCGACACCCTGCCCGCGCCAGCCGATCGAAATGCCGGCCTCGGCGAAGGCCAGCTCGACGAAGGAGCGCACCGAGTGCGTCTCGCCGGTGGCGAGCACGTAGTCGTCGCCCGCGGGCTGCTGCAGGATCTGCCACATGCCGCGCACGTAGTCCCGGGCATGTCCCCAGTCGCGGCGGGCGTCGAGATTGCCGAGATAGAGCTTGTCCTGCAGTCCGGCCCGGATGGCGGCCACGGCGCGGGTGACCTTGCGCGTGACGAACGTCTCGCCGCGCAGCGGGCTCTCGTGATTGAACAGGATGCCGTTGGAGGCGTGCATGCCGTAGGCCTCGCGGTAGTTCACCGTGATCCAGTAGGCATAGAGCTTGGCGGCCGCGTAGGGGCTGCGCGGATAGAACGGCGTCGTCTCGGACTGCGGCACCGCCTGGACCTTGCCGTAGAGCTCCGAGGTCGAGGCCTGGTAGAAGCGGGTCTTGCCGACCAGGCCGAGGAGCCGGATCGCCTCGAGCAGGCGCAGCGTGCCGATCCCGTCCGCGTTGGCGGTGTATTCCGCGGTTTCGAAGCTCACCTGCACGTGCGACTGCGCGGCGAGATTGTAGATCTCGTCCGGCTGCGTCTCCTGCACGATGCGAATGAGGTTGGTCGCATCGGTCATGTCGCCATAGTGCAGGATGAACCGTTGGTTCTCCTCGTGCGGATCCTGGTAGAGGTGCTCGATTCGCCCGGTGTTGAACGAGGAGGACCGGCGCTTGATGCCGTGGACCACGTAACCCTTGTCGAGCAGGAGTTCGGACAGGTAGGCGCCGTCCTGCCCGGTTGCGCCGGTGATGAGTGCGACTTTCGACATGGAAGGGCCCTTGCAAGGTCAAGGGCCATCCGTAGCCAGCGCGGTGGGCCATGGCAAGCTTGGGCGGGCTAAGCCGCCCTTACGGCCCGATGCCGGAAAGTCGGGCCACGACTTCCGGATGAACGTGTGCAGCAGGATTCACACAATCTGGACGCGCGTGAGCTGCGCCTCGGCGGCTGGCCCCTGTCGACATCGAACGAGATGACCCGCGACCTGGAAAAACTGTCGACGCGGAAGCACCCGCTGCACGCGTCATGTCATCCGCAAGCAAAACCATCATGGCCTAGCTCACGCTGAACACTTTCGGAACTGTCAGCGAATTGTCAGATTGAACAAAGACCATACTTTATTGCTCCCCAATTTGGTTTTTTCTTATTGTTTAGCGCAATCAGCGGATGATAAATTATATTACACTTAACTGACAAAACGCTGACAACCACAGGGACCGAGGAATAGCCGCCATGAGACTGCAAGCTGGTCTAATTCTAGCGACCGTCGTTGCGCTCCTGACCTTCGCGTCATCGTCAAACGCCCAGATCGTCAATGGCGGCTTTGAGCTTCTGTCCGGCAACGGCGCCAACGTCCAAGCCACCGGTTGGACCAGGAACGCTGACGTCGCGTACCCACCTGGTGGAAATGGGGGTGTCGGAAATTACGCACAGGTGGGCAAGGAAACCGGTGTTCTCAGCCAGGTCTTCACTGTCGCGTCAGCCGGCCTCTACGTCATCGACTTCTATGTCAAGGCGGTGAACAGCGAGAACGCGACAGGCACGGTGATCGCCGAGATCACGCAAGGATTGAACAGCTTCATCACCTTGCTGAGCGGCTCCGGGAACAAATTCGACGCTGTCTCGACCGTCCAGGCCAATCTCGTAGCGGGATCGGCGACGATCACTTTCCGCAACGCGACAGGCACGAGCGGTGGCAACTCCTTCATCGGCATGGGCATCGACGAGGTTTCGGTTCGGCCCGTTCCGGCCCCCATCGCTGGCGCAGGATTGCTGTCGCTGTTGGCGTGTTCTCTGTTCGTGGGAGCGAAGTTCGCCCGCAGGCGCCAGAGCCGGCGCGCCTGAGACCCCGCGCGCCGAGCCGCAAACGTGCCGCGCAGCGCCTTGCCGAGCCGCGCGGCGTGGCAATGACGCCGTGTTCTGGGGCGCGTTGACCTCGACGACTGCGCCCGACGTCGATGCCTAGCCGGTGGACGCGAGTGGCGGCAACCGCTGGATCAAGTTCATCACAACCCTCCGTGCAGGATGAACGGTTGGTCGTCTCTGAGCGCGGCGGCCGCTCGACCGGGCCGGCGGGCCATCCGGGTCACGACTTCGGTGTGAACCTTTGCAGCAGGATGCACGAGGTCTGGAAGTCGGTGAGCTGCGCGGTGGCGTCCTGGTCCCTGTTGACCTTGAGCTGGATCACCTGAGGCTTGGAGAAGCTGTCGACGCGGGTCGACTCGGTCAGCGTGAGCGTGACCTGGGTTTTGCCGCTGAGGAGTTCCCGGGGGATCACCATGAGGGAGCCTGTCTGGTCCGGCAGCAGGTCGGCGAGTTCGAAGCTGCCGCCCTCGGCCACCGTCAGGCCGGCCATGTGCCGGGCGTCGCCCACCTGACCGGCTCCCGCCGAGAAGCGCAGCGATGCCACCCCCTGCCCGCTCACCAACCGGCCCTGCAGGGGGCCGGAAGCGCGCAGCGAAAAGACCGCCTTCACGGATCGCCTGTCGCACAGGAGCAGGAACAGCCCTTTGCGCAACCCGCTGCGTCCGTCGCGGATGTCGGTGCGCAGGGCGACGCCATCGGCCTGGAGGTTGTCGATGAACCATCCCCCGGCGCCCAGCTCGAAGCTGCGCAGCTGCGCCTGAGCGGGCGAGGTCCACGCCGCGCCCGTCGCCAGCAGGGCGACGAGCCCCGCGGCCCTGCGCCGTGAGTGGGTGGATCCCTTGCCTCGCATTCCCCTCGCCCGAGATTGGCGGCCCAGATGCACGACAGTAGTCCCATAGTCATGAACATGACGCTACCTATCCGAGTATCTAGGGAATGAATCTCCCGGCAGCTGTACGCCGTTGGCGCAATGTTAAGCCCTGCGACGCTATGACCTTTTTCACAGGGCGTCTTCGGGAGGGTTCCGTGGATTTCGGGTATCGCGTCAATCCGCGCTGGATCATCGCAGGAGCTCTCTGCGTGGGCTTCGGCCTGGGAAACTGGGGCGTGATCGTCTATCGGCTGGTGCGCTGGACCTTCCGGGTCTGACGCCAGGGGTGTTGCCCTTGCCCATTGCCAGGACGAGGCAGCGGCCGTCACGCGCCGGAGGAGACCCACGGTGAGCCAGGCACTGCTGCTCGTGCTGCTGTTTCTCGTGGTCGCCGCGAGCTTCTACGATCTCCTGACCTACACCATTCCCAACACGCTCAACGCCGTCATCGCGGTGCTTTTCCCTCTTTATGCCGTCGCGGCTGGCTTCGGACTCGCGGAGGTCGCGAGCCACGGGGCGGTCGCCTTCGCCATCCTGGTGGCGGGCATCCTGATGTTCGCGCGCGGCTGGATCGGCGGCGGCGATGCCAAGCTCGGGGCCGCCATCGCGCTCTGGTACGGCCCGACCAGGCCTCTGCTCGACTTCTTCGTCGTGAGCGCCATCGCCGGAGCGGGCCTCGGCCTGATGCTGCTGTCGTTTCGCCGACTGCCGCTGCCGGCCAGCCTCCTCCGTATCGGCTGGCTGAGGCAGCTTCACGACCCCAAAATGGGCGTCCCTTACGGGGTTGCCTTCGGCATGGGCCTGGTGGCCACGCTCGCCCAGCTCACGTCCTGAGACGGGCGCATTAAGCAGAGCACAGCCCAAGCATGACGGGCGGGTTGCGTCGTGTGACTTTTTTGCTAAATATTAAAGCTATTCCTACCGATCGAGCTTAAAGAGAGAATAAGCCCTTGGTGGTGTCGCGTCTCCTGGGACGGTTCGCTCGCGAGCGGCGCGGCTCGGCGCTGGTCGAGGGCGCCGTGCTGGCGCCCGTGCTCATGACCGTCATCTTCGGCGTGCTCGAGTTTTCCTACGCCTACTTTCAGCAGCAGCTCATCGCGTCAGGGATCCGGGACGCCGCCCGTTATATCTCCCGCAACACCAACACTTCTGGCGACCCGTGCGCCTCGGCGAGTTGGGCGAGCGCCAAGAACCTGGCGACCACCGGACTGGTATCCGGTGGCACCGCCCGCGTCAGCGGGTGGACCGCGGCCAACGTGACTGTCACCTGCAACGCAGTGGCCAACACCAACAGTTATCTCGGCGGCTTCAACGGGAACATCTACGTGGTCGCCGTGACCACCACCTTCACCGTCAACACCTTCGGCAGCATGGGATTCCTGCAGAAGACGATCCCGGCGATCACGGTCACGCACCGCGAGCGCATGATCGGGGCGGGATGACCATGAACGGATCCTCACTCCTCGGGCGCTTTCTGCGATGCGAACGGGGCGGGCCGCTCGTCGAAGCGACCGTGATGATGCCGCTCCTGTTCGTCTTCCTGCTCGGTTCGGTCGATTTTTTGAACGGGCTCTACCAGTACAACGCTGCCGCCAAGGCCGTGCAAATGGGGGCTCGGCTTGCCGCCGTCTCGGACCCGGTGGCCACCGGCCTGAACAACCTGTGCTCCAACGGATCCGCCTGCAGCACCCCGGGCGGAGCGATGCCGAACTTCACCGTGACCTGCTCGGGCGGCAGCGCAACGTGCACGTGCACCGGCACCTGCACCGGCGTCGGCAACGCGCCGGCTTTGAGCACGGCGGCCCTGCGAACGATCGTGTTCGGGCGGTCGAACGGCGGGACCTGCGGCACGCCGACGGGCCGGTACACCATGGGCATGTGTCACATGTTCCCCGGTCTCGCCGTCAACAATGTCGTGGTGACCTACCGCCAGACGGGGCTCGGTTACGACGGGCGGCCGGGCGGCCCGGTTCCGACGGTGTCGGTGTCCCTGCAGAACCTGACCTTCTCGTTCTATTTCCTGGGGGCCCTGTCTGGCTTCGCCAACATCCAGATCCCTGGGCTGGCCACCACCGTGACCGGCGAGGCGCTCTCGTCGTCCGCGCAATGCTTCACCGGACCCTGCTGAGGAAGCCACCATGCGCACCCGCCTCCTCCCCACGACGGTCATGCGATCCGTGCTCAGCGCCTTTGCCGGCGACCGCCGGGGTGTGATCCTCCCCTACGCGACAGTGATGTTGGGTGTCATCGTCGGGTTTGGCGTGCTGGCGCTCGACGGCGGTCGGATCCGCAGCCTGCAGACGCAGTTGCAGGCCGGCGCGGACGCTCTGGCCTTGGCAGGAGCCGCCGAATTGAACCGTGCGCCGGGCGCACGGGCGCGGGCGACGGCCGCCATCAATTCGCTCGTGCAGAACGGGGTGGCTGGACTGGGCGGAGGATCGGTCGCCGTCTCCAGCATCGTCTTCTACCGGACCCTGCCTGCGGCGAGCACGAGCTTCACCTCGGGAACGGTGGCGGCCGACGACGGCCATGCACGCTTCGTCGCGGTGACGTTGGCCCCCGTGACCTTGCCGACGATCCTTCCTGCAAGCTTCGTTTCGGCCGGTTCGGGCAACACCATCAGCACGGGCGCAGCGGCGGTCGCTGGCTTCGACCAGGTGGCCTGCCAGTTCACGCCGATGTTCATCTGCAACCCCTTCGAAACGTCGGGGATGACCTACGACCAGGCCACGGCGGCCCTCATCAATTCGACGCCGAACAGGCTGGTCGCCCTGCAGGGTGCCGGCAATGCACAGTATGCTCCGGGCAATTTCGGGTGGATCTCTCCTCCCGTGAACAACACGACCAACCTGTGCGGGAGCGGAAACACCGTCGTGCAGGCCGCGGCCCAGACAAGTCCCGCGACCTGCTTCCGCAACACCGCCATCAACACGCAGCCGGGGAACATCGCGGCCTCGGACGAGGGTCTCAACACCCGGTTCGATCTCTACAATGGCAGTTTCCAGAACTGCCGCGGCAACGCGAACTATGCGCCGGCGCCCAATGTGCGGAAAGGCTTCACGCCCTCCGGCGGCAATGGAGGGGGGAACGGAAACGGGAACGCGAACGGCAATGGCAACGGCAACGCGAACGGCAACAACAATGCCGCTTGCAACCCGTCCCAGCCCTCCCCCTACCCCAACGGCACGAACGCGGGAACGTCCGGAGCCGCGGGCTTTCCGCTCGACAGCAACATGACGAGTCCCAGCGTGGCGCTCGGCAACGGCACCTGGAACTGCCTGGGCTATTGGACCATCGCCCATCCGACAGGAACGGCGGGAGCCGGGAAGGCGCCGGCTGGCTGCACCAGTGCCGCAACGGCGATCGGCCGCTATGGCGTCTACATGTACGAGATCAACAACGGCTTCGTGAACGACGCGTCCAGCAATGGCGAGCGGGGCACCCCGGCCTGTTACAACGGAACGGCGTCGGCCGCGACCAACCCCAACAGGCGGGTCCTGAACGTGGCGGTCCTCAACTGCCTCAACCTTGCCAACGAGGGGTACAGCCTGAACGGCCAGGCGTCGAACCTCCCGGTGGCGGCGCTCGCCAACTTCTTCCTGACACTGCCCGTGACCAGTTCGCAGGGCCCCATCTACGGCGAGTACATCGGGATCGCTCAGCCCGGTGATCCCAAGAGCGGGTCACTCTACTACCAGGTCCAGCTGTATCGCTGATGACTACAAAGCTTTGGCTGGCGGGCGGACTGGTTCAGTCATGGCCGTCGGCGCCGCGTCAGCGTCGAGCTGCGTTCAAGGTTAACAGCGCGGTGCTTGAGCGGGCGATCTCCCATGAGAAGCGCGACGACATCGCCCAAATCAACTCACCTGAGGCCTGGGCATTGCGCCAGTCTTCATCCCCATTTCCGACGAGAACGGGAATTTTTCCATGGGCCGCGATGCCTTGCTTTCGGACATCTTCCCTGCGAAAGGCTAAATAACTTAACCAAAAAATAAGTTAAGGATTAAACCCCTTTTCACTAATTGACTCAGCGATTGAATTAATGTGTTGTTAACCCGCGAGCCACGGCGCCACCCGCGCTGGGTGCTCATCCCCTGTGAAACATGTCAGGACGGGAAGGGACAACATGTCAAAGGTTCTGAAATCATTCCTGAAAAATGAAGATGGCGCCGCCCTCCTCGAGTACACGGTCCTGCTCGGCATCCTGCTCGTCACCGTGATTGCCAGCATCAGTTCTGTCGGGTCGTGGATCGACACGAAGTGGTCGAAGATGGTCACCGACCTGGGCAAGCCGTAAGCCGACTTCCCGTCTCCGGCGTCCAACTGATCAGTTGCGTCGGAGACGGGTGACGCCGAGGTCGAGATCCGGAGGGCGCCATGCGCATGCAGTCTCTAGCCGTACTGGCTGTCGCGCTCGTACTGGGTGGGCTGTCCGCCTACCTTGCCCGCAGCTACCTGCTGTCGCAGACCGTCGCGTCGAAGCCTCACGAGGACCGGCGGATCGTCGTGGCCAACCAGGCGCTGCCCTTCGGGTCGGAGCTGACGCCCGAAAACACCCGCGAGATCGTCTGGCCGAAGGACACCGACTTGCCCGGCACCTTCGGATCCCGCGACGAGATGCTGAAGGGAGGCAAGCGCCTCGTCCTGTCGGCGATCGAGAAGAACGAGCCGATCCTGTCGAGCAAGGTCACCCAGCCCGGCCAGCGCGCCACCCTGTCCACCCTCATCGAGGACGGGATGCGGGCCGTGACGGTTCGGGTGGACGACGTGCGTGGCGTGGCGGGTTTCGTCCTGCCGAACGACCGCGTCGACGTGGTGCTCACCCGCGGAGAGGACACCCGTGACACCTCGGCGGTGGCCGACATCCTCCTGCAGAACGTCAAGGTGCTGGCGATCGACCAGGTCGCGGCCGAAACCACCGACAAACCGGTGGTCGCTCGCGCGGTGACGCTGGAACTCGCGGCCCAGGACGCCCAGAAGGTGATCCTCGCGCAGGGCGTGGGAAAGCTCTCGCTGATCCTCAACCGGGCCGGCAAGCAGGCTCCCGAGCCGACGTCGCGCGTCACGATCTCGGATCTCACGCCGCGCGCCGAACCGGCCAAGACCGGCACTGTCACGGCCGCCCCCGTGGCGCCCATCGTCCAGGACCCGAGCCGCGTGGTGAACGTCGTCAGGAACGGCAACAATCGCCAACAGTACAGCGTGCTTCCGGAAAGTCGTTAGATCGAACATACACTAGGAATAAATGTTTCGCTTGTAGCGTGACGCATTGTGGCGGATCGATGTGGCGTGGAGCGCGGAGTTACCGTGGTGAATAGTTGGATAAGACTGCGGGCCATCGCGCAACCACAGAGTAAGGTCGGCCGCTTCGCGGCCATTGCTGCAGTGACGCTGGGGTGCGTGGCGTCCGCTGTGGCGCCTGGCCAGCCCGCGCGCGCCCAGCAGCGCGTCACGGCCACCCCCGTGGCCTCGGTGAACCAGGTCAAGGTCACGGTCAACAAGTCGCAGACGGTGCGCGTCAGCGCGGCCTTCACCGACGTCCTCGTCGGCGCCTCCGAGATCGCCGAGGTGATCCCGCTGAGCGACAAGACGCTCTACGTGCTCGGCAAGAAGATCGGCACCACCAACATCTCGGTGCTGGACAGCAGCCGCAAGCTCGTCGGCATCATCGACGTCGACGTGGGGCCCGACACGAGCGCCATCGCGGCGAAGGTCGCGCAGGGGACCGGCAGCAGGGGCCTCACCGTCCAGAGCGCCGGCGACCGGCTGGTGCTGAGCGGCCAGGTCCAGGACGCGCAGACCGTCAACCGCGCGGTGGAAATCGCTTCCAACCTGTCGCCGAACGGCGTCGTGAACCTGACGCGCGTGGCCTCGCCCCAGCAGGTGATGCTGCAGGTGCGTGTGCTCGAGGTGAACCGCAGCGCCGGGCGCGACCTCGGCGTGCGGTGGAGCGGCAACGGCAACACCAACCATGCCACCATGGGAACGTTCGGCACTCCGACCCTCGCCGGCAACGTCCCGATCAACGCCGCGGTCAACGCGATCAGCAACGCGACCCCGTTCATGACCGCGGTCAAGGCCATCACCGGCAACGGCTGGAACCTCGACGTGGCGATCAGCGCGCTCGAGGAACGCGGCCTGGTGCGCCGGCTGGCCGAGCCGAACCTGGTGGCGGTGTCGGGCGACACGGCGGACTTCCTCGTCGGCGGAGAATTCCCGGTGCCGGTGGCGTCGTCGACCAATGCCGGCGTCCCCACCATCACCATCGCGTACAAGGAATTCGGCGTGCAGCTGTCCTTCACGCCCACGGTGCTGGCCGGCGGCCTGATCAATCTGCGAGTCAAGCCGGAGGTCAGCGACCTCGATCCGACGCTGACGGTGCAGACCGGAGGCGTCGCGGTGCCGGGCATCGTGAAGCGGCGCGCCAACACCACCGTCGAACTGCGTGACGGCCAGAGCTTCGCGATCGCAGGCCTCCTGCAGGCCCAGAGCCAGCGCACGATCGACCAGTTCCCCTGGCTCGGCAGCGTTCCGGTGTTGGGCATCCTGTTCCGCAGCCAGTCCTTCCAGCAGCGCGAAACGGAACTCGTCGTGATCGTCACGCCGCGTCTCGTGCGGCCCGCCAAGCCCGGGCAGCCGCTGGAATCGCCGCTGGACAACACGCTTCCGGCCAATGACGTGGACGCCTTCGTGAACGGTCAGACCGGGATCGCCCGGGGCCCGCGCAAGTCGAACGCCCTGCAGGACTACCTGGCCACGAGCGGCGGCGGCACGGGCCAGTATGGACACATGCAGCGTGCGAGCACGGCACGGAACGGGAACTGAGATGACGCGGAACCTCTTCCGGCTTTTCGCGGCCGCCGCCTGCGTGGGCCTTGGCGGATGCGCCGCCCCGTACATCGACCGCACCGAGGGCGTCGCCTTCGGCGCCGGTGACGCCGTGGCCTGGAACATGGCCCAGCACGTGATCGACCCCTGGCCGCGAGCGGCCAACCAGACCTCCATCACGATGGACGGCGAGCGGGCCCAGCGCGCCATCGACCGCTACCGGACCAATCGCGTCCCGCTGTCGGGCGGCAGCTCGTTCAAGTCCGACACCCATGATGGCGGCGGGTCCGCGCCCGCATCGGGCGGGTCGTCCGGCAAGCCATGAGTGCGTTGCGTCCCCAGGCCCGTTCGCCACGATGAAAGCGCTGATCGCCGCCGCCGACACCAGTCAGGACATCGTCCAGAACCTGGCGCAGGCGCTGCGTCAAAGCCGGCTCGCCGTCGAACTACTGCCCATGACCGACCTCGGCCGGCGCATGGCCCGGCCCCCGTTACCCGACCTCGTGATGGTGGCGGACCTCGACGGGACCTCGCACCTGGCGGAAGCCGTTCTGTCCTACGCGCAGGACGCGCCGGGGCCGGTCTTCGTCGTGTATATCGGCGAGGCGATGGACGCCGAGGCCTATCGTTCGCTCGTCCGGACCGGGCGGGGCGACTGGGTCCGGTGGCGGCACCTCTCGACCGAGTTGCCCGAGGTCGTGACCCGCCTCATGGCCGCGCGCCAGGCGGGTGCCCAGGCCAAGATCGTCAGCTTCCAGCCGGTGCAGGGCGGCGTCGGCAACACCATGCTCGCCATGGAGACCGCCATCGCTTTGGCCTCCCGCAAGGGCCAGGCTCGCAAGCGCACCTGCGTGCTCGATCTCAATCTGCAGTCCAGTGCCCTGCCCGACTACTACGAGGTCGAGCCGCGCTTCAACATTGCCGAGTTGCTCGACGACCCGTCCCGGTTGGACGAACACCTCGTGGACCTGCTCGTCACGCAGCATCCGGCAGGGGTGGACGTGATCTGCAGCCCGGCGGCCCACACCGACTACGCGCGCGTGAACAACAGCATCCTGTTCTCGCTGCTGGACCTTCTGTCGCTGCGCTACGACTTCATCCACATCGACCTGCAGAAGACCTGGTTTCCCTGGACGGAAACCCTCCTGTCGGGCTCCGACGCGGTGATCACGACGGGGCTCTACCACGTGCCCGCCATCAAGCGCATGGGATCCGAGCTTGCCCGGCTCAAGACCCTGAACGTGAGGCCGGAGGCGCGCGCCTTCGTCGTCAACCGGTTCGTGAAATCGCTCTTCGGGTCGACGATGCGGCGGTCGGATGCCGAACAGGCGCTTGCCGGCGAGCGGGTCTTCTTCGTCCATGACGACGCGGAGAACGCCGTCGAAGCCGTGAACACCGGCCGGTCGATCCTCCAGAACGCCAAGGGCAGGGCCCTGATCTCGGACATCACGGCGATCGCGGAGTGGCTGGAGCCCGCCGAGGCCGAGAAGTCGAAACCTGATCAGCCCCCTCCGAGTGGTCCGGAGTGAATGTTAGTGCATGATTGGCTTGG
>NZ_CAMFHB010000008.1 GCF_945952055.1 uncultured Alsobacter sp.
GCCCTGGTCGGCCTGCCCGGGGACGCCGGAGCGCGGGGCGCGCTGGTGGCCGCCGGCTGCGTCGGGCCCGGGTCGCCCGCCTGGCCGGCGCTCGAGACGGCGCTGGTCGCGGTCATCGCAGCCGGATCCCTGACCGCGCGCCTGCGCGAGGATGCAGGGCGCATCCTGTCGCGGCACGGCGACCCGCGCGACCTCGACGCCCTCGTGCCGGTGCCGGGCGGCTCCTTCACGATGGGGGCGCCCGCGCCCGCCAACTCCGCCCCGCCGCACCGGGCGACGGTCGGCCCGTTCCGCATGGGCCGCTTTCCGGTGACCAACGGGCAGTTCGAACGCTTCGTCGCGGAGACCGGGCGGGCGTGGCGCAGTCCCGAACGCGGCAAGCCCGACCGACGCAGCGCACCGGCGACCGATCTCACCTGGCGCGACGCGCGAGCCTATTGCGCCTGGCTGACCGACCGCTGGCGGGCGGAAGGCCGGATCGGAGCGGGCGAGACGGTGCGCCTTCCCACCGAGCCCGAATGGGAACGCGCCGCGCGCGGCGACCAGACCGGAACCGACGGCGCGGTGGTGTATCCCTGGGCGGGGCCCTGGAACCCGGACGCCGTGAACGGCGACGAGACGGGGTTCAACGACACCTGCACCGTGGGGATCTTCCCGGCGGGACGGGCGCCCTATGGCTGCCTCGACATGGCCGGCCAGGTCTGGGAGTGGGTGAGCACGTTGTGGGGCGAGGACATGGGCAAGCCCTCCTTCGCCTATCCCTATCGCGATGATGGGCGCGAGGACGCCGACGCGGGCCCCACGATCCGGCGTGGACTGCGCGGGGGCTGCTTTTCGAGCGGGCCGCCCAAGGCCTGCTGCACCTACCGCGGCAGCCTGGAGCCTGACGGGTTCTGGCGCGGCAACGGGTTCAGGATCGTGGTTGCAGGCCCTTGAACGGCGAGCCGCCGAGCCCGGAAGCGGGCCGTCGACCGTCGGGATCACGTCCCGAAAACAGCAGGTTTGCGAAACCGTTCGCTAACAATGACCGCAAGTGGGCTTCGGGTAAACGCAGTGGTTAACCTCGCAGCAGGCGTGCTCGTCTAGGTTACATTCACCTGCTTGAAGAGGAGAACCTGCAGATGCTGAAGCGCTTCATGAACGACGAGTCCGGTGCCACCGCCATCGAGTACGGCCTGATCGCTGCGATCATCGCGGTCGGCCTGATCGCCTCGCTCCAGGCTCTGAAGACCAACCTCGTCACCACGTTCACGAACGTCGGCAACGCGGTCAAGGGCGCCAACTAAGCGATTGCCTCGCGGCCTACTCGCAAAAGGGCTCGGCTTCGGCCGGGCCCTTTTTTTGTTCCGCCCCGTCGCCCGGCAGCGCGCTTCACAGGCCCCGCGGCCGCTGCTAATCTATCGATATCGATCTAAAAACGATCTCGACGGGGAAACGGGCCATGGACAACAAGGCGGTCGCACGCGAACTGGTCAGGCGCGCCCTGGAACGGCAGTCGGTCCGCTCCACCGACCAGGCCGAGGCTCCGATGCCGCTGCCGGTGTCGGCCTATCTCGATCCCTACCGCTACCGGCACGAGATCGACCGCATCTTCAAGCGCCTGCCACTGGCGCTGGCGCTGTCCATCGAGATCAAGGAGCCGGGCTCGTTCCGGACCATGGAGATTCTCGGCGTGCCGGTGCTCATCACCCGCGCCGACGACGGCAAGGCCCGCGCCTTCATCAACACCTGCCGTCACCGTGGCGCGCCCGTGTGCGAGGAGAAGCACGGCAAGTCGGACCGCTTCGTCTGCCGCTACCACGCCTGGTCCTACGACCACTGCGGCAAGCTCGTCGGTATGTATGGCCAGTCGACCTTCGGCGACATCGACCGCAGCGCCTTCGGCCTCACGCCCCTGCCCTGCGCCGAGCGCTGTGGCCTCGTCTGGGTGGGCCTGCGCCCGGACGTGCAGTTCGACATCGACGAGTGGCTGGGCGACTTCGCCGAGCAGCTGAACAGCCTGAAGCTCACCGAGTGGTACATCTACACCCAGCGCGAGCTCGAGGGGCCGGGCTGGAAGGTGGCCTGGGACGGCTATCTCGAGAGCTACCACCACAACACGCTGCACGCGAACACGGTGGGCAAGTTCACCATCGGCAACCTGATGCTGCACGACACCTACGGGCCTCACCAGCGCATCACCTTCGGCCGCAAGTCACTCATGGACATCATGGGCAAGCCCGAGAGCGAGTGGGGCGACCCGGAGGAGCACGTCCGGCTCATCCACTCCGGCTTCCCCAACCTGTCGATCTCCGGGATCCTCGGAGACCATGCGCTGGTGAGCCAGGTGTTCCCGACGGATCGCCCCGACCGCACCATCACCCGCCAGACCGTGCTCGCGGCGCGCGAGCCCAAGACCGACGCCGAGAAGGCCGCCACCGAAGGCTTCAGCCAGGTGACACTGACGGCGGTGAAGGACGAGGACTATGAGATCGGGCTCAAGATTCAGAAGGGCCTGGAGTCGGGCGGAAACCGCGAGTTCGTGTTCGGGCGGAACGAGCCGGCGCTCCAGCATTACCACAAGTGGGTGGCGAGGCTTTCGGCGGTGGATTGAGCGGCTGGGGGTTGGTGCGTCCTTCGACTCGGCCCTTCGGGCCGGCTCAGGATGAGGACCTTTGTTGTTGAACACAAAGGGACTTTTTTCTCCAGCCACCTCTCAGCCGTCCTGCCCGGGCTTGGCCCGGGCATCCACGACTTTGCCGGGACCATGCTGAAGTCGTGGATGGCCGGGCCAAGCCCGGCCAGGACGCGGAGAGGGTGTCGCAAGCTGGACCGGAGGCTCGTGCCGGCACCAACCGCTTACCTCTTCGCCGCCGACCGCCCATGCGCCCGGTCGAAATCCTTCCACGCCGCCAGCGTCTCCGGGTAATCGGCCTTCCGCCGCTCGGCCCCCACCGCCAGACGGTGCTCGTTGTTGAGGGCCGAGCCGTACTCGGTCACCGGCACGTAGTAGAGGAAGTGGATCGTCCGTTTGGCGAAGAGCCAGCGGCCCGCCTCGCGCCGGTAGACGTCCTCGTATTTCATCGCGGCGATGCTGACGACGTTGTTGGGCGTGGTCTCGGCGTGGGAGAGGACGAGGCCCGTGGCGCGGTCGGGGTCGGCGTCGTCGAAGGCGACCATGCGGTCGTGGGTCCAGTGGAAGGCCGGGCCGCGCACGTCGAAGAGCTTCACGAACATGGCGGCGATGGCGTCGCGCCCCTTGCCGACGAGGAGCCCGCTCGGCGAGGCGAACTCGGCATCGGCCGTGAAGAGGCTCGTCAGGCGTGGCATGTCGTGCTCGTCGCAGGCGATGGCATAGGCCGTCACCAGCTCGCCGATCTCGGCGCGGGCCTCGAGCCGGTCGATGCGGCGCAGAAGATCCTGGTCGTTCGCCATGGCGTGTCCTCCGATCACCTGGTCTTGCGGGCGAAGAGCCCGGACAGGGTTCCCACGACGCCGCTGCGCAGCAGCAGCACGAAGCCGACGAAGAGCGCGCCCTGGATGGCCTGGACCCAGGCCCCCGTCTTGGCGAGCGCGTCGAACATGGTCATCAGCACGGCGGCCCCGACGATGGGGCCGAGCGCGGTGCCGATGCCGCCGATGAGCACGGCGAGCAGCACCTCGCCCGACATCGAGAAGTGCACGTCGCCGAGATTGGCGAGCTGCAGCACGATGGCCTTGGTCGCCCCGGCGAGCCCGGAGATCGCGGCCGAAAGCGTGAAGGCGAGGAGCTTGAAGCGGCGCGTGTCGTAGCCCAGCGAGACGGCCCGGGGCTCGTTGTCGCGGATGGCCGTGAGAACCTCGCCGAAGGGGGAGTTCACGGCGCGGTTCACGATGGCGAAGCCCGCGAGGAAGATGACGAGCGTGACGACGTACATGCTCGTGTTGTCGGCCAGGCTGATGACGCCGAAGAGTTTTCCGCGCGGCCCCGTCTGGATGCCGTCCTCGCCCATGCTCCAGGGCGCCTGCACCAAGTAGAAGTAGACGACCTGGGCGAGCGCCAGCGTGATCATCGCGAAATAGAGGCCCGTCCGCTTGATCGCGAGCCAGCCGATGACGGCCCCCAGCGCGGCCGCCGCCGCCGTGCCGGCCAGGATGCCGAGCTCGGGCGTCAGGCCGACCACCGTGACGAGATGCGCGCAGACATAGGACGCCAGGCCGAAGAAGGCGGCGTGGCCGAAGGCGAGCAGCCCGAGATAGCCGAAGAGCAGGTTGTAGGCGCAGGCGAAGAGCCCGAAATACAGGATCTTCATCGCCAGCGTCGGGTAGACGACGAGCGGCAGCAGCGCCCCCGCCGCCGCCAGGCCGACGAGGTAGGCCAGTTCGCGGGCCCGCGGCGAGGCGAGCCAGGCCGGCGTGGAGGACGGTTTCCCGCTCATGTGCGCCCCATCAGGCCCTGCGGCCGCGCGAGCAGGATCAGCGCCATGAACACGAAGATCACCGTGGTGGAGCCCGGCGGGTAGACCACCTTGGTGAGCCCCTCGATGAGCCCCAGCAGGAAGCCGCTGACGATGGAGCCGAGGATCGAGCCCATGCCGCCGATGACGACCACGGCGAATACGATGATGATGAGGTTCTGCCCCATCTGCGGGCTCACCTGGTAGATCGGCGCGGCCATGACGCCGGCGAGCCCCGCGAGCGCCACGCCGAGCGCGTAGGTGAGCATCAGCATGCGCGGCACGTCGATGCCGAAGGCCTGCACCAGCTCCGGGTTTTCCGTGGCGGCGCGCAGATAGGCGCCGAGGCGGGTCCGCTCGATCAGGAGCCAGGTGCCGAAGCAGATGATGATCGACGCGACGATGACCCAGGCCCGGTAGTAGGGCAGGAACATGAAGCCGAGATTGAACGTGCCCTGGAACTCCTTCGGCGTGCCGTAGGGCAGCCCCGCCGAGCCGAAGCGCACGTGCAAGAGGCCCTCCACCATCATGGCGAGGCCGATGGTGAGCAGGAAGCCGTAGGCGTGGTCGAGGTCGTAGACCCGGCGGATGAAGATCCGCTCGGTGGCCATGCCGACGACGCCGACGATGACCGGCGCCAGGATCAGCGAGGGCCAGTAGCCGATGGACGGCAGGCCGCTGCCGGGAAAGAGCTCGGGCAGGTTCAGAAGCGCCCAGGCGACGAAGGCGCCCAGCATGTACTGCGCCCCGTGGGCGAAGTTGGCGATGCGCAGCATGCCGAAGATCACTGCCACGCCGAGGCTGAGCATGGCGTAGAACGAGCCGTTGATGAGCCCGATGAGCAGCTGCCCGAAGACGGCGGCCGAGTTGTAGGTCTTGCCCAGGATCTCGATCGTGAACACCGGTCAGACCCCCAGCATGGTCTTGAGCTCGTCCTGGCGGGCGGCGATCTCGTGGTTGGTCATCTCCGCGACCACCCTCCCCCCGTCGACGACGTAGTGCCGGTCCGCCACCGTCGCGGCGAAGCGGAAGTTCTGCTCCACCAGCACGATGGTGAAGCCGCGCTGCTTCAGGACCCGCAGCACCTCGCCGATGGCCTTGACGATGACCGGGGCGAGACCCTCGGTCGGCTCGTCCAGCAGCAGCAGGCGCGCGCCGGTGCGCAGGATGCGGGCGATGGCCAGCATCTGCTGCTCGCCGCCCGAAAGCTTGGTGCCGGGCGTCCGGCCCCGGGACCGCAGGTTCGGGAAGAGGTCGTGGATCTCGGCCACGGTCATGCCACCCGGCGCGACGACCGGCGGCAGGAGCAGGTTCTCCTCCACCGTCAGGCTCGCGAAGATGCCGCGCTCCTCCGGGCAATAGCCGATGCCCAACCGCGCGATGGCGTTCGACTTGAGACCCACCGTCTCGCGACCCTCGAAGACCACCGAGCCGGTGCGCTGGCGCAGGATGCCCACGATGGAGCGCAAGGTGGAGGTCTTGCCGGCGCCGTTGCGCCCGAGCAGCGTCACCACCTCGCCCCGGCGCACCACGAAGTCCATGCCGCGCAGGGCCTGGCTCTCGCCGTACCAGGCCTGCAGGCCGCGCACGGTGAGGTGGGGCTCGGCCTCAGTCATGGCCGGTCCCCATGTAGGCGTCGATCACGGCCGGGTTGTTGGCAATGTCGGCATAGCGGCCGGCGGCGAGCTGCTGGCCGTGCATCAGCACCGTGATCGTGTCGGACAGCGTTTCGACGACCGAGAGATTGTGCTCGACCATCAGCACCGTGCGGCTCTTCGCCACGGTGCGGATGAGCTCGGTGATGCGGGCGATGTCCTCCTGCCCGAGACCGGCCATGGGTTCGTCGAGCATCAGGAGCTCGGGGTCCAGCGCCAGGGTCGTGGCGATCTCCAGCGCCCGCTTGCGGCCATAGGGCAATTCGGCGGCGGGCACGTCGGCGGCGTCGGAGAGACCGACCTGGTCGAGCAGCGCCTCGGCCTGGTCGTTCAGCCGGTCGAGCCAGGCCGACGACATCCAGAACCGGTAGGACACGCCGGTCGGCCGCTGCAGGGCCATGCGCACGTTGTCGCGCGCGCTCTTGCGGCCGAAGACGGCGGAGATCTGGAACGAGCGCACCATGCCGAGGCGTGCGACGTCCCATGGTCCGAGCCCGGTGATGTCGCGCCCCTTGAACACGATGCGGCCGCGGGTGGGCGGCAGCACCTTGGTGAGCAGGTTGAAGACGGTCGTCTTGCCGGCCCCGTTGGGGCCGATGAGGGCGTGGACGGTGCCGCGGTGGACGGTGAGATCCAGCCCCCGCACGGCGGTGAAGCCGCCGAACTGCTTCGACAGTCCGGAGGCCTCCAGAATGATCCCGGCGGATGACGTCATCGCGAGCCTTCGCCGGTTACCTGCAAGTCCCGATGGTCAGAGCTTGCAGCCGCTCTGATCGACCGGCAAGGGCGCACCCTGCTCCAGCGTCAGCTCGCGAGCCACCTTCAGGAGGTCCCACGGGCCCTTGCTCTCGGCCGGGCTCTTCACCTCGAAGACGTAGCGCTGCTTCACCACGCTGCCGTTCTCGCGCACCCGCCCGTCCTTGGTGTTGAAGTAGTTGATCGGCAGGGAGCGGACCTTGGCCATCACGGCGTCGCTGTCCGTGGTGCCGGCGGCCTTCACCGCGGCGAGGTAGTGCATGACCGAGGTGTAGACGTTGATCTGCTGCGGGGTCGGCGGCTTCTTGATCTTTTCCTCGAAGCGCTTGGAGAAGGCGCGCAGGTCGTCGGAGAGATCCCAGTAGGCCGAGTCCACGAAGGTCACGCCCTGCGCGACCTCGAGGCCCAGCGCCTTCACGTCGGTGACGAACATGGCCGGGGCCACGATCTTCTTGCCCTGCTTGACGAGGCCGAACTCGGCGAGCTGCTTGATGGCGTTGACGGTGTCGAGGCCGCCGGACGAGAGCGCGATCACCTTGGCCCCGGAGGCCTGGGCCTGCACGACGGCCGAGGCGAAGTCGGTGCTGCCCATGGGGAACAGCGCCTCGCCCAGGAACTTGCCGCCGTTCTTCTCGATCAGCGCCTTGAGCTGGTTCGCCATCTCGCGCGTGCCGGAATAGTCGGCGGTGATGTGGAACCAGGTGTCGCCGCCGGCCGCCACGACGCCGGCCGCGACGCCGTTCGTCTGGATGTGCGTGTCGGTGGACCAGTGCACGGCCCAGGGCGAGCAGTACTGGCCGGTGAGCGAGGACGCGCCCGTCATCTGCCAGTTGATCTTCTTGCGCTCCTTGGCGACGCCCTGCACCGCGATGGCGACCGCCGTGTTCACGATGTCGAAGATCGCGTCGACCTTCTCCTGGTCGTACCACTGGCGCGCGATGGAGGAGCCCACGTCCACCTTGTTCTGGTGGTTGGCGCCCACGACCTCGATCTTGACGCCGGGCATCAGCTTCTGGCTGTCGGCGGCGGCCAGCTCGGCGGCGTGCAGCGAGCCGGGGCCATAGGCGTCGGCGAGCGGTCCGCTCATGTCCGACAGGACGCCGATCTTCACCTGCGTCAGGGGGGTCTGGGCCATCGCCGGCGCGCAGGCCAGCGCCAGCATCGCGGCGCCTGCGAGCATTGCTCTCATCAGCATGGTGCGTCTCCTCAGGGGCGCCGCCTCCTGGGTGGGACGGCTTTGTATATCGATTTCGATGAGTTTAATCTGAGCCTCCGCGGTCGTGCAACAGAGCCGGCTGCGTTTGGAGCCCGCCAGAGGCTCAACTGGGAGTGAGCGACCATGGCCCGCCTGAAGCCCCTCGACCCCTCCGCGTTCAGCCCCGACCTGCAGGCCTTCCTCGGCCCCGCGGCGCTGGCCGATCCGGCAAAGCTCGGCGTGCTGCGGATCTGGGCGCAGCGTCCGGACATCGCGATCGCCTACCGCACCTTCATCCAGGCGATTCTCGCCAACGCGGTGCTGCCGCGCCGGCTGATCGAGCTCCTGCGCATCCGCATCGCCTTCCACAACCAGTGCCGCAGCTGCATGGCGATCCGCTATCGCCCGGGCGTGGAGGAGGGCGTCACCGAGGATCTGGTCTGCGAACTCGCCGCCCCGGAGGAAGCCACCGACCTCACCGAACGCGAGCGCGCCGCCCTGCACTACGCCGACCTCGTGGCCACGAACCACCTCGCCATCTCGGACGCGACCTTCGACCGCCTGCGCGAGCACTTCACCGAGCCCGAGATCGTCGAGCTCGCCATGCACATCGGCTACTGCGTCGGCTTCGGGCGGATCGCGATGTCGTGGGACATGGTCGACGACCTGCCGGACCGCTTCAAGGACCGCTCCGGGCCGATCACGCCGTGGGGCGGCGACGCGACGGTGGTCTAGTCGCCGGCAGACGAAGGCTTAACCGGCGTTGTCCAGAGTGTCCCCACACGAGGAGTGGCGGCGATGCGGCGGATCGAGATCGGAGAGGGGCTGGAACTCGGCTTTCCCGGGCGCTCGAAGGATTTTCGCGAAGGCGTCGAGATCGGCCTGCTGGCGGCCGCGCTGATCTACGGTGCGCCGAGCGTGACGCTCGCGGTCAGCGTGCGGGCGATCCCGCAGGCCTCCGAACTTGCCCGCAAGCTCGGTTATTCCATGACCCGCGCCCCGAACCAGACCCCGGAGCCCGATGCCATCCAGTTCGTGTTCAAGGATACGAAGCGGCTGCGGGTGGTGAAGGGGTAGGCTTCCCCCTTTCGACGCTCCATCTCTCCGCGTCATCCCCGGGCCAAGCCCGGGCATGACGGTGGAGAGGTTGAGCCTTTGAAAAGAAACACCTAATCCGCCGCGATCAGCATCGGGTGGATCTCTCCCGTCGATCCGTCCGTCAGCCCCAGGTCCGTCAGGTGGGGCCCCGGGTTGCACGCCAGGCTCGCGCCGACGACAGCCTTGAACACGCGGTAGGGCGGCTTCCAGTTCACGATGGTGTCGGCCGCGGCCTTGATGGCGCGGAAGCCCTCGGCCACCTCGGGCGCGGGGGCATCCGACAACAGCCCACAGACCGGGAGCGGCAGCACCGCCAGCAGCTTGCCGCCGCTGGCCACCGCCATGCCACCTCCGCAGTCGATCAGCGCGTTGGCGGCGAGCGCCATGTCGCCGGGGTCGCGGCCGAAGACGGTCAGGTTGTGGCTGTCGTGGGAGATCGTGGTGGCCAGCGCGCCCTTCCAGTCGCCCCAGTCCTGCAGGATGGCGAGTTCGGGCGCGGCGGACCACTTGCCGTGGCGGTGGATCATGGCCATGACCGTCCCGTCCTCCGGCAGGCTGATGACGCCGTTGCGCACGGCCACGCGCTCCTCGCCCCATTTGGTGAAGCGCGGCGTCACGATGGTGCGCACCCGCGCGGTGCCGTCCGGAACCTCGGCGAGCTTGATGACGAAGTCGTCGGCGGTCAGCGGGTCGACCTTCATCGTGTCGCGGAAGGGTACCGCTCCCTCGGCGGCCGCGATCGGCTGCGTCAGCGCGCCGTTCTCGGCAGCGAGGCGGCCGGAGACGAAGACCTTCTCGACACCGAGGCCCGCGAGGTCGGAGAGCACCATGAGATCGGCGCGCCGGCCCGGGCCGACGAGCCCGAGGTCGCGCCGGCCGATGCGCATCGCGGCATTGAGGGTGGCGGCGCGCAGGGCGTCGATGGCCGGCAGGCCGTAGCGCACCAGCCGGCGCAGCACGTCGATCATGCCGCCCACCGAGACGAGGTCGTCGGGAAAGACGTCGTCGGTGCAGATCGTCATCGTCTGCGGCAGGTGCGGCAAGGTCTGCAGCGCTGCGACAGCGCCCGGCAAGACGTAGTCGTGCGATCCGCGCAGCTCGATGGTGAAGCCGGCGCGCAGCTTCTCCAGCAGGTCGTCGCCGGAGACCAGCTCGTGGTCGGATTCGATGCCAGCGGCGGCGAAGGCCTGCAGGGCCTGGCCGGACAGCTCGCGCCCGTGGCCGCAGACGAGCTTGCCGCTCTCCAGCCCCGCCGTGACGATGCCGCTCATGCGCGGCGCGCGGTCGATGACGCCGCGCATGTCCATGACCTCGGCGACGCCCACGACCTCCGGCCAGGAGAGCATCTCCTGCATTTCCGGGCGCTGCACGTCGGCGCCGGCCACCTCGATGCCAGGGGCCGACGGCACGCAGGACGGCGCCAGCACGAGGATGCGCAGCGGCAGGGCGCGGCTCGCCTCGATGGCCCAGCGCACGCCCTCCAGGCCGCGCACGTTGCCGACCTCGTGCGGGTCCCAGCAGATGGTCGTGGTGCCCTGCGGCACGATCGTCTCCGCGTAGCGGCGCGGCGTCACCATCGAGCTCTCGATGTGCAGGTGCGTGTCGATCAGCGTCGGCGCCACGTAACGCCCGGCGATGTCGTGCACCGTCGCCGCGTCCGAGCGGCTGCCGCGCGGATGGACGCTGGCGACGAGCGGGCCGACGAGGCCGATGTCGGCCTCGCGCAGTTCGCTTGTGGCGACGTCGACGAGGATGCCGCCGGTGAGCAGGACGTCGAAGGGCGCCTGGCCGCGGGCGGCGCGCACGGCGCGGTCGCGCAGGGCCTGGTCGTCGAGATCGTGCGGTTCGGTGGTCATGCGGGCACCTGTCAGGGCTGGGCGAGCGGGGCGGCGGTGGCGAGCGGCAGGTCGAAGGGCACCGTGTCGCCGTTGGCGTAGCGGGTCTGGGCGGCCGGCGTCTCGGCCTTGATGGGGCCGAGCGACGTGTCGAGAAGATACTCCACGGTCTGGCCGAGATAGGAGGCCCCGAGAACGCGACCCTGGTAGGCGCCCTGCCCGAGCGCAATGCCCTGCGGCCGCCACGCGAGCGCCCGCGTTCCGGCGGGGACCGCGGAGGCATAGGCGACCGCCCCCGCGCTGCCAGTGAGCCGTCCGCCCTCCAGCCCGAAGGTGTTCTCGAACCCCATGAAGCGCGCGACGAACCCCGACGCCGGCCGTTCGTAGATCTCCTCGGGCGCGCCCATCTGCTCGATCCTGCCGGCCCGCATGACGACGATGCGGTCGGCGAGCGCCAGCGCCTCGGCCTGGTCGTGGGTGACGTAGATCATGGTGATGCCGAGCTCGCGCTGGAGCCGGCGCAGTTCCGAGCGCATCTCCAGGCGCAGCCGCGCGTCGAGGTTGGACAGCGGTTCGTCGAGAAGCAGGAGGCGCGGCTCCACGACGATGGAGCGGGCGAGTGCGACGCGCTGCTGCTGGCCGCCGGAGAGCGCCTTGGGGACACGCGCCTCGAAGCCGGTGAGCCCGACGCTGGCGATGGCCGCCCTCGCCCGCCGGTCGAGTTCGCCGGCCTCGACCCGGCGCAGCCGCAGGCCGAAGGCGACGTTGTCGTAGACGCTCATGTGCGGGAAGAGCGCGTAGGACTGGAAGACGAGCCCGATCTCGCGCTTGTTGGCCGGCACGCGGGTGATGTCGCGCCCGTCGAGCACGATGCGCCCGCCGGCGGGCTCCATGAGCCCGGCGATGGCGCGCATGGTCGTGGTCTTGCCGCAGCCGGACGGGCCGAGCAGCGCGATGAGTTCGCCGCGACGGACCGCGAGGTCGAGCTTGTCGACGGCGACCGACCCGCCATAGGCGAGCGTCAGGGCCTCGAGGGAGAGGAAGCGCGGATCAGACATAGCGGGACAGTCCGAGCAGCCGTTCGGCAACGACGACGACGGCGAGCGACAGGAGGGCGAGCAGGGCCGAGAGCGCCGCGACCGAGGGGTCGTAGTTGAACTCCATGTAGGAGAGCATCTCGATCGGCAGCGTGGTGACGCCGGGCCCGGACAGGAAGAGCGAGACCGGCACCTGGTTGAACGAGGTGACGAAGCCCAGGATGAAGGCCGCCACGATGCCGGAGCGGATGTTGGGCAGCACGATGCGGAAGAAGGCCCCTGCCCGGCTGGCGCCCAGCAGGATCGCCGCCTCCTCGATGTCGACGCGCAGGTTGTTGAGGCTCGCCGAGACGATGCGCACCGCATAGGGGATGAGCAGCGCCGTGTGCCCGAGGAAGAGCCCCAGCATCACGGGGAGGCCGAGCGGCACCAGCAGGAAGCGCAACAGCGCGAGGCCGACGATGATCCCCGGTACGATGATCGGCGCCGTGACGATGCTGCGCACCGCCTCTCCGCCCGGGACCTTGTAGCGGTCGAGCGCGTAGGCCGCCGGCACGCCGAGGACGAGCGCCACGAGCGTGGCGCCGACGCCGAGCAGCATGGAGACGCCGAAGGCGGCGCGGAAGCTCTCGACCTCGAAGACCTTGGCGACCCAGCGCAGCGACAGGCCGGGCGGCGGAAAGGCCAGCGTCTCGCCGCTCGACAGGCCGGCGATGACGATCACGACGAAGGGGCCGAGCAGGAACAGCATCACCAGCGCGAGGAGGACGGACCCGAGGCTACGCATGAGCGCCTCCGGCCCGGCGGCCCGCCGCGAGACGGCGCAGCAGCACGTTGGTGGCGATGCTCATGACGATCAGGATCACCGAGATGACGCCGGCTGAGACGAAGTCGTTGGCGACCGAGACACGCTGGTACAGCAGCGTCTCCAGCATCAGCACCTTGGACCCGCCGAGCATGGCCGGCGTGATGTAGGCGGTGAGCGAGCCGACGAAGACGAGCGTTCCGCCCACGACCAGCCCCTCGCGCGTCAGCGGCAGGATGATCTGCCAGAAGACGCGCAGCCACGAGGCGCCGAGCACGCGGGCGGCGGGCACGACGTCGGCCGGCAGGTTTTCCAGCGCCGAGAGCAGCGGCAGCACCGCGAGCGGGAAGAAGAGCTGCACGAGGCCCAGGAACACCGCCGTCTCGGTGAAGAGGATGCGCAGGGGCTCGTCCGAGAGGCCGAGCTTCAGCACGAGCACGTTGAGGAGCCCCGTGCGCCCGAGGATCACCACCCAGGCATAGGTGCGCGCCACCGGCGAGATCATGAGCGGCAGGATGAGCACGCCGACGAAGCGCCCGCGCGCTGCCGGCCCGAGCCCAGTGATGGCGAGCGCCGCCGCATAGCCCACCACGAGGCACACCGCCGTGACCGTCAGCCCGAGCCTGAGGGTGCGCAGGAAAACCGCCTGGTTCAGCGGGTCGGCGAAGAAGGTCGTGAAATAGGCGAGGCTCCAGCCCGCCGGCGTGCGGAAGCTCTCCGCCAACAGCAGCCCGACCGGCAGAAGGAACCCAAGCGCCACGAACAGTGCCGCCGGCAGGACGAGGGCAAGCCCGATGCTGCGCTTCTCGAACACGGGGGTTTGATGCCTTTCCGATCGGGGCTCCCCCTCTCCGCGTCCTGGCCGGGCCTGGCCCGGCCATCCACGACTTTGCCGGGGCAGGGTTGCTCGTCCCCGCCGAAGTCGTGGGTGCCCGGGCCAGGCCCGGGCATGACGCGCGGAGAGAGGGCGCGCCTCTACTTCACCAGACGTCCGATCCTCACCGCGCGACCTTGCCGTTCCAGCCCGCGAGCCACTTCTCGCGGTTGTCCAGCAGGTCGGCGGGCTTGATGAGCTTCAGCGAGGCGACCGTGTCGGCGCCATAGGTGAGTGCCTGGGCCTTGTCGTCGGCGAGCTTCACGTCCTTGTTGGCGGGGCTGTCGACGAGGGCGTTGGAGATCTTGGTCTGGACCTCCTCGGAGAGCCAGTAGTCGATGAACTGGTGGGCGAGGTCGACCTGCTTGGAGCCCTTGACGATGGCGAGCACGTTCATGCCGCCGCCCATGCCCTCCGTGGGCGTGGCCCAGGCGATCGGCATCTGCACCTTGCGGATGCTCGGCCAGTCGAAGCGCCCGACCACGGCCGCGAAGATCTCCTCCTGCTCCATGAGCTGGGGCACCTGGGCGCCGCGGGCGTAGAAGGTGACGATGTCGCCCTTGTTGGCGGCTATGGCGTCGATCGCCTTGCCGTAGTCCGGCGTCGTGCCGCCGAGCGCCTTGTCGAGCATGCTGAGCAGGATCGGCGCCTGGGTGGTGGCGATGTTGGGCAGCGCCACGCGGCCCTTCAGCGCCGGCTGAAACAGGTCCTTCCAGGACGCGATCTTCACCTTGTCGGTGCGGTAGACGATCGACGTCGAGTAGAAGGTGTAGCCGACCGCCATCTTGTCGCCGAGCGGATCCTTGGCGATGTCGTAGAGCTTGCCGAAGTTGGCGAGCTTGCCCGTGTCGATGGGCTGCAGGAGGCCCTTCTTCGCCGCGTCGAGGGCCACGAAGTCGGCGATCGCGGTCACGTCGACGACAGGGTTGGCCTTGTTGGCCTCGAGCTTGGCCAGGCGCTCGCTGGCGTTGCCGGCCTCGATCACCACCGTGCAGCCGCACTTGGCCTCGAACGGGGTGTAGAGGTCGCGCTTGTAGACGTCCTGCGAAATGCCGAACACCGAGACGGTGAGGGTCGGCTTGTCGGCGGCGTGAGCGGTGCCGGTCAGCATCAGCGCGGCGGTCGCGCCCAAAATCGTTCGAACGAGCATGATGGATCTCCTCGGTCAGGCCTTATGCATGATCCTTGCCGAGACATGCACGATCCTGGCCGGGAACGTCACCGGGGACGTGGGTTTCCCACCGATTTTACCGGTCTATGCGCCTTCGCGGCGGCGACCCGCAGCGCGGCGCCTCAGCGCACGATGGTGTAGAGCAGGTCCGACACGATGGGGGCCTGCGGCGTCGGCGCGCAGGCGGCCACCGCCTTGGCGCGGGCCCGGATGGCGGCCGAGAGTTCGGCCAGCGTCTTCGGCCTGCCGCTCTCGAACAGGTCGAGATAGCCGCACGGACTTCTCTCCGGCGCGACGGCGAAGGCGATGACGCGGCCCTCGCCCGGATCCGAGCTCGCCTGGATGCGGGCCGCGGCATTGTCGGGGACCATCACAGGCGTGCCGGCGGGGACGGCCGCGCCCTTGCCGCCGTCCGGCTTCTGGATGAGCGTGAGTTCGCCCGAGTGGTCCTGGTCGTAGACGAACACCGCGGCGCGGATCCCAGGCGTGACCGTCAGCCGGATCGACGCGCCCGCCTTGACGCGGGGACCGCCCTCGATCGCCATGGCGACCGACGGCGTGCCGGTCGGGCCGGGCCTGCTGGAGCGCATGAGCACCCCACCGGCGACGCCCGACGTCTCGGCCATGGTCATGCCCTGGCAGGCCACGCGCTCGCGCTTGCCGACCGTGCCCGTGGTCTCGAGCCCCGCGAAGCTCACGTCGAGCTTGCCGCCGGAGATCTCGACCTTCACGCAGTTGCGGTGGTGGACGACCGTCACCTGGCTCCCGGCGCCGATCTCGATCGAGGTCGGGGCGTTGAAACTGGTGAAGGGCTTCAGCTTGGACCTGACGGGGCCGCTGACCGCGGTGACCGTCGCCAGGGCGAGGCCGTTGTCCTCGTCCTGGGCCTGCGCGAACGCGCCACTGGACATGGTCACCGCCAGTCCCAATGCTAGCCATCCCACTCGGGTCATCGATACGGCTCCAGCGCAGGTGATTCACGGATCCATCAGAAGCGGCGCGCCCGGCGGGCCGGGCAAACCATCATGACACGCAGCCGCTACCCGTTCGTTGCTGCCGCCATGATGGCGCTTGCTATCACCTTTGCCTCGCCCTGGCTGTGCTGGCCCGCACTTGACGGACTGATCGACGACGCCGGCACCCTCGTCCGCTACGAGGCCGGCGCGGAGCATGCCCCCAGCACGAGCGTCGCCGTGCTCGCGGTCGACGGCGACAGTCTCGCCGCGCGGGACCTCAGGGGCACCCCTCGCCTCCTGTTCGGGCCCGTCTGGGGCGATCTCACCACGTCGCTGATCAAGGCCGGCGCCAAGGCCGTCGTGTACGACTTCATGTTCGCGCTGTCGGTCGACGACTGGCTGCGGCGGCAGAAGGTCGGCCAGGGCGGCGTCGACGGCCCCTTCCTCGAAGCCATCCAGGACCACGCCGACAAGGTGGTGCTGGCCCGCAGCGGCGGCCAGTTGCCCGCCATGCCCTACCGGCTGGCGCTCGATGCCGAGGCCCATCCCGAGCGGCTCGGCCTCGCCGAGATCGTGTCAGACCCCGACGGCGTGGCCCGGGAGATGGCGGCACGGTTCCCCGGACTGGACGGGACCCTGCTCGCGTCCCTGCACGAGGCCGCCGTCGTGGCCGCCGGCGGGCAGGCGCGCCGGTCGGCTCCGGCCGGCACGCGCCCACGGCTCGACGGCCCCCTCGAGACGATGATCCCCACCATCGGGCTCGGCGCCTGGCGACGCTGCCTGGCCGCGGCTCCCGACGGAGGAGACCTGGCGCGCCGGGTGGCGGGGCGCGTGGTCTTCGTCGGCTCGGTCCTGCCGGAGGAGGACCGGCGCAGCGCGGGCGACAGGCTGGTCCTGCGCGCCTGGCCGCGTGGCCCGGCGCCGCCGCCGCCCTCCGAACCCTGCACCCTCGGCGAGCCCCGGCCATCCGCGCCGGCGACCGGATGGGTCCCGGCCGTCTACCTGCACGCGGCCGCCACGGCGGCCCGGCTGGAGGGACGGGCGCTGGCCCCGGCGGGCGCCATCCCCGTGGCGACGCTGGCCGGCATCACCGCCATGACGGCCGGCGGCATCGCCGTGGCCTGGTCGATCCCCGCCGTGATCGCGGGCCTCGCCGGCCTCGCCGTGCTGGTGCTGGCGGCGGCCGTACTGGCGCCCATGGCCTTCATCCACCTCACGGTGTCGCCGGCGCTGGCGGGGCTGGTCGCGACGGCGGCCTGCGTGCTCGCGTTCCGCTTCCTGGTGATCGAGCGGCGCGAAAGGCTCATCCGCACCGCCTTCGGCCGCTATCTCTCGCCCACGCTCGTGGCCGAACTCGCCGCACAGGAGACGCTGCCCGCGCTGGGCGGCGAGACGCGCCAGGTCACGGTGCTGTTCTCCGACATCGCCGGCTACACCCGCCGGGTCGACGGGCGCCCGCCCGACGAGGCGATCGCGCTCGTCAACCGCTGCCTCTCCACCATGGTGAGGGCGGTCGACGCGAACGGCGGCTATGTCGACAAGTTCATCGGCGATGCGGTGATGGCGCTGTGGAACGCGCCGGCGGCCCAGCCCGACCACGCCCGCAGGGCGCTCGCCGCCGGGCTGGAGGCCATGGCGGCCCTGGACGCCGAGGAGGCCGGCGCGCCCGATCCCATCCGCTTCCGCATCGGGATCGAGACGGGCGAGGCGTCGGTCGGCAACATGGGCACCGAGGGGCGCCTGTCCTACACGGCCATCGGGGACACGGTGAACCTGGCGGCGCGCCTGGAGGCGCTCGGCAAGCCCTACGGCGTGCCGGTTCTCGTGGGGCCGGGCGCGGCCGCCGCGATCGGCCTCGACCAGTTCCTGGCGCTGGACGACGTCGTTCCCGCCGGCATGAGCCGCCCGGTGACGGTCTTCCTGCCGCGGGCCTGCGTGCGGCGCGAGGAGGCCGATGCGTTCGCCGCCGCCCATGCGCTGGCGCAAGACGGCCACCCCGGCGAGGCGAAACAGGCGTTTGAAGCCCTCGCCCGCACGTCGACCGTCCTCGCCGCCGTGTCGCGGCTGCGGGCCGGCAAGCTTTAAGCACGTTCCTTCACGCTGTTGTCCCAAGCGCCTGTCGACGTGCCCTTGCGCACAGACTTTAAGGTGTTGGCGTTTAGCAATGTTGTATAGGTTGATGCACGACGTTGAGCTGGGGTTGTATTGCCGTGGTCCGCTACGCCGTTCTGTTCGTTCTCGTGGCCCTGGGACTGGCCACGCCGGCTTTCGCCGAGCGCAAGGTCGCGCTGCTCATCGGCAATTCGGCCTACAGTTCGGTCGCGCCCCTGCGAAATCCAGCAAACGACGTCGCGCTGATGGCGCGGACGCTGCGAGACGCCGGCTTCGACGTCGTCGAGACCGCCCTCGACCTTGACGACCGCGGCATGCGCCAGGCCCTGCGCCGGTTCGAGGACAAGGCGGCCGACGCCGATGTCGGCGTCGTGTTCTATTCCGGGCACGGCATCGAGATGAACGGGCAGAACTACCTCGTGCCCGTGAACGCCCGCCTTGCCGCCGACGCCGACGTGAAGGACGAGGCGATCCCGCTGGACCGGGTGCTCGAGGCGGTCGAGCGCGTGAAGCGCCTGAAGCTCGTCATCCTTGACGCCTGCCGGGACAACCCGTTCATCGCCACGATGCAGCGCTCGGCCGGGCAGCGGTCGGCCGGACGCGGCTTCGCCCGGGTGGAGCCAGCCGCGACGGGCACCCTCATCGCCTATGCGGCCAAGGCCGGGACGACGGCGGCCGACGGGACCGGCGCGAACAGCCCGTTCACGATCGCCCTGGCCAAGCACGTCGCGCGGCCCGGCGTCGACATCCGCCTGGCGCTCGGCACGGTCCGCGACGAGGTCCTGGCGGCCACGGGCCAGAAGCAGGAACCGTTCGTCTATGGCTCGCTCGGCGGATCGACGCTGACCCTGGGCCCCCTCGAGCCGCCCAAGGCCGCGGCGCCGCCGCCCCCGGCGGTCGCCGCCGTGCCCGCCCCCGGGCCGGCGCCCGACGCCTGCGGCTATGCCGGCGCCCACTGGGGCCAGGCCGAAAAGCTCGACCGGGTCGAGCTGTACGAAGAGCACCTGAAGCTCTTTCCCACCTGCCCCTTCGCGAGCTTCGCCCGCATCCGGATCGCGGAGAAGACGGCACCCGCCTCCCAGAAGGTGGCGAGCCTGCCCCAGGCCGTTCCCCCGCCGACCGCACTGCCGCCGACGGTTCCGACCCCCGCGCCACCCGCCCAGCGCAGCCTGTCGGAAGGCGAACTGGTGCGCTCCGTCCAGCTGGAACTGCAGCGGGTCGGCTGCGAACCCGGCAAGGTCGACGGATCCTGGAACGCCCAGACGCGGTCGGCGCTGACGCGTTTCAACACCTTCGCGAAGACGACCCTCGACACGAAGGCGATTTCCGAGGAGGCCCTCGCGGCCCTGCGCGGCCGGGACGAGCGCGTTTGCCCTCTCGCCTGCGCCACGGGCCTGCGCGCCAGCGGCGACCAGTGCGTCCCCGTCGTCTGCGGGCCCGGCCAGCAGCTCTCGCCGCGGGGCGCCTGCGTCGCGGTCCCCCAAACCGCCCCCAAGCCCGCGCCGACGGCGAAGGCCGCGCCGGAGCCCGCGCCCGCCCAGGCGGCCGAACCGGCTCGGACGACCGGAGGCGGGGCGGCCGGTGTTTACGACACCCCGCAAGCGGGCATGACCTGCAACAGGTTCGGTGGCGGGGGTGCCTTCAACGGCGGGCAACCTCAACGGCCGGTCTATTGGTGCAAGTGAGCCAGAAGGTGGCATCCGCGCCGGCCGCAAAGCCTGAAGGGCCCGCCGAGCCGGCCGGCGGCCACGTCTGGACCGCAACCGCATCGCCCATGCCCAGGAACGCTCCGGTGCCCAGGACGACAGATTTTTTCTCGACAACCGGCGCAGGACAGGGTGGGCTCTTGGAGCATCATGCGACCGCCCTGCATTCGAGAGCCTGTCGTCGGAGGCGCCGTCAGACCGCCATGCCCATCGTCCGCATCGTCCTGCTGCTTCTCGTCACGCTCCTGGCGGTCGCGTCTCCCGCGCACGCCGAGCGCAAGGTCGCCCTTCTCATCGGCAACGGCGCCTACAAGTCCGTGCCTGCGCTGCGGAACCCCGGCAACGACGTCGCGCTGATGGCGAAAACGCTCCGCGAGGCCGGGTTCGACGTGGTCGACACGGCCCTCGACCAGGACGAGCGCAGCCTGCGCCAGACCTTGCGGCGCTTCGAGGACAAGGCGGCGGATGCCGACGTGGGCGTGGTGTTCTACTCGGGCCACGGCATCGAGATGAACGGGCAGAACTACCTCATTCCCGTCGATGCCCGCCTGTCGGCGGATGGCGACGTCAAGGACGAGGCCGTGCCGCTCGACCGCGTGCTGGAGGCGATCGACCGGGTGAAGCGGCTGAAACTCGTCATCCTCGACGCCTGCCGCGACAATCCCTTCCTCGCCTCGATGCAGCGCAGCGTCGGGCAGCGGTCCGTCGGCCGCGGGCTGGCCCGGGCGGAGCCGGCCTCGACCGGCACCCTGATCGCCTATGCCGCCAAGGCCGGGACGGTCGCCCTGGACGGCACCGGCGCGAACAGCCCGTTCACGACCGCGCTGGCGCGGCACGTGGCGAAGCCGGGTCTCGACATCCGCCTGGCGCTCGGCACGGTGCGCGACGAAGTGTTGTCCGCCACCGGACAGCGGCAGGAACCCTTCGTCTATGGATCGCTCGGCGGCTCGACCCTGACGCTCGGGCCCGCGGAAGCGGCCAAGCCGGCGGCCCCCGCGATTGCGGGCCTGGCGCCGCCGGTCGCCGTCGCTCCGGCTCCCGTCCAGGATGCCTGCGGCTATGCCGGCGCCCATTGGGCGCAGGCGGAGAAGGTCGACCGGGTCGAGTTCTACGAGGAACACGTCCGCCTGTTCCCCACCTGTCCCTTTGCCGGCTTTGCCAGGCTCAAGATCGTGGAGAAGACCTCCGGGGTCGCCGGCGCGGCCAGTGCATCGTCCGCGGCGTCGCAGCAGGTCGCCGCCCTGCCCCGGCCGCTCTCCCCGCCAGCCGTGCCGCAGACCACGCCGGAAGCCGCTCCGCAGCAGGCCCGCAGCCTCACGGAGGGCGAACTGACCCGTCTGGTGCAGGCGGAACTGAAGCGCGTCGGATGCGATCCCGGCCGCGCCGACGGCACCTGGAACGCGTCGACCCGATCGGCCCTGACGCGGTTCAACACATTCGCCAAGACGTCCCTGGAGACGAAGGTGGCTGCCGCGGAGACGCTGGAGGCCCTGCGCAGTCGCGAAGAGCGCGTCTGCCCGCTCGCCTGCGCGACGGGAACCAGGGCCAGCGGCGACGAGTGCCTCCCCATCGTCTGTGGCCCGGGCCAGCAGCTCTCGTCCCGCGGGGCCTGCGTCGCGGCGCCGAAGGCGGCCCCCGCCGCGGCCTCGGCCGCCAAGGCCGCCCCCGCGCCGGCCCGCAGCCCGGCCCGTCCCGCCACCGGCATGTACGACACGCCCCAGGCCGGGATGAGTTGCACGCTGTTCGGTGCGCCGCTGGTCGTCGGAGCCGCATCGGCTCCCGCCCGACCGACGTATTGGTGCAAGTAGCCGGCGGCAGGGCCGGCGCCTGTCGTGCGGCGGCCGAGACCGCCCATGATTTTCGACGTGCTGCGCATTGAAGGATTTCGGTCCTAACTGCAGCCCTTTCGCCGCTCGCGCGTTCTGACCTCCGACACCGTCGTGGCGGTGACACACAGGAGGCTGCGCATGATCCGGCCTGCAGTGCTTGCCTTTATCCTTGTCGCTGGTCCCGCCCTTGCCCATTCCTGGTACCCGCTCGAGTGCTGCTCGGGCACCGATTGCGAGATGCTTTCGGTGCGGCAGATGACCCGCGACGAGACGAGCTGGATCCTGCCCAACGGACAGAAGGTGCCGTTCGAGCAGGCCCGCCAGAGCCAAGACGACGAGTTCCACTGGTGCCGGCACGACAAGCGGCCGCAGACGCAGATCATCGCACCCGGTGCGCTGCGCCCCTGCTTCTTCGCGCCGCGGGGCGGTGTCTGAAGCCTCGCATGGTGCGATGCGGCGGCTTGCGGGAGCCGGCGCAGCCCTGTGATCGCCTCAGGACGCCGTCGAGCGCATCTCCTCTCCGCAAGGGACGGATTGCGACGGTGCAGGCGCCGCGCCGTGGGCGCCGCGGGCGGTTTCCACTAATCTGGCCGCCGACACCCACCCGATCCACGGAGACCCCCCGATGAAGATTCTCGGCCTGTCCGGCAGCCTGCGCAAAGGCTCCTACAACACGGCGGCCCTCCACGCGGCGCGCGAGTTGCTGCCCGAGGGCGTGGTGCTGGAGACCGCGGAGATCGGCGACCTGCCGCACTACAACGACGACATCCGCCAGGCCGGCTATCCGGCCACGGTGCAACGCCTGCGCGACCAGATCGCCGCGGCCGACGCGCTGCTCATCGTGACCCCCGAGTACAACTACTCGATCCCCGGCGTGCTCAAGAACGCCATCGACTGGGCCTCCCGCCCGCCCGAGCAGCCGTTCAACGAGAAGCCCGTCGCCATCATGGGCGTGAGCGGCGGCATCCTCGGCACCGCCCGCGCGCAGTACCAGCTGCGGCAGATGCTCGTCTTCCTCAACGCGCATCCGATCAACAAGCCGGAGGTGATGATCGGCCAGGCGCAGAGCAAGTTCGACGCGAACGGCAGGCTGACCGACGAACCCACACGCGAGTTCGTCCGCGCCCTCCTTGTCTCCCTGGTCGCCTGGACGAAGCGCATCCGGCAGGGGTGAGGGCGCCGCCGGTGTGCGAGGCCCCCACGGCGGCCGCCTCAGGCGGCCGCGCGACGCCCTTCGCAGGCGCGGTCCATCCCGGATCGATCGCGCCGGCGAACGTGACGGCGCCTCCAGGGGGCAGCCTGGCGCGCCATGGGGGCGGGACGACAATCAGGGACGAAATCGGTTCAGGCAGACAAGTCGGAACGCGCCGACCGGAATCCGATCCGGCCGCGGCGGCGGATTTGCAAACCACTGATTTCCGAGAGGAAAGTGGCGCGAGAGACGGGGCTCGAACCCGCGACCTCCGGCGTGACAGGCCCGAGTTTTAGTAGCGATTTCAACGGAGTTTGACACATTTTAGACCCAGGTTAGGGGTCCTTTCGGGCCCAAAGTGTCAACTTTTCGGAGGCCGCCCGGTACCTCTTTCTTGCTCAATTCCGCAAGGGCTTTGTTCACGGTTCGTGCCCTTACACGTTTTGACAAGAGCAGCCATGTTCCAGGTGCTCAAACCAGGAACGTGCCATGCGTGCCCCTGCCCTCGCTCTCGCCGCCCTCGCTCTCGCCGGCCCGGCCTATGCCCAAGCCCACTCGCCCCGCGACTACGCCGTGGCAGCCGTGGGCATGTTGGACCTTTATGGCCGCCGATGCGTCGCGCTGAAAGGCCCGCTCCCCGAAGGGCTGGCCGAGAAGGTCGCCAGCGAGGCAAAGGCGCTCGGCGTCGATGCCGCCCAGGACGCATGGACCCGCATCCGCATCCGCACGATGAGCGACGCGATGGACCGTGACAGTGCGGTCGACTGGCCGGCGTGGTGCGACGGCGCGCTGGTGTTCCTGAGGACCCCGCGCTGACCCCTGAAACGAAAAAAAGACCCCCACCGCCGCGAGGCGATGGGGGTCATGATCATTCTGCAAGGTAAGTCGCCACCGGCGGCTTCTTCTCTTGGTCCTTGCGCCAGTCGTCGCGCCAGCCGTCGAGCCGGGAGCGCTCCACCTCGTAGGCCACCCCGGCGTAGCCGGCGCCGTCGATGTAGTCGTCGGGATTGAATGAGCCGCTGTAGCGGCGCGCGATCTTCATCCCCTCCATCAGGTTCGCGACGTCGTGCCCGTTCAGGGGCCCGCTCAGCCCGTTTATGCGACGGGCCTCCAGGATCCCATTCCACACCGCGGCGATCGCCGCGAAGTTCTCGACCTTGGAGCCGTGCGTGGCCTCCCGGTCGCCGGCCACGAGCGCCGCGGCCCGGGTCAGCACGTCGCCGGCCCTCACCGGCTCGTTAGCGTCTCGCATTCGGTCAGCTCCGGATTGGTCAGGATGACGGGCTTGCCAGCCTGGATGAAGGCCTCGATCTCCTCGTCGACACCGCGCGACAGCTTCCAGCTCGGGAGCTTGGCGACGACGAGCGTGTGGGCCAGGTCGAGGAAGGCCGCGTTCTGGTAGGTCCAAATGTCGTAGGCCGCCGGGTCGACGCCGCCGTGGACGGCGACGGGATGGCTGTGCGCGACGGGGCAGAACACGCGGATGTTCTGGTTCACCAGCTCGCCCGCCACCCGGCTCGCGGCGAGGTACGCCGCGACGTGGCCGCTCGGGTACTTGGTGTAGGGCGTGGCCAGGTAGACGAAGCCCTGGCGCCCCGCCAGGGCGGTGATGAGGGGATGAGCCATCACCGCCGCTCCATGGCCGCCGGGATCCGCACGCGAGGCCGCGCCACCTGCTTTGGCGCCTCGAGCTGGATCGGCGCCCGCTCGCGAAGCCCCCACCGGCTGTGGAGCAGGTAAAGCCACTGCTGCGGCGGCTCGGCGACGGCACGCAGGTCCGCCGCGTACTCGCTGTAGCCCGGGACCGAGCCGTTCCCCAGGACGCGGCCGTTGGCCGGGTTTGTGGTCCAGTGGTAGTGCCCGAACTGGACGATGTCGTGGGTCCAGCCCACGGCCGCCTGCTGCTCCCTGACCTTCTTCGACCCGCGCACGATGGGCAGATCGGGCCCGGCGAAGCCCATGCCGCCCCTGGTCCCGATCTTGTCGCCGTGGGTCGTCAGGATCGTCCGGCCGAAGATCGGGGTGATCTGGTCGGTCGACTTGCCGTACTGCCAGGTCACGCGATCGTCGCCGGCGAAGTGCTGCTCCAGCATCCTGGTGGCCAGGATGTCGTAGGACAGGTGGGCGTAGAGCTTGGCGGTGGGCTTGAAGGTCGTGCGGCCATGGTTGCCCGGGACCGACACGACGTGGACCCGCGGATAGGCCTCCAGCAAGATCCGGATGCCGGCGACGAGCACGGCGACGACCGCGCCCACCTGGTCGTGCGAGGTCATCGCGTTGGTGATCCGCAGCTCCTCGTGGATGTCGCCGGAGATCAGGTCGCCGGCAAGCGCCAGCAGGACACCCTCGCACTCGGTGTCGGCCGACCAGCGGCCGCCCACCACGCACGCGGCTTCGAAGTACCGGCGCAGCCGCGCGGCCGCGATGTCGGGATCGAAGGCGTTGATGCCCAGGATCGCCTCGGCGCTGATGACCTCGCCCATGTGGACGTCGCTGATCAGGCAGCCGATGACGGACCGGCCCCTGGGACCGTCGTCTCTCGGCTTCGCCCAGGCGGGCACCACCTGGTCGACGCCGTGCAGGCCCGAGAGCTGCTCCACGACGTGCTCGAGCTCGCTCGCTTCCTTCTGGAGCTTGGCGGCCCGGTTGCGCCAGAACCGGGCGTCCCGCTCCTCGATGCGGCTGGCCGGCGTCGACACCTCCTTGCGCCGGCTCATGAAGTCGCGGGGCACCAGGCCCAGCGACTTGGCCTCCGCGAGTCGGCCGTGGACGGCGCGCAGCGAGACCCCGAGCTGGACGGCGGCGTCAGGGCCGTTGCCCGACTTCTTGAGGACCTCGATGGTGTGCTGGAGGATCTTTCGCCGATCCGGCGATGCCTTTCCCATGATGCGGCCTCACGACCGGCCGGCGAGGACGCGGGTCCGCATCATCTGCCACATGGGCGGCATGATCGTGAGCGTGCCGCACACCTCCGAGCCGATCAGGAGCGCGATCGTCGCCCCGCCCCCTTCCTCGACGGCCATGGCGTCGTCGAAGGTGTCGCGCGAGGCGGGCGGTGTCAGGTTGAACAGCCGGGTGAGTTCCGGCAAGGCGGTCGGCGCCACCGGTTGGGCCTCGACGTTGTGCCTTGCCAGGCTGGCCTGGAAGTTGGGCAGCGGCCAGCAGTAGCCGGCACGAGCCGCGGCGGGGACGATGAGGGCGAGCGCCAGCGCGCCAGCCATGAGGCAGCGGTTGAAGCGGACCATGGGATCCTCCAGAGATGGTGTCAGGTCGCGGCAGGATTGGGCTTGGGCCGCCTGCGCGACGGCACTTCGCGGCCAGCCTCCCTCAGGAGGCCCGACAGCGTTTCGACGTGATCGTTCAGGTCCTCGACCTCGCTCTTGAGGTCGCGGATCTCCTCACGCAGTTCGGTGATCTGCTGGGTTGCCCCATCCATCACCAGGCGCACGCTCGCCATGGCCTGCTCGTAGAACAGCTGCTCGCGCGACTTGGTCTCGGACGAGGCCTTCTTCGCCTCGGCCCGGATCTTGGTCATTTCAGCCTCGATCTTCCCCCGCTGCGTGAGCCAGGTGCCGAGAAACGTGAGGATCGCGGTCGCCAGGGCGACAGCGACGGGGGATTGCGCCAGTGCGACCAGCTCAGGAGGCATTCGCACCTCCGATGGCCCGGCAGGCCTTGCGCTCCTGGCCGTAGTCGGCGACCAGCTCGGCGACCGCCGACCCCGCCGGCAGGGCCTCCAGCTCGGCGGCGGCACGCTTCTGGAACGCGGCCGAGTAGGACTTTTGGGGAGGGCAACGGGTCAGGTGGTCAGAACTGACTGTTCCGCATCCGGCCAACGACATCAGAGCGATCGACGCGCTCAGCAACGATAGCGCCCGTGACGGCCGCATCTTTCGCCTCCTTGGTCAGGATCTCGACCTCGGTCGTCTTCTGGCCGAGCTTCTTCTGGTTTTTCAGGAGGGTCATGACGACCCCGGCGATCCCCCCGCCCCCCACGAGGAGGGCGAGGAGCCACAGCGCGAGCTGGGTGCCGGTGCTCATTTCGGGGCCGCAGGGACCGCCGCGTCGACGCGGGCCAGGATCATGGCCTCCAGCCGGTCAGGCGTGATGTTGAAGTGCTTGAGGGCCTGAGGCACCGCCTCGAGCGCATACTGCGCGGCATGGGCCACCAGCGTCGACTTGAGGTCGATGGTGGGCGAGGCACCCCCCATCCCCTTCACCTGGGAGAAGCCGTAGGCGATGGCCTTGTCGAGGGCATCGTTCACGACCTGGCGCTGCTTGTCGTCGATCGACAGGCCGAGCGTCTTGGTGATGGCCGCGATCAGCCGGGCCGCGATCCACGCCGCCAGGGCCAGGACCAGCGGCTCGCCGTAGCTGATGGCGAGGTCGAAGAGCGGCCGGAGGTTGAGGACGGTCGTCGCGGTGGCATCCGCCGCGAACGCCGGCAGCGTCGAGAGGACGACGAGCAGCGCGATCAGGAGGAGGAAGATCGAGAACGCAACGCGGCCGAAGGTGATCGGCCGCTCGTAGGGGTAAGAGCGGATCATGGGAAGTCCCGTTCGATGGAGGGCTTGGGGAAGTCGTCAGCCGACGCGCGCCGCCTGGAAGTGCATGGCGTCCACGCTGGTGCCAGCCCAGCGCCCGCCCCAGACCCAGCCGTGGGCCTCGAACGTGCTGACGACGACGTCGCCGGGCTGGAAGAAGTGCTTGGCGGCGTGGTGGCCGTTGCGGTCCACGTCGAAGTCGATGGCGCAGCCGTAGCTGTGCATGGAGAGCGAGGACCGGCCGCGCATCAGGCGGAACTCATAGGAGCCGCCGTAGTCGGTGATCCCGCAGGCATCGGCCTTGGTCTGGTCGTGCCCGCACCTCTCCCAGATCTCGGCCAGGATCATGCGCAGATCGTCGGCGCACTTGCGGTGGATCCGCACCGAGCGGACCGGCGCGCCGCCGTAGAGCATCCGGAACGGCGGCACGATATTGACGATGTTCTGGAGCTTCCAGACAGGGTTCTCCTGCCCGTTGGTGCCGCGCGGGTTGCCGTAGAAGCTGTCGCACTGCGACTGGAGGGGCCAGGTGGGCATGGTCAGTCCCTCACAGACAGTTGCGGTCTTCGTTGCGGCTGCTGAAATAGGCGGTGATCGCCCGTTTCAGCTCGGGCTTGTTCCCGGCGAGCTCGAGCACGCCATGCAGGTTGCGCTTGAGATCCACGTCGGGATCGAAGCCGTGCTGCATGAGGATGTCCCAGCGGGAGATGTACTGGCGCGAGGCCTTCGTGCCGTGCCAGCCGTGCTCGATGGTGCCGGGCACGTAGCCGAGGTTGCCGGCGATGTGGTGCTGCGCCCGGTCCTGCCAGGCGAAGATCGGCCGCTCGTAGGCCTTCGAGATCCAGCCCGGCATGGAGTGCCGCGCCTTGTTCACCAGGGCGAGCGCCATGTGATGGTCGCCCGCGCCGAGCGCCGCGGTCTCGATCAGGCCGCCGACAGCCTCCAGCGCCCGGCGGGTCGCCGCCCAGGCGTAGCCCGGGTGGGAGAACTCGTAGGGAGCGCCGCGCCCGATGCACTCGGGCTTCTCGACCCAGTTGCGGCCGAATGACAGGTGATGCCCGACATGCTCGCCGTTGGGGCCGAGGTCGTAGCAGTCGGACCAGGGCTGGATCACGTCGTAGTGCTGCAGGGCGTAGACCGCGGCCTCGGCCCAATCCCGGCGCCGGAAGGTGATGTCGGCGTCCACCCACGCCACGTACTTCCAGCCCGCCGGCAGGTTCTGGAGCCCGATGTTGATCAGGTTCTCCTTGATCCACAGGTGGGTCTTGGCGTGGACCGCGACGTGCCGCAGGCGCTTGCCGGATGGATCGAGGCGGGCGAGATCCGCATGGAGGTGCGGGATGTCGCCGTAGGCGCACTCGACGATGGTGAGGTTCACACCGCTCTCGAGCATGTGGTGGACGAACTGGAGGAACAGCTTGTTCCGGGTCGCCCAGCGCATGGGGTTGTTGATCACGGTGACGACGTGAAGCAGGTCGGATCGCACGGGGAGGCTCCGTGGCAGGGTTTCAGGTGAGGATGAGGAGCAGGCCCCACAGCGCGCCGGTCAGGATCTCAGCGACGGGCACGAAGATGGCCGGCGGGGCGACGGCCTTGGCGAAGGCGTAGAGGGCGGTCTGGACCCATCCCGCGAGCCAGGCCCAGGGATGCACCAGCCAGATCGGGGCGAAGGCGATCGTGTTGCGGATCGAGAACGCCAGGACGTGGTCGTCGCCGGCGAGGACCTCGACGGCGGCTTCGAAGGTGGTCGGCGGCCGGTCGGGGGTGACGGCGCCGAAGGTGTACCAGCGGCCCCAGGGCAGCAGGGACCAGTAGAGCCAGGCCGCGCCGAGCGCCGCCGCCGCCAGCGGGGGATGGTGCACGGCGGCAAGCCCGCCCATCAGGGGCGCGACCCAGAAGCGGGGATGGCCGGGAAGGCGGTCCCCGAAAAAGCCACCGCCGCGGACCCTGTTCAGGACCGCGGCGGCGAGGATGACCAGCCATGTGGATGCGCTCATGCGGGCGCCATGGCGTCAGAACTGCGCGGCGAGCGCCGCGGCCGCGGCCGGGACCGCCGGCCACTTCGCGTCGGCCGTGTAGTCGGGATCGCCGGCATCGGCCAGCGCCCGCCAGGTGGACCGCATCGACGCGATCCACTGGACGGCGCCCTGGAACGCGGCAACCTGCGCCTCCTCGGCCGACGACAGCGTGCCCTTGAGGCCCAGCAGCGCGAAGTAGGCGGACATGTTGCGCTGCGTGGCGTCGCTCGCGATCGCCTCGATCCGCCGTGCGCACTCGGCGCGGTAGGCGTCACGCGGGATCGCCGAGAGCTTCGTGAGATCCAGCGCCGCGACGGCCGCGGCGAGATCGTCGGGCACCTTGAGGGTGCCGTGCCCCAGCTGCTCCCCGTTGCCGTCGACGGCGGGGAAGAACATGAGGCGGTGGGCGTCGGCGCCGAGGGCGGCGCCGATCTTGGCGACATCGTCGTTGGTGACTTGCATGGGGCGGCCTCACTTGCCGAGGAAGATCACGCTGAACCCGCACGGGGAGTTCTGCGTCTGACTGGAGTTCTGCGCGAAGCTCTGGAGGACCTTGTCGCCGACGTTGAGCTTGCGCACGACGCTGCCGGCCGAGAACGGGCCGGTCACCATGCCGCCGTTGCCGCCGTTCGAGCTGCCGCCCACCGAGGGGTAGGTGGAGCCGCCGTCCGTCGAGAGGCCGATGGCCTGCACCCAGCCATAGGGGTTGAGGGTGCTCGACGTGCCCGGGACCGCCAGGTTGGTGCCGAGCCAGCCCGAGATCAGATACCAGCCGTCCTCGCCGGTCCCGATGGTCAGGATGCCGCTCGAGAAGGTGGAGGTGCTGAAATTGTTGGTGACCGTGCCGTAGGTGCTGACCGTGACCGATACGCCGCCGCCTGCGACGTTGAACGTGGTCGCCGGCAGCGCCACCAGGCCGAACAGCGGCTTGTTGTTGACGATGTTGATGACCGACTGCGGCAGGCCGCCGCTGACCACACGGAAGCTGGTTCCGTCGTAGACCGCGTCGAACACGCACGACGCCGGTAGGTCGCCGGCCACCAACGCCGTGCCGTCGGCGCGCACCAGCGTCTTGGCGCCCAGGCCGCTGACATTGAGCGTCGGGGTCGTGGTGGTGTTGGCCGCGGCCGACTTCTTGATCGTGAACCGCTGGTAGGCCGAATAGGCCGAGACCGCCGGCAGCGGGGTGATGACCAGCGCGTTCGCCGTGCCGCTGTCGGCGAAGGCCGTCACGGTCTGGTTCTGGATCAGCTGGGGGATGGTCCCCAGCTTAGCGAACAGGAACGGCGCGGCGGCGTACTGCGTGATGTTCGAGTTCAGGATCTGGGTCTGGCCGAAGGCGACCGTCACCACGAACAGACCGGTGTAGCCCGCGTCGGGCGTGGGCGTGACCTGCGATCCGGTGGCGGCCGCGGTGCCGGCCTTGGCCGAGTAGGCCACGCCGCCCTGGCGAACGGTGAAGTTCGACGTGCCCGCACCGCCCGGGCCCGAATAGGCCACCGAGGGGTTGGCGGCATTGTAGTAGGGCAGAACCGTCGACCCGCCGTCCGTCTCCGAGAACTGGACCTGGATCAGGTAGTTGATCGACTGGCCCGAGGTGCCCGGCGCCGCGCAGGCGAGGTTCACCGTGTCGAGCAGCAGGCCCTGCTTGACCAGGCTGTGGGTGGTGTCCAAGGCAAGCGAGCCATAGGCCGAGGCGTCGGTGCTCGTGTAGGTGTAGATCGCGCCGGCGGTGAGCTGCACCGTCAGGTTCGGGGCGGCCTGCTGGATGCAGGTGAAGCCGTCGACGACGGTGCTCGTTCCCAGGCAGGCCTGGGCCAGCCAGCCGAGGCCGATCATCGCGTACTTGTTGGTGTAGAGAAGATCCGTGTCGAGCGGGATCGCACCCGGATAGGTGATGAGACGGTTCATGAAGGGCCTCGATGGGGAGGGAGCGTCAGACCAGCTTGGTCCAGGCGGTCGACCCGGCGGGGATGACCGAAGCGACGGCGGCGTAAATGTCGGCGTCCGTGACGGCGCCGACGATGTTCGACAGGGACCCGTAGGCCGCCCGGCTCGCCTGGCCGTAGCCGCCGGCGGGCTGGCCATAGCCGTTGATGAGCGGGATGCCCGAGGTGGAGGGCCGGTAGGCCGTGACGAAGAACTGGTTGGACAGCTGGAGCGAGCCGTAGCCGCCGGCCAGGCCGTAGGCGAGGCCCCGCGCCGTGGCTGGCGACAGGCTGCCATAGCCGCCCGTGTCGGTGGACAGCTCGGGCTCGAAGATCACCGGGGTGCGCCCGGTGAGGTCGATCAGCATCTGGCGCAGGCCCGCGCGCGTGGCGCGCACCCGCAGGATTTCCTTGGTGATCGTCAGCCGGAACGACGCGTCCGACTGGTTCACGCCCCGCTTGATGCGCCGGCCGAAGAAGTCGTAGGCGATCAGGTCCAGGTACGGCGCGGTCGCGGTCGCGATGCGCATCTGGAGCCGCGCGAAGGCGATCATCGTGTAGTAGCCGGCCGCCACCGTCGCGAAGCCGGTCAGCAACGCGCTCAGGACCGGCGCGGTGTCGGGGAACCAGGGCGGCAGGACCTTCCGCAGCCGCGCCAGGATGTCGTTGGTGTCGCCGGTCGCCATCGATGAGGCTCCTCAGGAGATGGTGATCGTGCCGACCGAGCTGATCTGCTTCGCCGAGATGGCCACGTCGGCCGTCCCCGCGTTCAGGAGCAGCGAACTGACGTTCGTCACGCCAGGCGAGGCGTCGTAGGCGACCTGCGCCAGCTTGGTGTAGTTGATGGGCACGCCCAGGCCGCAGGCCCGGATGTAGGCCGTGATGGCCGTGCCCACGATGCCCTTCACGGTGTTGGCGTCGTAGCCGGTGAGGATCGTGAGCGTCATCGAGACGTTGATCGGCACCACCACCGGAGCGAACACCGCGAAGGTCGTGCCGACCGGCCGCACCGCGTCCACAGCCCCATAGACCTGGGTGAGTAGGGTCGAGCTCGGCGTGCCCGTGCCGTCGTCGACGACCACGTAGAAGTAGCCGGGGTTCGGGGAGCCGTCGTAGTTGGCGTTCTCGGTGATCGTGTAGGACAGCCCGAGCTGCAGGCTGGACACGGCATAGCCGACAGCCGCCCGCGTGGCCTTGGACAGGGCCACGATGTAGGCCAGGAAGCGGGTGCGCAGCTGCACGTCGCTCTCGGCGTCCGCGCCGCCCGTCATCGTCGCGGCGTTGGTCACCGCGTCGACGCCCACGATCGTCGTCGTCATCACCGTGATGGTGCCGGCGAGCACGTTGGAGGCCAGCGACGGCGTGTTGGCCTTCACCGGCACGTTCACCGAGGCGACGGTGGCGGCCATGGTGTAGCCGCCGAGCGTGGCCGAATATGCCGAGTTCGCCGTGTCGATCACCACCGTGAAGGACTGCGTGCCATCGGCGGTCTGGACGACCGCGCCCACGGGCACGAGCGCGGTCCCGGTCGCGGTCAGGCGGGAGAAGGTGACCGTGCCGGCGGAGGCGACCGAGCCGAGCCGGGACAGACCGAAGTCGGCCACCCAGCTATCCAGGTCGGTGCCGACCGAGGTCGAGGCCCGGGCCAGCGTGAGGACCTGGAGGATGAGCCCCTGGAGCCACAGGCCGATGGCCGCGTTCGCTTCGACCACGGCACGCAGGATCGATCCGATGGTGAAGTCGACGAGCGCGGTGGCGCGGGCCTGGATGGCCGCGGCCTGGGCCTGCACGAGCTGGGTGAAAGAGCGGGTGTTCAGGTTGGCCATGTCACACGCTCACGTCGAAAGAGAGGGTCAGCTGCTTGCCGGTCTCGGCGTCGGAGTAGACGATCCGCACCACGACCCCGTTGAGGATCGGCGAGACGGTGATGACCGGTTCGGGGGTCCGCGCGACGGCGGCCTCGAGGAAGATCTGGGAGCGGATGAGCGAGGTCAGCGCCTCGACATCCAGGGTCTCGCCGACCCAGCGCGGCAGGCCGGCCCCATATTCAGGATGCCAGATGTAATCGCCGGGGTTGGTGAGGAGGCGTCGCAGCACGCGCTCGAGGCCGCGCTGCGAGCCGTCGACGGCCAGAAGCCCGCCCGAGCCCGACGCCGTGAGGTCGGACCCGAACAGGTGGTCGATGTCGGGCATGGATCACCTCAGGTCGGGCCGCCGGTGTTCGACGGGCCAGGCTGGACGTTGGTGTGGACGTGGGTGGAGCCGACGTTGACGCCGTTGTGCTTGAGCTGGCCGGACGTGTTGATGTTCAGCGAGCCGGCCGTGATCGTCATCGCCCCCGAACCGCCGTTGATGGCGATGGGCTTGCCGTTGGTGGCGATCGACAGGTTCCCGTCCTTGTCGGCCTTGATGACGACGCCGGCCTGGGTCTGGATCACGATTTCGCCGGCCTGGGCGACCGGGGGCTGGTCCTTGTCGGAGAATACCCGGCCTACCGCGATGGCGCTGTCAGGGTCGTCCTCGTGGAAGTGGACCATGAACTGATCGTCGGGCTGGGGCCCGACCGCGATCCCGACCCCATTGCCGACGTGCGCCGCCGCGATGGGGATCCAGCCGGTCTCGACGCCCTCCGGTTGGAGCTTAACCTTCACCGCGTGCTTCTGCGGATCGTAGGAGGTGACCGTGCCGATGCGAGGCGCCGAGCGCGTCTGCATCATGCGCGAGACCTCACGGCGGATCAGCCAGATCAGGTCCTCGCTCACGAGCTGCTCCTGCCCTTGGCGGCGCTCTTGCCGCGGATCGACATGCGGTAGCCGCCGTCGGCCGACATCTCGTGGTCGATGCTGTCGATGGCGTAGGTCTGGTCGAGGGCGGTGCCGGTGCCGTTGAGCTCCAGGCTCATGCGGGCATCCACGGTGGGATCGCCCGGCATCTCGACCTCGATCGAGATCTCGTGGCGCGTGTTCTCGGAGAGCCGCTTCTCGGCGATCTTGTCGGCCTGGTCCTGGGTGAGGTTGGGCAGCCGGTACTCGTAGGTGACGCCCTCGCCCTTGCCCTCCAGCTCTTTCTTGGAGGTGATGGCCTGCTTGGTCTTGTGGTTCCACGACCGGACGTTGACGGTGGCCTTGCCCGAGAGCTTCACGTTGCGGACGTGGCGCAGGCGCAGGAAGTTGCCGGAGGCGTAGTCGGTCGCCGAAGGCGGCCGGTAGGTGACCCGCAGCGTGCCCTCGGACTTGTCCTCGCCGTCGATCCAGTAGAGCTTTTTGGCCTTGACGTACCAGCTCTTGCCCTCGCGGTCGGCGAGGTGCTGCAGGAGCGTGGTCTCGCTCATCTGGTCGGTCAGCTTGGCGAAGTCGCTGCCATAGAGCTTGCCGGCCTTGCCGGTGCTCGAGGAGCCGCTGGTCACGACCGTGAGGCCATGCCGGCCCGCGATTGTGCGGACGATGTCCTCGGCCTTTTGGTTGAGGAACTTCTCGTTCGACTTCTTCTCCAGCGCCTCGGCGCCGTTGTCGCGACCCGAGATCTGGAGCGTCCCGCCGGCCCAGTCGAACTCGATCGAGGTCAGCTTGCCGTCGACGATGGTCTTGCGGTCGGAGCCGTCCGCGGTGAGCCCCATGTCCAGGGTGGCTTCGATTGGCGCGGTGTCCACGAAGTACCCGACCGACAGCCCGGCCCGGGCCAGCGCCGACATGGGGAGCGTCGCGTTGAAGGTGTCGGAGGACGAGAGCCGGTTCACATGGGCAGAGGCCTGCAGGCAGAGCACCGGGCGCCCGCCCAGGACGAGCCAGGCGCGCGGATATCGGACCTGGCCCATGGTGACCTCACTGGAAGAGAATGCCGCCGTTGCCGGCGTTGGCGTTGGCCGGCGGGATGCGCAGGGTGACGGTGCCGGTCAGGAAGGGGTCGGTGAGGCCGTTAAGCCTCGCGATCCGGTTCCACTGCGTGGCATCGCCGAGATACTGCGCGGCGATGGCGAACAGGGTGCCGCCGGTCACGGTGATGACCGTGTTGACGGCGGCCGTGACGATGTCGGCCATGGCTCTCCTCAGGCGCTGGCGTTGACGAGGTTGGCCTGCACCCGCCCGAGATAGGAGGCGCAGTCCTGCAGGGCGCTCTGCTGGAGCGTGGCGGAGGCCTGCGCGGACAGGGACGCGGCCAGGGCGGCCGGGTCGACGCCGACGTTGTCGACCGTGGCGGCCAGCGTGGCGTCGATCGCATTGGAGGCGGTCGAGGCGATGGCGGCGATCGCCGGCACCGTGTTCGCGATCCCGGTCAGCGTGGACAGGGACGCGGTCGACAGCGTGCCGGCGGCATCCACGGCGGTCTCGAGCGTGCCCACCGCGGTGGAGAGCGCGGCCGAGCCGGCGGTGGCCAGCAGGGCGTCAACGCTCGACAGATCGCCCGACACCAGCGCATCGAGGGACGCGCCGATGGCGATGCTGGCCACGCCGGTCGGGTCGGACACGATGTGGCACCCGATCCGGTAGGGGATCTGGTAGGCCTTCTCGTAGGTGACCTCGAACGTCGAGATGACGACCTGGAAGTAGAGGCCGCCCCAGGCCAGCGGGATCTGGGCGCCGGCCTGGCGCAGGCCGTCCAGCAGCCGCGCCCGGGCCATCGCGTCGGGACCGAAGAACAGGCCCGCCCAGCGCGGGTCGGCGTGATCGGAGCCCATCGCGTCGACGATGCGCTCGCCCCCGATGAGGCGGTGGGTGGTCAGCATCTGCCGACCACCGAAGTTGATGTTCTCGGGGATCTCGAACGACTTGAAGACGACCGGCCCGAGGATGAGGATCGTGTCGGCCATCGGTCACCCCTCAGGAGAAGGCCACGTCGGGATCGGCCCACTGCCGGCGCCGGTCGATGTAGGCGCCCGACTGCGAGAAGGTCGCGTCCTCCGTGGTGTGCCGCATGACCGCCGAGGCGACCTTGCGGCCATCGATGTGGAGGTTGATGTCGCTGCGCTTCTCGCCGGCCGCCGGCGGCGGGACCGCGCTCCCCCTGCCCTGCCCACCAGGTGGCGAGCGGGTGTAGCGGTTGCCGCCGTTCTCGATGCCGCCGGAGTTGAACCAGGACTTGACGCTGTCGAAGATCGAGGAGATGGCCGCACGGGCACTCTCGGACGCCGCGACAAGGGCCGTCAGGGCGGCCCCCAGCGCCGTAAAGCCCACGATCAGCGCGCCTCCAGGGCCGATGACGGCCATGATCGCGCCGCCGATGAGGACGGCGCCGAGCGCGGTCAGGCCGGCGGCCAGGCCGACGAGAGCCACGCCGATGATCTTGACCGCTTCCGGATTCGCGATGGCCCACTGCGTGACGCGGTTGATGGCGTCGGTGAGCATGTTCAGCATTTTCACGGCTGGCTCCACGAGTGGACCGCCGAGCGCGGTCATGAGGTTTTCGATGGCGGAGTGGAACTTGGTCATCGCCGTGTTCGGATCCTGCTTGAGGAACTGATCGGCGGCGTCGAGGCCCTTGGCGCCCGTGGTGATGCCGGCGTCCTTCTGCAGGCGGGTGTTCTGCAGGGACAAGACCGCCAGCATCCCGGCGGTGTTGCGGTTGCCGGTGATGCCCGAAAGGATCTCGAGGACCTTGTTGTCGTTGGCCTCGTAGCCCCGGCCGAGCTTCTTCTCGATCGCCTCGCGCAGCGTGGTCTGGGCCCAATCGAGCGGGTTCGCCATCAGGCCAGAGGTGTTGAAGAGCGCGCCTGGCAGGAAGCCGGTGGGGTCGCCGTGGGCGTTCTTGATGACCTTCTGGTGATCCTCGATCAGGCCCAGGTCGTCGAGCGCCTCGGTGTTGCGCTTGCCCGACTTGCCCTGCACGAAGGAGCCGTACAGCGACATGAGCGCGGTACCGGACTGCGAGGGCCCGAACTCCTGGATGAGCGAGGGCAGGTACTTGGTGTAGAACTGCTCGCTCCAGCCCTGCGAGGCAATGCGGCCGTACTGCGTGGCCTGGACGAAGCCCTGGGGCGTCACCTTGCCGCCCGACGCGGTGATGGCCCGGGTCATGCCGTCGAAGTAGCGGACGAAGTCTTCGGGCTGCTGGAGGCCCTTGAGCTCGCCGGCGCGAGCCATCTCGTAGACGGCGTCGCGGGCCTTGTTGCCCGAGCCCTCGGTCACGCCGTTCAGGACGACGCGCATTTTCTCCAGCGGCTCGATGAACTCCATCGCGTGCTCGGTCGAGCCGAACACCATGCGGACTTCCTTGATGTCCTTGGCCACGTCGGAGACCTTGAGCCCGTACTTGAGGGCCATCTGCCAGGAGGTCTCGGTCGCCTCGTTGACGTCGCGCTGCGCGATGCCGGCGGCGATCATCTGCTGCTGGACGTGGACCAGCTCCTCGGCCTTCTTGACCATGGCGCCCATGGCCGAAAGGATGGCGCCACCAGTCAGAATTGCGGCAGCGCCAGCAAGAGCCGCGTGCCACGCCTTGAAACCGCCACTGACGTCAAGTACCTTCTTCTCGACGCCTAGTAGATCGCGCATGATCGTGCCGAGAACGGGGCTCACCCCGTTCTGCATCGACATCTCTACTGCGACCTTGTAGACCGACATGGCTCAATCCTTTCACCACGGCGAGCGTCGTGGCCAGTTGTACTACAATGAAGTGACAGGACGCTGGGAGGTCGCGCCCGTGCCACCGCCGCCGGGAAAGCCCCGGCGACCGCGTCCGACAGTGGAGCCGATGGCCGCGCCCCCCGCGCCTCCCCCACTGCGTCGCAACCCGCTTCACCTGGTGGGCGTCGGGATCGGCATGGTCTGGGTGTTCGTCGCGGTGTTCGCCGCGACGATCATCGTAGCCGCACAGTTTCGGTGATCTTCGAGAACCAGAAGGCCCGGCCCAGCAGCTGCCGGACCGTCGTGGCGCCGAGCAGCTCCACGATCTCCTTTTCCTTGCGCACCGCGGCGCCGCCCAGGAACGACCGGGGCGGCATGTTCCTGGTGCCCAGCTCCTGGTAGACGGCCACGTCGTAGTTCGACCCGACCCAGGCCGTGTGGCCCTGCACCGTGTGCTCGATGCTGTCGCGCATCTTGCCGGTCTCGAGCAGCGGCGTGTCGCCGTTCCTCTTGCGCGCGATCGTGGCCGGTTTCAACGGCGCCCAGGCCGCGAAGGGGCCGGCGGCGCCCTGGTAGTTGCCCAGCTCGGCCTTGGCCTCGGCCTTGACCAGCAGAGCGGCCTGCTCGAGCGCCGTGTACTGGTCCTTGGGCATGGCGGCGATCGCGCTGCTCAGGAACCCGACGAACTGGGAGATCGAGGAGAAGCTTCGCGTCTCGCTCATCGCCTCTCCCTCCAGGTGAGGCTATCCCAGTTGAACTCGGCGCCGTCGAACTCCCCGAAGGTGACGACGGCGGCAAGCCGCCAGGCCGGATCGGCAGCAAAGGCGACGTCGAAGGGTACGCCGTTCTTCACGAGGTAGAGCGCCTCGCGGAACGACCCGTCGCCTTTCAGTTTTTTGCCTGCTCGATGACCTGCTCGCGGGTGCTGGCGACCTTCTGCAGGGCTTCGCCGGCGGCCGCCAGGCCCTCGTAGCCGAGCCGCTGGAGCACGGCCTCGATCTCGCGCTCCGTGGAGGGCGGCGACACCGGCTCCCCGCCGATGGCGATGACCGAGCACGCGGACATCGCCATGTTCATGGTGGCCTGGTTGGACGAGAACGCGCCCAGCACCTTGGTGAGGCGATAGAGCTCGACGGGCCCGATCACCTTCACCTTGATGACGCGCCCGTTGGCGTCCGTCGCTTCTGCGACGTTCTGCGCGGCCTTGACGATGACCTCCGATGCGGTCTCGCCGGCCTCGCCGATGCGGACCTCGGTCATCAGACGACCCTCTTGCGGGTGGAGGCGGCCCAATCGAGCTTCATCTTGACCGACGCGTCCGCCTTCCAGCTGCCGGCGTCGGTCAGCTTGAACACGGCCTTGTCGAAGCGATACTGCTTCGTCGTGCCGTCAGGCTCGGTGATGGTCTGGGTGATCGAGGCGGCCGCCACGTTGCCGCCGGAGTAGTAGGCCGTCTCCAGGGAGGCGATCCAGTCGTCCAGCACGCCGTCGGCGCGCTCGACCTCCAGCGTGCCCTCCCAGCCCTGCGGCAGCTCGAGGAAGCGCGGCGGCCCGTCGAGCGGGCGCACGTCGATGCGCTTGGTCATCTGCTTCGCGTCGAAGCCCGTGACCGCGTTGATCTTGATGATGGCCTGCGAGGTGCCATCGTAGAGGTCGATGCTCGCGTCTGCACCGACCGAGAAGTTGTTGACCGGCAAGGTCGCCTCCTGAGACGAAAAAGGCCGGCGCGAAGCCGGCCTTGTCTGGGTTTACTGAAGGGTTCGGGTCAGTACGCGGTGTTCAGCGTGGTGGACTGGCGGGAGATTTGGACCGACTGGCCACCCTCCAGGTTCACGATGAAATATTCGATGACCGAGAGGTACACGACCTTGACGTCGGCCTGCATGTAGCCGAGCGCCACACGGGTCTGCGGGTTGTTCGTGGTGTCGAGCACGGTCTGATAGGGCACCGTGCCGTCCGCCGTCCCGATGAGCCCCTGGTCGGCCAGCGCCTGCAGGAAGCTGTCGAGGGTGATCTTGGCCCGCCGGCGGGTGTCGGGGGACTGGAGTTCACCGACGTAGATGCCCATGCCGGCGTTGAGCGTGGCCGCGATGTAGTTGGTCATCCGGGTGTAGTTGTCGCCGTGGATGACCGCGTTGGACGAGGTGTTGCGGCCGAACCGGCACCCGAACACGGCGCCGCGCGGCAGCGGGTTGGTGATGACGTCGATGCCCGCCTGCGCCAGCGTCTGGAGTTCGGCGCTGGAGTAGTTCTGCGAGGCGATCGACTTCTGGGTGCCCACCACGCCGTAGATCGGCTTGTTGAGCGTCGACTGGTGCGGGGCCTGGTTGCCCATCAGGCCGACGACGAAGCCCTGCGGCGAGATCAGCCGCTGCACGCCGTTGACCGTGTCGAGGAACATGACCCAATCGCCAAGCATGAGCTTCATGGCGTAGCTGTCGATGCCGGCCGTCGACTTGACCGAAACCGCGTTGGCGATGGTGTCGCCGGCGGGCCCGGTCGCCACCATGTAGATGCCTTCCGACAGGCCGAAGGTGACCTGGGTCGACCAGGTGGTGCTGTCGTCGCAGTCGACCAGGGCCGCGACGGAGATGCCCTGCCCGCGCATCGCGTACATGCCCTTGCGGGGCACGGTGTCGAGGCCGACGAGGACCGAGCCGGTGATGGTCGTGGCGCCGTCCGTGCCGCCCGAGAGCGTGTAGGTCGTGGTCGTCGGCGCCGTCACGCCCGCGCCCGCCGAGGCGGTGACGAGCTTGGAGGGACCGCGCAGCGCCGACTGGCCGCCGTTGATGGCCGCGGCCATGTTCACCCACAGGGCGTTGCCGGTGCCGGTGATGTTGTCGAAGATCTCACCGACGACGCCCGGCAGCGAGATCGAGACCTTGTACGAGCTGGCGGCCGAGCCGGGCCCGATGGACACGGACAGGGTGTTGCCGCGCGTGCCGGTGTACTTGGCGGTCAGCGTGATGCAGCTCGTCTGCACCACGACCGAGGCCGCCACGTCGGTGCCGTCCGTCACCCGGATGCACCGGAAGCCGATGGCGGCGCCCTGGAGCACCGCCGCGGCGAGCGCGGTGCCCATGTCGTACTTGCGGTTCTGGATCGCGCCGAACTGCGCCGTGTAGTCGGCGAGGCCGGCGACGATGGCGGGCGAGTTCGTCGGCCCCCAGGTCGCCGTGCCCACCAGGCCCACCACGTTGGTCGGCACGCCGTTGAGCAGGTAGATGGAGGGGGTGACGATCTGGACGTAGAGATCCGGCGTCACGAGCGCGGTCGTGTTGATCTGACCGCTCTGGGTGATCGGCATGGCTGGCCCTCAAGGGTTGCGGTGGTTCAGGACTTGGAGGCCGGCGCAGGGGCCGGTTCCGGGGCCGCCTCGGGCTCGGGAGCAGGCCCCGGGTCCGGTGCAGCGATGGGCGTGACGAACGCCGCCTGCGGGCCGCCCAGATAGGCAGCGACGCTGTCGGCGTCCGTGATGTGATCGCCCACCTGGTAGTGGGCGAACGGCGAGATCACGACGAGGTGTCGCATGGCTTCCTCACAGGACGAGCAGGATCCCCGCCGGCAACGCGGCGGCGACGAGGGTGGCAGTGGTCGCGGAGACGATGTCGGCGGCGTAGGCGGCCTCCACGACCTGCGCGAGGGCAACGATCTGCGAGGCCGACAGGTCGGCCGGCAGGACGCCATCGGCGATGACCGCGTTGAGCGCCTGCTGCACGACCGCCGCATCGGCCGCGTTCGCGCTCTCGACGACCACGGCACCCCGCACGAGCGAGACCGTGAAGCTGTCGAGGGCGCTGGCGACTTCGGTGGCCGCGACCGCGAGGACGAGGCCGCCCGTGGCACTGTCGGTCGCCGGGGCGGCTTCCGTGGCCGATGCGGAGGCCGCGAGAACCGCGGACGCCATGTCGCCGGTCGTCGCCGCTTCGCTGGCGGCCGCGCCCATCTGGGCCGTGGCCGTGGCGTTGTCGGCGGTGGCAGCGGCTTCGGAGCGCGCCGCCGTCGCCAGCAGGCTCGAAGCCTGGCTGTCGGCGGTGGACACGGCCTCGAACGCCGAGACCGCCCCGTTCGGGGTGGACGCGTCCGCGCTGTCGGTTGCGGTGGCCGGCTCGGTGACGCTGGCCGTGCCGGCGAGCGTGGCCGCGAGCTGGTCGACCGCGCCGGCGGCCTCAGTGGTGGCCGCCTGGGCCGTGAGGGCGGTCGTGGCGGCATCGCCGGGGCTGGCCGCCTCCGTGGCGCTGGCGACCGCCTGGAGCCCCGCCACGCCGCTGTCGGCGATGGATGCGGTCTCGGAGGTGGCCGCGATGGCCGCAAGCGCCGACGCCGCGCTGTCGGTCGCGGTGACGGTCTCTGTGGTCGCGCCGCCCGGGTTGGCCGTCGCGGACACGCTGTCAGTCGCGCTGGCGGCCTCCGTGGCGGCAGCGGCGGCGCCCAGGGCTGCGGTGGCCGCGTCGGCGGGCGAAGCCGTCTCCGTGGTCGCTGACGCGGTCTGGAGGCCTGCGATGCTGGTGTCGGTCGCAGCGGCGGCCTCGGAGGTCGCCGCGAGGGCAACCAGGGCCGCGTCATTGGCGTCGGCGATCGCGGCGGCTTCGGTCGCGGCAGAGACCGCGACGAGAACGGCGACGGCGCCGTCCGTGGCCGATGCGGCCTCGCTGTCGGCCGCCACGGCGACGAGGCTCGCGTCCATGCCATCGGCGGCGATCGCCGCGTCCGTGACGGTGTCGTTGTAGGTGGAGCCGGACACCGCGGCGAGCGCGCCGACGCCGGAGGGCGGCGTGTAGAGCCAGCTGCCGGCTGCGAACGCGATGGTGACCGGGATGTAGGAGTATTTCGAGCCGACCGCGACGTAGAGCACCGTCCCGATGGACGAGATGTTGATGCCCCCGACCTCGGTGACGGGGTCGGCGGTGCCGCTGTTGTTCCAGTTGCCCGCGTTCAGGCGGACATAGATCTTTCCGTTCTTGACGACCAGGCAGATGCGGTTGCCGCTGGCCCCTGCGGCCCCGTACTGCGAATACACCGGGACGTTGTCGGAGTAGTAGAAGCCGGTGTCGTCGGCCTGCACGCCCTTGTTCGGCGAGACGTCGGTCAGCGTGGCGAGGACCTGGGTCGCGTTGGTGATCGCGATGATCTGGTTGCCAGAGCCCGAGCTGCTGCCGCAGAGCAGCTCGCAATAGAACGGGCTGGAGCTGCCGATGGTCGAGCGCGCCCACTGGACGGTGCCGTCCACCGAGGTGGCGATCGTCAGGTTGCCGTTGGACAGGGTCGGCGTACCCGACACGTCCGAGGGGTTGAGCGTGGTGGGCGGGATGACGACGGCGACCGTGTCGGTCACGGTCGCGGCCTCCGTGGCCGCGCTGCTGTAGGTGGTCCCGACGACCCAGGCCTGGTCGAGGCCGGCGGCGATGAGCCTCTCGAACGAGGTGCGCATGGGGCTGTCCTCGCTGGATTAGGTCACCTGCCAGATCTCGAAGCAGAACCCGCCGAAGGCGTCGTTGGCGGTGGTGTTGTTCGGGCCGCCGTACTTGATGCCGGTCGAGGCGACGATGGTCTCGACGCTGTAGGCCGCGTCCCACGTCAGGCTGGCGCCTGGCGTGAGGCCGGTGACCAGGAAGCAGGCCTCGACGGGCACGAAGGTGGTCGCCACGGCGGTGCCGGCCAACGCCGCCGGAGGCGCCTGCCGCCCCATGACCGTGGAGCCCTGGAGCACGCCCAGCAGCACCTGCGGCATGGTCGTGGCGCCGTGGATCGTGCCCTTGAGGCGCACCATGACCGTGCCGGATGCCGGCACGGTGAAGGACAGGCGCAGGTTCGTGGTGTCCAGCGCCGTCATGGCGATGAGGGTGGCGCACGATGCCGTGACCGCCGTCGCCGGATCGTAGTTCTTGCCCGCGAGCAGCGGCATGGCGGTCCCTCTCGGTCAGGCGGGCCTTACTGGCCGGCGGGCGTCTCGGCCTGCGTGGTCTCGGTGGTGGCCGCCTCCGCCGCGGCCGCGCTGACCGCGTCGTTGCCCGGGCCCTTGACCAGCTCCAGGTCGCTTTCGAGGAAGTCGCGCTCGACGACGTTGCCGTCCTTGTCGGTCCAGCGGACGTTGTAGCGAAGCTGGAGCTTCTCCTCGTCGACGCGGGCGCCGACCACGAAGCCCTCGATCACCGGGGTGACGACCCGGACGTTTTCGCCCTTTGCGAACGGCATGTGGCTCTCCTCAGGCCTGAGCGGTGTAGGTGACGTTGAGCGTGTCGCCCGACGACACCGCGCGGTTGCCGCCCGTGAACGAGCCGGCGCTGTAGAGCGTCCCGGTCGTGCCCGACTTGGTCGAGACGGTCGTCAGGAAGCAGCCGGCGATGGTCGCGGTGGCGTTGATCGTGAACGAGGTGGCCGAGGTCGCCTTCGACCCGGTGCCGGCGGTGCCCGAGCCGCCGCCCGATGCGGTGGCCGAGTTGAACGCCGCGGCCGGCCGGGTGGAGTTCGAGTAGGCGGCGCTCTCGCTCCAACCCGCGTGCGACGCCATCGTGTCGGCGGCGTTGTAGGTCGGCGTGGAGCCGCCGTCGACGAGGCCGAGATAGAAGGCCGCCGTGTAGGCCGACCCCGACAGGTACTTGTCGAGGAGGTCGATCTTGCCGACGTTGGTGACGAGGTTGTCGAACTCGTCGACCCACTTCACCTCCTCCATCGCGCGCATCTGATCGCGGATGAAGCCGGCGGTCGGCAGGTCGTCCATCAGGACGGCGTGCTCCCACAGGCTGCGCAGCTTGAGGTAGTCGTCCCGGCACTCCTCGCGCGGCCCGGTGAGGGTGGCGACGTAGCGGCCGACGACCTCCATGGTCTCGTCGGCCTCGCCGGTCTTGACGATGCCGGCGGCCGCAACGGCGTCGGCGACGAACGCCTGGCCGGCGCTCGCCTGAATGTTCTCAGCCATGAAGTGCTCCCGAAGGTCAGGTGAAGGCGGAGTAGGCGCCGCCGATGAAGGTGACGAGCGTCGAGGTCGCCCCGAGCTCGATGACGACCAGGTCCTTGGCGTTGGGCGTGGCCGAAAGGCCCGGGACCAGGCCCGAAGCCGACTGCGAGCCCGCCGGCCAGGCGGTGCGCTGGATCTGCCGGTTGCCGACGTTGTCCTGCTGCACGACCAGCTCGATGCGTCGGTTCGTTCCGGCGAGCGGCCGGTTGAGGAACACGAGGCTGGTGATGTCCGTGGTGAGCGGGCCGACGTTGAAGGTCTGGCCGAGCGCCAGATCGATGGTCAGCACGCCGGCCACCGGCGTGATGTTCACCTGGGCGTAGGTCGGCGGCACGTTGCCGGCGGCCTGGCGCTGGGTGTTGAGGGTCGCGGTCGGCGCGTTCGTCGTCGCGCTGCCGAGGTCCGGCACGACCGTCTCGTTCAGCGTGACGTTGCCGATCTCGTACTCGGTTTCGGTCTGGTTGGTGCCATATTCCACCGTGAAGTGGATGTCGCGGCGGTAGATCCCCTCCAGCTCGGGCGTGTCGATGCTCGACGTCCCGAAATACAGGATGCGGGCGCCCGACCCGTCCGGCATGGACAGGAAATTCAGCGCGGCCAGGCCGGCGTCCACCGCGCTCCCGATGGCCGCGCGCTGCGCGGGGGAAGTCGCCCAGACGGACACCTGGAAGCGCTGCTCCTGCCGGCGGATCTCGCGCAGCGCCTGCCCTGCCCCGCGGATCGAGGCCGCGACCCTCGTGCTCGAAGACCAGGACACGGCGGCGCCGGCCGAGGAGCCGCCGGTGAGCGTGGCGATCGCCGTGGCGATGGTGGCCAGCGTGTCGCCGGCCTGGACCGCGTAGACGAAGGCCGTGCCGTTGACGGTGAGGTGGACGTTCTGCGGCACGGAGACCGTGCCGCCCAGCGTCAGGCCCGCGCCCGCGACCGTGACGGTCAGCGTGGTGGTCGGGCCCGTGATCTTCTTCCACTCGCGCGGCAGGCGGGTGGTGCGCCGCGAGGCGCCGGCGACCGTGTAGACCGAGACGTTGACGATGCCCTGCGGGATGTCGCGGTTGAGGTCGTTGGGCTTGGGCCAGCCGGCGAAGATGCGGGCGCTGTCGCCGGTCAGCGAGGGCTGGCCGGTGCCGTTGGGGTAGAGGATGGCGGCGATCTGGCTGACGAGCGTGTTCTCGACGTCATGGATGTCGGCCACGTCACGCCTCCAGCTGCTTGCACCGGCAGCGGTAGCCGAGCGAGTTCCAGTAGGCCGCGCCGACCTGGTAGCGGTTGCCCAGCTCGTCCACGATGACGTCGCGGTTCTGGATCTGGCCGTTGGTGGCGTCGGGGATGAAGATGGACCAGTTCGCCCCGCCCTCGGTGTCGGCGGGCAGCGCCAGGTCCATGCGCGACGCCTTGCCCTTTTCTTGGATCGAGGCGCGCAGGCCCGACAGGATCACGGTTTCGTTATCCGACAGCGTGCCCTGGTAGGCGATGGCCCCGAACCCCGACGAGGGGACCGGCCGCCGCACCGAGACGGTGCGCGGGTAGATGAAGCTCCCGGCCATGCCAGTCTCCGTCAGATGAAGGCGCGGATCCGGAAGGGATCGAGGCTGGCCTTGGTGTCGGTGTCGAGCAGCGTGTCGGAGAAGCGCCGGATCTCGGTGTCGCCGGCCCGGTAGAGCTGGATGTTGCCGGAGATCTCGCTGATGCTCTGGAGCTGCGAGACGATCTTGGCCGTGGCCGACTTGACCGCGGCGGGGATCTGGGTGTCGGGGAAGCCCGCCAGGTAGCGGACCTTGGCGTCGGTCCAGGGCGCCAGCATCATGCCGACCGGCAGGAACACCTGGGCGGCCTGCGCGTCGACGCCGCACTGCGTCACGTCGATCGCATTCCAGACCGGCACGCCGCCGACCTGCTGGACCATGGAGATGAGCGCATAGTCGCTGCTCACGCCGTAGAGGCTCTCGGAGCGGCGCGGGTAGCCGTAGCGGCCCATGGCCGACATGACGCGCACCAGCGGGGAGCGCATGACGGGCACGATGTTGCGCCGCGCCGGTAGCACGCGGACCTCGGTGATCGTCAGGCCGAACTCGGCCGTGACGCCCGCGGCGTGGGCATTGACGACCTTGGCGAGGGTCACGGTCGTGCCGGAGACGGCCGACACGATGCAGGCCTCGGCCTTGCCGCTCACCCCGCGCTCGAGGACGATGACATCGCCGACGAGGTCCTGGGTGCAGAGCCAAGCGGGCATGTTCGCCAGCGCGACATTGGTCCCGGCAGCGATGGCGCCTGGAAGGGCCACGGAGGCGGACGGATCCGCTCCGGTCATCCAGCCCGGCGAGCCATCGCTGCCGGCCGTCCACAGCACGCCCTCCGGTCGCCCGATGGCCGCGTCGACGATGACGGAGGCCTGCACGACCTGCTGCGCCGTGGCATTCGGGATGCCGTAGGTCGCATAGTCGCCGGGGGCGAGATAGCTGGAGGGCATGGGGACCTCACGCGGCGTTCATGAGGAACGCGAAGTTGGCGATGGTGGCGACCGACCCGGCCGAGTTCGCGATCTGCACCCGGAAGTAGGCGAAGGGCAGGTTGTCGGTGATGTTGAGGGTCGCCTGCGTGTTCGCGGTGATGGCGACCGACGAGGGCGCGCCCTGCGGCAGAGCGCCGGCCGCGTCGAGGTAGCGGGTGATGGTCAGCGTGCCGGCCTGGTTCATCTTGATCGCGGCGCCGATCGCCTTGAAGCCATCGGCGCACAGGATGCCGCTGTCATAGCTCGAGGACGCGGGGATCGAGGCGCCCGGCGCGACGGCGGCCGGGTAGCACTGGACGACGGGGCCGTATGCCCCCGGTTCCCAGAACCCGGAAAGCTGCTGGCTGGAAACGAAGGGCATAGGGGTCTCCCTGTCAGAAGGCGAGGACGGGCTGCTCGATCTCGGGCTCCGGGTAGAGGAGCGAGGTCTTGCGGGCGAGCTTGGTCTTGAGGAGGTAGCGGCCGATTTCGTCGTCCACCTCGGCGGCCCCGTCGATGAACGTGACGACGAAGTTCAGGGGGCGATTGTTGCTGTCGACCCAGGACGCGGGAACGTCGGTCTCGCCGAACAGCTCCTGGGTGTGGGCGGCCGGGCAGATGCTCATGAGGTGCGTGGGCTGCACCGGGCGGCTGCCGTCGTGGGGAAGATAGACCTTCATGGGGGCGGGGTCCTATCGCAGGCGTTGAACGAAAAAGGCCCCGGCGGTGAAGCCGGGGCCTTCGGTGGGGGTAGGCGTAGGCTCAGTCAGCGATCAGGGCCGCTGGACCGCGACCACCGCGTGAGCGTAGGACGGGGCCTTGGCGATGATCGCGCTGAACTGGATGCCGACGTACTGGCCGAGCAGGTTGGCCAGCAGGCCGAGCTGGAAGATGCGCGGGTTCGGGTTGCCGTCGCCATTGTGGACGAACGGCATCTCGACCTGGCTCTCCGAGAGGATGACCGCGTAGTAGTTCTTGTTGCCGGCGGCCGGGGCGGAGAAGCCATAGGCGGCGCCCGAGCTGGTCGGCACGAACGGCTCGGGGATGATCGGCAGCGGGCCGGCCTGGGTGTTGATCGCCGGGACGGTGACGCCCGGGACGACCTCGACGGTGGCCATGGTGACGTTGCCGGCCTTCGCCTCGCGGTCCAGGTAGTCGCCCAGGATCGGGTTGACGACGATGACCGAGGGGCGGACGGCGTAGGTCACGTTGGCGACCATCGCGGCGACCTGCGCCTTGAGGCCGTCGACGATGGACGCGCCGGGCGCGATGGTCGACTGCAGGGTGATCTGCGTGAGCAGGCCGACATACTGGATGGTGGTGGGCGTCGACAGCGAGGTGTCGTTGCCGCTCCAGATGTTGGAGGCCTGCAGGAGCAGGATCGAGTTGACGATGTCCTGGATGTCCTTCGCCTCGAGCGAGGCGAAGTTGCCCTGCATGCGCGTCACGTCCACGTCGAACAGGGAGAAGTTCGTCTGGTTCGTGAGGGCCTTGATCATGGCCGAGCGCTCGACGCGGGTCGGGCTGGTGGGCGTCGGCGCGATCGTGCGGGGATCCGTGAACGCGGCGGTCGCGATCGCGGTCTGCTCGAAGTAGCGGTGCGGGTGGCCGGTGGCCGGCACCTTGTTGATGCGCTGCAGGACGGGGGACGAGCGGCGGACGAGATCGAGGATCTCGCGCTCGTACATGTTGACCTCGATGGCACCGTTGCCGAGGAAGTCGGCAGCGGCCTGGAGGGTCGCGAACTGCGCCGGCGTACCGGCGATCGAAGAGCCACGCATGGCGGGCGGTCCTTTCAGGTGAGTGCGGTGCGGGCGAGATGACCGGCTGGGATCAGCCGATCAGGCCTTCGCGCGACAGGGCCGTCTTGGCGGCGATGCGCTGCTCGGGGTTGAGGTTCGCCTTGGCGAGGACCTCGTCGAGCTTGGCGACGCTGATCTTCTCGCCATCGGCGAGGCTCAGGTCAGCGCGGGCCAGGATGGCGGTGATCGCCGGCGGCAGCGTCTTGCGCTCGGGAGCCGGGGCGGCCTTGGCGGCGGCAGCCGTCAGGTCCGCGATCTTCGTGTTGAGCGGCGCGACGGCAGCGTCCACGGCGGCCTTGACCGCAGCGGCGATGTCGGCGTCGGTCTTGGCAGCCGGCGCGGCCTGAGCCTGGACCGGGGCAGCCGGGGCACCGCGCAGGCTGGCCGCGGTGGCGCGGAGCTGCGAGGCGGCGTCCTTGAGGCCTTCCTTGTCGAGCTCCGCGGCCTCGGCCTCGAGCTTGTCGGCGCGGGCGAAGCGGGCAGCGGCGGTGGCCGCGGCGGCGTCCTGGGAGGCCTTCACGGCGGCGATGTCGGCCTCGACCTTGTCGAAGCGGGTGCCGAGAGCGCCGATGGCGTCGGCGATTTCCTTGAGATCCATGGGATCATACTCCTGCGTCTCCGCCTTGGAGGCGGCGAGCGAGGTTGAGGTGTAGGCGGCCTTGTCCTTGCGCAGGATCGAGGCGCCGGTGAACACGAGAGCCGTGATGGTCAGAGGGTCGGCCACCGGGTCGGCCACGTAGATGTTCTGGGCCTCGAACGAGAACCCGAGCGCATCCTTGAAGGCGCGAATGGCGTCCGCGGTCTCCGGAAAGTCGGCCGCGTAGATGAAGCCCTCGATGACGATCGCCCCGTCGACGATGTCGGCCCCGGTGATGAGGCCGACCTTGTTCTGGGGGTAGTGCCCGTCGAAGTCGAAGGTGGTGTTGACCGCCATGCCGAGCAGCGAAGGCAGCGCGGCGCGGGCGGCGTCGGAGGACAGGATGATGCGCCGGCCGCCCGACCCGCCAGGAGCGTTGTCGGAGGGCTCGTCGAGGCGCACCAGCACGCCCGAGAAGGGCATGCGGTTGGGGTGGTCGTCGGCCGGAGGCAGCTCCAGCGACATGGCCTGCACGGCCAGCGTCGGGAGGCGGTTCCAGCCGGCGGTGTCGACCTTGTGGGTGGCGGCCGCCGCGAGGATGCGGCGGCGGGCCGTGGCGCGCTCGGCGTCGGACAGGCCCTTGGCGGTGGAGACCGCCGTCCAGGCCATGCCCACGTGCTTGGCGTCGTGCAGCGGCAGGAGGCGCTTGCCGGGCACCGCGAAGGCGTCGGCCGGAAGCGCGTCCCGCTCGGCCTTGGTCAGTCCCGGCATGGCGATCTCCTCACAGGCCGTTGCAGATGCCGTTAATCAGCTCGCGGGCCGGGCCCGTGGCTGCGTCGCGCGCCGAAAGGCAGCAGCGCCGCACGTCGATGAGCGCGTTGTGGACCGTGGTCAGCAGCGCCGCGTTGGCGCTGTCGCCGTCGCTCTCCAGCCCGGCGATGGTCTTGTCGATCAGCGCCAAGAAGCCCGAGGCTTCGGAGGACGACACGGTCTCGCTCGCATCGCTCGTGGTGACGGTGACGTCCGCCCCCTCGGTCGAAGCGCCGGACGTGTCGGCGGCGCCGCCCTCGACGGTCGTGGCCGTCTGGTCCGCAGCGCCCGCGTCGGCGGCCTGCTGCGTGGCCGTGGCCTGGTCGGCGCCGGCCTGGTCGGCGGGGGCCGTGGTGTCGGCCGCCGCAGCGGCCTTGCTCTTGGGCGATCCGCTCATGGATGCCTCACGCGAAGACGGTCACGTCGAACGTGCCGGCTGCCAGGGTGTTGGCGGCCAGACGCGGCGCGAGGTTGACGGTGAAGCCCGTGGTGGTGCGGGCGGAGATCCACCAGGTGCAGTCCTGCCCGGGCGTGACGTGGACGGTGTAGGCCGCCGGCAGCGGCTCGTCGAAGGCGACGGCGGTGGCGACCGACTGGCCCGCGCCGCCGCCGATGGCGTTGGCGACGGCCTTCTTGATGGCGCAGATGAGCCGGTCCTGCTGGGCGAGCGCCTGCGCAGAGCCAGTCATCTCCACCCGCTGGATGGGAAGAGGCATGAGAGGGTTCCTTTCAGTTGCCGAGGGCTCGGCTGTTCGCGCGTTCGGCCTGTTGCGCGGCCTGGTTGGCCGCCTCCTGCGCCACTTGGGCGTTGGCCTCGATCAGGAGCATGTCGGCAAACGGGCTGAGCGACGGCGCCATGCCGTTGAGCGCCCGGTGCTCGTTCGGGGTGATCGCGTTGGAGGCGTAGAGGGTGGCGTAGACGTTGGCCGCCTGCATCTCGTCCTCGCGGTCGAGGCCCAGCCAGGCGAACTCGAGCTGCGAGAAGCCCATGAGCCCCTGCACCGTCTCGCGCGTCAGGTAGGCCGCGATCATGTGGGCCATCGGCTTGATGGCCGACACCCAATCCCGGTCCTCGCCGACTTCGGCGGTGTTCCGGTTCACGTCCCGCTCGACGCCGAGGTTCTGCGGCGACAAATCGAACGCGATGGCGATCTCGCTCTTGAGAAACTCCTGCCATTTCAGGAACAGGGCGTTGTCGCCGTCAGGGAAGAGCTTGAGGACCGAGTAGCCCCTGCCCTTCTCGCCCGAGGACTGCGAGCCGAAGATGGGCATCTGGCCCTGGCCCTCGACCTCGTGACGCCAGTAGTTGCGGAAGGCGGCCAGCGTCTCGGCGCTGGCGCTGTCGCCGATGTCGATCGCGATCGAGGGCCGTGCGTTCGACGCGACGTTGCCGGCGAACTCGCCGACGCCCAGGATGCGGCTGATCGACTGGAAGGCCACCTCCAGCGGCCCGAGCCCGAACGGCGAGGCCGTCGAGGGGTTGGGCTTGAGGTAGATCAGCTCGTCGGAGCGCAGCAGGATCGACTTGCCGGCCGTGTAGGCCGCGTTGTAGCCGATGGTCTGCTGGTAGCGCGCCTCGTTCGGATCGCCGGTCCAGGCCGGGAAGAGCTGGATCGACAGGCCGTCGACCGGCCACATCCAGAGCGGCCGGATGGGATCGCCGCCCAGGCGCTGCTCGATGGCGCCGGCGCCGCAGCAGATGTCCTCGATCACCTGCTCGATGAGGCTGTGGAAGCTGTCATCGTTGTTGGGGTTGCGCAGGCAGCCGGTGAGGAGGTCGATCTGGCGCTGCAGCTCGGGGTTGACGTCGATGCCCTTGACCGGCCGGATCTCCCAATCGAGCAGCTTGATCGGGTTCTTGAGCGCGTTGATGGCGCGCCGCGCGTAGGGCGTGCGGGAGAAGGCCCGCAGGTTGCGGGGCGTGGGCTTGAAGGCGGCGCGCTTCTGGTTGATCGGGCCGAGGCCGACCTGGTTGAAGAGCGGGTAGGCCGAGGTGTCGCGCTCGGGCGCAGCGCGGCGCCGGCCAGCGCCTCGCCGCTTGAAGAAGTCGAGGATTGCCATGAGCGGTCCTGTCAGCCGAACAGAGGTTTGCGTGAAGGCGCCGCGAGGGCGTTGTAGGCGTCGGAGGTCGCGTCCACCTGGTCGTCGTGGCGCCCCTTCGGGAACACCTTGAGCTCGTCGAGGTAGTCGCGGTTCCAGGGCCCTTCGAGCAGCCGCACGTTGCCGGCCTCGGCCTGCGCCGAGAACGGCCGCGCACGGACGTCCTTCGCGCCGGTCGGGGCGACGATGCGCACGTCGAAGCCGGCCAGCAGGCGGACCAGCGACTGCGCCCAGGCCTTGCCGGCGGCGCCGGGGTCCTGCGGCAGCGTGATGGTCACGTCGTAGCCGTCGGTGATGGCGGTCTGCTTCATGACCGCCTCGACCTCGAGCGCGGTGCCGCGCAGGCGCACGACGTGCTCGACGGTGACGAAGCCCAGCGCGTCGATGGCCAGCAGCGCGCCGACCGTCCAGTCGGGATCGGTGCCCTGCTTTTCCTCCGAGCTGGCGAGGTCCCACGCGCGGACGCGGCGCACCGGGACCGGCGCGGCCTTGATGATCGGGAACCAGGCGAGCTTGAAGAAGCCGCCCTCGCGCGGCGCCGGGCGCTGCTGCACCTGGCCGGCGAAGGCGTAGGAGCCGAGCCGGGTGAGCCACTCGCCCAGCACGGTCGCGGGGTAGCGCTCAGGCCACAGCGGCTCGCCCTCGACGGTGCGAGGGTCGGCCCAGAGCTTGCCCTTGTCGGCGCCGTAGCGGTGCCTGACGGTCGTGGTGACGGGCGTCGGGTGCTTCGTCTCGTACTCGCCCGGCAGGCACAGATGCGTCCAGCCGGTCTCGCTGGCCAGGATGTGGCCGCACATGTCGTTCTCGTGGACGCGCTGCATGATCACGATGAACGCGCCGTTGATCGCGTCGTTGAGACGGGTCGGGACGGCCTCGGTCCACCAGGTCAGCACCGCCTGGCGCTGCACGTCGCTCTCGGTGTTGACCACGTTGTGCGGGTCGTCGATCACGAAGATGTCGGCGCCGTGGCCGGTCAGCACGCCGTCCGAGGACGTGGCCAGGCGCGCGCCGCCGCGCGTGTTCTCGTAGTAGGTCTTGGTGTTCTGGTCGGCCGCGAAGGTGACGCGGCCGAGACCGCCCGGGCCGTTGCCCCAGTTGTTCTGGTACCACTCGCTGTCCATCAGGCGACGCGCCTTGACGTTGTCGCGGATGGTCAGGTCCTTGTTGTAGGACGCGAAGATGAACTTCACGCCCGGGCCGCGCCAGGTGCCCGGCCGGATCGGCAGGTTGTGGCCGACCTTGTCGGGATCGGGGTTCTGCGCCCAGCTCCAGGCCGGGAAGAACACGCCCGCGCCCAGCGACTTCATGTGCCGCGGCGGGATGTTGATGATGAGCCGCTTGATCTCCCGGTCGGCCACGGCCGCCAGGTGATCGGTGATCGCGTCAACGTGCCAGTTCGACGCGAACGGGTTCGTCTCGACATGGCGCCAGCCCTGCCGGATGAACTCGGGCAGGTGCTGCTCGGCCTGGACGCGCCGCATCTGGCGCAGCTGCTCGTCGAGCATCCCGGCCATCAGATGCCCCGCGAGTCCACTTTGCCGCCTTGTTCGTCAGAACGAACGGGCTTGTTGCGCTTTTCGGCGTCGAGGCGGTTCCAGTGTGGTCTCCCCAACTAGGCGATACGACCACACCCGCGGACTGAAATACCGGACGATGCGGCATCACTCCGCAGGCGCGGCGTCGGCGGCCTGCCGCTCCAGGTCCGCGATGATCGCGGCCTGCGTCTCGGCGGACAGCGAGGCGAACATGCTCTCGTCGAAGCCGGGCGCGCCGACGACGGCCACCGGCACCGCGCCGCCGTTCGGGCCGGTCTGCTCGACCCGCTCGGTGTAGCCCCGGTGCTTGCCCTGCGTGCGCAGGTAGAAGCGGATCTGGTCCTTGTCGCCGTCGCGGATCTGGCCGAGCAGCTTGGCCTCGGCGAGGTCGATGACCTCTTCCTTGATGTTGGCCACGGCCTCGCGCAGCGCGGCGTCGTCGTTGATCCAGCGGTGCAGCGTGACGCGGTGGATGTTGAGCTTCTGAGCCGCGACGGCGAGGACGCCGCCGGACGCCTCGAGCGCCGCGATGACGGTGGCGGTCGGGTGCTTGCGGTCGGAGGGAGATGCCATGGTTCACGTGCGTGCGCGCGACTGTTGCACGCGCAGCGCCTCCTCTGCGGCCTTCGAAGCGGCCAATGGGCGGGATTTCAGGGGGTTTTTGCGGTTTCGGCAGGGGCGCCGAAGCGGACGAAGAAGGGCGGCACGTAGAAGTGGCCCGGGTAGGCGAGCTTCATGCGCTTGCCGTTCAGCAGCTCGATGAAGCGGTGCATTCCGGCCTCGTCGAGGTGGTAGAAGTAGAACTTGCTCGTCTCGGTCGGGCCCTCGGGCGAGGGGTTCACCCAATGGGGGCCGTCGCCGTAGGGCTTCCACCCGTACTGTTCGCACACCTCGGGGGTCGCCTCGATCCAGTCCGACGCCACCTGGAAATTCGCACTGGACCGGATGGTCATCTGGCCCGCGAGCGGGTTGGGGTGCCTGACGTAGACCTTGTAGTTCTTGTCGGTCGGGACGAGCTCGTTGCCGGCCTCGACGCACTCGAAGAACCGCTCGGGCGTCATGGAGCCGCAGTAGGAGCAGGTGCCGTTGTCGCGCCAGGTGGCGGGGCCGCCCAGGTAGAAGCCATCGGCCTTCTGGCGCGGGCAGATCGTCTCGGCGGTCATGCGGCTTCCCTCTTGCTGGGCTTCGCGTCGGCCTCGGCCTTGGCCTGCTCGCCCTCGATCTGGTCGAGGCGTTCGGTGGCCAGCTCGATGAGGGCGCCGATGGCGATGGCGTCGTTGGTGATGTCGAGGACGTCCTTGGTGCGGATGAGCGTGCCGAAGAAGGCCTCGTAGTCGGCGTAGCGGGCGTGGATGACCTTGGCCTTCTTCGCCCGCTCGGCCAGCTTCTCGAACTGCGCCAGGAACTCCTGTTTGTCCTCGGGCAGGAACGAGAGCAGGACCTCCTCGTATTTCGGCATCCCGATGCGCAGCTTTTCGAGGTCGGGATCCTGCAGGAGCCCGAGATCGGTGTCGGTGATGCCGGTGTAGCGCTGCTCGAGGACGTCGAGGCTCTCGTAGAGCTCGCGCAGGAGGTTCGGGTCGTCCTGGCCGACGAGGGCGTTCTGGGCCAGCTGGATCGCCACCTGGCGCTCGGCGGGCAGCTCGCCCACGATCTTCATGACCTGGATGGTGGCCAGGCCGGCGGCGATCGAGGCCTTCGTGCGGTGGTTGCCGGAGAGGACCTTGAGGCGCCCGCCGTCCATGATGACGAGGGGCAGCGAGGTCAGGCAGCCGTCGCGCCGGAGGTTGTCGACGAGCGTCTTGAACTGGCGCTCGGGCATGAACCGCGCGTTCCTCTCCAGCAGGTAGAGGTCGCGCGGGTCGACGGTGATGATCTCGGTCTCAAGCTGCTGCGTCTGGGGCTGATTTTGCATAGCTCGTGGTGACCTTGCGGGTGCGGTCGTCCTTGAAGTGGCGCTTCCACCACTCGGCATAGATGGCCTGGACGTCCGCGGTTCTGGGGGCGGAGGCGTAGTTGACGATGAACTTGGATCCGGACCGCTCCTCCGGGCCCGGTTCCTTGCGGCCGATGACCTCGTAGATGCCCCGGTATTTCATGCTCACCGGGTTGTTCGAGCGCACCGTCGTGACGACGGCCTGCACGGGGCGGTGGGTCAGCCGCTTCTGGGCGGTGTGGAGCACCAGCTCGCTGGTGGCGAGCATGGCGATCAGCTTGGAGATGCGGCCGAAGCGCGTCGTCGCGGTGTCGGAAAGCAGGTAGACGTACTCGCCCTTCTTGTAGGGGCCGATGTTCGACTTCGGCGGCGAGAACGACAGGATGCCGGCCAGCATATCGTCGAGGTAGATCAGGAAGTTGAGCGGCGCCGAGGTCCAGGCGATCGTCTCTTGCAGGTAGAGGCTCTTGATGTAGTCGGCATAGCCCGCCTTGACGCGGGCGATCTCGACTTTCGTGCCCGGGCCGAGGCGGCCGATGTCCACCGCCTTGAAGGCGAACGGCGTGCCGCGCTCGGTCGAGTTCCGGTCGACCGTGGAGGCCTTGCCGGCCCGGCCATAGACATAGAACGGTGGCTTCATGCCGAGCCGGTGGTAGGCCAGCAGCTTGCCGTTCTCGATGCGGTCCTTGTAGGCGGCGACGTAGGGCACGCCCGATGCGTCGATCTTGTCGATCAGCTCGGGGAAGTCGTCGGGATCCCACATCCGATAGGTGGGCGGGGTCCACTCGACGTTCTCGTTGATGAACCGGTACCAGCTCTCGTACCAGCCCTCGATGAAGGGCGCCGAGACGACGATGCCGGCGCCGGTCTCCATCGCCTTGTCGAGGTGGTCGCGGAAGTCGCCGGCGTAGTAGCTGTCGAGGCGCACGCCGGCGACCAGGGCCGCGGCCTTCGCCCGGCACAGCGCCACGTAGTCGTCGAAGCGGTTCTCGTAGTAGGCCCAATGCCGCTCGGCGTAGCGGCTCGGGCCGTTGAACATGCGGCCGAGGAAGAGGCCGAGGATGAGGGCGCCGACGCGGTCGGCATAGCCCTTGCCGGCCAGGCGCTCCTCGTAGCCGGCGAGCTTGCCCTTGAACGTGAAGGGCAGCGGCTCGCCGCGCACCAGGCCCGCCAGGGCTCCCGACAGGATCGACACGTCGTTGCCGTGGAGCCGGATCGCGGGGTTGGCGCGGCCGATGGCGCTCTCGAACGAGAACATGCCCGAGCAGCCGACATAGGCCTCCGGCCAGGTCGAGAAGTCGATGGAGCGCAGGATCTGCGCGAGGCAGACCGGCGGGATCGAGCCGTTGAAGATCTCGTTCGTCTTGAACATGGGCGGCGCTTTTCTGGGGCTGGAAGGCGCTTTTTTCTGTACGTATTGCTTATTTCTGCTAGTCTGAATGTATCGAGTTCACCAGCCGCGAGAGACGCCGATGACCACCCACCGCATGCTCCAGAGCGACCTGACGGCCGAAGCCCTGCGCTGCGCTCACACGTTCCAGCTCCAGACCCTGGCCCAGATGCTCCAGGGCGGCTGGGTGGTGAAGTCGGTTCGCCGGCAGGGCGGCGTCACGGTCATCACCGTCGATCACCCGCACGGCGGGTTCGGGCTGATCGCCCCGAACGGCATGTTCCAGCGCCCGCTCAAGGGCTCGAAGTCCGTCACGTGGTGCTGGAGCAAGATGGCCGATCTGGCGAAGGCCACGGTGCCGTTCTGCAACGCGCCGAAGGCCGCCTGATCCTCACATTCCACGGCAGGAGCCGATCATGCTGACCCCCTCTCAGATCCGCTGGGCGGCCTCTCACGACTGGTTCGTTGCCGCCACGAAGGCCGGCGACGGCCGCGACGGCGTGACCGTCCTTGAGGTCGCTGTGTACGCGCCGGGGGTCACCCCTGACGACACCGTCCGGTTCACCGAGGAGGGCCGGGCCGTCACCGAGCGGACGATGGACTTCTTCGACTACCCCAGCCTGCGCGATTGGGCGGGCTACTGACCACCCCACCACCCCTCCCCTACCACGGAGACAGAGCCATGAAGCTCACAGACATCGGTCGAGTGCAGCAGCTCGCCAACGCACGAAACGACGCGGTCCGACTCCATGCCGAAGTACGCGCCGGGCACGGCCTCAGGATCGCGCTAAACGGCATCTGGCTGGACACCGGCATCGTCACGCACTGCCGGCCAGTCGTGCTCGCCTACTTCCGCGAGCAGGTCGAGGTAGCCGAGCGCGGCCTGCGCGAGCTGGGCATCGAGGTCGAGCCCGCCTTGCCGCCCGCCGGGCCGATCGCCATCCAGGCGCTGCGCGAGCGCGGCTACGCAATCCAGCAGACCGGCGGCGGCTGCACGGCGTGGGTCAAGAGGATCGACCGCGAGGACGTCGTCGTGACCGATCTCAGCGGGACGCACGAAGCCACGCCCGACGACTGGATCGTCGGCCGCTACCCGGCTGACGACTGGGGCAGCAACCGGATGTTCTGCATCACCTCCGACGAGGCGAACGCCGAGCGCGGCCTGTTTGCCACCCTCGACCTCGTCGAGAGCCGCACCGTGGCCGAACTGAGGGACATGTGATGGCAACCGCCCTGCCCCTGCGTTGGCTGGAAGCCGACAGCGACCACGACAGCCTCGATGTGCGCTGCCACGAGCTGACCATCTGCGATGCGCTCCACAGCGACATCGCGAACGTCCACCACGACGAGAACGCCACCGGGCCCAAGCAGACCTTCGAGGAGGCCTGCGCCTACGCCAGGTTGTTCGTGGCGGCGCCCGAGCTGCTTGCGGCGGTAAAGCTGGCGAAGGAAGAGATCGAGTACGAACTCTGCGGGCGCCGTTCACCGGCTCTCGACGCCATCGACGTCGCCCTTGCCAAGCTGGAGGGCCGGTCGTGAGACAGATTACCGTCGACCAGTTCCGCGCCGAGCTCGTCGCCCAAGGCGTCAGCAGCCACGAGCACTTCGCGTTCCGCTGCCCGATGTGCGGCACGATCCAGTCCGGCCAGGATCTCATCAAGGCCGGCGCCGGCAAGACCTTCGCGGAGGTCGAACGCTACATCGCCTTCTCCTGCGTCGGTCGCTGGACCGGCGCGGGAGCGCCACGCAAGAAGCCGGACGGCAAGCCGTGCGACTGGACGCTCGGCGGGCTGTTCGCCCTGCACAAGCTGGAGGTCGTCACGCCTGAGGGCCAGACCTGCCCGCGGTTCGAGCCTGCCACGCCCGAAGAGGCGCAGGCGCACGAGAAAGGCCAGATGCCATGATCGCCTCGATCTCTTTTGACTGGTCGAGCATCGACCGCGTGAAGTCCTTCACCCGCGAGCAGTACGCCCAGCTCAGGGAAGTCCTGCCCGCGATGGACGAGTGGCAGGAGGGCAAGGAGAGCGCGCCCCCGTTCTACATGCACCGCGACACGCTCATCGATCTTGCGACCGATGGGCCCACCCTGGCCAAGCTCGGCCTGCCGTTCACCGTGAAGCGCTTCAAGGGCGCCTATTTCGCCGACAAGCGGCCCGAGGCCGGATCGACCGTCAACATCCAGATCGCGATCCCGGCCATCGGCCTGCTCGCGATGGACGAGGTCATGGTGCTCGAGGACGCCTGCACGGACATCCTGCGGGGCCATCTGGAGGACGGCTGGCGGATCATCGCGGTCTGCCCGCCCGACGCGCAGCGCCGGCCCGACTACGTGCTCGGGCGCTCGTCGGCGGGACGGGAGGGCAAGCGATGATGCAGGGCCCCGAATGGTGGCGCGAGGCCGAGAACGATCTCGACATGCTCCACGGTCGCGGCCGGCACGCGCACCCCGGCAACGTCTGCTGGAACGACGGGATCTACGCCAGGTCGCTGGAGCAGAAGTGGCACATGCGGCTCCCCGACCTGGAGAAGCGGATCGCGGACGCGAAGATCCGGCCCGCGCTCGACGACCCCGACCTGGACGCGAAGGTCCAGGCCTTCGTCGAAGGCCGGTCCTGACAGCGAGGCGGCGCGATTTTCATCGTGCCGCCTTTGCTTTTTTCTGTACGTCTCGCTTATTTCTGGTAGATTGAAGGCATCGGATTTCCCTACCACGGAGACGAGCGATGACCCACCCCACCTTCACCTTCCTGACCGAAACCGGCCGCTACGACCGCGCGGCGATCATGCGTGCCGCATGGGCGCGGGTGAAGGCCGCCCCGAACAACAACCGGGCCCGGCGCCTGTCGATGGCCCTGGGTCTGATCTGGGCGCAGGCGAAGGACCAGCGCGAGCAGTTCGGCCTCAACGCGGCCGAGCGCGAGCTGCACGACGCCCGCACCGCGCTGGCGGCAGCCGACCTCATGCACGACAGCACCCGCGACTGGCGCGCTGCCCGCTCGGCCGCGGAGGCCCGGATCGCGGCCCTGAGCGCCCCAAAGCAGGGCTGATGACTGCTTTTTTCTGCAACAGGAGACGACCGATGTTCGTGACCTACTCCGGTACCCGCGACGGGCGCCATTGGGGCCGCTGGCTCGACGACCTCTGGATGGCCTCGGCCAGCCACCCGGTGTCCAGCTGCTGCTGGATGATCCCCGGCACCGCCGACCCGAACGAGGACTGAGCGCGCTTGCCGCCCTCCATCGGGTCGCTCCGCGCGGCCCGATCCGGGGATGCACCTGCGCTCCCGCCCCTCCACAGGAGAGATCCATGATCAAGACCGCGAATGCCAAACCGGCGCCGAAGGCGAAGGCCAAGCCGCCGAAGGTCGACAAGCCGAAGGTCGAATTCACTCCGGCGCCGACCGGGCCGACCACCCTGCCGCTCTGGCAGATCCGGTCGGGCCACGACGACAACGAAGTCACGATCAACGTCCGCCAGATCGGGCGCGGCGAGGGCATCGCCGGCCTTGCGGCCAGCATCGAGACCCACGGCCTCATCCAGCCGCTCCTGGTGCGCCAGCTCGCGCACGAGAACTTCCAGGTCGTGGACGGCAACCGCCGCTTCACCGCGCTGCTCGACATGCGCTCGCGCGACGTGATCCCTCACGACTTCCCCGTGCCGGTGCTGGTCCGCGACCTGAGCGACGAGTACGCCCGCGAACGGTCGCTGGCCGCCAACGTGGTGCGTCTCCAGATGCACGGCGCCGACGAGGTCGAGGCCTTCCTGCGCCTGGCCCAGCAGGGCTTGAACACGGCCGAGATCGCCAACCGGTTCGGCATCCTTGAGAGCCAGGTGGTCCAGCGCCTCGCGCTGGCCAGCGTGGCCCCCGAGGTCATGGCGGCATGGCGCGCCGGCCAGATCACGCTGGAGCACGTCAAGGCCTTCACCCTGCGCGACGACCACGACCGGCACCGAGAGCTGCTCGAAACCGTGCTCAAGTCCCACAAGACCGCGTGGAGCTACGAGCCACGCTGGATCCGCGAGCAGATCACCGACGAGGCCGTGCCCACGACCGACCGGCGCGTGCGCATGATCGGCGGCATCGAGGTCTACACCGAGGCCGGCGGCACGATCACCTCCGACCTGTTCGGCGACAAGGCCTGGATCGAGGACGTGGCGCTGCTCGACAAGCTGGCCGACCAGAAGATCGCGGCCGTGATCGCCGAAGTCCGCGCCGAAGGCTGGAAAGAGGTCCTGACGGACCATCCGAGCTGGTGGTGGAGCCGCGACCGGATCAAGTCGTCCGAGGCGCCCCCGGAACCGGAAGAGCTGGTAACCCTGCGCGACGAGGTCCAGAAGCTCGAAGACGAGTGCGAAGGCTTCTACCAGGACGAAGGCGTCGAGACGGACGACGACGGCGATCCGATCCTCACCCCCGAGCAAAAGGCGCTCGAGGACAAGATCCAGCAGCTCCAGATGCGGATCCGCACGCTGGAGGCGGAGCACGCCAAGGCAACGGCCGAGGTGCAGTTCACGGCGGCCGACAAGGCCAGCGCGATGGCGTGCGTCAAGGTCGGCTACAACGGCGAGATCGAGATCGAACGCGGGTTCCGCGAGCCGGCGCCCCGCGAGGGCGACAGCGGTGGTTTCGGCAGCAAGCCGAAGGTCGCGCCCGAGGAGGCCGATCTCAGCCAGGCCATGCGTGACGACCTCCAGCGCGTCATGACCAACGCCTTGCAGCACGCGGCGCTCGACAACCAGCGCGTCACGCTGGCGATGCTGGCGGCCACCATGGCCCACAAGGCCCATTCGCTGGGCGGCGGCACGCAGCCGATGCGCATCACGCTGACGCAGCCGGCAAACAGCCAGGACGCCGGGATCGTGGAGAAGCGGTCGGCACTGCCGCAGGGCAGCTACGCCGAGCTGCTGGAGATGTTCCTGTCGGGCTCGCCGAAGGCCTCGATCGACGCGATCGCCGCGTGCGCCGCGCTCGTCATCGATGTGACCGGGATCACCTCGACATGGCAGGGCGCGCTGCAGGACGCGGACGTGAAGGCGGTGCGCAACGCGCTCGCGCCCGACGTCCGCAAGACCTGGACCCCGACCGTGGAGAACTTCTTCGGCCGCGTCGGCAAGTCGGTCATCCTCGACGCGATCAAGGACATGGGCGGGACCGCGGACGCGAGCGGCAAGAAGGCCGACCTCGCCGCCACGGCCGCCGCGCTGGCGGCCGAGAGCAACTGGCTCCCGCCGGCCCTGCGGACCTCGACCTACGCCGGCCCGAAGGCCTGAACGACCCGGCGGGGCGGCCATAACCGCCCCTCCAGACTGCTTTTTTCTGTACGTCCCCAGCCACTTCGGCGAGACTGAATACTGCCCTAAACCCCTGCCACAGGAGAGAATATCATGGCCAGCATTGGCGTGAACGTTCACGGCCCGCGCTTCTATTTGAGCAGCGCGATGGAGCACAACAGCGGCACCGTCTCGGTGTGCATCAAGGTCTTTGAAGAGGATAAGCCCGGGCGCGAGCTTCTGGACCTCGGCCTGTTCGGGCGGACCCTGATCGACATCCAGAAGATCCAGCGGCTGGCAGAAGCCATCCACGCGATCTGGGGTGACAACCCGGCGCCAGGCTGCGCGCGGGACGCCCCCAACACGTTCGCGGTCCTGGCCCGCAACACCGCGCCGCGCGGGTGGGGCGAGGCGGGCGGCCCGACCGACCAGATCCACGACGCGGCGGAGTGAGGAGATGAGCGGATGCCCACCCTTCCCCACCGGCAACGATGGCGCAGACCGGTTCCGGATCGCCGTCGAGGAGACGCGCCACGTCGTCTACGAGATCGAAGCCGACAGCGCGGATGCCGCGCTCCGCGCATTCATCGAGTGCGGCGCTGGTCAAGAGGTGTCCAGCACAGTCCTGACAGTGTCGTTGCGGGCGGACCCGAAGCGGACCCAGGACATCCCCGAGATCGCCTAGCCGTGTCTTGCGTATAGGCGAAGTCGAGAGCAGTCACAGCGGGAATTATTCTTGTGCTGTGACTGCTTTTTTCTGTACGTATCGCTTAATTCTGGTAGCCTGAATGTGTTGGATCCCTACCACAGGAACACCACCATGAACGACCTGTTCTCCGGGCCTTCGCCCGTCGATGCCCTGCGCGCCGTCCTCGACCAGCTCAGCCCCAAGGACCGCGCCTTCGGCGAAAGCCTGATCGCCTCCGTCGAGCGCGCCCGCGGCCGCGCGTCGGACAAGCAGCTCTACTGGCTCGCCGAGCTGGCCAAGCGCGCCAGCGCGCCCAAGCCCGAGCGCACCAGGACCGAGATCGGCGACCTCGCCGGCGTCATGGCCCTGTTCGACAAGGCCCGCGAAAAGCTCAAGCGCCCGGTCGTCACCCTGCGCTTCGACGGCGTGGGCGACGTGCGCCTCGACGTGGCCGGCACCACCGCCCGCGTCCCGGGCTCGATCAACGTGTCCAGCGCCGGGCGCTGGGGCGAGCGGACCTGGTACGGGCGGATCCTGCAGGACGGGACGTTCGAGGCCTCGCCCCGCGTCCATACGCCCGAGCAGCTTGCCGATGGCCTCAAGGCCTTCGCCTGCGATCCCGCCGGGGTGGCATCGGCCCAGGGCCTCACCACCGGCCGGTGCCGCTTCTGCGAGATCGAGCTGACCGACGAGCGCTCGGCCGCGGTCGGCTACGGCAAGACCTGCGCCGCCAATTGGGGCTTGCCGTGGGGCGCTCGCCCCTCCCGCCAGCCCGAACTCGCCCTCACAGCCTGACAGGAGCCAGCACCATGCTTCGCCTCATCGGATCCGCAGTGCTCGACCTCGTCGAGGCCGTCTGCCTGATCGTGTTCTGCACCGCGTTCGTCGTCATCGCCGTCGCGCTCACCGGCAACTGAGGTCAGCGACGATGAACGCCCATACCATGCCGATCCGCCGCGACACCGTGGCGGAGATCGTCGCCAAGCGCGACAAGGCGCTGGCGCTGTACGAGGAGGGCCACGTGGCCCTCCTGGCGGCGCGCGAGGCGATCCAGACAGCCAGCGCCATGGCCGCGACGGCCGCGGCCGGCGTCAACCGCTACAACTGGCACCAGCGCGACGAGAAGTCCGCGTTCCTGAAAGCGATCACGCCGCCCGACCGCGACACGTTCATGGCCGAGGCCAGGCGGATGGTCGACACCGACGTGTGGGGTCACCTCATCCAGCTCACCGGGCTGGAGACGCTGATGGACAAGACCGCAAAGGACCAGTTCCACCAGCAGCTCATCGCCGACCCGCCCGAGATCAACGAGGGCAACGTCTGGGCTACGCTCGAGCAGTGCCTGCTCGATGCCGACACGATCTTCAAGCGCGGCATCGCCACGGTGTTCTCCACGCTCGATCGACGGTTCCGCTCGCACGACGGCTGGAAGATCGGCAGCCGGATCATCCTCACCCACGCGCTGAGCGAATGGGGCGGCTGGTCCTACCACTCCAACCAGCGCGACGCGATCATCGACATCGACCGGATCTTCTGCCTGCTCGACAACGTGCCGTTCAACGGCTACGGGCTGATCGCGGCCATCGAGCGCGACCGACAGGGCGGCTGGGGCCAGGCCCGCCAGTCCGTGACCGAGACGACCTACTTCAAGGCCTGCTGCTACAAGAACGGCAACGTCCACATCTGGTTCAGGCGCGACGACCTGCTGGAGCGCGTCAACCAGCTGCTCGGCGAATACTACGGCGCGCCGATCCCGCAGGAGCGCGAGGCCGAGGCCGAGGACGACGGCGACCTGTTCACGCCCAAGACCACGCCGGCCAAGCGCTACGGCTTCTTTCCGACGCCCGACGCCGCGTCCGAGCGGGTCATCGAGCTCTCGGCGCTCTACCGCGAGAAGGCCGGCTCGCCGCTGCGCGTGCTGGAGCCCAGCGCCGGCACCGGCAACCTTGCGCTGCGCGCCGCCCACCATCGGACGACCGTGCGCCCGCGATGGGACGGGCCCGAGGACAGCTGGCGAACCTGCATGGTCGACTGCGTCGAGATCCAGCCCGAGCTGGCCCAGGCGCTGCGCCAGACCCAGGCCTACCGCGACGTGAAGTGCCTGGACTTCCTCACCCTCAAGCCCGATCCCGACCGGCTCTACGACCGGGTCATCATGAACCCGCCGTTCGACCGCGAGCGCGACATCGATCACGTCATGCACGCGCTCGGCTTCCTCAAGCCGGAGGGCAAGCTGATCGCGATCATGTCGGCCGGGACCGAGTTCCGCGAGACCCGCAAGGCGACCGCCTTTCGCGAGCTGATGCGCAAGATGAACGCGCAGTGGGAGGACTTGCCTCCAGGCTCGTTCTCGTCCGTCGGGACGAACTGCAACACGATTATACTGACCGTCTACAAAGACGGGAGGCGGTTTTACCGCTGAATTCTGTCGCTTTTTCTGGTGACGCGCTTGCTTTTTTCTGTACGTCACCGGCCCTTATGGTAGATTGATCTTGTCCCGATCAACTCCCTACCACGGATGTTCCCATGCTCAAGCGTATCGCCCTCACCCAGATCGTCCCGAACGCCGACCAGCCGCGCAAGCTGTTCGACGGCAAGGCTCTCGCCGAACTGGCGAACTCGATCCAGACCAACGGGCTCATGCAGCCGATCACGGTCCGCCCCCTGGGCGACGACCGCTACGAGATCGTCATGGGCGAGCGCCGCTGGCGGGCTCACCGCCTGCTGGCCGAGCAGGGCATCGAGGGCTTCGACACCGTGCTCTGCCACGTCAAGCGCATGGACGATGTCGAGCGCGACGTGCAGGCGATCGTCGAGAACCTGGCCCGGGCCGACGTGACCCCGATGGAGGAGGCGCGGGCCTACCAGCGGATGCTGGACAACGGCATGACCCTGGAGGATCTGGCCAAGCGCATCGGCGTCCAGCCCTACCGGATCACCGACCGCACCCAGCTCCTCAAGCTCTCCCCCGAGCTGCTGCAGCTGTTCGAGAAGGGTCAGCTCGAGCGCATCTACGCCTACGAGATCAGCCGCCTGCCGACCGCGCGCGACCAGATGCGGATCTTCCAGATGCTGCGGCAGGGCAAGGTCAGCGGCTGGCAGGCCGTCAAGGCCGCCGTCAACACCGTCCTCGACGGGTCCAGCCAGGAGGACATCTTCGGCGAGACGGCGCCGCGGGCGAGCGAAGAGGACGTGGCCAAGGTCGGCGTCATGGAGGCGCGGATCGACCGCATTACCGCCGCGCTCGCCGGCGGCTGGAAGGACGGCGAGTGCATCGTCGCCACGAAGGTCTCGCCAGACCGGGCCCGGACCATGGCCGACAAGCTGGCGGCCCTGTCGCGGACGATCCGGATCATGGAGCGCGACCTGCGCATGGCGTCGGCGCAGGGCGACATCGTTTTGGAGGCGGCGGAGTGAGGCCAGCGCCCCACCCTCCCCTTTCAACCCACGCGCCCGGGCTCCCCGGGCGCTCTACAGGAGGCCAAAGGTGCCCATCTATACGTCCTCATGGTTCCAGAAGCTGCCGCCAGGGTACATCCGGGTCGGCGTCAGCCGCGGCATCCCGCGCGGGATCGGATCCGGCTTCAAGATGTACCGGACGCTCGCGCCCGGCGACTGGTTCAAGTCGGTCGACGTCGAGGAGTATCGGCGGCGATACTTCCAGGGCCTCGACCAGCTCAACCCGCGCCAGGTGGTGGCCGAGATCGCGGAGGTCGCCCGCGGCTGGACGCCCGTGCTGTGCTGCTACGAGGCGCCGCGCGACAGGGCCAACTGGTGCCACCGGGGCTACATCTCGGCCTGGCTCAAGGACCAGCTCGACATGGACGTGTTCGAGGTCGGCCTGGAGAAGGACGGCGCCGGCTGGGCCCACCCCAAGCTGCCGCGCGAGCACCGCCGCGAGCCGCCCGGCCTGTTCGACCCCATCAACGTCGAGACGTGGAAGGGAAGGACCTGGGAGAACCCGTTCAACGGCGAGGTGTGGACCGTGATCGGCCAGGATCCCGACAACCCCGACCAAGCCGTCGTTGCCTGCGGAGAGCAGCGGCGCAGCGTCTCCCAGGCCGTCCTTGAGAAGAAGTTTGGAGCGGCTACCGGGAGTTAAACCCGGCCGTCGAGGGGGACCTCGACGTGGCATCGGCCTCGCCGCAAAATGCATTTTTCTGCGTTGGCACCGATATTTCGGTGCCAATTTTGCTTTTTTCTGCTATTCTGAGGCATCGGGAAGCCATAAGGCACCTGCCCTACCACAGAGGACCAGACGATGACCGACGAGACCCAGCTCGAGAAGCTCAAGCACCGGATCCGCGCCCTGCTCGCCAAGAGCGTCGAGAACGGCGCCACCGAGGCGGAAGCCATGGCGGCCGCCGCGAAGGCGCAGGAACTGCTGGCCAAGTACGGCATCGAGACCGACGAGCTGGATGCCGAGGCCTTCGTCACCGAGCGGTTCGAGGCGAAGAAGGCCAGCCGCAAGTTCGACTGGTCGGATCGCATCGGCTACGGCGTCGGGCTGTTCACCGGCACGTTCCCGTTCAAGCAACCCGGAAAGCCTGTCTCGTTCCACGGGCGCGAGACGGACGCCTTCTTCGCGCTCTGGCTCTGCGATGCCCTCGACGGGTTCATCACCCGCGCCGCGATGGCCTACGTGGCCGAAACCGGCAAGGTGCGCTCCACCGGCAAGGGCGGCTCCCGCTACATCCCGGGCCAGGGCGACATGTTCGCCGCCGCCGGCACCCGCGTTCAGATCGCTCGGCCAGAAGCAGATTGGGAGCGCGACCTGCGCATGAAGAACTACGGCATGGGCTGCGCCGATCGCATCTGCGCCCGGCTCACGGAGCTGGCGACGGACGCCAGCTGGCGGAAGGCGGATGACGCCCAGCGCGACCTCTCCCGCAAGGGATGGAAGTTCGCCGCGCGCAGCAGGCACGACCACGTTGGCGATGAGGCCAGCTACGCGGCCGGGGAGGCCGCCGGCGAACGCGCCACGTTCTCGCGGCCGGTCGGATCCAGCGGCGCAAGCGCGCCCCTCGGCATCGGCGGCCGCTGACAGCGGGCGCTATACGCGCTCGCGCATAAACGGCGGATATGCGCGAGCGCGTATCGAAATTGGTGCCGGGCTCTCACCAGCTGCGGGACGGCCGACCCTCTGCCCCTTTCTCACCAAGGGGCCAGGTGTCTCGTGCGGAGGGGCGGCCTCTCGGCCCTGCACCGGGCTGGCGCCCGGGCTCCCATCGGGTGCTGGGGGCCTTGCGAGCCGTACCAGACCCCTCCTCTCTGGGAATTCGCTTCCGGCGCTCAGCGCCTCCAGGTCGAAAGGCAGGATGCGGTCACATGACACCCTCCTGAAACTGAGAACGGCGCCCAGCCGCGAAGCCAGACGCCGTTCCGAGTGCCAATCCCTACCACAGAACAGGCACCGGGACCCTGTCACAGTCGAATGCGGAGGGTCAAGCCCATCTCTGGAACGCACTCCGGCAGGATGCCTCGGACCATAGGTGTTTTGTGTGCGATCTGTCCAGCCCCGATCGCAGAATTCTGCACAGCTCCCGTTACGCCTCCACGACCGCATACCCGGCGTTGCGCAGCGCCTCGTTGACCTCGTCCTGCGTCGGCATGAGGTGGACGAGCTGCTTGGCGATCGCCGCGCACTCCGCGTCCTTGAGCTCGTAGACGGTGCGCCGCGAGCAGCCGGCGATCTTGGCGATCTGGGCCGCCGGCAGGCGACCCTCGGCCAGGCGGCAGAGCGAGATCCAGGCCTTGCGGCGATCGCGGGTCTTCATGAACCGCCACAGCTCCCAGCAGGCATCCATCCGCGCCACCGCCTTGGCGGTCGGGAGCTTCCTGGGCAGGAGAACGTCGGGGCTCTCCTCCCCTTTCTGGATCCGCTCGAGGAGCGCCCTATAGGCTTCCTTGGCGTCCTCCCGATCATGGGCATGGGCAGGCCAGAGCGACTTCGTGCAGTAGATCCAGCCGGCCTCGCGGTCGGGCAGCTTGTTGAGCGTCTCCATCGCCTCCTTGAACGCGCCGAACACGTAGTCGGCCGGGCGCAGAGAAAGCGGGTCCTGGTCGGTCGCGATTGCCCCCTCCATCGAGAGGCGGAAGGCGACCCGCAGCGTATCCTCGGTGGCCGTGCTGAGCTGCATCAGGCGGTTCTTTCGTCGGAGGGGCGAAGATGCGCGGTAGCCAGCATGATCCGCTGCTCGGCCAGGCGCCGGGTCTTGACCCACCACCGGTCCTGCTTGTCGTCGAGCTGCTTGCACAGCCGGCGGAAGCCCTCGGCGCTGTCGCCGAAGGCGATGCCCATCATCACCGCGCTGGCGGTCACCGCGAACGACCAGAGGCGGCGTGCGCGCAGCGTGTGGGGCGGGTGCGCGCCATCGGTCGACATCATCGTGACCGTGTGGCCGCGCACCGCCATGCGGGGCTCGGTGTCGAACTTCAACGCCACCGCGTTCACCGCCTGGGCGACCGGGTTGAAGGCGTCGAGGCGCGGGCCATCCTGCGCGGCAGCGCCAACGGCCTGCGCGGTGGCTGCATCCATGTGGTCGGTCATGCGGCGGGTTTCTCCAGGAGCTTGGCGCGAAGGGTGCGGCGGATGTCGGGTGGGAGGGCGTAGCCTTGGGCCCACACGGTGGTGATCGAGATGGCGAAGGGCTTGAGCTTCTTGCGCATCTTGCAGATGAACACGTCGACGATTTTCAGCTCGGCCTCGTCGCGGCCGTTGGCGGTGTAGAGGGCGGCCATGAGCGCGTCCTTGGTCGCCATCTCGCGGGTCAGTAGCACCCCCATGACCTTCTGTTCGGAAGGCGAGAGCCCCCACTCGACGGGGTAGAGGATCGAGCGCATCCCGAAGACGCGCTCCAGCTCCTCGATGCGGTCGCGGAGGGTCTCGTTCTCCTCCTCGACCGCGTTGAGCCGTTCCTTGAGCGCCTCAAGAACCAGATCGGGCGGCACGCTTCGTCCTCCGCTGGTAGAGCACGATCACCAGCGCCCGCCACCGCGGAAGCTTCTTCGCGATCGCCATCTGGCGGGCCTCCTCCTCGATTTTCGGGATGACGGCCCGGATCATGTTCGTCAGGTCCTCGGGCTTGGCCGCCCCCTCGTAGCCATGGCCCCACAGCAGCTCGGCGCCGGCCTTGATGAAGTCGGCCGTGACGGGCGCGCACTTGGCCTCCACGAGCGCCTGGAGCGTCTGGCGGGCCTTGATCGGACCGTACTGGTTGATGACCGCCCGGATCGATCCGAGCGCCATGCAGTCGCCCACGTCGAACTCGCCGTCGTTGGGCGGGGCGCGCAGCAGCTTGACGCCGGCACGGGCGCAGACCTCCTCGACGGTCAGCGCGTCCTCGTCGCCGGCCGTGACCATGGCGTGGTGGAGCTGCGCCGCGGTGACGTTCACCCGGTCGCGGTTGTGGCCGACGAAGGCCTCAGCGCGGTCGGCGGCCGCCGGCGCGTCCACCAGCATCACAGGGATGGTGGGGATGTTGGGGTGAGAAGCCGCCGCGATCGCCGTGTGCTGGCCGTCGATGACGTGCAGCGTCTCGCCGATCCGGGTCACGACCGGCGGCTTGAACCTCGCCCAATCCCAGCCCCACAGGATCTTGCGGATCAGGTTCACGCCGCGCCGGGAGAGCTGGCGCTGGTAGTCCTCGTCGACCACCAGGTCGATGGGGCTCACGTCGATGAACGTCGGCGGCGCCCCGATGTCGTCGGACGGGGTCACGTCGGGCAGCAGCATGGGCTCGATCTTGCGCAGGGCCATGGTAGGGATCTCCGGTCAGAATGGGATGTCATCGTCGAGGTCGGGCTTGGGCCGGCTGATCACGTAGCCGTCCGCGTCGATCCGGTTTTCCGCGATCCAGTCGCGCCGGGTCTGCGTCGTGGCGTCTGCTTGGCTCAGGCCCTTGCCCATGTGGTAGGAGACGTCGGCCTTGAAGTCCGACGTGTCCTCGGCCTTCTGGCGCCCCAGGTTGGAACCGCCGCTGCGGCCGCCGGAGCCGCCGTAGGAGCGCCGGCCGAAGTCGCCGCCGCCTCCACCGCCGCGACCTTCGTCGCGGGTCGAGGTGTTGCCGTAGCCGTGTTCGTCGCGCTGCGAGCCCCCGGAGGGCTTGCCCTCCAGCGTGACCTTGCCGTCGAAGCGCCCGACCACGATCTCCGTCGTCCAGCGGTCGTGGCCGTCGCGGTCCTGGTACTTGCGGGTCTTGATCGCGCCCTCGACCGAGACGCGCCCGCCCTTCTCCACGTACTGCTCGATGACCGGGATGATGTTCTGGTTGAACACCACGATGGTGTGCCAGTCCGTAGTCTCCTTGCGCTCGCCGGTCGCCTTGTCCTTCCAGTATTCGGACGTGGCGAGGGAGAAGGTGGCGACCTTGTCGCCGTTGTTCATCGTCCGGATCTCGGGGTCCTTGCCCACGTTGCCCAGCAGGATGGCGCGGTTGATGCTCATCTCACTTCGCTCCCGCAACCAGGTGGCCGGTGATCTTCTCGCTGCGCTCGGCGAGGAGCGACAACTGCTCGGGCGTGAGCCCCTTGAGCTTGAAGGACAGCTCGGACAGAGCCAGGCCGATGGCGGCGTTGTGGACCTGGGCCAGGGTCGTGGCGACGGTGGCCCGGTCGGTGGTGTCGACGATGTTCAGGGCGCGGCAGAGAGCCAGCGCCTTGTCGGTGATTGCCTGCTCGCTCACGCGGCCTGCTCCTCTGTCTTGGCGGCGGTGGGAAGGGGGAAGAGACGGTTCGCCATGGCCTTGCGCCGGCCGATGATGGCGTCGGCCATGATCCGGTCGATGGAGCCGGGAGGGCTGTGCAGGCCGCGGTTGATGCAGTCGTCGAGCCGCTGCATCGCGGCCCTGATGTCGAACACCTCGGACGGGTTGGGCCGCCTGCGCTTGTCGCGGGCGAAGTCGTGGAGGCCTGTCAACCAGCCTTCGTTGAGGGCCTGGAGCGCCATCTCTCGCCAGACCTGGTGGTCGCCGCGGTCCGTCACGTCGCCGCGCAGCAGGCGGTCCACGTAGTCGGGGGTGAGCGGGCGGTTGGGGTCGGGCGGCGGAGCCTTCGGCTCGGGTGGCGCCGGCATGTGGTTGCGGCAGGCCTCCATGCACTCGGCGATCGAGGGAAAGGACTTGAACTTGCGGTTCTGGCGGAACCAGCGCACCGCCCCCTCCAGCGCCTCCTGCGGGAAGCTGGCCAGGTCGGACGCCAGGTCGGCGGTCCACGCCTCCAGGTCGGCGGTCTGCGGCTCGGAGAAGTAGCGCAGCATCACCTGCACGAACGTGGTCATGGCGGAGACGGAGGTCATGCGGCAGCTCCCTTGGTCTTGGCGGCCCGGGCAGCCTCCTCGGCGATCATCCGGTCGACGATGGTGGACATGCGGGCGCCCGGCTTCTCGGCGGGCTGGGCGGCGGGTGGGACGGGGGCGACACGGCGGCGCCGATGCTCGAAGATGGCCTGCTCGAAATACCGCAGGCTCTTGGGCGGATCGCCAGGCGCCCGCTTGCTCATGACCAGCTCGATGCAGGGCAGGATGTCGAGGTCGGGGTCGTAGCCTTCGCTCAGCCACGCCTGGACGCGGGAAACGTCGCCGGTCCAGCGGGGGTCACCCCAGGAGATGCCCATCGCTGCCAGGACGCGCTTGCCCACCTCGATGAAGTCGGCCTTCGGCTCGGGCGCCTGCGCTCGCGCGTCATCAGCAACAGTCTCTGCTCTGTCTCTGTCTCTGCTTCTGTCTCTGTCTCTGTTCTGCTCTGTCTCTGTTGTAGTGCTACGTAGTGTTGCTACGGTCGTTGCTACGGGGTGATGTAGCGTTTCACGTAGCGACGCCAGTAGGTCGACGTAGTGACTGCCCTTAGCGGCTGTGTGCGTGGCGATCACGTCGCTGATGTGGGTCGGGAGGTCGAACCATTCCCCCTGCCGGCGGTGCGCCTTGAGGAGGTCGTGAATGTCCACCTCCGAGTTCTCGACTGTGCGGGTGACGCCAAGGATGCGGAGCGTGGATGGGTGCCCTGTCTGGAAGTCCTTGAGCCGAGCCCAAGGGTTGCGCGAATGGCCGATCTTGACCGGCTCGCCCCATGAGGTGCCGATGAAATAGACGTAGAGGCCGGGGTCCTTGTCGTGGCTGGCGGCCGCTCGCTGGCTTTCATACTGGCGCCGTTGCCAGGCCGTCACGACGTTGTCGGCGAGCATCTCCAGCTCGACGAAGGCCTTGATCACCCGGTCCATGTCGGCTGGCGGCTCGGCCAGGATGATCGCTAGCCGGCGCGGGGTGAGGTCGAAACGCCCCTGGTCCTGCAGGGCGGCGCAGTTCTCGAGGATGGCGTGCCAGGCCGCGATGCAGACCGACCGGGAGACCTCGGCGATCAGCGCGGCCTCGGCGAGCTTCGGATCGGAGACGGTGCCCTCGTAGGCTCGGTACCAGCGGGTCACGGCTCACCTCCGTCCGTTCAGGACGTCGGTCCGGACGCGGTCGAGGATGGCTGCTGCCTCGCGCGGCGAGACCGCCGTGCAGATCCACAGCAGGATGCCCTCGATGGCGGCGGTGGCGATCTTAAGGGCCGCGTCGCGACCCTTGGTCCGCTCGATCTCGCGGATCGTGTCGGCGTGCCGGGAGATGTCCCGCAGCCGGGGCTCGTGGGAGGGCTTGCCGAAGAAGCTCATCACATCCCCACGGCCCGACGCAGGGACACGGTGGCGACGTGCTCGGGCAGCACGTCGCGGATGTAGCGCTCCCAGCTCCCGTCCTGCAGGGACCGGTCGTACTCGCGGTTGTGGTGGATGACCGTGGTGTGATCGTAGCCGGCGAAGCGGCCGATGGCCGCCAGGCTGAACGCCGTCTCGTTCGTGGCCCTGGCGAAGAACTCCCGCCGGGCCATGGTCAGGTTCCGGGTGCGGCGCATCGAGAACAGCGCCTCCATGGAGATCGCGTGCCGGACGCTGACCTCCTGCGCGATCATGAGCAGCATGTCCTCCCCCGAGGCCCGCGTGTCGGGCAGGCCGGGGACGGCCGGGGCCAGCGACAGCGGCAACGGCATCGGGAGGAGAAGCTGGGTGGGCTCGGGCGGCCGGGCGGTGCGGGATCGGGGAGGAGCGGACCGGATCGGGATGTGGCGGACCGGCGGGCTGAACTTCTCGCGCAGCGCTTTGCGCCGGGCGATCATGGCCTGCGCGTCAGTGCTCATGGTGAGAGACCTCGTCGATGCTGGCGAGGAGGGCGGCAGCGACCTGCTTGGCCCGGTCCAGGGCTTCCTGCTGGTCGGGCACGGCCAGCCTGGCCAGCTCGACCCGGCCCAGCATCCGCTCGGCGGTTTCCACGCACGCCAGGGCGAAGGCTTCCCGCAGCTTCTCGACGAAGGGCCACGGCAGGGACCGCGTGACCTGGTGGCGGTAGCGCAGGGTCCACAGCATCCCGCGCGGCAGGTCGTAGCGGCGGGCTACCCGATCCAGGGCCCCCGACACGTCGCCCGGGCCGGACATCTCCATGCGCACCAGTTCCTTGCACATGGCGGCGCACTGGCCGATGTATCCATCGGGCTTAAGCGTTGATCGCAAAGACTTTTTGAAGATCTGCAAATCGAGCCGTGCGACACTCAGGGCGTCGAGTTGTCCCGGTGTACCAATGCCCGTCACATCCCTTGGAGAAGCAGCCGCGCGGCTGGTGTCGAAGTTGCGCGCGAAGGCGGAGGAGAGGGACGGATCGCCCCCCTCCCCCCTGGCGATAGAGGCCTCGGCGGATCCCGGCTCATTCCGGGCCTGCGACGATCCCTCATCCTCTCGATCAGCTTCGCATGTCGTGGAGCCGGCGGCAGCGGCACCGGCCCTATCCCCCAGCTCACCAGCTGACCTTGGTTCACTCGGACGGTCGCCGACGCCCGTTGAGAAGGGGGAATTCGAGACAGCATCGGCCCAGAGGCCAAGATGCTTGAAACTGTAATTTTCCGACATGCCGGTCTCGATGGATTGCTATTTTCTGCAAGCTACATCGCTGGCCTATGTGAGCGCAAGAGGGTCAGATGGTATTAATTTTCAGCAATGATGTTACAGACTGTCACGACTTTCGCAGTCTTGAACAGAGTCAGAGAAAAGAGCAGGTTGCCGAACAACGCATGACAAAACCGGGGTTACCGGCCTTAGACGAGAGGGACTTTGGGATGGTTGCAGATAGCGACGACAAGCGGCGCAAGCCGCTGCCCGAGATGGCGCTCGCGGCCAAGCGGCGCCGGGAAGCCCTCGGATTTTCCCGGCGTGAGCTGGCCGAGAAGGTGTCGGTGCGACTGGCCCCACATACGGTGACGCCCTCGGCGATCAATGAGTTCGAGAGCGGTCGCGTGGCTAGGCCAGCATTCCTACACGAACTGCTCGACGTGCTCGGTTTGGAGCGCCACGGCGACAGTGTCCGCGTCTCAAATGACGGAGGAAGCTCAATTCCCCCAAAGAGAAAGCACCTTGCCAGTTCGTCGGGTTCAGTCTTAGCTGTAGACATCGTACCTATTCGACGCAGGGTGGCAGCTGGCATGTGGATGGACGCGAATGTTCCGACTGCCGACGTCTCGACCGTTCCTGCCGTCCGTGACGATCGCCTCGAAGGCCTCGAGCAGTATGCCTTAAGGATTGAGGACGACAGCGCCGGCCGGCGGGTCCAGAAGGGCGACTGCGTGGTGTGCGTGCCCTACTTCGGCTTCCGTCGCGGACTGACCCATGGAGACATGGTCCACTGCCAGCGCACCCGCGCCGGCCTGGTCGAAACCACCATCCGCAGGCTGGTGGTGACGGCGCAATCGGCGCGGCTCGAAAGCCTGGCGCTCGATCCTGTCCTGTTGCCGCCGGTCGAAGTGGACGCCCAGGGGCGATACGAGAGCCCCGACGAGACCGTGGAGGTGCTCGGCGTCGTTGTTGCACTGCACCGAAATCTGCTGGATGAGTAAACGGGACGCTCGCATTTTCTGCAAATGAAGGGGGCTTTGCGCCCCCTTTTTTGTTGCTTGAAGTTGCTTTTTTCTGTAGATTGATGGTCTCTGGTCCCATGCAGAAAGGAGCATTTCCCATGGGTTTTTCAGTGGTCAAGGCTGGCGCGAAGCACGGGCGCCAGCCCATCGGCAACACCGCCAGGATTGCCCCCAACGGGCGATCCGGGGCGCTCATCCGGATCGACCAGGACGTGGCCGCGTCCGCCGGCATCAAGGCCGGCGCGCATGTCCTCGTCATGAAGGGGTCCGGTGAACACGAAGGCCAGCTCGGCATCGCACCCACGATCCCGACCGGGATGAGCATCGAGACGAAGCAGTGGGGCAAGTCGACGAACGTCGTGATCGCCGTGAACTGCGAGGCGATCGGGATCGTGCGTCCCAAGCTCACCACCGGCGCCGAGGTCGTGATCGAGGGCACAGGCCTGATCCTGCACATCCCCGAAGAGCTGCGCATCAGGCCGTCCGCTGTGGCGGCCTGATCGCACCCACCACCCCCTCCCTACCACACACCGAGGACAATCATGTCAAAGGCAAAGAAGGCGACCTACTCGGTCGTCAGGGACGCGGAGCGCGAACTCCAGGCCCTCACCGTGCTGCGCGCGCAGATCGCCGAAATGGCGGACGGCGACGAGGACACGATCCGCGACACCCTGGAGGGCGAAGCCGACTTCGACACCCTGTTCAACAGGCTGCTCGAGGAAGAAGCCCAGGACCAGGCACTGATGAAGGGGCTCAAGCTCCACATCGACACGCTGAGTGACCGCAAGTCGCGGTTCGAGAAGCGCATCAATACCCTGCGCGACTTGCTCGCCAACGCGATGGACATCGCGGGTCTCAAGAAGTGGGAGGGCCCGGTCGCCACGATCTCGCTCTCCGAAAAGGCGGCCTCGATCACGGTGACGGAAGAGGCCGACGTGCCGACCGCCTACTGGAAGCAGCCGGATCCGGTCGTCGATAAGAGGGCCCTCAACACGGCGGTCATGGCCCGCGAGGCCGAGCGCGCGGCCGCCATCGAGGAAGCCCGCAAGATCGAGGACGAGGAGGAGCGCCAGCATCGCCTCGACGCCATCGAGACGGAGCTGCCGCCAATCCCAGGCGTCGTCATCGGCAACGGCGGCTGGTCCGTCACCATTCGGAGGGGCTGATCCATGTCCGCGATGATCCAGACCGGGCGCGCTGTCGCGCTCTCCGCGTGGGAACCCCGCCAGCTCGCGCTGATCCGCCGCACGGTGGCGAAGGACTGCAACGACGACGAGTTCGAGATCTTCATCGGCTACTGCCGGGCGTTGAACCTCGACCCGCTGCGCAGGCAGATCTACGCCTTCGTGTTCCACAAGGACAAGGCCGACAAGCGCCAGCTCACCATCGTGACGGCGATCGGCGGCCTGCGCACCATCGCCGAGCGGACCGGCAACTACAGGCCCGACACGGACGGCCCGGTGCTCGTCTATGACGAAACCGCCAAGGGCCCGAATAATCCATTCGGCTTAGTCAGCGCCGCGGTGAGGGTGTTCAAGTTCTCCCATGGCGAGTGGTTCCCCGTCACGGAGACGGCCTATTGGGAGGAATTTGCTCCGCTCAAGGAGGTCTGGGAGTACGACCAGGAGCAGGGCCGCAAGGCGCCGACCGGCCGCTTCCAGCTCGACACCTCCGGCCAGTGGGGGAAGATGGGCCGGCTCATGCTGGCCAAGTGCGCCGAGGCGCTGGCGCTGCGCAAGGCCTGGCCCGACGACTTCTCGAACGTCTACGTCGAGGAGGAGCTGGACAAGACGCGCTTCCTCGAACTGAGCGCCACCGAGGCGGCCGACGAGGGCCGCAAGCAGGAGCGCCTGGAGAAGATCGGGCTCGGCGCCGGCCCGCACCTGATGCTCACCTTCGACGATCTCGGCACGCTGGAGCCGGTCCCGGTCGGCAAGGTCTACGACCGGGCCATGGCCTACGTCACCGAGCACAAGGACGAGGCGTCGGTCATCACCCTCTGGCAGCAGCGCAACCAGGCCTCGCTCCGCGAATTCTGGGCGCACGACAAGCCGGCCGCGCTCGATCTGCGCAAGAAGATCGAGGAGGCGGTCAAGGCCGCGGCGGAGGCCTCCACGGACGAGGGCGACGCCGAGTCCACCGAGGACGCCGGCCGCGACCAGCAGGTGACCGAGGAGGCTGCGGAATGAGGCCGGACGCCAAGACGGAGGCCGAGGCCAACAAGTCGTGGTGTCCGTTGGGGATCCCGAACGAGGCGATCATCACATGCGCCGGGGCGAAGTGCATGGCGTGGGTGTGGACCAGCCAATCCATGCCCGAGTTCATCGAGCATACCGAGCCGGAGGCTGTCGACGAGCCGCCGCGGCCGGCTTGGGTGCCGCCCGACTATCGGTGGACGCCCCACGACGAGGACGGTCATGCCGGCTGGCTGGAACCCGTCGAGAGCTTCCAGGCCAAGCGCAAAGGTCGCTGCGGCATGGTGCCGGGGGTAGTTCGCCCATGACCGACAAGCCGTTCATCACGGCCATCGTCGAGGGGGGCCGGCTGCGGCCGGCCTCCCGCTACGACGCCGAGCAGCTCGCCCGCTACGACAACGGGGCGAAGGTCAACCTGCGCATCACCGCGCCGCGGCACGGCGGCCGGCACCGGCTCTATTGGGCCACCCTCCAGACGGTGTTCGAGACGCTGCCCGAAGGGCGCCGGTTCCCCTCCGTCCAGGCCCTGCACGACGCCATCAAGATCGAGCTCGGCGTGGTGAACTACGTCGCCACGCTGTCGGGCGAGATCCTGGTCCAGCCAGGCTCCACGTCGTTCGACAAGATGGCCGAGCCCGAGTTCCGCGAGTTCCTCGATCGCGCGCTCGAGCTGATCTCGACCGAGCTGATGCCAGGGGTGAACCCCGACGACATCCGGCGCGAGACGGCCGCGCGCTACGGTAAGGACGCGGCATGACCACGACGAAGGAACGCCGCAAGGCCATCCCCACCGTCGTGAAGCTCCAGGTCGTGCTGGCGCAGGACGGGAAGTGCCGGGCCTGCGGCGAGCGGCTGGGCGACCTCGCGGGGCTCAACTTCGACCACCGCCCTCCCCTCGTCTCGCGTCCCTGGCTTGCAGAAACCTGCGACTACGATCCGCCCCAGAACGACCCGGCCCACATCGAGGCCCTGCACGTCGACTGCCACGCCGCGAGGACCTTTGGACCAGGCGGCGAGAAGCGGATCACGACGCGCGGAGGCGACATCCACGAGTACCGCCGCGCCGACCGGATTTCCAACAAACACGCAGAGTTCCAGCGCCGGCTGCTGGAACCCGATCAGCCCGATCCGGCGCCCCGTAAGAAGGCCAAGCGCAAGATCCCGTCGAGGCCGTTCCCGTCACGCAGGAAAGAGAAACGCACGTCTTGACGTTGCTTTTTTCTGTTGCTTTCTTCCTGCTTTACTTTATTCTGTAGAAGTCAAGTCAATCCCTACCACGGAGACAGATCATGAAATTCGCAGTGCCCGGCGGCCGGCTCTCGGACGCCCTCAAGGTGGTGGCCAGCGCCACCGAAGCGAAGTCCACCATCCCGATCCTGGCCAACGTGCTGATCGTCGCCGACAGCGACGGCTTGCACGTCACCGGCACGGACCTCGATGTGCGCCTCCAGACGAAGGTGGCTGATGCCGACGTGCAGCAGTCGGGCCGGACAACGGTGGCGTTGTCCTCCCTGCGCACCCTCGTCTCCAAGCTCCCCAAGGACGCCATGGTCACGGCGACAGCCGATGGCGCCACGATCCAGGTTGCCAGCGGCAAGTCCCGCTACAAGCTCAACACCCTGCCGGCCGACGACTTCCCCGACATGGAGGGGATCGAGGACAAGGGCGTCGTCAAGCTCGATGCCGATGGGTTCACCCACCTGTTCGACCGGATCGCCTTCGCGATCTCGACCGAGGAGACCCGCTACTACCTCAACGGGATCTACGTCCACGAGCGCGCCGGCAAGCTCTACGGCGTCGCCACGGACGGCCACAAGCTGGCGCTGGCCGGCTGGACGCTCGATGGCACATGGCCCCAGGGCGTGATCGTGCCCACCAAGGCCATCAAGGCCGCCACGGCCGCGTTCCCCAAGGGCTGCGAGATCGCCACGAACGGCCAGCGCATCTCGTTCCGCGCGGGCGACGTGGTGCTCATGTCGAAGCTGATCGACGGCACCTTCCCCGACTACATGCGGTTCATTCCGCAGGCCTCCGACGACAACACCGTGATCCGGGTCGACCGCGAGACGTTCGGCAGCGCCATCGCCCGGCTGCGCTCGATCATGTCGGAGCGCGGGTCGGCGGTGAAGATGGAGGTCGACGACAGCATCCGCGGAAGCGTCAGGGGCCCCGAAGGGGACGAAGGCAGCGAGGAGATCCAGGGCGAGATCGTCCGTCTCGGCAAGGAAGAGACGACGGTCGGCCTGAACAGCCGCTACCTCGACCTGGTGCTGGGCTCGATCACCACCGAGTTGGTCGACCTGGAATACGCCAATGCGGGCGCCCCGGTGCGCCTCACGCCGGTTGGCCCGGGCGCCGAGTACCTCGCGATCGTCATGCCGATGCGGGTCTGACGGTCATGCTGCGCTCGTTCCATCGCCTCCTGTGGTGCCGGATCCTCCGGCGCCACGCAGCCCATCTCCGGACGCGCACGTTCGGGCCCGAGCTGGTGCTGGAGGCGCGGTGCGGGCGCTGCGGAATTCGCCTCTCCCACATCTCCCTCTGCATCCCTGGACGGTCGGCCGTCGCACGGCGGCGCCCCGTCATCACCTGCGAGACATCGTCATGAGCACCCATCAGCTCCCGTCGCCCAACGCCATCGCGACCCTGGCCCGCACGCTGGAAGCCTTCATCGGCATGACGGCGACCGGGCAGTACGCCTACATGCTGCACATCGTGCCCGTGGGGGCGCCGGATCAGCCCACGGTCATCTTCGGCAACCTCGACCTGGCGAGCCAGGTGAACGTGCTCGAGCAAGCCCTCGAAGAGACGCGGCGCCGGGCCGCGCTGGAGACGTCGCCCGTCGAGCCGACCACCTCGGAGGTCGGCCGTGCATAGCGAGCTGTTCATCGAGCGCACGCCGGGCGCCCAGCTGCGGGTCGGCGACACCCTATCGGTGTTCTGGTCGCCCGGGCGCGACCGGATCGTGGCGAGCCGGCCCTACACCGGCCCGCTTGCCTCCATCTACCCCGCTGGCGTCGACGTCGTGACGTTCGCCTCCGGCGTCTCGATGGCCGTGGACCGGGCCGACCTCTACGCCCGCATCCCGCCGGTCCGCCTGGTGGAGCCTGCAGGGTGAGCCGGATCCTCAACCGAAAGCGCAAGTACCAGGCCGCGCACGACAATCAGGGCGGCCGGTGCTTCTGGTGCCGAGAGAGGGTCCGCTACCACGAAGGAACTCTCGACCACATCGTGCCTCGAGCCCATGGCGGCAGCGGTCGGCGGGTGAACCTCGTGATGGCCTGCGACCCTTGCAACAAGACCCGCGGGACGATGTCCCCGGCCGAGTTCCTCAGAAGTCCCTACCTCATCCAGAAACGCGCCCCCGAGCCGAAGGCCGAGCGCACGAAACAGGAGGCGTCGGCATGGCCGATGGAACGCACATCGAATGGACCGACGCGACGTGGAACCCCATCACCGGGTGTTCCGTCGTCAGCCCCGGATGCACCAACTGCTACGCCATGAAGCTGGCGGGCACGCGCCTCGCCCACCACTGGAGCCGCAAGGGGCTCACCAGGGACACCAAGGCCGGCCCGGTCTGGACCGGCGAGGTCCGGTTCAATGAGGAGTGGCTGGACCAGCCGCTCCGGTGGTCGAAGCCGCGGCTTATCTTCGTCTGCGCACACGGCGACCTGTTCGCCGAGGGCGTGCCGGACGAGTGGATCGACCAGGTGTTCGGCATCATGGCGATGGCCACGCAGCACACCTTCCAGGTGCTCACGAAGCGGCCGGAGCGGATGCGGGAGTACCTGTCGTCACCGCTGCGGCAGACGCGGATTACGGTCGCGGCAGTGATCCTCGACGAGGATCGGGGAGAACGGACGCGCTTCCTCTGGCCCCTCCCGAACGTCTGGCTAGGCGTCAGCGTCGAGGACCAGCCCCGCGCCGACGAGCGCATCCCGATCCTGCTCAATACGCCGGCAGCGGTCCGGTGGATCTCGGCCGAGCCGCTGCTGGGGCCGCTGGATCTGGACCACTACCTGCGCGCGGGCTCGCACCGCTTCGTCGGTCCCATCACACGCGGCGCCCTGCAGTGGGTCGTCGTCGGCGGCGAGAGCGGCCAGGACGCCCGGCCGATGCACCCGGATTGGGCACGATCACTCCGCGATCAGTGCGCGGCCGCCGGCGTTGCCTTCCACTTCAAGCAGTGGGGGGAGTGGCTTGAACACGAGCAAGCGTTAGACAGCCTTGGCGATGACGATCGTCGGGTCGGCGACAGCCGCACGCGGATCCGACGCGGGCAGGATGGCCTGACGGTTCTGGACAACGCCACCTTCGTCCGCGTCGGCAAGAAGGCCGCCGGCCGCCTCCTCGATGGCGTGACGCACGACGGATGGCCGGAGGTGGCCCGTGGCTAAGCCCAAGATCGGGGCGGACGTGACGCCCCAGGAAAAGCAAATCGCGGACGACCTCGGCAAGCACGTCGGCGAGAGGATCGTCGTCCACGCCTTGGACGCGATGAAGCTCACCGACCGCACCGAGCAGGACCTCATCATCGCCATGCACGTCATCGGCGCGGCCATCGGCGTGCTGAGCGGCGTCCTCCGGCAGATCTCGGAAGAGCGGACCGGGGAGCGGCTCTCGCCCGCCGAGGCCATCGCCTGCGCGCGCGAGTTCGCGTTCACCACCCCACCCCGGCGATAGCCGGTTCAATCCCTACCACCCAGGAGCAGACCATGGACCTTCAAGCACACCTCATCCGCCAGATTGTGTTTTCCCGCGCCACGTTCGGGCCCGGCGAGCGCACCGCTGGCGTGACCGACCACATCACCAAGGAACTCGGCGAGGTCGCCAAGGAAACCGAAACAGGCGGTCGCGTGAAGGAATGGACCGACGTTGTGATCCTCGGGTTCGACGGGCTCTGGCGATCCGCCGAGGCCCATCTGACCGAGCTGCAGGACGGCCGGCCGCCCACCGTCGACCAGATCGCGCGCCGCGTCGTCTGGGAGATCGTCGCCAAGCAGGGCAGGAACGAGCTGCGGACGTGGCCCGACTGGCGCACCGCGCCGGCCGACAAGGCCATCGAGCACGTCCGCAAGCCCAGCAGCGAAGGCGACCGGTTCATCGGCAAGTCCCTCGACGAACTCGCTGCCGAGGTCCGCGGCATCCCGGTCGACCAGCTCGTCGACGTCCACAACGAGGGCAACTGAGCCATGGCCGACGAGCTCAAGCTCAAGTGGGGCACTCTCAAGGGCTGGAACCTTGAAACCGACAAGGCGCTCGAAGCCCTCCACGCCTACAGCGACACCGGCCATCACTCGCTCGGCGCCATGACGCAGCGCGACACGCCCGAGATGAAAGAAAAGCTCTGCGCGCTGATCGACGCCGTCGCCGAGGGCGGTGGCACGATCACGAGCGACTGGACCGGCGAGACGATGACAGCGGACGAGGCCAAGGCCTACGTCCGCGACTACGGGAAGCGCTGATGTCCATCGTCCTCGACAGCGTCCAGCTCGACCTCGCGCGCCACGCGCTCGGGCTCCCCAACCGCCGGCGGCGGTCCTACCGCAACCACTACGTCACGGGGCACCGCGACGAGACCAAGGCCTGGCGGGACATGATCGCCGTGGGCGCGGCGAAGGAAGGCCGCGCCGGGCCGCTCAGCGGCGGAGATCCGTGGTTCTCCCTCACCACGGAGGGCGCGATCGCCGCGCTCAGGAAGAACGAAGGCCTCGACGACGAGACCTTCCCCAACTGGCGGTCCATGCGGGCCGCCGCGAAGTCCACCCCTACCACACCCCAGGAGCAGACCCATGAAGCCCATGAAGCCTAAGCGCGTCACCCGCGGCGGCCGCCCGATCTATTCGAGGGACGAGGCGGCCGACCGCTACCAGCTCAAGCAGCTCGGCCAGCTCCCGCCCACCGACCCCAAGGGGATCGAGCGCTGGTGGAAGCAGAGGGGATACTGATGGGCGACAGCTCGTTCACCACGCGCAGCGTCAAGGCGGCCCGAAAGCCGCACGTCTGCGAGCAGTGCGGAAAGGGGATCGCCATCGGCGATCCCTACCGCCGCGTGTCCGGAGTGTGGGAAGGCGACTTCTACACCCAAGCCCTCCATGGCGAGTGCCTGGACGCGGGCAACCTCTATGCCCTGGAGCACGGCCTCGCGGCCGACGAGTGGCCCTGGTTCGCGCAGATGAACCTGGAGCGCGAGGACCGGACCTGGCTGCTGGAGCATTTCCCAATCGTCGCCGAGCGGCTCGGGATCAAGGGAGCGCATGATGCCTGACAGCGTTTCAGAGATTGCGGCACGGCTGCGGGGAATTGCCGACCGGCACGACCGGTTCGAATTGCTGCGGACTCAGATCGAGTTGTCCGACCTCCGCGCCATCCTCGACGAGAACGAGCGGCTGGCGAAAGAGCGGGATGAGGCGGTGGGTTGTCTTGCTCCTTCTCAGCAAAAGGAGCCTCTCAGCCTCGCCATCATGGCTCTGCGAAATTCCTTGGGGGATATGCTGGATCAGAACGAGGCGCAGGCGACCCGTATCTCTCAACTAGAGCAGCAACTGAGAGAGGCGCGGGAGTTGGTGAAAGCCATCGCTGAATTGTAAGCCCCGCCGTCGTTAGGTGACGGGATATTCGCCATCACAAGCGCCCGCGCCTTTCTCAACAAGGACACTCCCCATGACTGAGATAAGCGCCGAGATGGTCGAAGCGGCGGCACTTCGGAAAGAGTTGATGCGCTTGATGCGCGAAGACTTCGACCCCACTCCCCCGGGTTGGGAGGGGCGCGAGTGGGACGATAATGCCGAAGACGTAGCGGACAAGATGCTTGTCGTCGTGTCAAGCACGACCTCACTTGCAATGAGTGCCGTTCGCGCCGCAAAGATGCTGATTGATAATATCAATGAATTCGGTCAGGTCACAGACCCCGTGTTCCTCGACTGCGCCGAAACTTCGATCAAAGCAGCCCTCGCAGTGCGAGAGAGCCCCCGCGTGCGACACCTCAAGCGCGGCTCGGTCTATGAGGTGATCGGCGAGGCCGTGGCCCAGGTGTCAACGGGCCGCCAGGTGCCGCAGTTCGACGCCGAGGGCTACGCAATCACGGTGCGTGTCCGCAACGTACAGGACGGCGACCGCCTCACCGACCGTGGCTTCGACCATCTGCATGAGGGCTTTCGAGAAAAGGCCCGCGCCAAGATCCGGGCGCGCGACGGCGTGACGTCCGACACCGTCCCGGTCCCGCGCGAGCTCCTCGAGCGCCTGGTCGACAGCGGCGTCCTGATGGGCGCCAAGGAAGAGACCGTCGAACGCCAGCCGCTCGACGAGCTGCGCGCCCTCCTCGGGAAGGTCGCACCATGAGCACCGTCGATCTTTTCGGGCAGCCCGTGGTGCAGCCCCCCACGTTCACCGAGTGGCTTGCGGATCTGGACCGCCTGGCCGTCGCCGAATTCGGCTACAGCGCCGCCCCATCTGCCAGCACCGGGCCCGAGTGCTGGCGCAGCTATTTCGACGAAGGGTACTCGCCGCGCGAGGCGCTCATGGAGGAAGGCACCTACCAATGACAGTCATGGACGAGATCGCGGCCGAGCGCCGCCGGCAGACGACGGTCGAGGGCTGGACGCCCGAGCACGACGACGCGCACGAGGATGGCGACCTGGCCGCAGCAGGCGCGATCTACGCGATCCACGGTGCGTCCAATGATCGCGCTCGCGAAGGCTACCCCGAGGGCGAGCCGCGGCTCGGGTGGCCGTTCGACCGGGCATCATGGAAGCCGAAGGACCGCCGGCGCGACCTCATCCGCGCGGCCGCGCTGATCGCCGCTGAGATCGAGCGCATGGACCGGGCTGAGCAGCGCGCCAACCCGATGCCCGACACCTTCGCCGAGCAGCCCGGGGGCGCCCGATGACCAGCCAGGCGCTCCCCCTGCCGGCGCGTGGCGATCCGGTCATCGTCCGGAAGGTCGTGCGCGACGGCAACGCCGAGCTCCGCCATGCCTGGCGCGAGGCGACCGTGATCCAGGCGGACGAACGCTACCGGACGCTCTACGTGGCCTACGCAGACGGCGAGACGGAAACCGTGTCGGACAGGTTCTGGAGCCGGCCAGCGACCCCGCCCTTGGAGGTGTGATGCCCGTCCGCGCGCCCCGCATCATCCCACAAGACGTGCCGCGAGGGGCCGCCGGCCGCCGGCTGGGCCTGACCGAAGCCGAGTTCAAGTCGGCTCTGCCGGGCCTGCTGGCCCGGGGCTTCCCCGGCGCCGATCCGACGACCGGCCTCTATGACCTGGAGGCCGTCGACGCCTGGCGGCGCGCACGTCACCCCCATTTGTTCACGTTGACCGGCGCCACGACGGCGGTCGATGCTCGCACGGGCATCGTCCGTCACCGTCTGGGAGCGTCAAAGGGGCATGGGTAGGGTGAAGATCCCCTACTACGTCGTGGTGAAGGGGCGCGGCTACTGGCGCCCCACGGCGTCCATGCGCGCCCGGGGCTTCAAGCTGGTCCGCTGCGGACCTGACGGGCCGGCCGCCTGGAAGATCGCCTCCGATTGGGCGGCGCGCTGGGAGCGCGTTCGCATCGGCCTCGATCCCGCACCAGGTGCCGCGCCGCGCCCCACCGATCCCGACGCCATCTTCGCGCTGCGCCAGTGGCCTGCCGGATCGCTCGGCGAGGCCTTCGGCCGGTACCGCCGCACCGAGGAGTGGAAGCGCAAGGCGCCGGTCACGCGCCAGGAGTGGGACCGCGTGTGGACGCGGATCGAGCCGCTGCTCGGCGACGTCGCCCCCTCGACCGTCTCCCTGGAGGACATGAGCAGCCTGAGGGCCTGGGTCGAAGAGACGGTCAGCCTGCGCGAGGCGCACCGGGTCATCAAGGTCTGGCGGGCGCTGTGGAAGGCCGCGGCCGCGCTGAAATACTGCGAGCGCGACGAGGACCCGTCGCTGGGCGTGCGCAACAGTGCCGCCAAGGGCCGGACGCTGACCTGGACCGAGGGTGAGGCCGTGCGGCTCGTCAAGGCCGCCTGGCGGGCCGGAAACGCCGGTCTGGCCGCCGCTCTGGCGGTGATGTGGGACAGCCAGCTCTCGCCGGGCGACGTGCGGGCGCTGACGCGCGGCCAGCTCGACGAGGTCCTCGCCGGCGGCCTGATCCTCACCGAGCGCGCCAAGACCGGCAAGCGCGTCGGCGCGACCCTGTCGAAGCGCACCGCCCGGCTGGTGCGGGCCTATGTCGACCAGCTCGGCGCCGAGCTGCTCGAGGACGTGGTCGTGTTCAGGACGCGGGGGCATTCGAGCGGCGACGGCCGGCCCTGGGCGCCGCGCCCCTACACCAAGGACAAATTCGCCGAGGACTTCCGCGAGATCCGCGCCGTCGTGTTCGGCGCCCAGGAAGAGCGGCAGATGCGCGACTTCCGCCGGTCTGGTGCGCGCGAGGCGATCGCCGGCAAGGCCGAGCCCGCGCACCTGGCCCACGCGATGGGCAACACGCTGCACACGTCGGCCGCGCTGTTCGAGACCTACGCCCCGGCGCACATCACCTCGCTCGAGGAGGTGGCGAAGGCGAGGCAGGCCGGACGGCAGAAGTTGAGGGGCAGCGAGGAACGGACCAAGCCCAAAAGTGTCAACCGCCGGCCGAGTTGATACTTTTGCCCGGCGGGGCGGTTTTGTAAGCCACTGATTTCCAAGAGGAAAGTGGCGCGAGAGACGGGGCTCGAACCCGCGACCTCCGGCGTGACAGGCCGGCGCTCTAACCAACTGAGCTACTCCCGCGCGGAGCAGACGACGTGTCGTCCGCTGCGGTGGCGCTGAATTACGGGACGCCCCCTGCCCTGTCAAGCGACCAATCGCGGCCTTCGTGAACAGGGCGTGGACGGGGAGCCGGACCGCCAGCCAGCGCACGCAGCGCGTTGAGCACGACGGCCACGTCGATCCCTTCCTGGATCAGGGCTCCCTGCAGGGGCGTGAGGTGGCCGAGCGCCGCGGCGACCATGGCCGCGAGCGACAGACCCATGCCCCAGGCGACGCTCTGCAACGCGATCGTGCGGGCCCGGCGGGCCGCCGCCAGCGCGAGCGGCAGGCGCGCGAGGCTGTCCACGAGAATCACCGCGTCGGCCGCCTCCGAGGAGGCGGCGGCGCCGCGCGCGCCCATGGCGACGCCCACGTCGGCCGCGGCCAGTGCCGGCGCGTCGTTGACGCCGTCGCCGACCATGAGGACCGGCGCCAGGCGATGCTCGTCCTGCACCACCGCGACCTTGCCGGCGGGCGTGGCGTCGGCCACCACCCGGTCGATCGCGAGGCCTTCGGTGACACGTGCCGCCACGTCGGCGCGGTCGCCGGTGACGAGGACGATTCGCGCGATGCCGCCCGCGCGCAGGCTCTCCAGCGTGTCGCTGGCGTCGGCGCGCAGTTCGTCGGCCATCACCAGCCAGCCGGCGTGGCGGCCGTCGGCCCCGACATGGGTGGTGAGCCGCCCCGCGGCGGGGTCGTCGTCGAGGCCGTCCGTGTCGGCGACGTTGCGCATGACGAAGTCGCGCGTGCCGAGCACGACGGTCTTGGACGCGAGGCGGCCATGCAGGCCGGCGCCGTGCTCCTCCTCCACCGTCTCCGGCACGGCGAGCGTGAGGCCGCGGGCCCGCGCCTCCTTGACCAGCGCCGCGGAGACGACGTGCTGCGATCCCTGGGCCAGCGAGGCGGCGATGTGAAGGAGGCCGTCCTCGCTCCAGGGCTCGCGCGGCGCGATCGTGGTGATGGCCGGCTCGCCGGCGGTCAGCGTACCGGTCTTGTCGATCAGCAGCGTGCGGACCCGGGCCATGGCTTCCAGCGCTCGCGCGCTCTTCACCAGCACGCCGTGGCTCGCAGCCCGCGACAGGCCCGCGACGATGGCCACGGGGACGGCGAGAATCAACGGGCACGGCGTGGCGACGACCAGCACCGCCAGCGTCCGGACGGGATCGTGGGTCAGCACCCAGGTGGCGCCGGTGAGCGTCACGGTGGCGAGGAGGAAGGCCAGCGCATAGCGGTCGGCGAGGCGCGCCATCGGCGCCTTCGACTGCTGCGCCGCCTCCACCAGGCGCACGATGCCGGCATAGGTGCTCTCCGAGGCCGGTCGCGTGGCCACGAGCACGAAGGCGGGCCCGGCATTGGCGCTGCCCGACATCACCGGCTCGCCGGCGTGCCGGGCCACCGGCAGCGATTCGCCGGTGAGCGCCGCCTCGTCGAGCTGGGCCTCGCCCTCGTCCACCGTGCCGTCGACGGCGACCACCTCGCCCGGGCGGACGAGCAGCCGGTCACCCGGCACGAGGTCCGCCAGCGGCACCTGCTCCAGCCGGTCCCCCACCTTGCGGGTGGCCGTACGGGGCACGCGCGACAGCAGCGCAGTCATCTCGCGCCCGGCCCGCTGCTGGGCGAGGCTTTCCAGCATCTGCCCGCCGGAAAACATCAGCGCGATCACGTTGCCGGCGAGCGTCTCGCCGACGACGAGCGAGCCGCCCATGGACAATGCGGCAATGACGTCGAGGCCGAACTCGCCGCGGGCCAGGCTGGTGACGATGATGACGAGGAGCGCCAGCAGCACCACGCCGGTGCCTGCCGCCCACGCGACGTGCGCGTTGGCGGTGTCTCCCATGAACCAGAGCACGCCGCCCGCGACGAGGGCGATGAGCGTGACGGCGAGAAGGGCGGCGTCGAAATGGCGGCGGGTCATGGGGGTCTCCTGACGCCCACTCTAGCCCCCCTTCCCGCCCTTGCCATGAAATGGGTCAAGCCGCCCGCTTGCACTGGCCCCTCGCTCTCTCCGCCGTCCTGGCCGGGCCCGGCCCGGCCATCCACGACTCCGGCGGGCGGGGCAAAGTCGTGGGTCCCCGGGCCAAGCCCGGGGATGACGGCGGAGAGGTGGACGACTGGCGACTATCGGAACGGCGAGCGGTCCGGATCGGGATCGGGCATGGCGCCCAAGAGCATGCGGCCGTATTCGGACCTCGGGCCGGCGAAGAGCGCTTCGGCGGGGCCCTCCTCGACGATCTCGCCGCGGTAGATGAGGGACACGCGGTCGCAGACGTAGCGGATGACGCCGAGGTCGTGGGAGATGAAGAGGTAGCCGAGCGAGAAGCGCTGCTGGAGGTCGTGGAGGAGATTCAGCACCTGCGCCTGCACGGACACGTCCAGCGCCGACGTCGGTTCGTCGAGCACGATGAGCTCGGGGTTCACGGCCAGCGCGCGGGCGATGCCGATGCGCTGGCGCTGGCCGCCGGAGAACTCGTGCGGGTAGCGGTGCAGGTGCTGGGCGCCGAGGCCGACGAGGTCGAGCAGCTCGGCGACCCTGTCGGTGCGACGGCGGGCGTCGAGGCCCAGCGTGTCGCGGTGGATGATCATGGGCTCGGCGACGATGTCGTGCGCCGTCATGCGCGGGTTCAGCGAGGCGTAGGGATCCTGGAAGACGATCTGCACGCGCGAGCGCAGCCGTTGCATCTCGGCGGCGGGCAGCGTGGCGATGTCCTTGCCGTCGACGAGGATCCGGCCGGCCGTCGGGCGCTCGAGCCCGAGGATGCAGCGCGTCAGCGTGGTCTTGCCGGAACCGGATTCGCCCACGAGCCCGACGCTCTCGCGCCGGCCGACCGTCAGGCTCACGCCCTTCAGCGCGGCGACGTCGGGACGTCCGCGCCGGCCGGGATAGATCTTGGTGACGCCCTCGACGACGAGCATCAGGCCGCCTCCCCTGCCGGGTTGTTGCAGGCGACGCGATGGCCGGGCGACGGCTCGACGGTGGCCGGACGGCCCTCGCGGCAGGCCGGCAGCGCGCGGTCGCAGCGGTTGGCGAAGCGGCAGCCCTGCGGGGCGTGGATGAGGTTCGGCACGCTGCCAGCGAGCCCCTTGAGCGTGCCCCGCGCGGTGGCCGCGGACGGGATCGCGGCGATGAGGGCGCGTGTGTAGGGATGCGTCGGGTTCTTCAGGACGGCGCGGACGGGGCCGCGCTCGACGATGGAGCCCGCATACATCACCGCCACATGGCTGCAGATCTGGGCGACCACGCCGAGATTGTGGGTGATCAGCATCACCCCGAGCCCGTCCTGGCGGACGAGGTCGTGGATGAGGCGCAGGATCTGGGCCTGCACCGACACGTCGAGGGCGGTCGTCGGCTCGTCGGCGACGAGCAGGTCCGGGCGGCCGATCAGCGCCATGGCGATGAGCACGCGCTGGCGCATGCCGCCGGAGAACTGGTGCGGGTAGTCGTCGATGCGGCCCGCCGCATCCGGGATGCCGACGCGGTCGAGCATGCGGATGGCCAGGTCGCGCGCGGCGGCCTTGCGGGCCCGGCGCGAGGCGCCGGAGGGCAGGCCGAGCACCGAGGCATCGGCGCCGTCGGCGTGCAGCGCCACGTCCACCATCTGCTCGCCGATGCGGAAGACCGGGTTCAGGTTGGTGGTCGGGTCCTGGAAGATCATGCCGATGCGCCGGCCGCGCAGGCGCCGCATGGCGGCCTCGTCGAGCCGCAGCAGGTCCGTGCCGTCGAAGCGTACGGCGCCCCGGGCGTAGCGGGCCGGCGGCGTGGCGACGAGGCGCGAGACGGAGAGCCCGGTCAGCGACTTGCCGCAGCCGGTCTCGCCCACCACGCCCCAGATCTCGCCGCGGTCGATGGCGAGGTCCACGCCGTTCAGCACGTGCGCCTCGCCCTCGAAGGAGCGCATGAAGAGGTGCAGGTCGTCGATCTCGAGGAGGGCCATGGTCAGCGCCGCGCCCGCGGGTCGAGGACGTCGCGCAGGCCGTCGCCGAGGAGGTTGAAGGCGAAGACTGCCAGGAAGATCGCGCAGCCGGGGAAGATCGCCGTCCACCAGTAGTCCGGCAGGTAGCCGCGGGCGAGCGACAGCAGCACGCCCCATTCCGGCGTCGGCGGCTTCACGCCGATGCCGACGAAGCCGAGCGAGGCGACCGTCAGGATGGCGAAGCCCATGTCGAGCGACGCCTTGACGATGATCGGCGACACGATGTTGGGCAGGATGTGGCGGAAGAGGATGCGCGGCGCGCTGGCGCCGAGCGCGCGGGCGGCCTGCACGTAGACCTCCTCCTTGCGCGCCATCACCTCGCCGCGCACGAGACGCGCGAATCCGGGCCACCACGACAGCACGATGGCGAAGACCATGTTGGCGATGCCGGGCCCGAGCGCCGCGGCGACCGCCATGGCGAGGATCAGCGAGGGCAGCGTCAGCATGAGGTCGGTGAAGCGCATCAGCGCCTCGTCGACCCAGCGACCGACATAGCCCGCCACGGCGCCGACCACGGTGCCGACGATGGCGGCGAGCGTGACAACGGCGAGGCCGGCCAGCAGCGACACGCGCGAGCCGGCCACGACCAGCGAGAGCACGTCCTGTCCCAGTTCGTTGGTACCGAACCAGTGCTGGGCCGAAGGCGGCTTGAACCGCGCGCCGGTGTTGATGCCGCCGGCCACGTGCTCGGGATAGGGCACGAGCCAGGGCCCGGCGATGGCCGCCACCAGCAGCAGCACGACGATGGCGAGCCCCACCACCGACAGCCAGCTCTGGCGGAAGCGGTAGAGGCCGCGCCGCCAGTTCTGCAGGCGCGCGGCGGCGGCACTGGAGGGGATGTTGCCGGCGACCGCGCTCATTCGTAGCGCACCTTCGGATTGAGGAGGCCGTAGAGCAGGTCGACGACGAGGTTGGAGAGGATGAAGATGGTGCCGATGGCGAGCGTCACGCCCATCACCGGCATGAAATCCTGGCTGACGATGGCCTTGGTGGCGTAGAGCCCGATGCCCGGCCAGTCGAACACGGTCTCGACCAGCACCGTGCCGCCGAGCAGCCAGCCGACATAGAGGCCGATGACGGTGAGGCTCGAGGTCATGGCGTTCTTCAGCACGTACTTGAACACGATGAGCTTCTGGGAGAGTCCCAGGGCCCGCTCGGTGAGCACGTAGTCCTGCTGCAGGACCTCGATGGTGGACGCACGCATCATGCGGGTGATGGTGGCGAGCGGCGACAGGCTCATGGCGATCGCCGGCATGGCGAGATGCTGCAGCGCCACCCAGAAGGCGCCGAACTGCCCCGCGGCGAGCGCGTCGATGGTGAGGAACCCGGTGAGCGCCGGTGGCGGCTCGTCGATGATGGGGAAGCGACCGCCGAGCGGCAGCCAGCCGAGCGCCATGGCGAAGACGAGCTGCAGGATGAGGCCGAGGAAGAAGCGCGGCATGGAGATCGCGCCGAGCGACACCACGCGGGAGAGATAGTCCGGCCAGCGGTTGGCGTAGACGCCGGAGAGCAGCCCCGCCGGAATGCCGACGATCACGGCGAAGGCGAGCGCCGCGAAGACGAGTTCCAGCGTCGCCGGCAGGAACACCTTCAGGTCGTCCCACACCGGGCGCCGGGTCAGGACGGACTGGCCCCAGTCGCCCCGCACGAGACCCGTGGCGTAGTTCCAGTACTGGACGGGCAGCGGCTTATCCATGCCGAGCTCGCGGGCGAGCGAGTCGATGTCGGCCTGGGTGGCCTGCGGGCCGGCGGCGAGCTTGACAGGATCGCCCGGCAGCAGGTGCGAGATCGTGAAGACGAGCAGCGACAGCCCGACGAGGACCGGGATGAGCAGGACGATGCGTCGGAGCGTGTAGCGGAGCATGGCGGGCGAGCGGACGGGCGCCGGACGAGCCGGCGCCCGCGGCGCATCACTTCAGGGAGAGCGGGAAGAACTCGATGGCGTTCGACGCCACCGGGGTGAAGACGAGGCCCGACACGTCGGAGCGCAGCGCGAGCTTGCGCTTCTCGAGCACGCCGAAAATGTCCGGCGCGTCCTCGACCACCTGCTTCTGGAACTGGAGGTAGATCTCCTTGCGCTTGGCCTCGTCCGGCTCGGCGCGGCCCTTCATGATCAGGTCGTCGACGACCTTGCTCTTGTAGACCGGGTTCTGCCAGTTGCCGTTGCGCGAGGAGTGGTAGGCCGCGAACGCGATGTTGTCGGGATCGCCGTAGTTGCCGGTCTGGTAGACCGTGAAGAAGTCGGCGACCTTGTCGGGCGAGGCGGTCGAGGCGACCATGTCCGGCCAGACCATCGCCTTGATGTCGAGATCGATGTTGAGCTTCTTCAGGCTGTCGAGCAGCACGAGGCCGAAGCGGCGCACCTGCTCCAGGCCCGAGACGTGCACGAAGGTCAGCTTCACGCCGCCGTTCGGGTACTTCGACTTGGCGAGGAATTCCTTGGCCTTGTCGAGATCCATGCGCGGCACGGCGAGGTTCGGGTCATGGCCGAAGATGCCGTTCGGCAGCGGGCCGACCATGAGCTGCTGGTAGCTCGAGGACTCCTCCATGGCCTTGTAGTTGAAGGCATAGGAGATGGCCTTGCGGAGGTTGATGTCCGCCAGCGGGCCGTACTCCGTGTTCATCTTCATCGAGAACGTCCGGAACTCCGGCTCGATGATCGAGACGACGCCGGGCTTGTCCTTCAGCTGGTCCATGTCCTCGGCGGTGAGGTCGACCGCGATGTGGGCCTCGCCGCGCTGCAGCGCGAGGCGCTGGTTCGAGGTCTCGCGGATGATGCGCCAGATCGCGCCCGTGAGATTGCCACCGCCCGACTTCCAGGGCGCGGCGACCTTCTCGAACTCGTAGAGGGTGCCGGGCTCGTAGCGCTTCAGCTTGAAGGCGCCGGAACCGGCCACGTTCTTGGCGAGCCAGGCCTGGGCGTCATCGGCGCCCTTGTTGGCCTCGACCTCCTTCGGGTTGACCACCCACAGCCAGGGCAGGACCTGGAGGAAGGCCGCGAAGGGCTTCACCAGCTTGATCTTGACGGTCTGGGCGTCCGCCGCGCTGACGCTCGACTGGTCGAGCGTGCCCGCCACCATCCAGCTGTTGCCCTTGTTGAGGCGCAGCAGGCGCTGGAACGAGTAGACCACGGCGTTGGCGTCGACGGGCGAGCCGTCGGTGAACTTCGCGCCCGGGTCGAGCTTGAAGGTGTACTCCATGCCGTCCGGCGACACGGTCCAGGACTGGGCGAGGTGCGGGACGACCTTCACCGGGTTGCCCTCGACGCGCACGAGGCTGTCGTACAGGTTGCGCATGAAGGCGGAGGCCGAATAGCCGGTCGCCACATGCGGATCGAGGTTCGGCACGTCCTGGTTGCTGGCCACGACCAGCACCTTGCGGGCCTGGGCCGCTGCCGGCGCGATGCCGGCCGAGGCGGCCAGCGAGACACCCAGCGCGGCCGCGGCGGCCACCGTGAGAAGATTGCGTCTGTCCATCGTCACCCCTCCAAGGGTCTTTTTCCCGTCGTCCCCCGGCACCGGATCGCACCCGGCGCCAATTCAAAGCTTACGCCTCGTACCCTTTTCGCTCACCCCTCGGCGTCTTGGCCGGGCTTGACCCGGCCATCCACGACTTCGGGACGGCCCCGGCACAGTCGTGGATGCCCGGGCCGAGCCCGGGCAGGACGCGGAGAGGTGGATGCACATGTATCCCAGCGTTTCGTGGGCTGGGATCGGGCACGAGCATTCATCGTCATTCCGCGGCCGCGAGGCTCGCAGGTTCCATGCCATAGTCGCGCGCCGCCGCGTCGGCGGAAACGCGTCCGTTGGCGACATCGTCGGCCACGTCATCACGGTTGCGTGCGCGCGGGTCGCCGTAGCCGGCCCCGCCCGCCAGAACCACCTCGACGACGTGGTCGGCGCGGTCGATCGTGACAAGTTCGCCCGTTCCGCAGTCGCGCACCACCGATCCGTCGGCGCCGAGCACGCGCCCCTGGGCCGCGCCACCCGCATGGCCGCCGAAGAGGCCGTCCGGAATGTTGTTCACGCCCTCGGGATAGACGGCGACCAGCGTGGCGAGCTGGTCGTCGGCGAGCTTGCGCAGGCGCACGCGCTGGCCCAGGCCGCCGCGGTTCTTGCCCGGGCCGCCGCTGTCGGTGACGTAGGTCTTCTCCAGCACCAGCACCGGCACGCGCGCCTCGAAGAGCTCGATCGAGGTGTTGGCGGCCGAGGTCGGCCACAGCAGTCCCGACTTGCCGTCGCCGCGCGCCGAGGCGCCCTGCCCGCCGCCCATGAACAGGAGGTCGGAGTAGATCCGGCCCTCGCCGTCCTGGCCGTAGATGTTGGCCGCGACCGGCAGGCCGGTGAAGGCCTGCACCTGCGCGGGCGCCGCGTCGGCGAGCGCGCGGAAGATGTTCGGGGCGATGTACCAGCCGGTCCGCGTCCGGATGTTGACCGAGGCCGGACGTTTCGGGTTGAGGATCGATCCTTCCGGCGCGGCCACCGAGAACGGCCGGTAGCAGCCGGCATTGCCGCGCACGTTCGGCGTCAGCATGCACTTCAGCGGATAGGTCGCGTGCGCGGCCGTGTAGTTCAGCGTCGAGTTCAGTCCGCCCTGCGGCAGCTGCGGCGGGGCGCCGTCGAAGTCGACCGCGATGCTGTCGCCGGCGACGGTGAGCTTCACGGGATAGCGCATCGGCGTGCCGAGCGGGTTGTTCCAGATCTCGGACGTGTAGTCGCCGTCCGGGATCGCGGCGATGGCGTCGCGCATCGCCTTCTCGGACCGGCCCTGCACGACGGCGGCGAGCGCCCGCAGATCGTGCATGCCGTAGTCGTCCATGAAGGCCAGCAGTCGCTCGGCGCCAAGCGCGTTGGCCGCCACGAAGGAATGGAGGTCGCCCAGGACCTGCTCTCCGTTGCGGACGTTCTCGTTGAGGAGACGGTGCAGCGTCTCGTTGGGAACGCCCGCCTCGTAGAGCTTCATCGGCGGGATCTGGAAGCCCTCTTCGTAGATCTCGCGGGCCCTGAGCGAATCCTTGGTGCCGCCGATGTCGGACACGTGCCCGACCGTGCCGAGCAAGCCGACGACGCGCCCGTCCCGGAAGCACGGCGTCACGACGGCGATGTCGAAGAGATGCCCTGCGCACAGCCACGGGTCGTTGGTGACGAGCACGTCGCCCGGCTTCAGCGTGTGGGCCGGGTAGCGCTCGAGCAGCGCCTTCACGGCGCGCGGCAGCGTCAAATTAAAGACCGGCATGGCGCGCGGCGAGTGGGCCAGCGTCTCGCCTTCCGGATCGAGCAGCTCGCAGGCGAAGTCCTGCGCCTCGGAGATCACCAGCGAGAACGCCGTGCGGCAGACGGTCAGCCACATCTCCTCGACGACGGTGACCAGGCGGCTCCACATGATCTCGAGCGCGATCGGGTCGGACTCGATGAGGGCCGCGGCCTGGGCGACCGGCGTGTCCTTGCTCACCCGCACCTCGACCGGCGGGGCAACGCCGACGGTGACGCGGATGTTGAGCGTCTCGTCGATCGACACCGTGTCGCCCGGCAGCACGACGGTGGTCGCCTCGCGCTCCTCGATGATGGCCGGACCCGGGAAGCTGTCCCCGGGGACGAGCGCGTAGCGGTCGTAGACGGGCGTCTCGACGGCCCTGCCGTCGAACCAGGCCGTGCGTACGCTCTTCTGCTTGGCGGACGCGTCGCCACCGCCGGTGGCGCCGTTGAGGGTAAGCTGCGGCACGGGGCCGAGGCAGCGGACGCGGAAGTTGATCGCCTCGATGCGGGCGCCTTCCGGCGGCTTGGTGTAGCGGCTGGTGTAGACCCGGTCGAAGCCCTCGCGGATGGCGGCGAGGCTTTCGGCCGTGATGGCGCCGGACGGCAGCGGCACGGCGATGTCGTGCATCTGGCCGACGAGGCGCATGTCGGCGGACCGCTCGGCGGTGATGTCGGCGACGGCGATGCCCGCCTCGACGAGGGGCCGGCGCGCCTCTTCCTCGACGGAGGCCAGCAGCGTGTTGACGCCGGCGGCGTCGAAGCCCTCGGCCAGCACCACGGGCATGGAGCGGACGATCTCGAAGGAGAGCGGCGCGGCGAGGAAGCCGAGCGCGGACGCCGCGCCTGAGGCCGGCGGCACGATGAGTTCGCCGACGCCCAGCGCGCGGGCCACCTCGGCCGCATGGGCCGGACCGGCGCCGCCGAAGCCGACCATGGCGTAGTTGCGCGGGTCCTTGCCTTTCTCGACGAGGTGCACGCGGGCAGCCGCGGCCATGCCCTCGATGACGACCTTGTGGATGCCGGCCGCCGCCTCCTCGACGCTGAGGCCGAGCGGCTCGGCGACGGTCGCCATGGCGCGGCGGGCGGCTTCGAGGTCGAGCGTCATGCGCCCGCCCAGGAAGAAGCCGGGGTCGTAGTAGCCGAGCACCAGGTTGGCGTCGGTGACGGTGGGCTTGGTGCCGCCCATGCCGTAGCAGGCGGGGCCCGGATCGGAGCCCGCTGAATGCGGGCCGACCTTGAGCAGGCCCACCTCGTCGATGGCGGCGATGGATCCGCCCCCGGCGCCGATCTCGATCATGTCGATGACGGGCGCCTTGATGGGCAGGCCGGAGCCCTTCTTGAAGCGGTGGACGCGGCCCGCTTCCATCATGGGGGCGATCTCGGCGCGGCCGTCCTCGATCATGCAGGCCTTGGCGGTCGTGCCGCCCATGTCGAAGGAGATGACGTCCTTCTTGCCGGCGAGTTCGCCGAAGAGCGCCGTGGCGAGGCCGCCGCCGGCAGGACCGGACTCCAGAAGGCGGATCGGGAAGGCCCGCGCCGCGGCGGGCGACACGAGGCCACCGGCTGAGTGCATGAGGCGCAGCGCGCCGGTGAAGCCGCGCCGGGCGAGCTCGTTCTCGAGCCGCTCGACGTAGCGGTCCATCAGCGGCTGGACATAGGCGTTGGCGCAGGTCGTGACGCAGCGCTGATACTCCCAGAGCTCGGCGACGACCTCGTGCGAGAGCGACACGCTGAGCTGCGGGAATTCCTTGCGGGCGATCTCGCCGACGAGCTTCTCGTGGGCGGGGTTGCGGTAGCTGTGCAGGAAGCAGACGGCCACGGCCTGCACGCCCTCGGCGACGAAGCCGCGCAGCGCGGCGCGCACCTTCGCCGCGTCGAGCGCGACGACCACGTTGCCGTCGCGGTCCATGCGCTCGGGCACGCCGATGCGGCGCGAACGCGGCACGAAGGGCTCGGGGAACTGCAGGAACAGGTCGTAGATGTCGTAGCGCTGCTCCGTGCCCATCTCGAGGATGTCGTGGAAGCCCTCGGTGGTGATGAGGCCGAGCTTGGCGCCGTTGCGCTCGATGACGGTGTTGGTCACCAGCGTCGTGCCGTGGACGATCTCGCCGACGTCGGCAAAGCCGATGCCGCCCATCTCGACGATCTCCTCGAGGCCGATCAGGGCCGCCTCCGAGGGATCGTGCGGGGTGGTGAGGCGCTTGTGCAGGATGATGCGGCCGCCCTCCCCGTCCAAGAGGATGAAGTCGGTGAAGGTCCCGCCGATGTCGAACCCGATCCGCCAGCGCGCCTGTGTCATGGCCTCGTCGTCCTTACTTGTCTGCGCCACGGGCGATGAGTGCCGCGCAACGCGTGTCTCCCAGGACCGTGGCGATGGCGCAGGCGCCGTCCACGAGTCCGTCGATGATCTGGCTTCGTTCGGCCGGCGTCACGGTCGCGGCCGGATAGGTGACGCAGAGGCTCACCACCTCGCCCGTGTCGGGATCGCCCACCGCCGACGCGATGGCCCCCACGCCCGGATTGGCCTCGCCATCCGACACCTCGTAGCCGCGGGCACGCACCGTGGCGATACGCGCCAGCAGCTCGTCGAGGTCGCGTGGCGCGAGCGGGGATGGCTGCGGCAGCGCACCGGGATAGAGCGCGCGGATCTCGTCGTCGCCGAGCCGTGCCAGCAGGGTGCGTCCCGTGGCACTGGCGGCAAGGGGAAGGCGGCGGCCGATGGGCGTGCCGACGCGCAGGATGTTGCGGCCCGCCATGTAGGCGAGCCCCATGACGTCCAGGCCCTCGCGCATCGAGACATAGCCGGTGTGACCGACCTGATCGACGATGCCCGACACCACCTCGTGGGCACGCGCCAGCAGGGTGGACCCGGCGCGATAGGCCTGGCCGAGTTCGAACAGGAGGATGCTGGGCCGGTAGCGCTTCGAATCGCCCACCGTCTCCAGCAGGCCGGCATCGCGCATGGCCCGGAGCAACCTGGAGGTGGAGCTCTTGGGGGCTCCGCGGAGCGCGCACACGTCCGTCACCGTCAGCTCACGCCTTTCGGCGGTGAAGCAGCGCAGCACGTCGGATGCGGCGTCCAGGATCGTCATGGCAGAAAGTTCCGAAATTTGGAACTGGCGTTGCGATTTATGGAATTGTGCCGTCAAAAAGCGGGCTGCGCAAGTTCCCCTGTGAGCGACCCGCTTGGCGCAGGGCGTTCTCCCTCCCCTGCAGGAAAGGGAGAACGCGCCCGACCTTCGAAAATCGTGTGTGGATGCCCAAGGGCCAGGCCCGGGCAGGACGGCTGTAGGGGGTCGCGGACCCCGTTCTCAGCCGCGGTAGACGGCCTCGTGCAGGCCGCGGATGTAGCCGATGGCATACAGCCGTCCGAACGACGAGTAGCCGGCGTTCTCGTTGCTGTCGCCTTCGACGGTCGGCACGTGGTCCGGGCGCAGGACGCCGTCGAATCCGATGTCGCGATAGGCGCGCATGCAGGCCAGCATGTCGGTCTTGCCGGCGTCGTGCCAGGTCTCCTCGAAGCTGGTCGGCGTCCCGCGGACGTCGCGGAAATGCACGAAGGAGATGGCCTTGCCGAACGAGCGGATCGCCGACGGCAGGTCGTCCGTCATGAGGGTGAAATTGCCCTGGCACAGCGTCACGGTGTTGTGCCTGCTGGGCATCATGGCGACGAGACGCCGGAAGTTGTCGATGCTGCGCATGATCCGGCCAACCCCGCGAATGGGCGACAGCGGTGGGTCGTCGGGATGCATGGAGAGCTTGACGTTGTTGGCCTCGGCCACCGGCAGGACCTTCGTGAGGAAGTACTCGAGGTTCACCCAGAGCTCCTCCTCGCTGATCGACCCCAACTCGGTCGGCTCTTTGGGCAGCTCGTTGACGTCGAAGCTCGTCACCATGGAGCCGCCGCGCGAGGGCTTGCTCGTGTTGGTGCGCACCCAGTTGAAGTCGGCCATCCACTCGTAGCACCAGACCGGGATGCCCAGCTTGCCCATGTTCTCCAGGAGGGTGCAGACCGTGGCAATCTCCTCGTCGCGGCCGGGCAGCCCGCGCTTGGCCTTGTTGAGCGGCGGGCGAGCCTCGATGACGACGAGCTTGAAGCCGCCGGCCTCGTACTGCTCCTTCATTCGGCGCAGCGGCTCGAACTCCCAGGGCGCCTCCCCCTGCCTCACGCTGTCGAACGGCAGGCCTCCGACGGCGAGGTCCACGCCGGCCTGCCTGGCGAGCTTCCACAGGGGTGACGGCGTCGGGTTGATGAACTCGGCAATCTCGAGCATGCGCAGGGTCCTTCCGGATGGGCTCGTGCGTGGCGCGGCGGAGGCCGGCCACGCCGCAGCTCCGCAACGCTGCCAGGCCCACCAGACTCTATCAGCTTTTCGATGTCCGCAGCCCCCAACGCGCCCGCGTTTTCGGCCGCGATGCGGTCCACCTGGACGAGTTGCATCACGATGGTCTCGACGACCTGCCCCGGCTCGGGGATGGCGTCCGCCCCTCAGCGGGCTCGAACTCTTGCCACGCCGGCCGCAACGAATTATTCTAGTGATAATCACTACTATGGTGTGCGCGATGGATGAACCTGTGTCCGCGGCCGATGCCAATCGCAGCTTTTCCCGAATCTTGCGAGGCGTGCGCGACGGGCAGAGCTACGTGGTGACGAGCCATGGCCGCCCGGTCGCGCGGATCGTTCCTGCCGAGCAGGAAGGCCGCGTGGCATCCCGCGCGAAATCGGCCCTCCTTGCGCGTCTGCGGAGCCAACCTGCCGTCGAGATCGGCCGTTGGACCCGCGACGAGCTCTACGACGACCGGTGAGGGTCGCTCTCGACACGAACGTCCTTGCCTATGCCGAGGGCGTGAACGGGCTCGACAAGCGGGATCGGATCGTCGATCTGCTGGAACGCCTCTCTCCGGGCACGGTGGTCGTTCCCGTGCAGGTTCTCGGCGAGCTCTTCAATGTCCTGGTGAGAAAGGCGGGGCGGACCCCTGCGGAGGCGCGCGAGACGCTCCTGTCGTGGACGGACACCTTCGCTCGCGTGCCGACGACGCCGGAGGTGATGGCCGCTGCGGTCGATCTGGCAACCGATCATCGCCTGTCGATCTGGGACGCGACCATTCTGGCGGCGGCCTCTCACGGCGGCTGCCGGCTGCTCCTCTCGGAGGACATGCAGGACGGATTCACATGGGCCGGCGTGACGGTGGCCAACCCTTTCGCGCCGGTTCTCCATGCGACCCTCGCTGCCCTGCTCGACGTTTCGGACGGCTAGATCGCCGGCGGGATTGAGGTAGAAATCGGCGGCCCCTTTCTTCACCAGCATTGGACGTCCGCATGTCAGCCCAGGAACAGGCCATCACCGCGTGGCTCGCCAGCCAGCGTCCCGCCATGGTCGCCCTCCTCGAAGAGCTCGTGAACACCGACAGCGGCACCTACGACAAGGCTGGCGTGGACGCCGCGGGCGAGGTGCTGAAGCGGTTCTTCCGTTCGATCGGGCTGGAGCCCACCACCACGCCGCATGACCGCTTCGGCGAGGCCATCCGGGCCGAGCTTCCGCACGCGACGACCAACGACCAGCGCCCGATCGTGTTGCTCGGCCACCGCGACACGGTGTTTCCCAAGGGCGAGCCGCAGCGCCGGCCCTTCACCGTGAAGGGCAACCTCGCCTATGGGCCGGGCGTCGCCGACATGAAGTCCGGGCTCGTCATGAACGCCTTCGTGCTCGCCGCCTTCGCGAAGCTCGGCGGCCATCCGGCACCCATTGCCATGCTGGTGACGAGCGACGAGGAAATCGCCTCGCCCTCCTCCCGCCCCGTCATCGAGGCGGAGGCGCGCGGGGCGCGTGCCGTGTTCAATTCCGAGCCCAGCCAGGCACCGCACCAGATCACCAAGGGCCGCAAGGGCGGCGTGTTCATGGTGATGGACGTGGTCGGCAAGGCCTCGCATTCGGGCGCCTTCTACGAGCGTGGCATCTCGGCCATCGAGGAGATCGCGCGCAAGGTCATCCAGTTGCACAAGCTCACGGACCTGCCGGCCGGCATCACCGTGAACGTCGGCACCATCAAGGGCGGCCAGACGGTCAACACGGTGGCGCCGTGGGCCTCCGCCGAGATCGACCTGCGCTACGTGACGGCGGCCCAGCGCCAGCCGGCCATCGACGCGATCCGTGCCATCGTCGAGACCTGCACGGTGAAGGGCGCCACCGCCACGCTCACCATCTCCGGCGAGTTCCTGCCCCTGGAGCAGAGCGAGGAGTCCCGCAAGATGCTGACCGTCTACCAGGGCGCCGCGCGCCAGCTCGGCTTCGAGGTCGAGGCGGTGTTCGGCGGCGGCTGCGCCGATTCCGGCCTCACCGCGGCCCAGGGCTGCCCGACCCTGTGCAGCGTCGGCCCGGTCGGCGGACACGGCCACACGCCGGAAGAGTTCTGCGACCTCGACACGCTGGTGCCCTGCGCGCAGGCGCTGGCGCTTTCCGTGATGCGGTTGGACTAGCCCTAACCTCTCCGCCGTCTTGGCCGGGCTTGGCCCGGCTCAATGGTTGAAAGCTTTAGTCGTGGGTGCCCGGGCCAAGCCCGGGCATGACGACCCATTCGTTGCGATACGTTTCAATCAGGGCCAGCCCTGTAGCAGCATCACGCCACGGCCGAGCGCGCCTCGCCGGCCCGCCGGATCGCGAGCCGCACCGCGGCGGGCACCGGCTCGATCACGGGGCAGGACAGCAGCGCCGCCAGCGTCCGTGCCGCCCGCGCCAAGGGGCCGCCGCCGATGACGATCGCCTCGGCCCCATGCTCGTCGATGGCGCGGCGGCAGGCGCCGTGCAGGGCTTCGGTGAGGCGGTCCGGGTCGGCCATGAGCCGCGCGGGCTCGCCTTCGGTCAGCACCACGCCGGCGAAGAACGGCGCGTGGCCGTAGCCGGCGGCGGTCGTGGCGATGGACCCGGAGAGCTCGGGCGTCGTGGTGACGACGGCGAAGCGCCGGCCGCCCTCGGCGGCTTCGGCCATGCCGGCCTCGGCGATGCCCGTCACCGGGCAGGGGCAGGAGGCGCGCACCTGCTGCAGGCCGGGATCCCCGAAGGCGGCGACGATGACGCCGGACGCCCCCTTCAGGTCCGCGTCGGCCAGCGTCTCGGTGACCGACCAGGCGGCCCGGCGCAGCATCTCGGGGTTGGTGATCAGTGGCACGCCCTGGCGCACCGTCAGGCCGTCGATGCGCACATCCGGCGGAGCGCTCTCGCGGGCGATGCCGACCATGAGCGTCGTGGTGACGGCGTTGGTGTTCGGGTTGATCAGGACGAGGCGCATGAGCTCATTCCGCAGGCGTCATGGCATTGAAGCACGCAACCGCCCTGCCCTGTCCATCGACCATCAGCTCGGGGGGCGTCGTCTGGCAGGCGGACGTGGCGCGGCTGCAGCGCGGGCCGAAGGCGCACCCCGGCGGCAGGGCGGCGAGGTCGGGCGGCGAGCCAGGGATCGTTTCCAGCCGCTCGCCGCGGGCGACGCGTTCGACGCGCGAGGCCAGGAGGCCGCGCGTGTAGGGGTGGCGGGCATCGTGCAGAAGCGCCGCGACCGGCCCTGTCTCGACGATCCGCCCGGCATACATCACGGCCACCCGGTCGGCGATTTCCACCGCCACGCCGATGTCGTGGGTGACGAAGATGATCGACAGCCCGAACTCCCGCTGCAATTCGCGCAGGAGCAGCAGAATCTGGATCTGGACGGTGGCGTCGAGCGCGGTCGTGGGCTCGTCGGCGAGCAGCACGCTCGGCTTGCAGGCGAGCGCCAGCGCGATCATGGCCCGCTGGCGCATCCCGCCCGACATCTCGTGCGGGTAGGCGTCGAGCCGCCGCTCGGGCGAGGGAATACGCACGCGCTCGAACAGCGCCAGCGCCCGGGCCCGGGCCTCTGCCTTCGACACGCCCTCGTGCCGGACCACCGCCTCGGCGATCTGCTCGCCGACCGTATAGACCGGGTCGAGCGCCAGCATCGGCTCCTGGAAGACCATGGAGACGACGCCGCCGCGCAGGTCCGCGAGGGCGTCGGCGTCGAGCGCGTTCACGTCGCGCCCGCTCACCGTGACCTTGCCGGAGGTCCGGCTGCGCTTGGGATTGTGCAGGCGCAGGAGCGAGCGCAGCGTCACGCTCTTCCCCGACCCGGACTCGCCCAGCAGCGCCAGCACCTCCCCCTGCTTCAGCGACAGGCTGATGCCGTCGAGCGCGCGGACGGGCCGCGACCCGCCGGTGAACTCGACGACGAGGTTCTCGATCTCGACGGCGTTGGTCATGCGGCAAGCTCCGCGGCGGGGGCCCGGCCATGGCCGGAGCCGGGCGCCAGCATCAGGCAGGCTGCGCGATGCTCGGCGCCGGCTACGGCCAGGGCCGGATCGACGGTGGAGCAGACGGCCTCGGCGAAGCGGCAGCGCGTGTGGAAGCGGCAGCCGGGCGGCGGGTCGATGGGGTTCGGCGGGTCGCCGGAGAGCGGTGCCTCGCCGATGCGCCGGGTCGGGTCCATGGTCGGCATCGAGGCGAGCAGCGCCGAGGTGTAGGGATGCGCGGGGGCGGAGAACACGGCCTCCCCCTCCCCGATCTCGGCGACCTTGCCGAGATACATGACCATCACCCGGTCCACCATGTAGCGGACCACGTTGAGGTCATGGGAGATGAAGACGTAGGTCAGGCCGAAGTCGCGCTTCAGATCCTGCAGCAGGTTCAGCACCTGGGCCTCGACCGACTTGTCGAGCGCCGAGACCGCTTCGTCGAGGATGACGAGGCGCGGCTCGAGCGCCAGCGCGCGGGCGATGTTGACGCGCTGGCGCTGGCCGCCCGAAAGCTCGTGGGGGTAGCGGCCGGCGAACCGCCCGGGCTCCAGGCCGACGCGATGCAGCAGGTCGTGGGCGCGGGCCCGCGCCGTCGCCGCAGGGACGCCGTGGACCTTGGGCGCGAAGGCGATCGAGTCCTCGATGGTGAGGCGCGGGTTCAGCGAGGCGTAGCTGTCCTGGAACACCATCTGGACCTGCCGGCGATAGGCCGAGAGCGCCAGGGTGTCGCCCACGGATTCGCCGTCGAAGACCATCTCGCCGCTGTCGGGGCCGATGAGGTGCATGAGCAGGCGCGCCGTCGTCGACTTGCCGCAGCCGCTCTCCCCGACGATGCCGAGCGTCTCGCCCTTCAGGATGTCGAACGAGACGCCGTCGACCGCGCGCACCACGGCGCGTTTGCCGAGCCAGCCCTTGCCGCGCACGGGGAAGTGCTTGACGAGGTCGCGGACCGTGAGCAGCGGCTGGGCCGGGCCGCCGCGGTCTTCCGTTGCCGGGAAGGCGCTCATTTGACCTCCATGGCGGTGCGCAGGCCGTCGGAGAGCATGTTGAAGGACACGGAGGTGATGAAGATCATCAGGCCGGGCAGCGCCGCGACGAGGGGCTGCGTGTAGATCGCCGTGCGGAGCGTGTTCAGCATCAGGCCCCATTCGGGCTCCGGCGGACGCACGCCCAGGCCGAGGAAGGAGAGGCCCGAGGCCAGGATCATCGACACCGACACGAGGCTCGTGGCGTAGACGAAGATCGGCCCCAGCACGTTGCCGAGCACGTGCACGCGGATGATGGTCAGCGCGCCCGCTCCCGACGCTCTTGCGGCATCGATGTAGTCGAGCCCTCGCACCTGCGTCGTCACGCTCTCAGCGACGCGCGCGATAGGCGGAATGAACACGAGGGTGAGCGACACGAGCGCGTTGCCGAGCCCCGCGCCCAGCGCGCCCGACAGCGCCACGGCCAGCAGCACCGAGGGGAAGGCGTAGAACACGTCGATCGTACGCATGATTAGCGTGTTCACGACGCCGCCGGCAAAGCCCGCGATGATGCCCAGCGCACCGCCGATGACGAAGGCGATGGGCACAGGCGTGACGCCCATGATCAGCGACAGGCGGGCGCCATAGATGAGGCGCGAGAGCATGTCGCGGCCCAGTTCGTCGGCGCCGAGGGGATAGTTTGGCGTGCCGATCGGGCGCAGGCGGCGCAGCATCGAGCCCTTGGCCGGGTCGGCCGGCGCCAAATAGGGCGCGAAGATCGCCATGAGCACGATGGCCAGGATGATGACGAGCGCCACCATCGCGACCTTGTCGCGGCTGAGGCGGCGCAGCACGCCGGACCAGTAGCCGGGAGAGCGGGCGACGGGCGCGGCCAGGGAGGTGCCGGCGGAGGCGACGGCGGACATGTCAGGCCCTCTGCACGCGGGGATCGATGGCGGTCTGGACCACGTCGACGAGGAGGTTCAGGACCACGAAGAAGATGGCCAGCACGAGGATCGTGCCCTGCAGCAGCGGCAGGTCGCGCTGGAAGATCGCGGCGTTCAGCAGGAAGCCGGTCCCGGGCCACGAGAACACCGTCTCGATCAGGATCGAGCCGCCGAGCAGGTAGCCGAGTTGAAGGCCCATGACGGCGAGCGCGGTGGGCGCGGCGTTCTTGATGACGTGGCGGAAGACGCCCCGCTCGGTGAGGCCCTTGGCCGCCAGCGCCTGCACGAATTCCTGGTTCAGGATCTCGGCGACGAGCGCCTTCACCGTGCGGGCCACGATGCCCATCGGGATCACCGACATGGTGATCGCAGGCAGCACGAGGAAGCGGATGTAGTCCCAGTTGAGGCCCTTGCTGTCGGAGCCCTGCGGCCCGCCGCCGGTCGCCGGCAGCCAGTTGAGCTGCACCGAGAAGATGATGACCAGCACCATGCCGAGCCAGTAGTGCGGGACGCTGACGCCGAGCACGGCCGTGAAGGAGGAGAGCCGGTCGATGATCGTGCCGCGGAAGTAGCCGCCCAGCAGTCCGAGCAGGCTGCCGAGCACGAAGCCGATCAGCGTCGCCGCGGCGGCCAGCACGAGCGAGTTCTCGACGGCGTTGATGACTTCGCCGGCGACCGGGCGGCCCGACGCGATCGAGACGCCGAGGTCACCCTGCAGCACCCGGCCGAGCCACAGGCCGTACTGGACCGGCAAAGGCTTGTCGAAGCCGTAGAGCTTGCGCATCTCGGCCTGCGTCTCGGCCGAGGCATCGGTCGGCAGCACCGCCGACAGCGGGTCGCCGGGCGCCAGGTGCACCAGCAGGAAACAGACGAGGCTGACGCCGATCGCCACGGGCAGCATCAGCACGAAGCGCTTGGCGGTGTAGAAGAGCATTGCGAGGTCCGGGCGATCTGGTTGAGGCCGCGCTGTCTCTCTCAGCCGTCATCCCCGGGCTTGGCCCGGGACCCACGACTTCGCTGCAGCGGCGCCGAAGTCGTGGATGGCCGGGCCAAGCCCGGCCATGACGGTGGAGAGATGGAGCCCTGGTCGTCAGGCTCACTTCGCCATGGTGATCGGCGAGAAGTCCTGGAACCAGTTCTGGGCCTGCACGAAGCCCTTCACCTTGCCGCTCATGGCACGCGGGTTGACGTCGTGCGTGACCATGAGGAACAGGGCGTCATCCACGTATTTCTCGTGGATCTTCTGCAGGATGGCCGTCTGCGCCTTCGGGTCGAAGGTGTTGCGAACCTCGGCGAAGAGCTTGTCCATCTCGGGGTCGCAATAGTGGCCCCAGTTGGTGCCGGCCGGCGGCTGCAGGTCGCACTGCAGGTGGCGGATGAAGCCGGTGAACGGGTCCTGGATGAAGTAGGTGTAGTTCATGCCCGTGCCGCCGCGCGAGCTCTCGTGCTTGGCGCCCGCACGCCAGATGTTGATGAGGGTGTTCCACTCCACCACCTCGAAGTCGACCTTGATGCCGACCTCGGCGAGGTTCTGCTGCACGAACTCGTTCATCGGCAGCGGCTGCATCTGACCCGAGCCCGAGGCCGAGATCAGGATTTTCGTCTTGAGCGGCTTCTCGGGGCTGTAGCCGGCCTCGGCGAGCAGCTTCTTCGCCGCGGCCGGGTCATAGGTGAGCTTGAAGCTCGGCTTGCCGAACCACTGGTGCCCGGGCGGGAAGAAGCCTTCCGCCGGGATCATCATGCCGGCCAGCAGTTCCTTCAGGCCCTGGCGATCGATCGCGAGGTTCGCCGCCTTGCGGACGCGGATGTCGTTCCAGGGCGACCCCTCGACGCGCGACAGGTGCCAGGTCCAGTTGTGGGGGTAGGAGTTCGTGACGATGTCGAAGCCGGCCTTCTTCAGCGACTCGACGGCATCCGGAGCCGGCGCCTCGATCCAGTCGACCTGGCCCGAGCGCAACGCGGCGACGCGGGCGTTGGCTTCCGGCAACGGCACCAGGACCATCTTGTCGAGCTTGGGGATGCGCGGCTTGTCCCAGTAGTCGGGGTTCGGAACGAGCTCGACGCGCTCGCGCGGCACGAAGTTGACGATCTTCCACGGGCCCGTGCCCGAGGGCGACTTCGCCACGTTGTCCCAGTTCTTGCCCTGCTTCTCCCAGTTGGCGGGCGAGGACATCATGATCCAGGCGAGTTGGTAGGGCAGCGTCGCGTCGGGCGTCTTGGTGACGATCTCGACCGTGAGCGGATCGACCGCCTTGTAGCTGGCGATGGCCGGGATGCGCGAGCGACCCTGGGCCGACTGGCGCGGGTCGAACTGCGGCGACTCCTTGGTCAGCAGCTTGTCGAGGTTCCACACCACCGCGTCGGCGGTGAAGGCGCTGCCGTCGTGGAACTTGACGCCGTCGCGGAGCTTGAACGTCCACTTGGTCTTGTCGGTCGCGTCGGTGGTCCAGGAGGTCGCCAGGCCGGGCACGAGGTCCGACGGCTTTGTCGCGCTCGAAAGGTCCCAGTTCACCAGGGCGTCGTAGGCCGTGAAGCCCAGGAAGCGCTGACCCTCGCCGCCGTTGTCGGTCTGGCCGGTGGTGAGCGGAATGTCGGATGCGGTCATGCCGATCCGCAAGGTGCCTTGCGCCAGGGCGCCGGTGGAAGCGGTCGCCAGGAAAGAAGAGGCCAGGAGCATGGCTGCCCCGGTCATGGCCCAACGCACTGTCATGTCTTTTTCCCCTCCAGGAAGTGTCGGTGGAGCCGGGGTCGCAAGTTCCGGGCCATGGGGCCCAGGGACGGCGGCTCGGGAGGGGACGCGAGTTCTGTCTAGTTTCTAGGCAGCAGGATTGCCGATTGCCAATCCGGCCAGCAGGTCGGGCTCAGCCCTCGACCGTCTCGACGAACTGGCCGCAGTCGACGCTCACCGTGGCGGCCATCGTGGTCAGGGCGGACATCAGGATGTTCAGGAGAGCGGTCATCGGTGCGGTTCCTTTCGATGGATTAACCCTCGCACGGCCCCGTCCTGGCCGATGTGCGGCCCCGCACACGCCCGCGCGCGCCGCATGGCGGACCGATCATCCATGGATGGCCCGCGCCCTCGACCCCGCCTGAGAAATCTGTCTGTGTGTGCGGGAGGGCCATGCAGTGCCACGCAGGATCGCGCCGACATGACGTCATCGCCGAAGGTCGCCGGGTTCGACCTGCGGATCCTCCCCATCCTCGTCATCGTGTTCTTCGTGACGATTGGCATGGGCATGATGATCCCCGTGCTGCCGCTCTTCGCCGAGCGCCACGGCGGCGGAGCGGCGGCCTCGGGCCTCCTGCTGTCCGCCTTCGGCGCGGCGCGACTGATCGTCAACGTGCCGGCGGGCAGCGCGTCCGAACGCTTCGGCCGGCGTGCGGTGATGGCCGCCGGCCTCGCCTTGCTGACGGTGACGTCCTTCGCGGCGGCCCTGGTCGACTCGATCCCGGCGCTGGCGGCGTGCCTCTTCCTGAACGGAGCCGGTTCGTCGCTCTACGTGACGGCAGCCCTCGCCTCCGTCGCGGACATCGCCACGCCCGCCAACCGGGGACGGCTGATGGGCTACTACCAGGCGGGCCTGCTCGCCGGCATCTCGCTGGGTCCCGGGGCGGGCGGCGTGCTCGCCGACCTCTTCGGGCCGACCGGTCCGTTCATCGCCCAGGGCACCGTGATCGCAGCCGGGGGATTTCCCGCGCTGCTCCTGCTCAAGGAGACGCGGCGCCTGCAGGAGGGTCCTGGCTCCGCCTCGGGGCCACGCCCCGGGGTCCTGGCGATCCTGCGGCACGCCCCTTTCGCCGCGGTCTGCGCGCTCATGTTCGGCGCCTATTTCGGCCGCGTCGTCTCCAACTGGCAGATGGTCCCGATCATGGCCCGGGACCTCTTCCACTATGGCCCAAGCACCGTGGGCCTGCTGCTGACCACCGGCGCGGTGGGCCAGTTCATCGCCCTGCCCTCGGTGTCGCTGGCCATCGACAAGTGGGGTGCCTGGCCGAGCACCGTGGCGGGCGCGCTGCTGTCGATCGCCGCCGTCGTGTTCATGGGTCTCTGGCTGAAGGCGCCGGCGCTCTGGATCGGCGTGTTCCTGCTGGGGGCCAGTGGCAGCGTCCTGACCACGGCCTGCTCCGCCTTCGCCATCGAGCAGTCGTCGGGGCCCAACGGCGTCACCATGGGCGCGCTGCGGGCCGCGGGGGATTTCGGCCTCGTCCTCGGGCCGCTCATCGTGGGGGTGGTCGTGACCGGGACCGGGATCGCCAACGACACCAGCCTGCTCCTGGTCGGGCTGGTGATGGCGATCATCCTCGCCGTGTTCCTCGGCCTGACGCGGGACCGCGCCGCGAAGCCGACGGCCGGCTGACGACCGCGTCCGCGCCGCCCAGCGCGATCCGTGTCTTGCGCGGCAACCCCGCGAAGACCAGGTCGTAGCTGTGCTTCAGGTACAGCCTGAGATCGTCGTCGCTCATGCTCTCGTCGGACACGCGCTGGATCCACTTGAGGCCGCGCGAGGCGAGATAGGGCGCGGGTCGCAGGCCCGGCTCGGTCCTGAGCAGCTCGTAGCTCATCGGCGAGGCCTTGAAGGTGATCCCGGCATAGGGATCGTCGCCCGCCCACATGGTGGCGAACATCTTGCCCCCGACCTTCCACACGTCCGCCCCGCCCCACTGGACGACGTGGGTCGTGTGGGGCAGCGAGCGACAGAAGGCGTTGAAGTCGCTGGGCGTCATGGGCTCTTCGACAGGGTTGGGGCAGCCCCGGTCCGAGGCCTTCACACGTTGCGAAGGATGCGGCTCTTCGAAATGAAGGTCTCGGCGACGTGCCAGTTGTAGGAGGCGATCAGCGTGCCTTCCCGGGACACGTAGCGCCGCAGCACGCACAGCGCCACCGACCCGGGCTCGCGGCCGAGATGGCTGGCGATGTCCTCGTTCATGATCTCGCCGCGGATTTCCTGGTCGGCCTCCACGATCTCCTCGCCGGCGCGCTCCGCGAGATGGGCGTAGAACGGCCCGACCACGCCCGGCAGGCTCTTCACGTGCCTGTTGAGGCGCCGGGGAATGTAGGAGTGGGTGTAGCAGACGACCTCGCCGCCCTTCGCCGTGCGCCGGATGCCGGCGATCAGCACCCAGCGTTCGCCCGGCACGCCGCCCACCCCTTCAGCGATCGCCTCGTCGATGGCCACCGTCGCCGTCGACAGCACCTCGTAGTGCGTGTCGAGGGCGAACTGGAAGAGATCGGCGAGCGATGACAGCGACTGGACGTAACGGGCCTGGGGCCTTGCCGCGGTGACGACGCTGCCAGCGCCCTGCCGTCGGCTGACCATGCCCTGGTCGACGAGGCGCCGCAGCGCCTCGCGCACCGTGTAGCGGCTCGCTCCGAACTCCTCGCAGAGCTCGCTTTCCGTCGGCAGGCTGCTCTCGACCGGATAGAGACCGCCCTCGACGCGCCGGCGCAGCTCGTCGAGGATCTGCAGGTAGCGCGGCGGCTCACTCCGTTTCGGCGTAGCGCTTCTCGAACTCCCAGACATCCTTGAATCCGATCAGCTCGTTGAAGGCGGCGAAGGAGAACATCGGAATCGCGGGCGACGTTGTACCGTGCTGCTGCAGGTCGCGGTAGGCGTTGGTCAGGGCCTCGGCGGTGGCGAGGAACCCGACGGCCGGGAAGATGGCGGCGGAGAACCCGATCTCCTCGAGCTTGGACACCGGCAGCATGGGCGTGCGCCCGCCATTGACCATGTTGGCGATCACGGGCTTGTCTATGCGGCGCGCCACCTCGGCGAGCTCGGCCTCGCTCTCGGGCGACTCGATGAAGACGATGTCCGCCCCGGCCTCGCCATAGGCGATCCCGCGCCGGATCGCCTCGTCGAGCCCCAGCGTCGTGCGGGCATCGGTCCGGGCGATGATCAGGAAGTCGGCGCTCGAGCGGCTGTCGGAGGCGACGCGGATCTTGCGGACCATGTCCTCCATCTTGATGACGCGGCGGCCCGGCGTGTGGCCGCACTTCTTGGGGAACTCCTGGTCCTCGATCTGGATCCCGGTGACACCCGCGGCCTCGTAGCCGCGCACCGTGTGGCGGACGTTGAGCAGGCCGCCATAGCCGGTGTCGGCGTCGGCGATGACGGGCGTCTTCGTCATCTGCGCGATGCGGCCGATGACGTCGATCATCTGCGAATAGGTGGCCAGCCCCGCGTCCGGCAGGCCGAGCGACGACGCCACGGTGCCGTAGCCGGTGACGTAGAGGGCCCGAAAGCCCATGCGGTCGGCGATCAGGGCCGAAATCAAGTCGTAGACGCCCGGGGCCGCGATGAAGCGGCGGGCCTCGAGATGCTGTCGGAGTGCGGGATCGGCCATGATGCTCCTGCCGTGATGCGTCCTCACCTTTGTCCGGACATTCTCGATTGTCCGGTGCCGGTTCGCAAGCGTCGCCGTGCCGCAATGGCCCCTTTTCATGCAGATTTGTCCGGACAGATTTTCTGTGCGAGCCTCTGCCCTCCCCCGCCTCACCTCGCACGGGATCGTCGCATGAGCGAACTCGACATCTACAAGCGCCAGGGCTTTGCCCAGTCCGTGGGAATCGGGGCCCAGCCGGCCCTCGTCATCGTCGACTTCGTGGTCGGCTTCACGGACCCCGCCCATTTCGGCGGCGGCAACATCGGGCCGGCCATCGAGCGGACGGTCGGCCTGCTCGCCGACGCGCGAAAGCGCGGTTGGCCGGTGGCCCACACCCGCGTCGTCTATGCCGATGACGGGTCCGACGCCGGCTCCTTCGCGGCCAAGGCCCCGGGCCTGCGCAAGCTCACGGAGACGAGCCCGCTGAGCCAGATCGTGCCGGAGCTCGCGCCCGTGCCGGGCGAGCTCATCGTGCGCAAGCGCCAGGCCTCGGGCTTCTTCGCCACCGAGCTCGCCGGCTGGCTCGCCTGGCGGCGCGTCGACACGCTGTTCATCGCGGGCTGCACCACCTCGGGCTGCGTCCGGGCGACCGTGGTCGACGCCGTGTCCCACAACTTCCGCACCATCGTGCTCGTCGACTGCGTGGGCGACCGCGCCATCGGCCCGCACGAGGCCAACCTCTTCGACATGGGCCAGAAATATGCGGACCTGATGACCGCGGACGAGGTTCTGGCCGCCACGGGTTGAGGCGCTCAGCGTTCTTCGTTTCAGCAGCGGAAAAGCCTGGCTTCATTCCCCCCCTCCCCCGTCCTGCCCGGGCTTGGCCCGGGCATCCACGACTTTGCCGGGGCCATCCTCAAGGCGTGGATGGCCGGGCCAAGCCCGGCCAGGACGGCGGAGAGGGTTGGGCAGAGTGACGGGCAGGAGCGCTGCTGAACGGGTTTCGAGACAGCTTGGGGCCAGGTGAGGCCCGCAAACAGCATCGCAACACACTCCAGGGAGACACCACCATGGTCGATCACCAGGGTTTCCGCCGCAAGTTCGGCGTCCTCGGTCCCTCCACGAACACCATCGTGCAGCCCGACTTCGACGACATGCGCCCCTACGGCGTCACCAACCACTACAGCCGCATCTACACGCCCAACGCCAACGCGGTGAGCAACGAGAGCTTCCGGGCCGGGGCCGAGGTCATCGCCTCCAACGTGCTCGACGCGGTGCGCAGCGTCATGACCTGCGCGCCCGACTATCTCGTCATGGGCATGTCGGCCGTGACCTTCTTCGACGGCGCCAAGGGCGCCGACGCCTTCGTGAAGCAGGTCGAGGAGGTCTCGGGCGTCAAGATCTCCATCGGCAGCCACGCCTGCACCGCGGCGCTGAACGCCTATGGCGGGGTGAAGCGCATCGCGGTGCTCTCGCCCTACTGGCCGGTGATGAACACCGAGGTCGCCCGCTACTTCGGCGACATGGGCTTCACCACGGTGCGCGACGTTCCCCTGCAGTGCCGGTCCTGGACCGCCATCGCCGAGGTCGACGACGCCAGGCTCTGCGCGGTGCTGAAGCAGCTCGACGGCGACGACGTCGACGCGATCGTGCAGGTCGGCACCAACCTCTCGATGGTGCGGCTCGCGGCCTTCGCGGAGCTGTGGCTGGGCAAGCCGGTGATCGCCATCAACACGGCGACCTACTGGCACGCGCTGCGGACCAACGGCATCATGGACAAGAAGGGCGGGTTCGGCCGCCTGATGTCGGACTTCTGAGCCCATGGCCACTCCCCCGGACCTCGCCCTCGGTGGGGTCAGCGTGCACCGGGTCGTCGACCTCGACCCCTTCGTGCTGCCCTTCGACATGATCTTCCCGGGCGCCGACCCGGCGGCGCTCGGATCGTATCGGGCCGAGTTGGAGGGCCACGTCGACCTCGACCGCAAGGAGGTGCTGCTGGCGATCCAGACGCACGTGGTGCGGATCGCGGGCCTGACGATCCTGGTCGACACCTGCGTCGGCGAGCACAAGCCTCGCCCGGTGCGACCGGACTGGAACCAGCGCGCGGCGTCGGGCTACCTGGACCGGCTCGCCGCGGCCGGCGCCAGGCCCGAGGACGTCGACATCGTGCTGTGCACGCATCTCCACGCCGACCACGTGGGCTGGAACACGCAGCTTCGGGATGGGCGCTGGGTGCCCACCTTCCCGCGCGCCCGCTACGTCATGGGGCATGGCGAACTCGCCCACTGGCAGGCCGCCGTCGCCAAGGACCCGACCGTGAGCCATGGCTGCTTCACCGATAGCGTGCTGCCGGTGATCGAGGCCGGACAGGCAGCGCCCATCGCACCGGGCGACTCGATCGCCGAGGGCGCGATGACGCTGGCCCTGCCCGGCCACACGCCCGGCCAGATCGGGCTCAGGATCGAGACCGGCCAGCGGCCCGTCTTCTTCTGCGGCGACGCGGTCCACACGCCGGCACAGGCGCTGGAGCCCGACTGGTCGAGCCGTTTCTGCACCGACCGGGAGCAATCGGCCGTGACGCGGCGGGCGCTGTTCGAGCAGGTGGCCGCCGAGGATGCGGTGCTGGTGCCGGCTCATTTACGAGCAGCCGGGATGCGGCTGCGGCGCGAGGGCTCGCGCTACAGGCCGACGATGTGCGGGTGCGACGGGAGCTGCTGAGCATTTTCAAACAGCTCCCATCTCTCCGCGTCCTGGCCGGGCTTGGCCCGGCCATCCACGACTTCGGAGCAGTTGAGAGCTTCAGTCGTGGGTGCCCGGGCCAGGCCCGGGCATGACGCGGGGAGATTGAGCGCTCTGGAAATCCAGGCACTCACTCGATCGTCGCCACGTCCCTCAGCGACTGGATCATCGAGGTCCGCATCAGATAGCCCTTGTGGGCCGCGGGGTCGTCCACCGTGCGGCGCAGGTCGTCGTAGTAGGCCTGGCGCGCGGCGGGCTCGCGGGTGTTGAGGATGGCGCGGTTGCGCAACGTGGTCTGCTGGACGACGTCGAGCGCCACCTTGCGGCGCTGGCGCTCATAGCGGGAGAGCGTCTCGAGCGGCGCGCCCTGCACCACCGCGATGAGCTTTTCGGTGAGGTTGAAGGCATCGTGGATGCCGCCGTTGAGGCCCATGCCGCCCAGCGGGTTGTTCACGTGCGCCGCGTCGCCCGCGATCAGCAGGCGGCCCGAGAGGTAGCTGGAGGCCACGCGCTCATGCACCCGGTAGGCGGTGCGGTGCAGGACCTCGTAGGGCTGCGATCGGGGCGCGGCGCCCTGCAGCAGCTTTTCGCCGCGCTCGGGCGAGGTGACCTCGGCGTCCGACAGGGTCGGGTCCACGGGAAAGAGCGCGCGCCAGACCCGGGCGGTGCGAATCAGGACGAACCACTCGGTCGGGTCGGAGAGGTAGGCGATGTTGGCGATGTCGGGCATTGCCTCGCGGAAATCGAAGGTCGTGGACAGCGTCAGGAAGATTTCCGGGATGGTGAGCCCGTCGAAGGCCGCGCCGATCGACTTGCGCACCACGCTGCCGATGCCGTCCGCGCCAATGCAGAAGGCGCCCTTCAGCGTCTCCGCCGTGCCGTCGGGCCCCACCACGTCGAGCTCGACGCCCGCGGCGGTCTGGCGCACGGCCGACGCCTTGGTGGAGAATCGGATCTCGGCGAGGTCGGACTGCCCCTTGAGGCGCTCGTGCAGCATGTCGCCGAGGCGCCACTGCTCGCACTGCAGCCGATAGCAGTGGTTGGTCTCGCCTTTCAGCCGGTCCAGCTCGAAGGTCGCCACCACGCCCTCGCGCCGGTCGCGGAACTGCCAGGTCGGGCACTTCAGGCCTTGCGCGATCATGCTGTCCACGACGCCGAAGCGCTCCAGCATGTCGAGTGTCGGCGGGTGGAAGGTCGAGGCCCGCAGGTCGTGCGGCAGCTCGGAGGCGGCTTCCACCAGCGTCACCGGGATCCCGGCGTCGACGAGAAGGCAGGAGGCGACGAGGCCGACGGGGCCCGCACCGACGATGAGGATCCTGGAGTTCATGGTGAGCATTCCGACGGGGTTCCTTGACAGGCCGCGTGGGCCGGTCATCATGGAGTTGTCCGGACAAACATGACCGGGTTCGGCGTCCCCGACAAGGGACATCGCGCCGCTCCCGGAAACCGGACGAGGCCCTGAAAGGAACGAGCGATCCGATGCGCTACCCCTTCGTGCCCCTTCCCCACCGTGGCCCGCTGCGCTGGCCTGACGGAAAGCGGCTCGCGCTGATCATCACGATCAACCTCGAGTACTGGGACCTCATGAAGGAGACGAGCGCGCCCTACTACGCGGGCGGCCCACCGATCCTTCCCGACATGCTGCCGGGCAACATCCCGGACTTCCCGAACTGGTCCTGGCGCGAATACGGCCAGCGCGTCGGCGCATGGCGGCTGTTCGACACGTTCTCGCAGGCCGGCGTGCGGGCGAGCTGCACCATGAACGCCAAGATGGCGCTGGAGCGCCGCGCGGTGATCGAGGGGGCGCTGGAGCGGGGCTTCGAGCTCATCCCGCACAACTACGAGCAGGGCGAGCTGCTCTGCCACCTGCAGCACAAGCCCGACGAAGAGCGCAAGGTCATCGCCGAGACCCTGAAGGTCTACGAGCAGGTGGCCGGTCGCAAGGCCAAGGGGTGGCTGTCGTCGTCGCTGCGCGGCACGACCAACACCCCGGCCATCCTGGCGGAGAACGGCCTCACCTTCTGGTGCGACCTGATGAACGACGATCAGCCCTACATGATCGACACGCCCTCTGGTCGGATCGTCGGCGTGCCCTATTCCATCGAGATGAACGACTTCACCCTTCTCGCACGCCGTGGCCTCACCAACGCCGCCGCGCTCGAGAGCCTCAAGGAACAGTTCGACGTGCTCTACCGCGAGGGCGAGAAGACGGGGATGATGATGAACGTGGGGCTGCACCCGCACGTCATCGGCGTTCCGCACCGCATCGGGCTCTTGCGCCAGTTCCTCCACTACGCCGGCCAGTTCGAAGGCGTGTGGTGGGCGACGCGCGAGGAGGTGGCGGAGGCCTATCTCGGCCAGCACGAGACCCACATCCCGCCGTCGGCCTTCGCATGAGCGCGCCTCCCGCATCCCCCGCCAGGCGCCCGGCCATCGGACAGCCGGTGATCATCGCCGCCGGCCTGGCGCTGGCGGTCGCGCTCGGCATCGGGTTCGGCGGCAAGGTCATCGCCCAGCAGATCGTCTCCGGCCTGATGCTGGGGGCGATCTACATGACGGTCGCCATGGCCTTCACGCTCACCATCGGCGTCCTGAACTTCCTGAATTTCACCATCCCGACGCTGTTCATGCTCACCGGCATGGTGGCCTGGGGCCTCATCCACCAGGGCTGGCTCGCCTTCGCGGGCGGCTCCGCCTGGCTGGTGGCCCTGCTCATCGGCGTCGGCGTCGCCGTCGCGGCCTCCCTCGTCGTCGAGCGCTTCACGTTCCGCTACCTGCGCACCCGGCACGGGGACGCCACCGAGCACGCCATTCCGCTCGTCTCCTCGCTCGGCTTCCTGCTCATCTTCGAGCATCTCGTGCTCATCGGCATGGGCTCGGAATCGCAGCGCTTCGCGGTGCCGTTCAAGGCCGACATCCGCATCTTCGGCGTGGTGCTGGGCGGCGCGCAGCTCGCCAGCATGGTCCTGGCCGTCGTCATCGTCGCGGCGCTGACCTACATCCTCAAGCACACCCGCATGGGCCGCGCGCTGCGCACCATCGCGGAGAACCCCGACACGGCCTCGCTGCTCGGCGTCGAGGTGACGCGCATCGTACCCGTCGTGTTCATCCTGACGGGCCTGCTGGCCGGCGTCGCGGGCGCGCTCTTCACCATCAATTACAGCGACGTGTCGCCCTTCATGGGAGACCATGTCGGCACGAAGGCGATCGCCGCCATGGTGCTCGGCGGCCTGGGCTCGATCTGGGGCGCGATCGCCGGAGGCATTCTCGTCGGGCTCACCGAGACGCTCTCCATCCATTTCCTGGGCGGCGATTCCGTCCAGATGACGGTGTGGGGTCTCCTGCTCGCGGTCATCATCCTGCGGCCGCAGGGCCTCTTCGGCACGGCCTCGATCGGCAAGGGGAAGATGTGATGGACGCCCTGACCACGCGCGGAGGGCGGCCATGAGCGGCTACATGTCCGGGATCGTCGCGATCCTGTGCATCAACCTCATCTTCGCCTACGGCATCTACGTCACGGCCGCGGCCGGGCAGCTGAACCTCGGCGGCGCGGGCTTCCAGGCCATCGGCGCCTATGCCGCAGCCTGGCTCTCCAGCGTCGCCATGCAGCCGATCTGGCTCACGATCCCGGCGGCGATGGTCATCACCGGGTTCGTCGGCTTCCTCATCTCGTTTCCAGTGCTGCGGACACGCGGCGTCTACATGGTGCTGGCCACCTTCGCCTTCGCGGAGGTGGTGGCCGGCTACCTGTTGCGGTCCAAGGTCTTCGGCGGCGCCATCGGCATGGTGGTGCCCGACCACATCGACGTGCCCGTGCTGATCGGCGCGGCCGTGCTCGTCACGCTCGCGGTCTTCTACCTCATGGCCACCCGGCTCGGGCTCGCCATGCGCTCCATCCACGACGACGAGCCGGTGTCGAGCCTCATGGGCGTCAACGTGCGGGCCATCCAGGTGGCGAGCTTCACGCTGGGCGGCGCCTTCGCCGGGCTCGCCGGCGCGCTCTACGCCCACCACTTCAGCTTCGTCGAGGCGCAGTACTTCAACTCGCTGCTGTCGATCTACGTGCTGCTGTTCGTGCTCATCGGCGGCACGCAGACGGCCTGGGGCCCGCTCGTCGGCAGCCTGTTCTTCACGCTCATTCCGGAGCTGCTGCGCGTCGGCGGCTCCTGGCGCTACGTGGTCTTCGGCGTCGCCATCGTGCTGATGATGATCATCCGGCCCGAGGGCATCGTCACCCGCGAGCTCGTCGCCCGCCTGTCGCCGCGAAACTGGTTCGGCGGCAAGCGCCCCGCCCTGGGAGAGCGCCATGCCGGCTGAGCCGATCCTGCGCGTCTCCCACGTCTGCAAGCGCTTCGGTGGCCTCACCGTCACCGACGACGTGTCCTTCGACGTCGAGCGCGGCTCGCGCACGGCCCTCATCGGACCCAACGGCGCGGGCAAGACGACGCTCTTCAACCTGATCTCGGGCGTGTATCCCATCAATTCGGGCAGCATCGCTCTGGAAGGGGGGGTCATCGATGCCCTCCCCTCGCGCAAGCGGATCAGCGCCGGCCTGTCGCGGTCCTTCCAGAACATCCGGCTGATGCCGCACCTGTCGGTCATCGAGAACGTGATGCTCGGCCAGCATTCGCAGGCCTCCGGCATCGTCGACCTGCTGGCGCCGGTGAGCTGGCAGAGGCATGGCCGCTGGCGGCGCATGGCGGAGGAGCGGCTGCGCGAGGCGGGCCTCGACGTGGATCCCGACGGCTCCGTGTCCGGCCTGCCCTATGGCGTGCGCAAGAAGATCGAGGTGGTGCGCGCGCTGATGAGCAATCCGCGCCTGCTGATGCTCGACGAGCCCGCCGCCGGCCTCAACCCGCGCGAGACGGCCGATCTTTCGGCCTTCCTCAAGGGTATCGCCGCAGGCGGCGTGACGCTGCTGGTGGTGGAGCACGACATGTCCTTCGTCCACGACCTGTGCGAGCGCACCGTGGTGCTGAACTTCGGCCGGCTGATCTACGACGGGCCGACCCGCGGCGTGCAGGAGGACGAGGCCGTCCGCGAGGCCTATCTGGGCTCGCGCCGCGTCGAGACGGGGAGCGCCGGCCGTGCTGCTTGAGGTCGAGGAGCTCGACGTCCGCTACGGACGCACCCATGCCGTGCGCGGCGTGTCTCTGACGGTCGGCGCCGACGAGATCGTCACCGTGCTCGGCTCCAACGGCGCCGGCAAGACATCGCTGCTCAGGGCCCTGCAGGGCCTCGTGCCGATCGCCGGCGGGAGGATCCGCTTCGACGGCGCCGACATCACCAGGCTCTCGCCGCCGCAGCGGCTGCGGCGCCATCTCGCGCTCGTGCCGGAAGGCCGGCAGATCGTGTTGAGCCTCACGGTGCACGAGAACCTGCAGATGGGCGCCTATTGCCGCGATGACGGCGAGGTCGGGCGCGACATCGACGCCATCTACGACCGTTTCCCGAACCTCGCGAACCGCCGTCTGATGCCCGCCTCCGTGCTGTCGGGCGGCGAGCAGCAGATGCTCGCCATCAGCCGCGCGCTGCTGGCGCGTCCGCGCCTGATGATGCTGGACGAGCCGTCGCTCGGCCTGTCGCCGCTGCTCGTCGAGCGGCTCTTCGGGCTCATCTCGGCGCTGCGGGACGAAGGCATCGCCATCCTGCTCGTCGAGCAGAACACGCACATGGCGCTCGAGGTCGCGGGCCGCGGCCTGGTGATGGAACTCGGACGCGTCGCCCTCGAGGGGCCGGCGCAGGATCTGCGGCAGAGCGACCGCCTCGCGGCGGCCTATCTGGGACACGGGTGAGCCGCGAAGCGGCCGAAAAATGGGAGAGGGAGAATGGCAATGAAGTGGACGATGGCGCTCGCGGGCGCTGCGGTCTCGGTGATGGCGCTCGGCGCCGGCGGGGCCTTCGCGCAGGACATCACGATCGGCCTCGCGATGGTGAAGTCCGGCCCGCTCAAGACGGTCGGTGAAGCCACGGAGACCTCCGTCGACATCGCGGTCGAGGAGATCAACGCCAAGGGCGGCATCAACGGCAAGAAGATCAAGCTCGTGAAGTTCGACACGGGCTCCGATCCCAAGCAGGCCGCCACCGCGACCCAGAAGTTCGTGCAGGACGACAACGCGCTCGCCATCGTCGGCCCGTTCTCCTCGGGCGAGGCGGCCGTGGCGTTCCCGGTGGGCGAGCGCCTGGGCATCATCCAGATGCCGAACGCGGCTTCGACGCCCGGCCTGACGGGCAATTTCAGCTATGCCTGGCGGCTGACCGCCGACGAGGGCAAGCAGTTCACGCGCCTCATCGCGACGCTGCGCAACAAGAACATCAAGCTCGACAAGGCCGAGATCATGTACGTCTCGGACGAGCGCGTCTCCAACATCTCGGGCACGCAGTTCTATCCGGCGATCTTCAAGGCCTCCAACATCGCCTTCGGCGAGCCGGTGGCCTTCCAGTACAAGAGCTTCGACGTCGCCCCGCAGGTCGCCCAGGTGCTCGAGCGCAAGCCCGACGTCGTGGCTCTGGCCGCCACGCCCGACAGCGCCGGCAAGGTCATCAAGGAACTGCGCCGCCAGGGCTTCCAGGGCCGCGTCATCGGCTCGCAGATCTTCGCCGACCCGAACGCCCTCGACCTCTTCGGCCGCGACGCGGACGGGCTCCTGATCGTCGCCGGCTACTGGTCCGACCGCAACGACGCGACGCGTTCCTTCACGAAGAAGTTCGCCGACGAGAACGCCAAGCGCGGCCTCTCCACCAAGAAGATCCCGCACCACACGGACGCGCAGGCCTACGACATCGTCTACCTGCTCAAGCAGGCGATGGAAAAGGCGAACGTGACCGGCGACCCCGCCAAGCTCGCGGCCGAGCGCACCGCCATCCGCGACGCGATGAAGGGCATCCGCTTCACGGGCGTCACCGGCGACAACACCTGCTTCAACGCCGCCCGCGACGCGCAGCTGCCGGGCTTCGTCATCGAGATCAAGGATCTCAAGTGGAACCTGTTCGACCAGCACCCGGCCGATCCCTGCCCGCAGGGCTGATCGTCCAGGGGCTTCAGGCAATCCCCTCCGCGCGTCATGCCCGGGCTCGGCCCGGGCACCCACGACTTGAGAATGCCCCCGGCGAAGTCGTGGATGGCCGGGCCAAGCCCGGCCACGACGCCGGAGAGAGGGGCGCGTTTCCGGAATGAGGACTTCATCATGCGCGTAGCGGTACTGGGCGGTTGCGGCGGGATCGGGCGCAGCCTCGTCGAGGCTTTGCTGGCGCAGGGCGACCGTGTCGCCGTGATGGACCTGCAGGCGTCGCTCGACCGTCATCCGCCCGCGGCCGGCACGCTCGCCATCCCGGTCGACGGCAGCGACGAGGCCTCGGTGAAGGCCGCCTTCCACATCGTCCGCGAGGCGTGGGGCGCGCTCGACGGGTTCGTGAACCTGGCCGGCTTCATGGTGGGGATGAAGCCGCTGCGCGAGGTCACCGCCGACGTCTTCGACACGACCATCGACGGCAACCTGCGCACCACTTTCCTCGCCTGCACGGCCGCCATGCCGCTCCTGGAGGCCGGCGAGGGCGCGAGCCTCGTCAACATCGCGTCCGGCCTGGCCCAGTTCATCCGGCCCCACTACGGCCCCTACGCCGCGGCCAAGGCCGGCATGATCGCGCTCACCAAGACGCTGGCCCACGAGCATGCCCCCAAGGTGCGCTGCAACGTCGTGGCGCCCGGCGCGGTCGACACGGCCTTCCTGCGGGGCGGGACCGGACGCTCCGACGAGCGCCAGCAGACCACGATCGACGTCGCCGCCTATGGCGCGATGATCCCGCTCAAGCGCATCGCCGTGCCCGACGACATTGTCGGACCGATCCTGTTCCTGCTGGGGCCGGGCAGCCGCTACATGACCGGCCAGTCGCTATGGGTGAACGGCGGCGCCTACATGCCGTGAGGCACTGAAACCCGGCCGAGTCCCTCGGCACGCGGCCTGCGGCCTCCTTGGACCGTGTGAAGCGTTCGCCGAACGACGGGCGGTCCAGCTCAAGCCCACGTCTCGGCCGTTGTCCCCTGGCTTGGCCCGGGGACCCACGACTGTGCCGGCGCCATTCTCCAATCGTGGGTGGCCGGGCCAATCCCGGCCATGACGGGGAGAGAGTGAGGGACGCTGGTTTGCCGCAGCATTCACGGCAGCCGCCGCCCCTCATGCCGTGATCAGCGCGTCCACCACGCGCACGCCGCGGCCGCGGGGCAGCACGACGAGCGGGTTGATCTCCAGCGTGCCGGCCACATCCGCATAGGCTGCGGCGATCGCGGCCACGCGTGCGACGGCGGCGATGGCGGCATCGCGGTCTGCCTCGGGCGCGCCGCGGAAACCGGCCAGCAGGGCGGACAGGCGGGTGCGCTCGATCATTCCCGCCACGATGCCGGGGTCCACCGGAAGCGGGCTCACCGCCACGTCGCGCAGCAGTTCGACGAGGACGCCGCCGGGCCCGATCGCCAGCACCGGGCCGAAGGTGGGATGGCGGGTGACGCCGACCAGCATCTCGATCCCTCCCGTCACCATTTCCTGGACCAGGACGCCGGCGATGCGGGCGTTCGGCGCCCAGGTGGCGACGGACTGGACGATCTGCACGAACGCCTGGCGCACGCCGTCCTCGTCCGCCACGCCGAGCACCACGCCACCGGCCTCGGTCTTGTGCAGGATGTCGGCCGACTCGATCTTCATCGCCACCGGGAAGCCGATGCCGCGGGCGGCCGCCACGGCCTCCTCGACGGTCGTGGCGAGGTCCTCGCGCGGCACGGGCAGGCCGTGCCGGGCCAGGAACTGCTTGGCCTCGCGCTCGGTGAGGGGACCGGCCGCCAGGCGCTCCACCCAGGCCTTCTCGGGCAGGATCGGGGCAGGCGGCGTCACGACCGCCGGCAGCGGCGGCTCGAGGAGGCTCGCCAGGGCTCCGAGCCCGGGCCGCAGGCCGCGAAGAATGGGCAGGACCTCCCCGGCGCCGCCGGCGAAGTCGGGATGCTGCTCGGGAACCTGCGTGACCGCCGCGACAGGGATGTCGGTGGATCTCGCGAAGGCACCGAGCGCCGAGGCGATCCCGGCATACTCGGCCGCCCCGTTGGCATCGAGGCCGGCCGGAACGTCCTGGACGGCGGCGATTGCGCCGATCGCCGGGTCGGCCGCGACCAGGCGCAGGGCCGTCTCGTAGACGGACGGATCCGCGAACGGCAGGCCCGTCAGGTCGAGCGGGTTCTGCGGCGTGGCGAAGCCCGGCAGGAGGTCGCGCAGGCCGTCGACGGTCGACGGCGCAAGGGACGGCAGGGCCAGGCCGGCGGCCGAGGCCAGGTCGCTGGCATGGGCGAGGCCGCCGCCGCTGACGCCCACAAGCGCGAGACCGCTGGGCTCGCCCCGCCCCCTGCGCCGCCCGGCGGTCGAGGAGAGCAGCACCGCCGTCTCCAGGGCCTGCGCGCCGTCATCGACCAGGATCGCGCCGATGCGGCGGAAGAAGGCCACGAACGCGGCGTCCGATCCGGCGAGCGCGCCGGTATGGGCGGCACTCGCGCGCGCGCCCACCTCGCTGCGGCCCGCACGCAGCACGACGACCGGCTTGCCCGCCGCATGCATGCGCTCCAGCGCGGCCGTCCAGGCCTGCGGATCGCGCACCGCCTCGACGACGAGGAGCGCCACCTGCGTTCCCGGATCGTCGGCCAGATGGGCCAGGTAGTCCGGCATGTCGGTGACGGGCGCGTTCCCCGCCGAAACCATCAGGCTCACGCCGATCCGACCTGAATGGGCGAAGGCGATGCCCATCGCGCCGGAATGGGACAGCACCGCGACGGGTCCGCGCGGCACGGGCGGAAGGCGGGAGCTGTAGAGGGCGAGCCCCGTGGCGTTGTTGAAGAGGCCGAGGCAGTTGGGGCCGCACAGCGCCATGCCGTGCCGCCGGGCGGCGGCCACCAGCGCGTCCTGGCGCTCCGCGCCCTCGGCGCCGGTTTCAGCAAAGCCGCTGGCGAGCACGACGGCGGCGCGGATGCCGAGGGAGCCCGCCTCCTCGATCACGCCGGTCGCGGCTTCGGCCGGCAAACCGACGAGGATCGCGTCGGGCTTGTCCTGCAGGTCGGAGAGGCTTCGGGCCGCGGGCAGGCCGAAGACCGTCGGCGCGCTCAGATGCACGGGGACGATGCGGCCCGCATAGCCCCGGGCCAGCAGGTTGCGCATGACGAAACCGCTGGACGCCCCGGGGCGCTCGGACGCACCGACGATGGCGACGGATCGGGCGCCGATCAGCTGCGCGAGGGCCCCGCCGCCGTCCAATGCGCCGCTCTCAGTCCAGCCCGCGGAAGGGGGCGTCGCGGAATTCCAGGTATTCTTTCAGGGACATGTTGGCGAGCTTTGCCATCCATTCGCGGCCCTTGGTCGAGGTGTGCAGGGCCGCCATCGCCTCCACGTTATAGTCCCAGGAGTTGCGAAGACCAGCGATCATCTGCTGCTGGTTCAGCGAGGCCTTGGCGAACTTGATGGCGGGCGCCGGCATGCGGGCGAGCTTGCGGGCGAGCTTCAGCGTCGCCTCTTCGAGCTCGGCCGCCGGCACCACCTTGTTGACGAGGTGCATGCGCAGGGCCTCCTGCGCGTCCACGAGGTCGCCGGTGTACATGAGCCAGCGCGCGTCGCGGCTCGCCAAAAGCCACGGCATCATAAGCGTCGGCGGGCCGGAATTGTGCCGCACCTCGGGCTCGCCGAACTTCGCGGTGTCGGCGACGATGGCGAGGTCGCAGCTCATCATCAGCTCGAGGGCGCCGGCCAGCGCGTAGCCGTGCACCGAGGCGACGACCGGAATGGGAGCGCGGTAGACCTCGAGCCACGCCTCGGCGTTCTCGGTCATGTCCTCGCGCCAGAACTCGATGTCGACGTCGAAGTCGCCGCCCTGCAGGTCGTAGCCGGCGGAGAAGGAGCGCCCTGCCCCGCGGATGACGAGCGCGTTGACGGCCGGGTCGGCCGAGCACGCCTTCACCGCATGGACGATCTCGTGGATGACGGTCTTGTTGATGGCGTTGAGCTTGTCGGGCCGGTTCAGCGTGAGGATGGCGAAGGCATCCTGGGGGTCCTTGTCGAGGAGGATCGTCTCATAGGCCATCGGGCAGGCTCCGGCAGGTCGGGGTCGAGGATCAGGGTGTCGCGGCGAGCGCCACGGCGATGCGGGCGGCAAGGTCGGCGTTGTTGCGCACCAGCGCGATGTTGGCGGTGAGGCTGCCGCCCTTGGTGAGCTCGTTGATGCGCGCGAGCAGGAAGGGCGTCAGCGCCTTGCCGCCGATGCCCTGCCGGTCGGCGTCGGCCACGGCCTGGGCGATGGTGGTCTCGATGGCCTTGGCGTCCAGCGCCGCGGCGGCCGGGATCGGGTTGGCGATGAGCATGCCCGTGCCGACGCCGAGCCGCTGGTGCAGGCGCATGGCGCGGGCGATCTGATCGGGCGAGTCGAGGCGCAGGCCGGCCGCGTGGCCGCTGTGGGGCGTGTAGAAGGCCGGGAACTCGTCGGTCCCGAAGGCGATGACCGGCACGCGCTGGGTCTCCAGCACTTCGAGCGTCTTGGGGATGTCCAGGATCGACTTGGACCCGGCGCAGACCACCGCGACGCCCGTGCGGCCGAGCTCGATGAGGTCGGCGGAGACGTCGAACGTCGTCTCGGCCCCGCGGTGCACGCCGCCGATGCCGCCCGTCGCGAACACGCGGATGCCGGCTCGCTCGGCCAGCAGCATGGTGGAGGACACCGTGGTGCCGGCGGATTCGCCGCGCACCATCATCACCGCGAGGTCGCGGGCGGACGCCTTGCCGGCCGCCTTGTCGGAAGCGAGCGCCTCGATCTGCGCGGGCTCCAGGCCGACGATGGGCACGCCCTTCACCAGCGCGATGGTGGCCGGCACGGCGCCTCGCGCACGCACCACCTCCTCCACGCCCCGCGCCATGGCGAGGTTCTCCGGGTACGGCAGGCCGTGGGTGATGATGGTCGACTCGAGCGCCACGACGGGCTTGCCGTCCGCCAGCGCGGCCGCGACCTCGCCGCCCATCTCCATCGCGATCTCGTGTGCGGGCATTGGGGTGTCCTCAGATTGAAGTGTTCATCGCGGACAGGACAAGAGCCGCGCTCTCTCCAGCTCGCACAAGCCTCTCCACCGTCATGCCCGGGCTTGGCCCGGGCACCCACGCCTTGGGGACGGCCCCGGCAAAGTCGTGGATGGCCGGGCCAAGCCCGGCCAGGACGCGCGGGGAGGTGCTGGCGCGCACCACGAATCTGTCGCAGGCGTTTGGGCACCCCATCTCACGTCAGCTCCGGAACGCGGTCCGCGGCTGCGTCGAGCAGGCGGGGCGAGAGCTCGGGGAGGACGGTGAAGCGGCTTTCGACGGTGAGCGCGGCGAGCACGGAGCCGGCGCGCAGGGCCTCGGCCAGGGCTTCGCCGGCGATCAGCCGGTAGAGAGTGCCGGCGATCAGCGCGTCGCCCGCGCCGGTCACGTCGACGGGCCGCGCCGGCGTGCTCGGCACCTCGACGACGCCGTCGGCATCGGCGACGACGGCTCCGGCGCTGCCCTGGGTGATGATGACCGCGCCGGCGCCGCGTTCGACCAGCGCCGGGGCGGCGAGCCGCGCCGTGGGGTGGTCGGCGCCGAGCAGCGCGTTCGCCTCGTCGAGGTTCACGAACAGGATGTCGACGCCCGTCAGGTCCTCGGGCAGCCGCATGGCCTTGGGGGTGGAGACGCCGTTGACGGCGAGGCGGAACCGCCCGCCCTGCCGGCGCGCGACGATGGCGCGAATGACCTCAGCCGGCAGGTTGCAGTCGATGAACACCCAGGCGGCCGAGGCGAGCTGCGGCCAGGCGCGGTCGATGTCGGCGACGGTGATGAGGTCGCAGATGTCCATGTCGGCGAGGCCGACCACGAGGTCGCTGTCGGGTCCGAGCACCGCCACGTATTCGGCCGTCCGCTCGCCACGCAGCGCGGTGACCGCCGAGACGTCCACGGCGAGGCCGCGCAGTTGGTCGACGATCGCGCGGCCCGCCTCGTCCTCGCCGACGCTCGAGACCATGCTGACCCCGACGCCGAGCCGGGCGAGGTTCTCGGCCACGTTGCGTGCGACGCCGCCGAAGGAGCGGCATCCCGAGACGGGATTGGATGTGTGGGGCACGATCGGCTTGTCGGCCGAGTACTTGCGGTCCAGCACCGCGCCGCCCACGCAGACCACGCGCTTGGCCTCGGGCAACACGTAGCCGCGGCCCAGGATGTGGCCCTTCTGGATCAGAGAGACGATGTGGGCGGCGACCGTCGAACGGGCCAGCCCGAGCGCGTTCGCGATCTCCTGCTGCCCGACGAACGGGTTCGACGCGATGGCGTCGAGCACCGCCTTTTCCTGATGTCCGAGTTCCGTGGACGCCATGGCGTTGCGCCTCCGTTGAAGCCGATAAGCACAACAAAAAACGATCTTGTCAACAATTGTTGCCGCCGATAGCCTGACAGTGCTGATGTTGGCCGAAAGCGTGCGCGATCGGCCCGATTGCAGGGGTTTCCATGGCTGCCACCGCCGACCTCGCAACGATTCCCGTCATCGACATCGCCCCGTTCCGGCGCGGCGAGGCAGGGGCTGCTACCGTCGTGCGCGCCGTCGAGTCGGCCTGCCGCGACACCGGCTTCTTCCTGGTGACCGGCCATGGCGTCTCGCCCGAGGCCACGTCCCACGTCTATTCGCTGGCCCGCGCCTTCTTCGACCTGCCCGAGGACTACAAGCGCGCCTACGGCCGCGGCACGGACGTCATGGGTGGCATGGCCTTCTCGCCGCTCGCGGAGGAGGCGCTGGCCGCCACCCTCGGCATCGCCACGCCCGGCGACTACAAGGAGAGCCTCAACTTCGGACCGCGGCTGGCCGGCGGAACCTGGGCCGACAAGCCGGACGGGCTGAAGTCCGCCTTCCTCGCCTATTTCGGCGAGATGGAGACACTCGCGCGCACCCTGCGCGGCGTGTTCTGCCAGGCGATCGGCCTCGCTGACGACCACTTCGAAAAGGACTTCACGCAGCATCTCTCGGCCCTGCGGGTCATCAACTATCCCGAGCAGACGGTCGATCCGCTGCCCGGCCAGATGCGCGCCGGCGTGCACACGGACTACGGCTTCATGACGATCCTGCGCTCGGAGGCCTCCAGCGGCGGCCTTCAGGTGCAGCGCCGCGACGGCGAATGGCTCGACGCGCCCAATGTCGAGGGCGCCTATGTCGTGAACATCGGCGACGCCTTCATGCGCTGGACCAACGACGCCTGGGTGTCCACGCCGCACCGCGTCGCCAATCCGCCGAGCCAATCCGGCGGCTCGTCGCGCCGGCAATCGATCCCGTTCTTCCTGAACCCCAATGCGGACACGCTGATCGCGTGCCTGCCGCAGTTCGAGGGGCCGGGACGGCCGGCGAAATACGAGCCGATCACATACGCAGACTACATCGCTCTGAAGACCAGCCAGGCCTTCAAGCGATAGGCTTCGAACCACACACACCGCTGACGGAGGGGAAGGCGATGATGGCAATCGACAGGCGGCAGGCTCTCGCGGGCCTTGCGGGACTTATGGGTGCGGGCATGGCCGGCTTGCCGGCGCGCGCGCAGGGCAAGACGCTCATCATCCCGACGCTGGGCGGCGTCTGGGAGCAGTTCTGGCGCAAGACGATCGGCCCGGCCTTCACCAAGGCCACCGGTGCGGCGACCACCTTCGAGGTGGGCAACGGCCGCGTCTTCGGCGCCAACCTGCGCGCCGCGGGCGTGAAGAACCCGCCCTACTCGATCGTGATGACCAACGAGGTCTTCGCCTCGGCGCTGCGAAAGGAAGGCTTCTTCGAGAAGCTGGATCTCACCAAGATCCCGAACTATGCGGACCTCTATCCGCTGGCCAAGTCCGCCGACGGCTTCGGCGCCATCGCGGCCGTCTCGCCGATCGGCATCGGCTACCGCACCGACATGGTAAAGACGCCGCCGAAGGCCTGGAAGGACATCTGGTCCAACCCGGAGTTCAAGGGCAAGGTGGGCCTCTACAACTTCGCCAACAGCGCCGGAAAGATGGAGCTGCTGCTGGCCTCCAAGATCTTCGGCAAGGACCAGTACGATGTCGACGCGGGCTTCGCCGCGCTGGCCAAGCTGGGCAAGGTCATCCAGGTCGACTTCAACCTCTCCACCGCATTGTCGGCCGGCGAGATCGTCGTCGCCCCGTTCGACTTCGCCGAGATCGCCCGCCTGAAGGGCCAGGGCCTGCCGGTCGACTACGTGGTCCCCGAGGAAGGGATGATCATGTTCGACCAGACGCTCAACATCCTGGCCAACGCGCCGGAGAAGGAGCTCGCCTACCAGTACGCCAACTTCATCCTCTCGCCGGAGATCCAGGACCTGATGATGAAGGAGTTCTTCATCTCGCCGACCAACCAGAAGGTCGTGGTCCCGGCCGACCTGAAGAAGGCCGTTCCGATCTCCGGCGCCGACATGGCCAAGATCCTGACCTGGGACTGGGACTTCGTGAACAAGAACCAGGGCGACCTCGCGGAGCGCTGGGCCAAGACGCTGAGCTGATCTTTCCAGATCGGCTCGATCCGTCCACCGTCATGGCCGGGCTTGGCCCGGCCACCCACGACTTCGGTGGGGACACGCAACCCGTCCCCGGCACAGTCGTGGATGCCCGGGCCAAGCCCGGGCAGGACGCGCGGAGGGGTTGGCGCACGCAGTGCCCCGCGCCCGCCGCCCCTTTTATATCTCCCCTCGCAGGACCCAGGACCACGATGACCCAGGTCAGCATCAGTCACCTGACCAAGAGCTTCGGTGCGGCCCCGGTCGTCGACGATCTCTCGCTCACCATCGACCACGGGGAGTTCGTCTCCCTCCTTGGCCCGTCCGGCTGCGGCAAGACCACGACGCTGCGCATGATCGCGGGGTTCGAGATCGCCAACTCCGGGACGATCGCCTTCGACGGGGTCGACGTAAGCCCGGTGCCCGCCGAGAAGCGCGACATCGGCATGGTCTTCCAGAACTATGCGCTGTTCCCGCACATGACGGTCGGGCAGAACCTCGCCTTCGGGCTGGAGATGCGCAAGGTCGCGCCGGCGGAGATCGCGCAGCGCACCGCCCGGGTGCTGGACATGGTGCAGCTCGGCGGCTTCGCGGAGCGCTATCCGGCCCAGCTTTCGGGCGGCCAGCAGCAGCGCGTGGCGCTGGCCCGGGCGCTCGTCATCGAGCCGCGGATCCTGCTGCTCGACGAGCCGCTCGCCAACCTCGACGCCAAGCTGCGTGAGGAAATGCGCGGCTTCATCCGCGACCTGCAGAAGCGCGTCGGCATCACCACGGTCTACGTCACGCACGACCAGGCCGAGGCGCTCAGCATGTCGGACCGCGTGGTCGTGATGTTCGGCGGCAGGATCGCCCAGCAGGGGGCGCCGGACGCCATCTACGACCGGCCGGCCTCGCGCCAGGTCGCGGGCTTCGTCGGCCAGGTGAACATCCTGGAGGGCATGGTCTCCGGCAGCGACGGCGGGCGCGCCGTCGTGCGCCTGCCGCAAGGCGAGATCACGGTGCCGGCGGCCTCCGTGCCCGCGGCAGGGTCGAAGGCCGCCATCGCCATGCGCCCGGAGGCCGTGGCGCTGGGCGCGGCCGGCGAGCCCGGCTGGGCCGGCACGGTCGTGTCGCGCCAGTACGGCGGCAACCTCGTGGACTACAAGGTCGAGCTCGCGGGCGGCTCGACGGTCCACGTCCAGTGCCTGTCCGCGACGCCGGTGGCGCCCGGCACCGCCGTGACGGTGCGCCCCGACCAGTCCCGCCTCTGGCTGCTCGGCGCCTGACGATGGTCGCGCGCCGCCCCTCCCTCGCCCCCCTGCTGCTGGCGCTGCCGGCCGCGATCGTGCTGATCGTGTTCCTGGCGATCCCCTACGCCAACATCGTCATGATGAGCGTGCGCAGCCCCGGCAACGGCACGCCCTACGGCCCGGGCTTCTCGCTCGCGGCCTACATCAAGTTCTTCTCGGATGGCTTCTACCTGCTGCAGGTCGCCAACACGCTGTGGATCGGCGCGCTGGTGACGCTGTGTGCACTCGTCATCGGCTTTCCGGTGGCCTGGCAGCTCGGCCGCGGCAAGACGAAGCTGCGCGGCATCTACTACGCCATCGTGCTGGCGCCGCTGCTGGTCGGCATCGTCATCCGCTCCTATGGCTGGACGGTGCTGCTCGGCAACAACGGCGTCATCAACCGGTCGCTGCGGGAATGGGGGCTGATCGAGAGCCCGCTGCCCCTGATGTACAACGGGCTCGGCATCGTCATCGCGCTCACCCACGTGCTGCTGCCGTTCATGGTGCTGCCGATCATGGGCGCCATCCAGGGCATCGACCCCTCTCTCGAGAACGCCGCGCGCTCGCTCGGCGCCGGGCGCTGGACGGTGCTGCGGCGCATCCTGCTGCCGCTGTCGATGCCGGGCATCCAGACCGGCTGCATCCTCGTCTTCGTGCTGGCGATCAGCGCCTACGTGACCCCGGCCCTCATCGGCGGGCTGCGCGTGAAGACCATGGCGGTCACCATCGTCGACGCGCTCATCGACACGTTCCAGTGGCCCTTCGGCTCGGCGCTGGCGTTGATCCTCTCGGTCATCGGGGCGCTCTGTGTCGTCGCCTTCGCGCGCGCCACGCGCATGCGCTGGAAGGTGGCGTCATGAGCGGTCGCATCCTCACCGGCTACTGCCTGCTCGTCTATGCCTTCCTGCTGGCGCCGATCTTCGTGGTAGTGGCCGCCTCGTTCAACGCCGGCAACTTCCTCACCTTCCCGCCGCAGGGCCTGTCGCTGCGCTGGTACGTGGTGTTCTTCGAGAACGAGGTGTTCATGCGGGCGATCCGCACCTCGCTCTGGGTCGCGGCCGTCACGATGGTGATCTCCACCGCCATCGGCACGGCGGTCGCCATCTTCCAGGTGCGCTATGCCGGGCGGGCCAAGGAGGCGGTCCGCGTCGCCATGTTGGCGCCGCTGCTGCTGCCCGAGGTGCTCACCGCCATCGCGCTGCTGTTCTTCTTCTACGCCATCGGGCTCGGCACGCGAACGATGGCGGGCATGATCATCGGCCACGTCGTCATCACGCTGCCCTTCGTGTTCATGAACGTGTCCGCCGCCATGGAGAGCTTCGACCCGGCCTACGAGCTCGCCGCCCGCAGCCTCGGCGCGGACCGGTGGACGCGCTTCACGCGGATCATGCTGCCGCTCATCAAGCCCGGCGTCATCGGCGGGGCGCTCTTCGCCTTCATCATCTCCTTCGACACCTTCACCATCTCGTTCCTGCTGAAGGGCATCGGGACGTCGACCCTGCCGATCCAGCTGTTCGATTACCTTCGCACCAACTTCACGCCGGAGGCCGCGGCCGTGTCCTCGGTGAGCATCGCGATGACGGTCCTGGCCGTGCTCTTCATCGAGAAGGGGCTGGGGCTGAAAGTGCATCGGTTCTGACATGAGCGACGCCCCCGCCCTCGCCCGCACCCTGGAAGAGCGCTTCACGCTGGAGCGCGGCCGCGTGCTGCTCACCGGCAACGAGGCCATCGTGCGCCTGGCGCTCGCCCAACGGGCGCGCGACGTGGCGGCGGGTCTGAACACGGCCGGCTTCGTCTCGGGGTATCGCGGCTCGCCGCTCGCACGCGTCGACCGCGAGTTCCAGAAAGTGGGGCCGCTGCTCGATCGCAACCACATCGTCTTCCGGGCGGGCCTCAACGAGGACCTCGCAGCGACCGCCGTCTGGGGCTCACAGCAACTCGGCCTGTTCCCCGGCGCGCGCTACGACGGCGTGTTCGCGCTGTGGTACGGCAAGGGCCCGGGCGTCGACCGCAGCATGGACGTGATCCGCCATGCCCAGGCCTGCGGCACCGCCGAGCACGGCGGCACACTGCTGCTGCTGGGCGACGACCACGGGGCGGTGTCCTCCACCCTGCCCCACCAGAGCGACCACAACATGATCTCGGCCATGGTGCCGATCCTGAGCCCCGCCGGCCTCGGCGAGTTCATCGACATGGGCCTCATGGGCTTCGCCATGAGCCGCTTCTCGGGCAGCTGGATCGGCTTCAAGTGCCAGACCGACATCGTCGAGAGCACCGGTTCGGTGGACGTCGACCCGCTCAGGCCCGCGATCGTGCTGCCGGTCGTCGAGAAGCCCGCGGGCGGCCTCGGCATCCGCTGGCCGGACGGCGGCCAGGCGATGGAGCGACGCCTGTTGGGTGCCAAGCTCGACGCGGTGAAGGCCTTCGCGCGGGCCAACGCCCTCAACCCCGTCTCAGGGGCCGGCACCGGCGCCCGCCTCGGCATCGTCGCCTCCGGCAAGGCCTGGCTGGACCTGAAGGGGGCGCTCGCGCTCCTCGGGCTGACCGAACAGGGCGCCGCGGCGTTGGGCATCCGCTTCCTGAAGCTCGGCCTCGTCTGGCCTCTCGATGCGCAGGAGATCGGCGCCTTCGCCGACGGGCTCCAGACGGTCCTCGTCGTCGAGGAAAAGCGCGGCGTCATCGAGGGCGAGCTGAAGCAGATCCTCTACAACGCGCCGGAGGGGCGCCGCCCGCGCGTCATCGGCAAGGAGGATCTCGAAGGCCGGCCGCTGCTGCCGGCCTGGGGCGAGATCAACCCGGCCATGGTGGCCCGCGCGCTCGCCACGCTGCTGCCCACCGGCTTCGTGTCCGGCGAGAGGCTCGACCAGCTGGCGCCGAAGACCACTGCCGCCGCGGCGGAGATCCAGCGCGAGCCCTATTTCTGCGCGGGATGCCCGCACTCGGTCTCGACCCGCCTGCCCGAGGGCAGCCGCGCCTCGACCGGCATCGGCTGCCACATGATGATCGTCGGCCTGCCGGAACGCGCCACCGCCACGTTCACGCAGATGGGCGGCGAAGGCGTCGCCTGGACGGGGATGGCGCCCTTCACGGACGAGCGGCACATCTTCGTCAACATGGGCGACGGGACGTACTTCCACAGCGGCCTGCTCGCCATCCGCGCCGCGGTCTCGTCGGGCGTGAACGCCACCTACAAGATCCTGTTCAACGACGCCGTCGCCATGACCGGCGGCCAGCGCATCGACGGCACGCTGACCGTGCCGGACATCGTGCGCCAGCTCGAAGCCGAGGGCGTGAAGCGCGTCGAGGTGGTGGCTGACGATCCCGACCGCTGGCTCGGCGCCCTCCCGGGCGTCACGGTGAGCCACCGCGACGAGCTCGACGCGGTGCAGCGGCGCCTGCGGGAGTTCGACGGGGTCACGGCGCTCGTCTACGACCAGGTGTGCGCGGCCGAGAAGCGGCGGCGCCGCAAGCACGGATCCCTCGCCCAGCCCGCGGCGCGGGCCTTCATCAACGAGGCGGTGTGCGAGGGGTGCGGCGATTGCTCGGCCGTCTCCAACTGCATCGCCGTGGAGCCGCTGGACACGGCGCTGGGCCTGAAGCGTCGCGTCAACCAGTCGGTCTGCAACACCGACCTCTCGTGCACCAAGGGCTTCTGCCCGAGCTTCGTGACGGTGGAAGGGGTCGTGCCCCGCCGCAAGCAGCCGGGCCAGAGCGCCCTCACGCCGGCCGTGGCCGACGGCCTGCCCGAGCCCGTGCTCGCCCGGCCGGACCGGCCGCTTGCGATCCTGCTGGCCGGCATCGGCGGGACCGGCGTGCTGACGGTGAGCGCCGTGCTGGCCCAGGCCGCGCATCTCGACGGCCTCGCCGCCCAGAGCCTCGACCAGACCGGCGTTGCCCAGAAGAACGGCGCCGTGCTGTCGCATCTTCGCGTCGCCCGCAATCCCGGCGAGCTCGCGGCCGCGCGGATCGCGCAGGGCGAGGCCGACCTCGTGCTCGGGTTCGACCTGATGACCGCGGCCGGCACCACCGCCATCGCGAGCCTCGCGCCGGGGCGCACCGCCGTCGTCGTCGATCCCCACGTCACGCCGCCGGCGGCCTTCGTCAAGAACAACGCGGTCGACCTGCGCTCGGGCAGCCTGCAGCGGGTGATCGCCCGTGCGGCGGGGGCGGAGCCGGTGACGCTCGACGCGGGGGCGCTGGCCACGCGGCTCCTCGGCGATGCCATCGGCGCCAACATGATGCTGCTGGGCTTTGCCTGGCAGAAGGGCCTCGTGCCGATCTCGCGGGCCGCCATCGACGAGGCGATCGCGACCAACGGCGTCGCCATCGCCATGAACCGCACGGCCTTCGCGCTCGGCCGGCTCGCCGCCCACGATCCCGCTTCGCCGGTCTTTGGCTCGGCGCGGCCGGACGAACCGCCAGCCGAGGATCTCGCCGCGCGCATCCGCCGCCATGTCTCGTTCCTCACCGCCTACCAGGACGATGCGTATGCCGCGCGCTTCGCCGCCGCGGTCGAGGCGGCCCGGCTGGCCGAGGGCCAGCGCGCGCCCGGCCTGACGGGCTTTGCCTCGGCGGTCTGCGAGGCCACGTTCAAGGCCATGGCGATCAAGGACGAGTACGAGGTCGCGCGTCTCTACGCCGACCCCGCCTTCGCGCGCCGCCTCGCCGAGACTTTCGAGGGCACGCCGAAGCTGACCTTCCATCTCGCCCCGCCGCTGCTGGCGCAGCGGCTCGACCCGCGCACGGGCCGCCCGGCCAAGATCGCCTTTGGCCCCTGGATGGCCCGCGCCTTCAAGGCGCTCGCCGCCGTGCGGCGCTGGCGCGGCACGTGGCTCGATCCCTTCGCGCGCATCGACGAGCGCAAGCACGAGCGCCGCTGGCGGGACGAGCACCTCGCTCTCGTCGAGCGCCTCTCGCGCGAGCTCACGCCGGAGAACCACGCGTTGGCGGTCGAACTCGCGAGCCTGCCGCTCGACGTGAAGGGCTTCGGCCCTGTGAAGGAGGCGAACGCCGCCCGCGTTGCCGAGCGCCGCGAGACCCTGCTGGCGCTGTGGGACGGCAAGCCTGCCGCCACCCAGGCCCGCGCGCCCGCCCCCGCCGTCGCCTGACCTCCCGGAGACATCCGCCCGTGCCCCAGAAGATCATCATCGACACGGATCCCGGCCAGGACGACGCCGTCGCGATCCTCATGGCGCTGGCCTCGCCCGAGCTCGACGTGCTCGGCATCGTCACGGTGGGCGGCAACGTGCCCCTGCCCCGCACCACGCTGAACGCCAGGCGCATCCGGGAGCTCGCGGGCCGGGCGGACGTGCCGATCCATGCCGGCTGCTCGCGGCCGCTGTCGCGCCCGCTCGTCACCGCCGAGCACGTCCATGGCCCGACGGGCCTCGACGGCCCGCACTTCCCCGACCCGGTTCTGCCGGTGGGCGACACGCACGGAGTCGACTGGCTGGTCGCCACGCTGAAGGCTGCAGCACCCGGCTCGGTCACCGTGTGCATCCTCGGGCCCATGACCAACCTCGCCATGGCGCTGGTGAAGGAGCCCTCCGTCGCGGGTGCCATCGACCGGGTGGTCGCCATGGGTGGGGCCTATTTCGAGGTCGGCAACATCACGCCGGCGGCCGAATTCAACATCTATGTCGATCCGGAAGCAGCGCACGTGGTGCTGACGAGCGGCATCCCGGTGACGCTCGCGCCCCTCGACCTCACCCACAAGATCCTCGTCACCAAGGAGCGCTTCGGCAAGATCCTGGCGGTCGGCAACGCCCAGAGCCACGCCGTCGTCGAAATGCTGAAATTCTCCGAGCAGTTCGACCTGAACAAGTACGGCTGGGGCGCCGCGCCGATCCACGACCCCTGCGTCATCGCCCACCTGCTGCGCCCCGAGCTCTTCACGGGCCGCCACATCAACGTGGAGATCGAGACGGCAAGCGAACTCACCCGCGGCATGACGGTGGCCGACTGGTGGCGCGTCACCAAGCGCGCGCCGAACTGCCTCTTCCTGAAGGACGCCGACGTCGACGGCTTCTTCGACCTGCTGGTGGACCGACTCGGCGCCTATTCGCGGTGACGGATCCGGCCCTTAGTCGTCGATCTCGGCAAGGCGCCGCGCCTTGGCATGCTCGACGCCGAGGACCTGGACGATGTGCAGGGTCACCATGTCCTGCGTCGGTCGCCACTTTGCGCCCGGCGTGGCACGGCCCCACTCGCGGCTGACCCGGACGTCGAAGGACAGAGTGGGGCTGACGACGTAGCCGAGCGACAGGCGCGGCATCACGGCGTTCAGGTAGTTGAACCGGTCGTCGATGATGTATTTCGGCTCGACCTCGAGCTTGGCGCGGACCGTTCCCGGCTTTCCGGGGGTGTCACCGAACTGGTACTCGACATAGGGCCGCAGGCGCAGGCGGTTCTGGAACGTGCTGCGCCCCGTGACGTCCTGGAACCGCGCCTCGTAGCGCAGCCACGCGCCGATCTCGAGGTTCGGGGTGACCTCGTGCTTCGCGGTGATGCCCAGGACAGGCCGCACCTCGAGCTTGTCGGGCCGGCGGCTCAGGATGTCGTGGTTCAGCATCAGGTAGCTCTGGACGGACAGCCAGTCGTTGAACTTGTGCTCCACGCCGGCGGGCACGCCGATCAGGCTCCACTGGTCGAATGCCGGCGCCCGGACCAGGCCGGCAGCCGCGGTGATGGCCGTGGCTTCGTTCAGCGGCAATGCGGCCTGGTAGATCCCGCGGTAGATGTTGGGAACGTCGCCGGCCTGAGCCGGGGCGCTGGAGACCGCCAGCAGGCACAGGAGTGTCGCGGAACGCAGACGAGCGGGCAGCATGGGGATCCTCTTCGACCAGGTCAGCGGTTGCGCAGGGCAGCGCGAATGGCCTCGACGAGGCGTGTCCAGTTGCGGGGATCCGGCCCGGGGCCCGTGAAGGAGCCGAACTGCACGATGACGAGGCGCTCGGCCGGATTGACGTGCAGGTGCTGACCGAAGATCCCCAGCCCCTCGATGGCGCGCGTGCCGTCGTTCACCTGGTACCAGTAGCTGCGGTAGCTCATCTTCGGCTGCTGGCGAAGCATCAGGACGTTTCCGGCCGCCGTCCGCGCGGCATTGCCGGCACTGGCGCCCAGCCGCTCGATCACCGCGGCCGGCACGACCTGGCGACCACCCACCTTGCCACCGTCGGCCATCATCTGGCCGAAGCGGGCGGCGTCCCGGAGGGTGGAACTGAAGCCTCCGGCCGCGGCCGCCTGGCCCTGGGTGTCGAGCCAGATGTCGCCCGACGCCTCGGTCCTCAGCGGCGCCCAGACGAGATCCCGGGCGAGGCCATGCCAGCTCTGGCCAGTGACCTTGGCCATCACGAGGCCGACGGTCTGCGGGGCGTTGTTGGTGTAGAACCAGGCCGTTCCGTTGGGGCCCTTTTGGGTCGCGCCGCTGTCGCGCAGCGCGTCGAGAAAATGCGCCTTGCTCCAGAAGTCGGGGGGAAGCTCGGCGGCCCGCGTCGAGGGCTCCTCGACATTGACCTCCATGTCGAGGAGATGGCGCAGCGTCGCCGCTCCCCATGGCGTCCCGCGCAGGTCGGGCACGTAGTCGGCGGCCGTCCGGGCGGGATCGAGCTTGCCCTGCTCGATCAGGATCTCGGCGAGGAGTCCCGTGAACGACTTCGTCATCGATTGCCACAGGTGTCGGTCCGAGGCCTGCATCGACGAGAAAAGCCCCTCGTAGACCAGGCGGCCGCGATGCAGGACGATGAAGCCGTCGATGAATTCGCGGCGGAAGTGCTCGGCTGCGGTCACCGTCTTCCCGTCGGCGGCCTCGAAGCGGATCTGGTCCACGGCCAGCGCCTCGCCGCGGCGCAGGCGCGACGCCGTTTCGGCGGTGCGGGCGACCTCCCCCGTGGGAAAGAGCTCGCGGACGTGGCGGAAGGCCCATCGGTTGAAGGGAAAGACCAGCCAGTTCCGCAGGGTCACCTGCTTGTCCGCCGCCAGCGGGTATCCCTGCATCAGCCCGACGGCCACGGGATCGCTGTCCTGGGCGCGCGCCATCCCCGCCGAACCAATGACCAGCGCCGCCGCCACGGCGAGACCCATCCACCTGTTGCCCATGCCTCGGTCCTCCCCAAGGCTTGAGCTAAGCCAAGCGGCCCGGGCGGGATTCTCCACCGGTGAAGATTTCGAGACAGAGAGGGAAGAAAGTCCTTGGGCGCCCTAGCCGGCCAGCGAGGCCAACATCGCCTGGGGCTCGCGCAGGCGCACGCTGCCATAGCCGAGCTCGATCCAGCCCTGGGCCTCGAGCTGGCGCAGCTGCCCGTGAACGAAGCTCTGGGAGCAGTTGGCCATCGTCGCGATCTCCTGGTGCGTCACGGGAACGCGCAGCTCCGGTGCCGGGCATGGCGGAGCGGGGCGGACGCCGCACAGGCGCAACAGCGTCGCCACGACGCGGTCTCGATGGCCGCGCGGAGCATGAGATCGCGCGCAATGCAGGCCGTGAGGGCCCAGTGGACCTCCATCAGCCGGGCAATGGCTGCCCAGCCCTCGGGCTCCTCCTGCAGCATGCGCCGCACCGCCGTCAGGGGCGCCACGGCGATGGTCACCTCGGTGCGGGCGACCGCCGTGAGGTGCCGGCGCGGTTCGCGCGTCGCCAGCATCGTGGCTCCGAGCCAAAACCCCGGCGAGCAAATGTGGGAGACCGTCTCTTCGCCGGAGACGAGCGGGAACAGCAGCGCGAGGTGTCCGGAGGCCAGCCCGACCAGGGCGTCCGCATGGTCTTCCGAGGCGTAGAGCGACTGGCCTGCCGGGATCCGCTTGAGTTTCGTGAGCCCTTCCAGCGACAGGCGGAACGCGGGTGGCTCTCGGCCGAGCCACCCTGCCTGGAGACCCTTGCCGGGATCGCTCCTGTCGAGGTCTTCCGGCATCGTCATCCCGCCCCGGTCACGTCGCCTTCAGGCGACGAGGCTCAAGGCCCGCGCCGCCCTGATGGACAGACCCGCCACGCGGTGGATGTCGCTGAGCAGGACGCTGCAGACCTCGTCCTCGCCCGCCACGCGCTGCTCGATGGCCGAACAGTGCAGCGACAGGGTCTCGAGGCCGAGCATGCGGGCGGCCGTGCCCACGCAGGTGACGACCCGCGGGAGATCCTCGGCCTCGGCGGCGAGCCGGTCCTCGACCAGCGCCTGGAGCTGGCCCAGCAGCCGGTCGACCGTTGCGGCTCCCAGGGTGCGAACGAGATCGTCGAGGACGCCGCGGTCGAGGAGAGACGGGTCGACGGTCGGGCTCTCCAGGGCGGCGAGGCCCTCGACCAGCGCCTGCAGGTCACGCGGATGACGCGGACGGTCGCAGACGGCCGTGAACAGGCCGGCATCCCCTTCCGACAGCGGTGCGTTCGGCGCGGCGAGCGCGATGAGGGGGGCGAGGCCAGGGCGCGACATCGCCACGCTGGCGAGGACGGCACGGCGCGCCGTCGCGTCGGACGGGATGTCGACGAGGATCACGCCCTCGCGGACGCCCGCCAGATCCAGCGGCTCGCGCGTCACGTCCCTGGCATCGACCGCGTGGCCGATGCTCTGGGCGAAGGAGGACAGGATCGCGGCCACGAGCTGGTCGGCATGGACGAGCCTCAGCACGGGCTGGCGACGGTGATCGACATGGCTGTCCGCCGGGGGCTGGCTGGCGCCCAGGAGCGAGGCGAGACGTCCCCAGCTCTCCTCGTCGTCGATGGCGAACAGTGCGTCGGCGACGTCGGCCAGGTCATCGCTCAGCGCCACGATCGGCAGGCCGCGGGCGGCCTCCGGGATCAGCCGCAGACCATGGCGCTCCAACAGGAGGACGCAGGCGGCGGCTTCCGGCTCGACCAGGTCGAAGCACAGGCTCAGGGCCTCGCGCCGCTCGGCGAAGGGTGCGGGAAGGGGATAGGCCCTGGGCAGGCCGCGGATGCCGCGGGCGGCCCAGATGGCGACGGCGGCGGCACGCGCCTCCTCGGCGGTGAGGCTCATGTCGGCCTCCCCGGGGTGGCGCGTGGCAACGTCGTCGAGGATCGCGCGGATGCGCGAGGGCGCGTCGTCGCGGGAGATCGCCGCGGCGAAGGCGGCATCGCGACCGCGATGCAGGATGAGGGCGCGGCTGCCGTCCGCCAGGGCGACCAGCGGCGTGTCGCGCCCGAGGGTGCGCAGGATCGCGGCGAACGACCGGGCGAGCGCGAAGCCGGCCATTCCGGGAAGCTGGTAATCGAGGACGATCGCCGCATAGCTGCAGCGGCGCAGGAGCGCCAAGGCCTCGTCACCGCCGGGAGCGGTGTCGACGACCCAGCCACCATCCGAAAGGACGTGGCCCATGTCGGACCGGGTGCCGGGTTCTCCGGCCACCAGGAGAAGACGTCGGTGCATTCCGGTACCCTTCTGAGACCGGTTTTCCGGCCGGCGGCCTCCTGGCCGCCGGTTTGGCTCGGTGGAATTCTCCCACCGGCCGTGCCCACTATGGGGCGGGACTCGTGAATGATCGGTTGCGGGAACACGGAGAGACCGATCGATGCGTGCGCTTGTCGGGTCATTCGGTCACCGGGGCGTCGTGGACGGGACGAAGCGCGAACCGTCGGCCTGCTGGCGCCTGGCCGTGGACAGGGTGGTCCGCCCTCCCCGCGCCATGACCTCCCAGCGCGTGCCCGGCACGGGCGGCGCCTGGTCGGCGGCCACGGTGGCCGGGGTCTCCTGGCCGGTCCAGCCCGGCTGCAGCGCCAGCCCGGCGCCCTCGTAGGGCATGGAGCCCACGCCGCCCACCCGGCGCGCCGTCCTGGGCGCAGGCGGGCCGGAAGGCTTCAGCGCCAGGCGCCGCCCGGCGGCGCCGGCTTCCACGCGCATCGGGTTCTCCGGATCGACCGGCACCGGATACTCGCCCTTGACGAAGGCGGCGACCTCGGCCGACCCGGGCCGGGGGACCACCGGGACACCGGGGCGTAGCGAAGCGGTGGTCCGGGTGCCGGGCGCGCACGTGTCGCCGCTGCCGCCGGCCGTGCGCATGACGAGGGTGACGACGCGCGGGAAGAGGCCGTCGTAGCGGTTGGCGAGTTCGGCGGCGTCCTTGCGACGGCCGAGGCGCTGGAGGGCGAGGCCGAGGCCGAGGACGGCTCCCTCGCGCGGATGCCAGGCGACAGCCCGCTCGAACCACGGCAGGGCGGCGGCGGCATCGCAGGCGTTCCAGGCGTACCAGCCGAGCGCCTGCGCCCCTTCGCCCGACGCGGTCCGGAGCGTCAGCCGGGCCATCTGGTCCAGCCGGCCCGCGGCGATCGGGACGGCAGGGACCATCGTGAGATCCTCCGCCATCAGGTCGACGAACAGGATCGCATTGTGGGCGAGTCGATCGCTCCAGGCGAAGGCCAGGTCGCGGGCTTCCTCGCGATGGCCGAGCTGCAGCAGCGACTGGGCGAGCCCGTGGGCGACGAGCGGGTCGCCGCCCGCGGCGAGCGCCCGGCGAAACCATGTCACGGCCTCGGCGTGGTTCTGGCGGGACACCTCGTACCAGGCCACGAAGGCGAGATCGCCCCCCTGGCCCGAGCGCAGGGCCTCGTCGCGCAGCAGCGCGGCCTCGGCTGGCGTGAGGTCGCGCGTTTCCTCCTCGCGCATCAGGGCACCGGCCCTGGCGCGGACGATGTCGGTGCGCAGCGCAGCGAGATCGAGCGGCGCGGGGCCGGCCTGGGACGCGGCCAGGAGCTCGTCCACGAGTTTCATCGGCAGCACGGCCAGGCTCTTGAGCACGGTCGTGCGGCGGCTCTCCGCCGGGCTGTCGGCCGCCAGCAGCATGCGGTAGACGGCCGCGGCCTCGGCCGGTGCCCCGCTTCGCGCCCGCGCCTCGGCGACCGCCCAGGCGAGTTCGAGATCGGACGAACCGGGATCGATGCCCGCCGCGGCACGCCCCGCATCCTGCCAGCGCCCCTCCGCGGCCGCCTGGAGGACGGCGCCGCGCAGGCGCTTGCGGGCGATCTTGCCGGCAAGGTCGCCGGACGGCTGCCAGCCCGGCTCGCGGCGTTGCCGTTCCGCGATCGCCACCGCGAGGTCGTCGAGCCTGTCGGCGGCGAAGAGCCGCCACAGCGGCGCCTCGTCGGGCCCACTGGGCCTGGCGGTCCAAAGGTCCGCCGGCGGTTGCCAGCCGGGGTGAAGGGCTTGCAGGCGACGGATCTCGGCCTCGGCGCGGTCGCGGCGGCCCTGCCCCGCGAAGTAGCGCAGCGCCGTTTCGTCCTGCGCGACGGCAGGCGCCGTCCCCAGCCCGCCCGTCACACCGAGCGCCAGGAGCAAGGCCAAGCAGGACCGCCTCATCGCAGGCACTCCGGATGGCGGGCCGCCACGGCGACGAGCCCGAGCAGATGGAGGGTGGCGGGATAGTAGTTCTGGTTGGCGACCGGCATGCGCGCCGCCGCCGGCAGCGGCGCGCCCGTCGCGGCGCAGGCGGCGAGCGCGGGCAGGATGCGGTAGCCGGGCTCGTCGAGCGTGGCCGTGACCGCGCCGCTGGCCACGTCGACCAGCACGGGCGCCCGGTCTCCGCCGCCCCACAGGCGCAGGGCGGACGCGAAGCTTTCCGGCGTCCCGGCGGCGGCCCAGGCCAGGTGCAGCACGATGCGGATGCCGTTGTAGCCGAACACCGGATCGAGACCGGCGGCCGGAACCGGCGTCGCGGTCCTCAGCGCGATCCAGTCTGCCGGAACGCCGGCGCGATTGGCCCCCGCCTTGCGCAGCAAGGCCAGGCCCGACCGGGAGAGCCCGGCCCAGTCGACCTCCGGCGCGGCGATCGGCAGGCGCTCGAAGGCCGGAAAGATCAGGTAGGAGGGGTTCGTCAGCGGGCCGTCGCTGCGATCGGCGGCGGAAAAGCCAGCGGGTCCCGGCAGCAGGAACGGGGCATGCTCGCCCTTGAGGACGATCAGCTTGCGGCCGATCTCGACCGCCGACCGCCGGGCCGCGATCTGCAGCGCCTCGTCGGACCAGGCCTCGCCGGCCTCCGTCAGCGCCCAGGCCACCAGGATGTCGCCGTCGCTCGCCGCGTTCATGTCCGCGACCGCCGGGCGCTTCTCCGGCTCCCAGCGCCAGGCCATCAGCGCGTCCTCGCGCACCATCAGGTTGGCCCGGGTCCAGCCCCAGATCCGATCGAAGGTGGGGCGATCACCGGCAGCCACCGCGAGCAGCATGCCGTAGCCCTGGCCCTCGCTGTGGCTGATCCCGCCATTGCCGGTGTCCACCACGCGCCCTTGCGGCGTCACGAAGCGGTCGCGCCACGCCGCCCAGCCCGGCTGGCCGGCGAGCCGTCCCGCGACGGGCCCCTGGGCCGCCTGGCTCGGCCCGGGCGCGGCGGGCAACGTCTGCCCGACCGCCGGACCCAGGGCGTGCACGGCGAGAAGACCGGCGGCTGCTGCGGCGAGAACCCTCATGGCTGGCTCCGTCCCGAACGGCGAACGACCCCCGCGGTGCAGGCGCCCAGGGCCGCCGCCGCGAACAGGGACATGGACACATAGGCATAGGCGTTCAGCGCGAGCCATCCCGCGAGGACGCGGCGCAGATTGCCGGGGGTCCAGGTGGTGGGCCGCAGGGTCACGCCGGCGGCCCGCACCGCGGTGACGCCGCCGGAGGCGAGTTCGAGGGCCGAAGACTGGCCGCCGAGTCGGCTCCACGTGCGGGGACGGGAGACGCAGGCCACCCCCTGCTCGAGGGTCGCACTGTCGCGGGCGGTGGCGACCAGCGCGCCGTCGTCCGCCTGGGCGATCACGAGGTCCGCGGCCGTGGCGAGGCCCGACCCGCCATCCTTGATGCCGCGCCCGAAGCCCAGGCGATCGACGCCGCGCTGGGCCAGCGAGGCCATCCAGCCCTCCCGGGGCCGGCCGGCGTCGTTGCGCGGAGCGCCGGGCGCGCCCGCGGCCACGACAGTGGCCGCTTCCATGCCGGACCCCGGCATCTCGCAGGGGTCGTCGCCCGGCGCCCGGCGCGGCGAGGCCCAACCGGCCTGGAGCTGCGCCCGCTGCAAGCCGGTGGAAGCCAGACGATCCGCGCCGATGGCGCCGACCGGCCCCACCGTCAGGACGGGCCCGGAGGACGCCAGGGGCGCGTCGACCGCGAAGACCGGGGCGAGCACCCGTCCGGACGCCACGGCGAGCCGTGCCGTGAGCGTCAAGGCCGCGGCCAGCGAACCGCGATCGGGGCGCGGCACGTGCAGGGTGAACACCCCGCTCTCGCCCGTGGGCCAGCCGCCGGCGGACAGTCCCGCCAGTTCGGGAAGGCGCAGGGCGCGGGCGGGCTCGGACAGCTCGATGGCGGACTCGGGCGCCAGGGTGAAGCGCGTGGCCTCCGTCTGCCGCAGGGGATCGCAGGCGAGGTCCGCCGCGGTCGGCAGGTCGGCCGCGAGGTCGATGCGGTTGCGGCCGGGCCGCAGGAGCCCGTAGGGCAGCGCCACGGTGGCCTGGTCGGCCTGCCCCCAGCGGCCGCGCGCCAGCGTCGTGGCCGCGGCCTCCCGGCCGTTCACCGACACGAGGAGCCGGGCCGACGGCAGGACCTCGGGCGACAACGTCCCACGGACCTTGACCGTCGCCTGGCCATAGTCAGCCGGGAACGCATCCGCCGGCAGCACGATCTCCGCCGACAGGCTGGCCCGCGGGCCTTCGAGCCGCCGGGTGGCTTCGTTCGGCGCGAGTGGGATGGCGTTCGTCAGCCGGGACGCCGCATCGGCTCCGGCCGCACGGCGCGCGAGATCGGTCAACGGGACCAGGGCACGGTCGATGGCCTCCGGCGTCTCGCCGGTGACCACGAGCACGGGCGCAGCCCCCTCGGCGGCCGGCACCACGGCGAGAGGTCCCTGGCGCAGCGCCTCCTCGGGCAGGACCCTGGCCAGCGTACCTTGCGGTCCGAGCGCCACAACGATGCCCGACGGCGCGGCGGCGTCCGCCGTGATCTCGACCACCGGATGAAGCGTGCCGGTGAGCAGGGCGAGACTTTGGACGGCGCGGGCCACCCGCGGCACGAGATCGGGCGCCAGCGTGCGGTCCGCGACGACGGAGACCACCAGGGCTCCGTCGGCCCTCGGCGAGGCGGCCGCGAGGTCGGCCAGGGTCGTTGCCCGCGAGGGTGCGACGACAAGGCCCGACGCCGTGGCGTCGAACGCGGTCGTGAGCTCCGCCGTGGCCTGGGGACTGCAATCGACGCGATGTTGTTGCCGCACCGTCGCCGTGAGGCTGTTCCAGCCGGCCTGCAGCAGACGCGGGGGAATGCGGATCGTCGTGGGCGTGTCGGGAAGCCCGAGGCGCATGCGGCCGATCGCCGTGCCGTTGACGCCGATCTCGGCGGTGGACGTGTCGGGACGCACGGCGATGGAGGACAGGGGCGCCAAAGTGAGGGACACCTCCTGCGCGGCCTGCGCCGCCGTGAGCATGACCGGCCAGGTGAGCGTCCCCGCGGGACCCTTCACCGCCGCGGGGCCGGCGAGCGCCGGGAGCGGCCGCAGGATCGTGGCGGCTTCGGCGGGCCGGCTGTCGGTCTCGGCGGAGGGCGCGGGCGAAGCGGTGGCGCCGAGCCCCGGCGGCAGCAGGAGCGGCCTGCGCGGACCGGCGGCATCGAAGGATTGCGAGGCCGCCGGCGCGGTGGCGAGCACCACGGCGAGCGGCAGGATCCGGGACGTCCACATCGTCATGCCACGTTGCTCCTCTGGCCGGCGGCCGGGCGCGACAGCCGCGCGGCGCTCTCGGCCACGAGGCGCGCGAGCGCGGCCTGGGATCCCGTCAGCGCGACGGGCGGCGTGGCCGGCTCCGCCTTGGGAGGCAGGTGCCCGGCCATGCGGCGGACGAGCGCTGCGGCGACCCCGGACGGGTCGTCCCACCCGGTCGCACGCATCTCGGGAACCGCCGCGGGCGCGATTGCCGTGGCCGGCGTGGGCTTGCGGCGAGCCAGCGCGTAGGCGCAGACGCGCACCGGTCCCGCGATGGCCCAACCGATCATCTGCGCCGTCCCGGCCAGCAGGCCCTTGTGGCGGCGCCGGTCGCCGAGCATCCGGGCGATGGCCGCGGCGTCCGCATAGACGAGGTCCGCCACGGTGTTCGCGGTCCGCGCCGACGGCTCGCCCCAGGTGAGGACGAGCCGCCCCTGCCCGTCCGCGGCGACGTCGACCCGCACGCTCTCCAGGTGCTCGCCCGCGTTCCAGGGCTCGACCGACAGCTCCCCCGTGCGGCCGGGAGCCGACAGGTCCTGGACGTCGGCGGACACGAGACAGTCGCCGGTGGAGGCCGCCGTGATCGTGACGGGCACGGCGCGGCCGTCGATGCGCAGCACGCCACGCCGGTCAACGGGCAGCCGGGGCCAGGGTGTCTCCTGCCGGCGCTCGGCGAGCGCGCCCATGGCCGCGCCGGCGATGACCGCGCTGAACAGGCACCAGCCCCCGACCACAGCGGTCACGTCGAGCGAGCCCGGGTCGGTGACCGCCCGCCAGGCCGCCAGGGCGACGCCACCCAGCAGTGCCGCGAAGACGGCAGCATAGGGCCACACGAGGGCCGACACGTGATCGTGGTCGGGCGCGTCGCCCTTGGCGGTGACGTTGAAGGTGGGCTTGCGCGGGGACAGGAGCACCGCCCCGATGGCGCGCGCCAGGTAGAGCCCCTGGGCGTATTCGTAGAGCTCGCTGACCCACGGCCAGCGCAGGCGACCGTAGAGATGGTTCTGCAGGATGGCGCCGGCCACCATGTAGGGCACCGAGTAGGCCAGCGTCTCCTGGAAGCTCGCCACGAAGAAGCGCACGTCGAGCACGAGGTAGACCAGCGGCGCGAGCATGAAGACCAGCCGCGGCAGCGGGAAGAACCAGAAGGTCATGCTGGAAAGGTAGGCCAGCCGCTGGATGAGCGAGAGACCGGGCCGTCGCGCCGGGTTCTTCAGCAGCAGGATCTGGAGCATGCCCTGGCACCAGCGCGAGCGCTGGCCGATGAAGCTGTCGAAGGTCTCCGGCTGTAGGCCGGCGATGAGCGGCTTGTCGACGTAGAGGCTGGTCCAGCCGCGGGCATGCAGGTCGAGGGCGGTCTCGCAGTCCTCGGTGATGGTGATGCCGGAGAAGCCGCCCACGCTCTCCAGCGCGGTGCGCCGCAGCAGCGCCGCCGAACCGCAGAAGAAGGAGCCGTTCCACTTGTCGAGGCCGCGCTGCGTCAGCGCGTAGAACATCTCGTTCTCCGACGGCATCCGGTCGAAGGTGGCGAGGTTCTTCTCGATCGGGTCGGGGTTGAGGAAGACGTGGGGCGTCTGCACCAGGAAGAGCCTGGGATCCTGGCCGAAATGCCCGACCGTCTCGGTGAGGAACTGCCGGAACGGCGCGTGGTCGGCATCGAGCACCAGCACGAGTTCGCCCTGCCCGTGCAGGAGGCCGTTGTTGAGGTTGCCGGCCTTGGCGTGCTCGTTCCTGGCCCGTGTCAGGTAGACGGCCCCGAGTTCGCGGCAGAGCCGCTGCAGTTCCAGCCGCCGGGCCCGGGCGGCGGCGGCCCGGGCGGGATCCTTGTCCGCGCATTTCTGGTCGCTGCCGCCGTCGTCGAGCAGCCACACGGTCTTGCGGCCGGCCGGATAGTCCATCCGCAGGGCGGCGGCAACCGTCACCGCGAGGATGGCGGTGCTCTCGTTGTAGGTGGGAATGAACACGTCGACGGTCGGGGCATCGTCGGGCGTGGGGGCCGGCGGCGCGGGCCGACGCAGCGGATCGGCGTTGACCAGCAGACTCACCGCCAGGATCGCCACGCAGTAGAACTCGGCCGCCACGAGGATGAGCCCGACGGCCAGACCGACGGGATCGCTGGCCGGCGGCAGCGTGCTGTCGAGCCGCCAGACCACGTATCGCACCACCACGAAGACCGCGGCGGCGGAGACGACGTGCCGGGCCACCAGGCCATGCCCGAAGCAGGCGGCACCGACCATCAGCAGGATGAGGGACGGTGCCAGCAGCGTCTGCACCGATACGCCGACCGGCAGCGCGAGCCAGGCAATGGCCAGGCCACAGCCCACGAGCCAGGGAAGGCCTCGCCGCGAGCGGGCCGAAGCGGAGGATGTCATGCCGGCGAACCCTCAGAAAGCGCCGCGCATGTCGACGGTGGCGTAGGTGCCGGCCTTGCCGGTCTGTTCCCTCAGGTAGCCGCCGGACACCGACACCTGGACGGGCCCGAGGCGCATCCCGGTCAGATGGGCCCCGGCTCGCCACTGGCTCGACGCGTCGTCGCCCAGGAGCACCACCTCGGGGCCCGCATAGACGTTGCCGAAGACGGCATAGCCGGCGCGGGCCTGCAGGTAGTAGGCATCCGACAGCGTGCTGTAGGACGCATAGGCGCTCGCCATCGTCTTCTGCGTGGGCTGCCACCAGGCCTGGGCGACGAGCTTGGCTCCGATCGAGACGCCGGTGTCGCGTCGCGCCGGGTCCGTCGGCGCCAGGCTGGTGTTGCCGAGCGTGGGTCCGGCGAACAGGGCGAACCTGGCGTTCGTCCACGTCCACTCGTAGCCCACGAGGCCGGAAAGCTGCGTCCTGGACGCGGTCGTGGTGCGGCCCGAGGCGGCCTTGTAGTCGTACTGGCCCGCCAACGCCTCCACCTTGACCCGCAGCCCGTCGAGCCCCGCCTGGGGCCCGACCGGGACGGTCACGGAGGCATCGACGAACTTCGACTGGGTGGAGGTGATGGTGATCGAGGCGCTCGCGTCCACCACGATCTCGTCGGCCTTGGGCTTGGGGCGCGGCGCAGCGGAGGCACAGGACGGCGAGGCCCATGCGGCGGCAACGCCGAGCGCGACCACGCCCGGCACGATGCTCCTTCCAACCGCCGCCATGCTCGTGTCCATCCTCATCTGCAAGTCTCCCGTCCGTGTCGCTCGCGACCGTGGCGGCCGGCGGTAAACGGGAGCATGACGGTGGCGTCGCGCTGATGGCCTAGGCCGGAGGAGTCGCCCCACGGGGCCCGCGGAGGCCATTCCCGGAGCGGCCGCCCTGCCCCGGCCCGTGGATCGGGCCGGATGGCGGAGCCACGGGGCTCGCGAGCGCCGTGCCCCTCCCCCGATCGGCCTAGGCCATTCGGGAGAGCCATTCCGGGATGCCCGGGCGATCAGGCCTTCGAAAAAATCCGGCCCCACATCCGTCAAGTCGGCAGGACTTAGAACGTCGTTAAGTCGCGATGAAGATAATACCCTGAGTTGTATGCGTTCACGCGTGAGGCCCGATGTCGTCCGACGGATCCGCATTCGCCGCGGGAAACGAGGTTTCCCGGCCGGTGGGTTTGTCAGCGCTGGTGGTCGACGGCGACGAGTTCTTCCGCGTCGCCTTCGCCGCCGTCCTGGAGAAGCGGTTGGGCTTCGCCCGCGTGATCGAGGCCACGGGTATCGAGGAGGCGCGCGCGCTTCTCGTCGACGAGCCGGACCTCAGGCTCGTGCTGGTCGACCTCGCCTGCACGGTGCCCCCCGGCCCCGCCGCCCTGGTGGCGTTGCGCGACGCGAGGCCCGATCTGGTCGTGGCCGTCATGGCCAACACGGTCGAGCGCGACCAGGTGCTCGCGACCCTGGCGGCCGGCCTGCATGGCTATGTCTGCAAGGCCGAGGGCCTCCAGGCGGTTACGGCGGCGCTGAGGGCCATGCTCGCCGGCTCGATCCACGTCCCGGCCAGCATGGCGAAGCGCGACCCGCATATCGGCGATCCGGAGACACCCGCGCCCACGCGCGGCGCCCTCACCCACCGGCAACTCGACGTGCTGCGCCTTCTCGTGGAGGGTCGCAGCAACAAGGACATCGCGCGGATCCTGGGCCTGGGCGAAGGGACCGTGAAGACGCACGTCGCGGCTCTCCTGCGCGTGCTCAAGGTGCAGAACCGCTCGGCCGCCGCCGTGACGGGCCAGAAGATCCTGGCGGCCTGACGGGGCCGCGGGGTCTCCCTAGCCGGCCCCGACGCATTTGCCGCAGGTGCAGAAGCAGCACGGCGCGTCGGCACAGGCGTCCTCCACCTCGATGCAGCCAAACACCTGACTCGCATTCCGGATGGTGGGACCGGGCTCCGCCGATCCGAACTGCAGCCGAAGGCCACTGAAACCCAGGAGGTCGATCGGAATGTCCGAAACCCGAAGCCAGACGGCGATGACGCCGTTGACCGTCCCCCAGCGGCCGCCAATGGGAATGACGCTGCTTTCCACCCATGCCAGTGCACGCTCCGAGAGCGGCTCCATGCCGACTGCCATCCCGACGGGATCAGGCCTCACGCGCAGGACCATGGGGAATTCCAATGCTATTGCCGCGACTTCGGTAGCATACCGCCTCGATACCGCTCGGTGTCATATTAGCCACCAGCAATGTGTGACATGCATGGTTCGGACCACTTACCACTGTTGTGCTCAAGGCGTAAGCCGCTGTATTCGTGACCGATTGGTGTCAAGATACCGCTTTCATACCAGCTTGAGCTGAGCCCTGGTGTGTTGACATTTCTTAACGTCCTCGAAAGCGTCGCCAGGCTCGGCGCCTAGACGAGGATCAGATCGTCCTCGCCGCCGCGCGACAGGATGATCTCTCCGGTTTCCTCGAGCTTCTTGACGACGCGGAGAATGTTCTGGCGTGCCTCGTCGACGTCCTTCAGCCGGAGTGGCCCCAGCGCCTGCATGTCTTCGCGAAAGCGAGCAGCGCCGCGGCCCGTCATCTGGTTCAGGAAGAAGTCCTTGAGCCCCTGGGAGGACCCCTTGAGAGCCTTGGCCAGTTCGGTCTTGTCGATGCTGCGCACGATGACCTGGGCCGACATCGCGTCGATGTTGATCAGGTCGTCGAAGGTGAACATGGCCCGGCGGATCTTCTCCGAGGTGAATTCGTTCGACACGCGCAGGAGGTACATCAGTCGCTCGCCGCTGTCGGTGTCGAGCGAGTTCAGGAGATCGGCGATGTATTTGTGAGCGTCCCGCCGGGAGCCCTGCGACAGCGACGAGATGAAGCTGTCCTTCAGGCTGCTTTCGACGATCTCCAGGACCTCGCGCGAGACGCTTTCCATGACCAGGATGCGGTTCATGACCTCGAGCGCGAGATCGTCGTCCAGCTCCGCCAGGATGCGTGCCGCATGGGCGTTCTTCAGCTTCATCAGGATCACGGCGATCGACTGGGGATGCTCGAGCTTCAGGTGATTGATGAGAACGTCGACGGGCATGTTCTGGATCTTCTGCCAGATCGTCCGTCCCTTCGGCGCACCGAGTTCGGCAGCCACGTGCTCGAGCCGCTCGTCCGACAGGACGCCGCGGATCAGGCTCTGGACGCGCATGGTGTCGCCCAGCATGGCCGGCGCCGACGATTTCTGCGCAAACTCGATCAGCACGCTGTCGATGATGCCGCCTGGCACGTTCCCCAGCCCCGCGATGGTCTGGGACAGGAGCCGGATCTCATCGTCGTCGAGCTGCGACCAGATCGGACCGCCATAGGTCTCACCGAGCGCCAGGAGCACCACGGCGGCCTTCTCGATTCCGCTGAACTGATCGATCCTGTCTCGTTCGGACGGCATCCGCTTCTCCAAAACCCGCTCGATTTTTGATTTTTGTTTGTTATTGTTTTAACGGTTTTGGTTAACAGACCCTTTCCATCGCTCATTTTCTTGATTTTTGTGGTATTGTGTTTTGCTCTTTGTTGTTTGCTAACGCCCTGGCGCGAAAGTGATCGGCATCACGTTCGTCCACGGTGAGGCCGCGATGCCGAATATCGAAGACTTCATGAGAGGCGCCGGAGAGCCATGGACGCGGGAGCAGGTCGAGCCCCTGCTTCTCGTGGACGACAGCACCACGTCGCGGTCGATCGTCCGGTCGCTCCTCACCAGCCTCGGCATCTACGACGTCGTTGAGGCCGGCGATGCCCGCTCCGCCTTCGACAGGATCGACGACAAGCGGTTCGCGCTGGTCATTTGCGACATCGAGATGCACCCGATCTCCGGCATCGAGTTCCTGAGCGCGCTGCGCTCCAATGGTTCGACCAGCGAGATCCCCGTCATCATGATGACGGCCAACCGCGCCCAGAAGAACGTGCAGGCGTCCAAGCAGTTTCGCGCCAACCAGTTCCTCCTGAAGCCGTTCTCGGTCGCGGCGCTGACGCAGGCGATCAAGAACGCCGTCAAGAACGTCACGCCCTACCGCAAGCCCGAGGCGCCGAAGAAGGGCAAACAGGTCAGCTTGAGGAGGGTCGCCCGATGGACGGAAAAGTGAACGAGCCCGTCATCGTCCTGGGCGACACGTCGGAGCCCAAGCCCGCCTTCGTCGTCAACTGCGAGCCCGCGATCGTCATCGACGACAGCGAGTCCATCCGGCGCATCGTCCGCGCCATGCTGATGGGCATGGGGTTCACCCAGATCAAGGACTTCGCCAGCGTCGAGGAGCTGATGAGGGACCGGGTGCACGGCGCCCGCCTGATCATCTCGGACATCGAGCTGAAGTCGATCTCGGGCCTCGACCTCCTCGCGGCGCTGCGCCGGGACGACCAGTTGAAGAGCGTGAAGATCCTGCTCATGACGGGATCGCGCCGCGCGGACCACGCCCGCACGGCCAAGCGGCTTGGTGCCAACGGCCTGCTCCTGAAGCCCTTCACCCAGCCGGTGCTCCAGCGCTCCATCGAGCTGGCCTCCAGCCTGTCACGCCGCCGCAACGCCGGCTGACGGGCGGATGCGGTCAGCCAGGCCAACCGACGTCCTGGCCCCCCCTTGGCTCCGCCTTGGGTGACCTGGACGCGACCCAGCCTCTTCGCCCGCACGCGCCTCCACTCCTGTGAAAACAGTCGGCGGGCGCCCCACCACGGGGCAGCCACGCGCGCGTTGCGCGCCAACTCTCACGAGGCTTCGTAGGCCGCGTTGGTGATGTTGCCGGCCACCGTGCCGTTGATCCTTGCGGGCAGCCTGTCGACCACGCAGTTGCGGACGGTCATGCCGGCGGGCACCGTCGCGCCGGTGTGCGAACCGATCGGCGGCATCCTGCCGGCCGTCTCGACGCGTATGCCTTCGACGAGGACCTTCTTGGTCGCATCGTCGCAGCGAAAGGCGAGACTGTTCTCGCGGCCGAGATCCGGAAGCCTGATCCGGCCCGACGGGGCCGAGACCGGCTTGTTCTTGTATTTTCCGCGGACGATCACGTTGTCGACGGCGCCGCTGACGCTGATGACCTGGAGCCCCTGCCCCGACCAGACCGGGCCCTGAACGTCGAAGTCACAATTCTCGACCAGGATGCCCGTGCCCGTGCGGCTTCCCGACGAGTTGTCGATGTTGGAGTTCAGGTTGACCAGCGGCTCTATGGGGGACGGCATCATCACTTCCGGACGCCTCGTGAGGTTCCAGGCTGCGTCGCCGCAGCCTCGCTCATAGACGATCGCGCAATCCTGCAGCGTGAGGTCCTTGTCCGAGTTGGACGAGATGCAGGCGTTCCGGCCCCTGGCCCCCCGCAACACCGAGCCCACGGAGCGGAAACTCTCTAGGCCCTTCATGAGGACGGGGCAGTCGAAGGTCGCTCTCTCGATCAGGCAGCCTGTCGAATCCGCCACCATGTACGCCCATTGGAAGTAGTCCGCGTGGCCGGTCTCGTGAACGGCCGTGGCGTCGCTGATCCGCGCCCCGGTGCTGCCATTGATCGTCATGATCGCCTGGGCGTGGTTCGTGCCGGTGATGCGCTCGGCCACGAAACCGTCGCTGGAGGTGACCCGGCAGAACTCGCCCGCCGTCCGGAACGCGTCCGTGGTGAAGTGGAAGCCGAACATGTAGCCCTTGTCCGCGCGGCACGATCCGCGGAAGGCCAGGTCGCGGACGCCGCCGTTGGCGGCGCCCACGATGTTGAACACCCGGCTCATCGTGCCCGGCGGGCAGACGATCACCGTCGCGGCTTCGCCCGCGCCGACGATGTGCAGGCCCTCGTGGCCCAGCGCGATGTTGGCGTTGGCGAAGCACCAGTCGGTTCCGGGCGGGATACGGATCGTCGCGCCCGTCTGCCGCGTGAAGCCGCTCGCGGCATGCTGCAGGGTGTTCGCCATCAGCACAGCGCTGTCGAAGTACACAGCCGCGCCGGTCGTTGCCGCCGTGGCCGCCTCGTCGAGCGTGAACGTCGTGCCGGAAATCGCCGTGATCGTCGCGACGTGCGCCCAGGGGACGATGCGGCCGAGATAATGTCTCAGATTCCCGTCGTAGGAGACCCACACCTTGCCGTCCCACCGGTAGGTGTTCCCGTTGGACAGCACACCGCAGATCTTGCCCGGAACCTGCGTGCGATCGCTGTCGCGGGTCGGCAGGTTGGCATAAAGGAGGCGCGGCCACTGCCCGCCCACGCCCCGCTCCCCCGGCACGCCACCGCCCGCCTCGCCGCCGACCGCGATGCAGATCCTGTCGCCGACGGCGAAGCCCGGATCGCGAGCGACCGTCAGCGTGGTCGCGCCGGCCTCCATCGAGCCCGTCGTGACGAGGGACTTCATCCCGAAGTCGCTCAGGTCGAAGATCTTCGCGGTGAGGTCGCTCGTCAGGGCGATGCTGGCCTTGTGGACGGCCGACACGTCGCGGAACCCGTAGTGTCTCTGGTCGGGATGGGCGCCGAGCGCGATCCGGCCGGGCTCGAGGTGGTAGAACTGCCGCGACCGCCAGAACTCCACCCCGTCGTATTTCAGGTAGACGTCGAAGCCTTCCACGCCGAACGTCCAGGCCTTGTCCGCGTTGCTGGCCGGGTTCCACCCCGGGACGTCGTCGATCGCCGGCAGCGGCGTGATGAACGAGGCGCCGATGACGGTTGCTCCGCCGGGCCCGACGCCTGCCGGGTTCGCGATCCCCTCGCGAAGGCCGTCGAGCACGTGCACGCCGTACCCGTTCGTCTCGGTCGAAACCGAGAAAGCGAGAGCCCTGCCGCCCGGCGTCAGGCGCAGATAGACGCTCCCGCGCTCCATGAACGTCGTGACTTCCTGATCGCGGCTGACGTCCTGCGTCCTGGCGACGAAAAACGCGCTGTCGGCCACGGACATGTACCGGGTTCCCTTGGCACCGCCGAAGGCGCCGGACACGAACACCGTGGTCGGCGGGCTTTCCCAGCCGGGAAAGGCGTTCGCGGCCTGGGGCCCGGTCGAGAGCGACTGCACCGGGATGGTGACGGTCGTGCTCTGCGTCCCGCGCCGTGAGCGGTCCTGCCCCATCGATTCACTCCTCGCCTGCCGAAGGCCAGTCTACGCAACTTCGTGGCAGCAATGGCGCGCCTGGGCCGGCGACGCGCGTACGGCGCCCAACGGCAGGTCGAACAGAGGACATCCGAGCGGGTAAGGATCCGAAAAGGTTAACAAGCTCAATGGAGAAACGGTCCAATTTGAATCGTATTTGCTGGAGACGGTGCGGCGTTCCTCAGCTGGAGAGTGCAGATGCGCGTCGTCCCCAAGGCCGCGGTGATAATTCTTCTGGCCGCCGGCCCAATGAACCAGCTGAATTTTGCATCGGCTCAGTCACGGCCGGAAGCCGCGATGTTCAACCCGGACCACGTCGTTGAAGGCATCAGGACATCAAAAGAGGACTGCGCCCCATACGAGGCACAAGACACCGCTGTATTCGTTACTGCAGCAGGTACGTCCGCGTGTATCCGGTACTATGCGTCTGGCCTGAAGAACGATCGGACCGCCAATCCAGTGACGATGGTCTGGCTGAACGGAGACGTGCTTGGGCCGTCTGGAAAAAACGCTGACAAGCGCCAAAGTGGCTTCGGGCCAGCCGAGATGGTTGCGCTGGAGGCACAGGTAAGCCGGCGGTTTGGCATACCCGCGGTTTATCTGGCACGGCCTGGCACGTATGGGAGTTCAGGCAAACACTACACAATGCGAGGAAGGCCAATCGAAGCAGCTCTTGTCGATGCCGCTCTGGACGCCCTCAAACAGCGCTATGCAATCGAGAAAATCAGCCTTGGAGGCCATAGCGGCGGCGGCACGCTGGTTGCCGAGCTCCTATCGCGTCGAACTGACTTGAACTGCGCGGTGATCTCGTCAGGAGCTTCGGCCTACCGCGCCTATCTTGAGGCTCGAAACTTGATCAAGCCTGGAGACCCAGTTTCTCGCTTCGATCCCTACGCATCGCTCGACAAAATTCGGATCGATCCGAAGCGCCGCGTGTTTGTGGTCGGCGACCCCCGAGAGACGAATGTCCCGTTTTCTGCGCAAAAGCTTTTCTTCGAGGGGCTGGTCGCCCGAGGTCATGCAGCATGGCTGATACCGCTCGAAAGGGCACGCGACGATCGACATCACGACTTGGTGGATTTCGGGGAAGCGGCAACCGGCCTGTGCGCGGCAGGGGAGACCAGCGAACACATCGTTCAGACCCTCAATTCACTCCCTGAGCCCCCACCGCGCCTCTCAAACTGAGGGCTCGCGCCGTTCTGGGCTTCAATCGAGGCGAAGTCACCCGGCTTGCATGTTCGGGAGAAAGCGACGCGACGGAGAGCGCGCCGAAGCCGCGTCCTCGGGAGCCCGAGTTCCGGCTCTGTCTGGCCGCTCCGCTCTGGCCGCAGCGCAGCACATGAGATCATGCGCTTCCAGGAGAGGGCGGCATCGGTCGTGTGTGTGTTGGTGGGCGGTGACGGGCTCGAACCGCCGACCCTCTCGGTGTAAACGAGATGCTCTACCGACTGAGCTAACCGCCCGCGGGACCCGCGGGTCCGCCGCCCTCATATGCCCATGCGCGCGGGGGTTGGCAAGCGCTGCCCATGGCGGCGGCCGGAACACTCCCGGCCGGTCTGCGTCGCCCGACGCGCCCTCTTCGCGGGCTACCCAGAGCTTGTGAATCCATCCCCGCCCCCATCTCCCTCATCCTGAGCCGGCCGCGAAGCGGCCAAGTCGAAGGACGCAGACTGCCAGCAGCGGCGCTTTTGTGCGTCCTTCGACTCACGGCCCTGCGGGCCGTGGCTCAGGATGAGGGGCTTGGGGGCGGTTTGAGGAACGATGCAAAAGCTAACTGGATGAGGAGATTGGAGGCGGATTGATTCACGCGCTCTCAGGATACCGCCAACGAAAAAGGGCCGGCTTGCGCCGGCCCGATCTCGGTTCGCCGTGCGGCCCTGGGGGCCGCGGCGGGGTCAGCCGTTGACGGCCGACTTCAGGCCGGCGCCGGCCTTGAACTTCGGGGCCAGGGAGGCCTTGGTCTTGATCGTCTCGCCCGTGCGCGGGTTGCGGGCTTCGCCGGCGGCGCGCTTGGTCACCAGGAAGGTGCCGAAGCCGACCAGGCGCACTTCGTCGCCCGACTTCAGGGAGGCGGTGATCGCCTCGAGGACGGCGTCCACGGCCGCGCCGGCCTGGGCCTTGGTGAGGTCCGCGGTCTCGGCGACGGCGGAGACGAGCTCGCTCTTGTTCATCGGAATGCTCCTTGTTGGAAACCGAAACGACGCCGACTCGTACGGCGTTGGTCGCCTTGTTCCAGTTCACGCCGCCGTGTGCAAGCGCAGATCGGCCGAAACCTGAGGGATTCCCTCAGATTCCGGCAGTTTTCACCGGAATGTTCGGCTTTGACACAGGCCTTGTGGCCGGACCGTGGCAGCACGGACGCAGCGACCACGAAAAAGCCCCGCAGCGTGGGCTGCGGGGCTGGGACTCTATTCCAAAGACTGCGGGATCAGTGGGCGACGATGCCCGCCGCTTCCTCGTCGGCCGCCTTGGTCTTGGCCGCCGAGAGGTCCTCTTCCCACTGGATCGGCTGGGGCTGGCGAATGAGGGCGTGCTTGATCACCTCCTCCATCCGCGACACCGGCACGATCTCCAGGCCGTTCTTCACGCTGGCGGGAAGATCGGCGAGGTCCTTGGCGTTCTCCTCGGGGATCAGCACCTTCTTCACGCCGCCGCGCAGCGCCGCCAGGAGCTTCTCCTTGAGGCCGCCGATCGGCAGCACGCGGCCGCGCAGCGTGACCTCGCCGGTCATGGCGATGTCGTGGCGCACCGGGATGCCGGTCAGCACCGAGACGATGGCCGTGGCCATGCCGATGCCCGCCGAGGGGCCGTCCTTGGGCGTGGCGCCCTCGGGAACGTGCACGTGGATGTCGCGCCGATCGAAGAGCGGCGGCTCCAGCCCGAAGTCGATGGCGCGCGAGCGGACATAGCTGGCCGCCGCCGAGATCGACTCCTTCATGACGTCCTTCAGGTTGCCGGTCACGGTCATCTTGCCGCGGCCGGGCATCATCACGCCTTCGATCGTCAGCAGCTCGCCGCCGACCTCTGTCCAGGCGAGGCCCGTGACGACACCGACCTGGTCCTCGCTCTCCGTCTCGCCGTAGCGATACTTCGGCACGCCGAGGAAGTCGGGCAGCGTCTTCACCGTGACCGAGACCTTCTTCTTCTTCGAGAGGAGGATCTCCTTCACGGCCTTGCGGGCGAGGTTGTTGAGCTCGCGGGCGAGGTTGCGGACGCCGGCTTCCCGGGTGTAGCGGCGGATCAGCATCAGGAGCGCCTCATCGTCGATGAGCCATTCCTTCGGCTGCAGGCCGTGCTTCTTGATCGACTCGGGGATGAGGTGACGACGGGCGATTTCCGCCTTCTCCTCTTCCGTGTAGCCGGCGATGCGGATGACCTCCATGCGGTCCAGCAGGGGCGGCGGGATGTTGAGCGTGTTCGCCGTCGTCACGAACATCACGTTCGACAGGTCGTAGTCGACCTCGAGGTAATGGTCGTTGAACGTCGTGTTCTGCTCGGGATCCAGCACCTCCAGGAGCGCCGACGACGGATCGCCGCGGAAGTCCATGCCCATCTTGTCGATCTCGTCGAGCAGGAAGAGCGGGTTGTTGGTCTTGGCCTTGCGCATCGACTGCACGATCTTGCCGGGCATCGAGCCGATGTAGGTGCGCCGGTGACCGCGGATCTCGGCCTCGTCACGCACGCCGCCCAGCGACATGCGCACGAACTCGCGACCCGTCGCCTTGGCGATCGACTTGCCGAGCGAGGTCTTGCCGACGCCCGGAGGGCCGACGAGGCACAGGATCGGGCCGGTCAGCTTGTTGGCGCGGCTCTGCACGGCGAGATACTCGACGATGCGCTCCTTGACCTTCTCCAGCCCGTAGTGCTCGTCGTCGAGCAGCGTCTGGGCGTGGGCGAGGTCCTTCTTGACCTTGGAGCGCTTGCCCCAGGGCAGCGAGAGCAGCCAGTCGAGGTAGTTGCGCACGACGGTGGCTTCCGCCGACATCGGCGACATCTGACGCAGCTTCTTGACCTCGGCCTGCGCCTTGTCGCGGGCCTCCTTCGAGAGCTTGGTCTTCTCGATGCGCTCCTCGATCTCGGCGATCTCGTCCTTGCCGTCCTCGTCGCCGAGCTCCTTCTGGATCGCCTTCATCTGCTCGTTGAGGTAGTACTCGCGCTGGGTCTTCTCCATCTGGCGCTTGACGCGCGAGCGGATGCGCTTTTCCACCTGGAGCACCGAGATCTCGCTCTCCATGAAGCCAAGCACCTTCTCCAGGCGCTTGGTCACGTCGACGATCTCGAGGACGTCCTGCTTGTCGGTGATCTTGACGGCGAGGTGCGAAGCGATGGTGTCGGCCAGCTTCGAGTAGTCCTCGATCTGCCCGACGGCCGAGACGACCTCGGGAGACACCTTCTTGTTGAGCTTCACGTAGCTCTCGAACTCGGTCACGACCGAGCGGGCGAGCGCCTCGGCCTCGATCCGGTTCGGGATCAGGTCTTCCAGGGCCTCAGCGGACGCCTCGTAGAAGTCCTCCGAGCGGACGTAGTCGCGCACCTTGGCGCGGCCCACGCCCTCCACCAGCACCTTCACGGTGCCGTCGGGGAGCTTCAGAAGCTGGAGAACGGTCGCCAGCGTCCCGATCGTGAAGATCGCATCCGTTGCCGGATCGTCATCCGCCGCGTTCTTCTGGGTCGCGAGAAGGATCAGCTTCTCGGACTTCACGACCTCCTCGAGAGCCTTAATGGACTTCTCGCGGCCGACGAACAGCGGCACGATCATGTGGGGGAAGACGACGATGTCGCGCAGGGGAAGGACGGGATAGGTGTCCACCTGGCCCGGCTGCAGCTGCGGACGCTGTCTGGTAGTCGTCATCGAACACGTGTCCTTTCTGGTGCGCTCGCCTGGATGCCCGGAGAGGGCCACCCTGCGAACGAGAGTGCGGCCGGGAAGAGCCCGCCGCCGCGACGCACCCGGTTCCTCCGGATCATTGGCGATCCGTTGTCATGAGCGAACCGGTTACCTGGGACATTAAGTGGTCCCTCACCATCCCGCGTTCAAGCGGGAGGGGTGGCCGGCGCTCCGTTGCGCGCGGCCACGTTGACGTGATCAGGCGGAGGATGCCGCCTCGTTGCCCTTGTCCGAGTAGATGTAGAGCGGACGGGCCTTGCCCTCGATGACCTCGGGGCCGATCACCACCTGCTCGCAGCCTTCCAGGCTCGGCAGGTCGTACATGGTCTCGAGCAGGATGCCCTCCATGATCGACCTTAGGCCGCGGGCGCCGGTCTTGCGCTCGATCGCCTTCTTGGCGATCAGTGAGACCGCCTCGTCGGAGAAGGTGAGCTCGGTGTCCTCCATCTCGAAGAGGCGCGCATACTGCTTGACCAGCGCGTTCTTCGGCTCGGTGAGGATCTTCTTGAGCGCGGGCTCGTCGAGGTCCTCGAGCGTGGCGATCACCGGCAGACGGCCGACGAACTCCGGGATGAGGCCGAACTTCAGCAGGTCCTCGGGCTCCACCTCGCGGAAGATGGCGCCCGTGCGCCGGTCGTCCGGCGCCTCGACGCGCGCGCCGAAGCCGATCGAGGTGCCCTTGCCGCGCGCCGAGATGATGCGCTCGAGGCCGGCGAAGGCGCCGCCGCAGATGAACAGGATGTTGGTCGTGTCCACCTGCAGGAATTCCTGCTGCGGGTGCTTGCGGCCGCCCTGGGGCGGAACCGAGGCCACCGTGCCTTCCATGATCTTCAGGAGCGCCTGCTGGACGCCCTCGCCCGACACGTCGCGGGTGATCGAGGGGTTGTCGGACTTCCTGGAGATCTTGTCGATCTCGTCGATGTAGACGATGCCGCGCTGCGCCCGCTCGACATTGTAGTCGGAGGCCTGGAGCAGCTTCAGGATGATGTTCTCCACGTCCTCGCCGACATAGCCGGCCTCGGTGAGCGTGGTGGCGTCAGCCATCGTGAACGGCACGTCGAGGATGCGGGCGAGCGTCTGGGCGAGCAGCGTCTTGCCGGAGCCGGTCGGGCCCACGAGCAGGATGTTGGACTTCGCCAGCTCGACGTCGTTGTGCTTCGTCGCGTGGTTCAACCGCTTGTAGTGGTTGTGCACCGCGACCGAGAGCACCTTCTTCGCGTGATCCTGGCCGATGACGTAGTCGTCGAGAACCTTGCGGATCTCCTTGGGCGTGGGCACCCCGTCGCGCGACTTCACCAGGGAGGACTTGTTCTCCTCCCGAATGATGTCCATGCACAGTTCCACGCACTCGTCGCAGATGAAAACCGTGGGCCCCGCAATCAGCTTGCGGACCTCGTGCTGGCTTTTGCCGCAGAACGAGCAGTACAGCGTGCTCTTCGAATCACCGCCGCCGACTTTGCTCATGGCAAACCTCCACTCGATCGGAGCTCGCACGGACGTCCGGCACTGCTCGTTCGATCAGGTTACGGATCCGGACCCTAAGAAACGGTAGCGTCTCTCAGGGACGGACCCCAGGGGAACATCCCCGCTGGCAGCGAGCCCTCAGCGGATTCGGCGCCACGCCTGCGGATGCAAACATGGTGCCGGGCGGGGATCAATAGGCTCGAACCCTCATGACGGGCCGAGATTTCCAACAAGGCAAACAAGCCGCCGGGGCCCGCCGTTCCGCCCGCGGCAGGGCCACCGCATCTGCTCACCGGTCTCAGGCGGCCTCGGTCGGACGCTTTTCCATGACCTGGTCGACGATGCCGAAGGCCTTCGCGCCGTCCGCGGTCATGAAGTTGTCGCGCTCGAGGGCCTCCTCGATCGTCTTGTAGTCCTTGCCCGTGTGCTTCTCGTAGATCTCGTTGAGGCGGCGCTTCAGGCCTTCCACCTCGCGGGCGTGGATCAGGATATCCGTCACCTGGCCCTGGTAGCCGCCAGACGGCTGGTGGACCATGATGCGGGCGTTGGGCAGCGCGAAGCGCATGCCGGCCTCGCCGGCGGCGAGCAGCAGTGAGCCCATGGAGGCCGCCTGACCGATGCACAGCGTCGAGACGGCCGGCCGGATGAACTGCATCGTGTCGTAGATCGCCAGGCCGGAGGTCACGATGCCGCCCGGCGAGTTGATGTAGATCGAGATTTCCTTCTTCGGGTTCTCCGACTCCAGGAACAGCAGCTGCGCCACCACGAGCGAAGCCATGTTGTCCTCGACGGGGCCCGTCAGGAAGATCACGCGCTCGCGCAGCAGGCGCGAATAGATGTCGAAGGCACGCTCGCCGCGGTTGGATTGCTCCACGACCATGGGCACGAGCATGTTGTTGTAGACTTCGATCGGATCGCGCATTGGTCGTGCCCGTTTCTGGCGTGAAAAAAGCGATGGCAGGCGCTCCGCCGCGAAGCACCTGCCTCCAACATAGTCACGGGAGCCGCCCACGGAAAGGGGACCGGCTCCCGTTGGTGAATGGACCGGTGACACGACCGTGGACCCGCGCGGGCTCCACGGCGTGCCGATCAAGGCGCCGGCGCGGCTCAGGCCGCGCTGTCGTCGGTCGCCTTCTTGGCCCGGCTGCGCGTCTTCTTGGGCGCGGCCTCGGCCGGCGCATCGGCCGACTCGGCACCCGCCGCCGCCTTCTCCTCGTCGGAGCGCTCGTCGAAGAGCTCGTCCTTGGAGACGGTCTTGTCGGTCACGGACGCGGTGCCGAGAATGTGATCGACGACCTTGTCCTCGAACAGCGGCGCCCGGATTTCGGCGAGAGCCTGCGGGTTCTTGCGGTAGAAGTCCCACACCATGCGTTCCTGGCCGGGGAACTGGCGGGCCCGCTCGACGAGGGCCTGGGAGACCTCCTCGTCGGTGACCTGCACCTTGCCGGCCTCGCCGATCTCGGCGAGCACGAGGCCGAGGCGGACGCGACGCTGGGCGATCTTCTGGTACTCGGCGCGAGCCTCCTCCTCGGAGGTGCCCTCGTCGGCGAAGGTCTTGCCCGACTGCTGCATGTCGTCCTGGACCTGCCGCCAGATGTTGTCGAACTCCTGCGCCAGCAGGGTCGGCGGCAGTTCGAAGGTGTACTGGGCGTCGAGCGCGTCGAGCAGCTGGCGCTTCAGCTTGCGGCGCGACACCGAGGCGTAGTCGCGGCCGATCGTGTCGCGAACCGCGTCCTTCAGGGCGTCGAGGGTCTCCATGCCGAAGCCCTTGGCGAGCTCGTCGTCGATGACGAGGGCGCCCGGCGCCTGCACGTCCTTCACGGTGACCTCGAAGGAGGCCGCCTGGCCGGCGAGGTTGGCCGCGCCGTAGTTCGGCGGGAAGGTGACGTTGACCGTGCGGGTCTCGCCCTTCTTGGCGCCGACCAGCTGGCCCTCGAAGCCGGGGATGAACGTGCCCGAGCCGAGGTCGACCGAGATGTCGCTGCCCGTGCCGCCCTCGAAGGCCTCGCCGTTGATGGTGCCGACGAAGTCGACCACGAGGCGGTCGCCCGTCTCGGCCACCGGCGCGTCGCCGTCCCGGGAGGCGTAGGAGCGATTCTGCGAGGCCATGCGCTCGATGGCGGCGTCCACTTCGGCCGCCGGCACTTCGGCCGTCTCACGCACCACGTTCAGGCCCGCGAAGGGCTGCAGCTCGAACTTGGGCAGGACCTCGAGCGAAACCGTGTAGGACAGGTCGCCGCGCGCCTCCATGGCGGCCTCGACCTCTTCCTTGTTCTCGGGGAACTCGATCTTGGGCTCGAAGGCGAGCTTGAGCGCGTTGTCCTCGACGATCTTGCGGTTCGTCTCGTTGACGAGGTTCTGCAGCACGTCGGCCATCACCGACTTGCCGTAGACGCGGCGCAGGTGCTGCACCGGGACCTTGCCGGGACGGAAGCCGTTGATCCGCACCTTGTCCTTGAGCTCGACGAGCTCGCTGGTCAGGCGCTGCTCGAGATCCTTGGCCGGAAGCGTGACCGTGAACTGGCGCTTCAGCCCCTCCGACAGTGTTTGCGTGACCTGCATGTTTGGACGTGCCTTCGGCAAGAGTGAGAACGGAATGGCATGGACCGGGGCGCACTTCGCCGCTCGACCGCGTCGGTGGCGGGTCTGGTGCGGGCGGAGGGACTTGAACCCACACGACTTGCGTCACCGGAACCTAAATCCGGCGCGTCTACCAGTTCCGCCACGCCCGCAAGAGCGCAAACACGCCCCGTCGCGGAGGTCGCCCTCCGCAGGGTGGCGCTCTATAGCATGACCGCGCGGGGGCGCCACACCAAAAATGGGCAGCCCCTCGCCTCCCCGCCCGGGCCGTGGCAAAACGGGGCTCGAGTCCACGGGAACGAAGCAGGATCCATGCCCGCCGACACGCCGTTTTCCCTGTCGCGCCGCGCCCTTCTGGCCGGCGCGGGCACCGCGATGGTGGCGCCCCGCGCCGCGCTGGCGATCGATCCCCCCGCCCCGGCGGCGGCGGCGAAGGCCGACGGGCTGCCCACCGTCCAGATGGAGGCGCGCCCCTCGATCGTCTCGTTCCAGCAGGGGCAGGAGACGCCGATCTGGGCGATCGGCGGACGGACGCCGGGCCCCGACGTGCGAATCCGCAAGGGCGAGGACCTGCGCGTGCGCTTGGTCAACGGGCTCGACAAGCCGCTGAGCCTGCACTGGCAGGGCGTGCGCAATACGAGCGAATCCGACGGCGTCGCGGCCCTGTCCGCCGATGCGGTGGCCCCCGGGGCGGCCGGCGAGATTCGCTTCGTGCCGCCCGATGCGGGCACCTTCATCTACCGGCCGCTGGTTCCCGGCCACTGCGGCGAGTTGCAAGACCGCGGCGTTGCGGGGGTCCTGGCGGTGACGGAGGCCACGCCGGTTCCCGTCGACATCGACCAGATCGTGGCCGTGGACGACTGGCGCCTGATGGAGGACGGCTCCCATGCGCCGTTCGGCGGTGTGGAGGAGCGCGCCGGCCCCGGACGGCTCGGCACGGTGCTGACGGTGAACGGCGCCCGTGCGCCCCTCAAGGTCGCCGTGGCGCCCGGAGGCCGCATTCGCCTGCGGATCGTGAGTCTGTGCAACGCCCGGTTGATGCGCATCCGTTTCGACGGCCTCAAGGCCTATGTGGTGGCGATCGACAGCCAGCCCACGGACACGTTCGAGCCCCTTCACTCGACGCTGCCCTTCGCGCCGGGCACGCGCTACGACGTCATCGCCGACATTCCCGCCGACACGAAGGGGGCCGTGGTCGCCATGATCGGGCCCGGCCTGCCGCTGGTGCAGATCGTGGCGGAGGGCGAACCGGCCTCCGCGAGGCGCCCCGCCCTGCCGCCCATCGCGCCGATTCCGATCAACACCCTGCTGCCCGAGGCCATCACGCTCCAGAAGGCCGCCCGCGCCGACGTGGTGATCGAGGGTGGCGCCAAGCCCGGGTCGGACGGAAAGCCCGCCTGGAAGGGCGATCCCGCCAAGATCTGGACGGTGAACGGGGGATTCGGGCTGCTGCCCGGCGAAAAGCCCGGCAAGCCGCTGCTGAGCGTCAAGAAAGGCACGCCGATCGTGCTGGCGCTCGTCAACCGGACCGCCTACCCGCAGGCGATCCACGTCCACGGGCACGTGTTCCGGCTGCTGCACGCCTTCGACGACGGCTGGGAGCCCTACTGGCTCGACACGATGATCCTGCTCGAGAACCAGACCCAGCGCATCGCCTTCGTGGCCGACAACAAAGGCCGCTGGCTCATCGGCTCATCGGTGCTTGAGCGGCTCGACACGGGTCTGAGCACCTGGTTCGAGGTGACCTGAGGGCGCGCAGGGGACCATTGTGCGTCCTTCGCCACGGCCGAGTACGACCTCATCAGAGCTTGTGACTCACTCAGCAGTCCAGTTTGCACCTCCCTCTCCGCGTCATGGCCGGGCTCGGCCCGGCCACCCACGACTTCGGCATGGCCCCGGAGAAGTCGTGGATGCCCGGGCCGAGCCCGGGCAGGACGGCTGAGAGGTGGTAGCCAATAGGAAACAAGCTTCACGCTCCGAACAGGGCCTTCAGGACGCCGGGAATCGCCCCTGGCAGGTCCTCGGCGATGAGCCCGGGCCCGACCGCCGTTCCAGCCTCGCCGTGCAGCCAGACCGCGGCACAGGCGGCTTCGAAGGCCGGGACGGACTGGGCGAGCAGTGCTCCCACCAGGCCGGCCAGCACGTCACCGGAGCCCGCCGTCGCGAGCCAGGGCGTGCCGTTGGCGTTGATGGCGGCCGTGCCGCCGGGGCCGGCGATCACCGTGTCCGGGCCCTTGAGAACCACGACGGCGCCGAGCGCCGCGGCAGCCGACCGGGCGCGATCGAGCTTCGAACTTGAATCCGAATAGTCCGGCAAGGCGCGGACGAGCTTGCCGAATTCGCCGTCGTGGGGGGTCAGCACGACACCCTGCCGGGCGCCTCCCGCGCGGTGGGCGACGAGATCGCGCAGAGCGGTGGGGTCGTCGGCGAAGCTCGTCAGGGCGTCGGCATCGAGCACGCAGTGGGCGCCCGCGGCCAGTGCCGCCGCCACGGCCTCGCGGGTCGAGGCTCCGACGCCTGCCGCCGGTCCGGCGACGACGGCGTTGCGCCGACGGTCGGCCAGCAGCGCCTGCCAGTCCGCAGGGCCGTCGCACCGTCGCACCATGACCGCGTCGAGCGCGGCGGCATGGGCGGGCAGCACGTCCGCGGGAGCCGCGACGGTGACCAGCCCCGCGCCCGCGCGCAGCGCCGCCCGCGCGGCAAGGCGCGCCGCACCGCCGCCCTCGATGCCGCCCGACAGCACGAGGGCGTGTCCCCGACCGTATTTGTGGCCGGTCTCGGCCGGCGGCCCGAAGACCCCCCGAAACAGGGCCGGCTCGTTGCGCCAGGTGCGCACCCCGATGCGGGCGGGAACGTCGTCGGCGATCCCGATGTCGGCCACGCGCACGCGCCCGCACAGGGCGCGGCCGGGATAGAGAAGATGACCGGGCTTCAGGCGGAAGAAGGTGACCGTCTCGACGGCCGGTGCCGCGATGCCCCTCACCTGCCCGCTGTCGCCGTCCACGCCCGAGGGCACGTCGACCGCCACCACGGGCACCCCGCTGGCGGCGACACGGGCGATCACGTCGGCGGCCACCCCGTCCACGTCGCGCGACAGGCCCGCGCCGAAGATCGCGTCCACCACGATGTCGGCCTCCGCCGGCGCGGCATCGGCGAGGTCCCGGGTGTCGCCGTCCCACGACGCGGCCGCCGCGGCGGCGTCGCCGCGCAGCCCGTTGAGTGCTCCCAGGAGATGGACACGCACCGCATAGCCGCGCATGGCCAAGACCCGGGCCGCCACGAAGCCGTCCCCGCCGTTGTTGCCGGGGCCGCACATTATCAGCACGCGCGAGCCGACCTGGCGGCGCCTGGCGACGACGTCGGCCACCGCGCGCCCTGCCCGTTCCATGAGCGTCGGGCCGGACGTTCCCGCGGCAATCGCCGCGGCATCGGCCTGCCCCATCTCTCCCGTCGTCAGGATCTCGTTCATGGCCTGCGCCCCCGTGCCCGCAGGGTGGAGTGTAGTCGATCGGACCAGGCTTCGCGCCGCTTTCGCAAACCGGTCGCGCACCCCGTCCGCCGACGCGGATTCGCTCACGAATTGAGCATGTTGCCGCCCAAGTCTTGGTCATTTGCCCTGCAACGGCTCCAATTGCCGCATGGGCAGGCAGCGCTCACGCTGATTCCTCGTGGGACGTGCACAATGACGATGGCGGTTCGGCATGGTTGATGCTAATCACCGACCACGTCCCTCGGGCCTCGGCTCTCTGCCCGGGACGGCCGTTCAAAGCGGGCAAGCGATGAAAAAAATCGAAGCGATCATCAAGCCGTTCAAGCTCGACGACGTGAAGGAGGCCCTTCAGGACGTCGGGTTGCAGGGCATCACGGTCACCGAGGCCAAGGGCTTCGGCCGGCAGAAGGGGCACACCGAGCTCTATCGCGGAGCGGAGTACGTCGTCGACTTCCTGCCGAAGGTGAAGATCGAGATCGTCCTGCCCGACGACATGGTCGAGCGCGCGGTGGACGCCATCCGCCGCGCCGCCCAGACCGGTCGCATCGGCGACGGCAAGATCTTCGTCTCCCCCGTCGAGGAGGCGATCCGCATCAGGACCGGCGAGACCGGCCTGGACGCGATCTGACCCCCGCCTCGATCCGGCGCGCCCGCACGGACCCACCCGAGAGTGCTGAACCTTTAGTGCTGAACCTTTCAGAGGGATGAAACTGATGAAGTCCGCCAAGGATGTCCTCAAGGCGATCAAGGACAACGACATCAAGTATGTCGATTTCCGCTTCACCGACCCGCGTGGCAAGTGGCAGCACGTCACCTTCGACGTGTCGATCATCGACGAGGACACCTTCGCCGAAGGCATCATGTTCGACGGCTCGTCGATCGCGGGCTGGAAGGCGATCAACGAGTCCGACATGACGCTCATGCCGGACCCGCAGACGGCGACCATGGACCCGTTCTTCGCCGCCTCGACGCTGTCGATCGTGTGCGACGTGCTCGAGCCGACCACCGGCGAGCCCTATCCCCGCGATCCGCGCGGCATGGCCAAGAAGGCCGAGGCCTATCTGAAGTCGACCGGCATCGGCGACACGATCTTCGTCGGCCCGGAAGCCGAGTTCTTCGTGTTCGACGACGTGCGCTTCGCCTCCGACCCCTACAACACGGGCTTCAAGCTCGACTCGATCGAGCTGCCGACCAACGGCGACACCGAGTACGAGGGCGGCAACCTCGGCCACCGCATCGCCATCAAGGGCGGCTACTTCCCGGTTCCCCCGCAGGACAGCGCCCAGGACATGCGCGGCGAGATGCTCGCGGCCATGGCGGCCATGGGCGTGAAGGTCGAGAAGCACCATCACGAGGTCGCCTCGGCCCAGCATGAGCTGGGCATGAAGTTCGACACGCTGACGCTGATGGCCGACCAGATGCAGATCTACAAGTACTGCATCCACAACGTCGCCCAGAGCTACGGCAAGACGGCGACGTTCATGCCGAAGCCCATCTTCGGCGACAACGGCTCGGGCATGCACGTCCACCAGTCGATCTGGAAGAACGGCAAGCCGACCTTCGCCGGCAACAAGTACGCCGACCTGTCGCAGGAGTGCCTGTACTACATCGGCGGCATCATCAAGCACGCCAAGGCGCTGAACGCCTTCACCAACCCGTCGACGAACAGCTACAAGCGCCTCGTCCCGGGCTACGAGGCCCCGGTTCTGCTGGCCTACTCGGCCCGCAACCGCTCGGCGTCCTGCCGCATCCCCTACACCTCCTCGCCGAAGGCCAAGCGCGTGGAAGTGCGCTTCCCCGACCCGATGGCGAACCCCTACCTCGCCTTCGCGGCCATGCTGATGGCCGGCCTCGACGGCATCCAGAACAAGATCGATCCCGGCCAGGCGATGGACAAGGATCTCTACGATCTGCCGCCGCGCGAGTTGAAGAAGATCCCGACGGTGTGCGGCTCGCTGCGCGAGGCGCTCGCCAACCTCGACAAGGACCGCGCCTTCCTCAAGGCCGGCGGCGTCTTCAACGACGACTTCATCGACAGCTACATCGAACTGAAGATGCAGGACGTCATGCGCTTCGAGATGACGCCGCACCCGGTCGAGTTCACGATGTACTACTCCTACTGAGCCTTTCGGGACGGGCCCGGTCTCCGGGCCTGCCTGGGCACGCGACGGGGCGCCTTCGGGCGCCCCGTTTGCGTTTCACCCGAGGGGTTGCCCTCTCTCCGCCGTCCTGGCTGGGCTTGGCCTGGCCAACCACGACTTTGCCTGGACCTGCCCGAAGTCGTGGGTGCGCGGGCCAAGCCCGGGCATGACGCGTGGAGAGGCGGAGCATGAGCGCCGAGGGGCTCGGAGCGTCAGAACAACCGCCCCTGCGGGTCGTCCTCCACGACCTTGCGCGGCTTCGGCGCCGGCACCGGCCGTGTCCGCTCGACCGCCCTCAGCACCAGCACGTCGTCGGGCGCCGGACGCATCAGGTGCGCGACCCGGGCCGCATCGTCATTGGCGGGGTCGAGCCAGGCGTCGAAATCGCGCGGCTCCAGGATCACCGGCATGCGCTCGTGGATCGCGCCGATCGTGCCGTTGGCGTCGGTGGTGAGGATCGCCACCGTGTCGAGCTCGGCGCCGTCCGGGCCGAGGTTGGTTTCCCAGATGCCGCCCAGAGCCATCGGGGCGCCGTCGGCCCGGCTGGCGACGAAGGGGTCGCGGCGCACCGCCCGCCCCTCGCCTTCCCGCCGCCATTCCACGAAGGCGTCGGCCGGCACGAGGCAGCGGCGGCGGCGGATGGCGTTGCGGAAGGCCGGCTTCTCTGGCGCCGTCTCGGCGCGGGCGTTGAAGAGCAGCGGAAAGTCGGCCGCGTCCTTCACCCACTCCGGCAGGAAGCCCCAGCGCATCAGCGTGAAGTGGCGTTCCCTGCCGTGCTGGACCACGACGGCGATCGGCTCGGTCGGCGCAATCTGCTCGCGCGGCGGGAAGTTCGGCTCCTCGACATAGCCGAAGAGGGCGCGAACCTGCTGGGGCGTGGAGGTCAGGGCGAAGCGGCCGCACATGGCGCGATGGTGCCTGCCGGGCCGCCGTGCGGCAAGATCACAACCACTTCTTCCAACGGAAGAACAGGTACGGCAGCAGCCCCGCCATGATCATGATGCCGATCGCCATGGGGTAGCCGAGATGCCACTCGAGCTCCGGCATGAGCTTGAAGTTCATGCCGTAGATCGACGCCACCAGGGTGGGCGGCATGAAGATCACGGCCATGACCGAGAACAGCTTGATGATGTTGTTCTGCTCGAGGTTGACGAGCCCCAGCGTGGCGTCGAGCAGGAACTGGATCTTCTGCGACTGAAAGGTCGCGTGCTCCTCGAGGGACTGCAGGTCGCGCAGCGTGGTGCGCACCTGCTCGCGCAGCTCGATCTGGACGCGCGCGGTGCGGTAGCTGACCGACAGGAACAGCAGCACGCGCTCCATGGAGACGAGGCTCTCGCGGATCTTGGACACCAGGTCGCCGTGGCGGCCGAGCTGGCGCAGCGTGTCCTGGAACTCGGCATTGCGGCTGCCGGGATCGGTGCGCGTCTCGAACACCCGGTCGGAGAGCCGATCGAGGCGCTGGGCGATGGCCTGCAGCACGTCCGCGGCGCGATCGATGATGGTCTCGAACAAGCCCGCGAGAATCGCCTCCGCCGTCGGACCGCAGCCGCCCGGCCGGGCGATGCGGTTGGTGAACATGTGGAAGGCCTTGGGATCGCAGTACCGCACCGAGACGAGGCACGAGCCTTTCAGGATAAAGGTGATGCCGGTGATGTCGGGGTCGGTGTCGACCTGGTGCACCACGCGCGCGGTGAGATAGCGGGCCCCGTCCTCGGTGTAGAGCAGTTCCGACGGCTCGATGTCCGCCATGTCCTCGCGCGTCGGGATGGAGATGCCGACGAAGGCCTCGACCTTCATGTCCTCGTCGCGCGTCGGCTCGACGAGGTCGATCCACAGCGTGTCGACCGGGATCGGCTCCTGCGCGGGCAGGAGATGCCGGTCGAACCGATCCGCCTCGCCGGGCGACGATGAAAGGCGGTGGATGATGATCATGCACGTGTTCCGCGGCGACCCTCACGGCTGACCATGCCGAGGCGGGTCCGTCAAGGTGACGTTTCGTAAGGCGTTTGCCGGAGGAAGACACTCCCTCCCTCCGTCATGGCCGGCTTGGCCCGGCCATGACGGAGGGAGGTGGCCTCAAGAACACCGGCCTCTCTTCGCGGTCCTACAGGTCGAACCGCCCCGGCCGGGTCCCGTCCGCATCGGTGAAGCCGTACTCCTGCGCCAGGTCGGCGACGAACAGCGACCGGCCGTTCTTCGCCGTGACGGCCGGATCGGCGGCCAGCGCAGCGAGCGCGCGACCGGTGTAGAGCGGGGTCTGGGTGGCCTGCTCGCCTTGGCCCGCATCGAGCACGCGCTCGGTGCGGACGAAGCCGGGCGTCAGGTGCACCGTGGCGATCCCGCGCGGGCCGAGTTCGGCGGCGATGATCTGGGAGGCCCGCAGAATGCCGGCCTTGCCGATGTCGTAGAAGACGTCGCCCATGTAGACGCCCTCGCTGTCGAAGCCGACGGCCGCGACCAGCCCTGCTCCGTTGGGGATCATCAGCGGTGCGAAGGCCCGCGCTGTCGCGAGCAGCGCGTAGGCGCCCGTGCGCATGGCCGTGTCGAACGGCGTCAGCGTGCGCTGCCAGAACGGCGTGCCGAAGCTGGACCCGTCGGCATAGACCGTGCCGTCGTAACCCTCGTTGCCGCCCCACACGGCGCAGGCCACCACGTCGGGCGGGCCGTGCCGGCGCAGCACCCAGGCCGCGAACTCGTGCAGCGCCTTGCCGTCGGTGTGGTCGCAGGCATAGGGGTGGCCCTGCCCGCCGGCCGCCTGCACCGCCTCGGCCGTGTCCTCCACCGTCTCCCGCCGCCCTTCGGTGCGTCCGCCGAAGCGGGTGGATCGGCCGCTGCAGATGACCGTCGCCCCCTGCTCGGCGAGCCCGAGCGCCAGGCCGCGCCCCACGCCGCGGGAGGCGCCGGCGACCACGCACACCTTGCCGTCGAGCCGTCCGGGCGCAGTCATGCCGCGAAGAGCGGCGTCGCGTCGTCGAGCGAGCCTGCGCCTTCGACGATGGCACGCTCCAGGCCCGGGGCGTCCGTGGCGAGATGCTCGGCGAAGAAGCGCGCCGTCACGACGCGGGCGGCGTGGCTGCGGTCGTCGCCCGCCTCGTCCAGGCTCGCCTGCGCCGCGAGCGCCTTGCGCGCCAGCGCGGTGCCGCCCTGGGCGAGGCCGAAGAGCTTGAGATAGGCCGTGGCACCAGCCAGCGCCTCCGCGGCGCGGCCCTCCTTCAGCGCCGCGAGCATCCAGGCGGTCGCCCGCTCCAGGCTGTCGACCGCGTCGCGCAGGCGCGAGGCGGCATGGCCGAAGCCCGGCGCGTTGCGGCTGGCGACCTCGACCACCGTCTCGCGCATGCGCGCGATCGCCTCGCCCACCACCGCGCCGTCGCCGAGCGGCAGCTTGCGGGTGACGAGGTCGATGGCCTGGATGCCGTTCGTGCCCTCGTAGATCGCGGCGATGC